>DATKZT010000058.1:0-11516 GCA_035527845.1 Sedimentisphaerales bacterium | reverse complement strand
ACTGTTTTGGCAAGAAAGCATTTTTGCAAAGGCTTCTGATCATAACGGTTTTAATAAACTACCATCCAAATTAAGGAATATGCTGCTGGATTATCTCAGCCTGGCAGCGTGACTACATCAAATGGCAAAAGTCGAGCTTAGCACCCATTAAAATTAGACACCTGCTCAATTTTGAATCTTCACTGGATTATAACCAGACATCAGGGATGGTTTCTCTTTAATTACTCTGATGACTTTTTCATTAAGGCCTCCATCAACTTATCGAAGGGCACGTCGAATTTCCTGACACCTTCGTCTTCAAGCTGTCCAGCCACCTTGTCGATGTTGATTCCGAGTTCCGGCAATCGTGCCATTATCCAATTGGCTTCCTTGACATCTTGTTCGAGGCGTGATTTCGGATCGCCGTGATCACGGTAGGCGTTAATGGTTTCAAGCGGGACCGTATTTACGGTGTTCGGGCCGATGAGCGGTTCAATGTATTTTACATCGCTGTAGTCCGGGTTC
This sequence comes from Sedimentisphaerales bacterium, assembly GCA_035527845.1. GTDB lineage: Bacteria > Planctomycetota > Phycisphaerae > Sedimentisphaerales > Anaerobacaceae > JAUWKC01. The sequence continues at coordinate 11,012 of DATKZT010000058.1, read as the reverse complement.
TTGGTACTTGTGCTGGCCCAGAGCAGCCGCTGTACACAAGCGCCCTTATCAGCCAGCTTCTTAAATCTATTACTGCTGAAAATCTCCTTGTAGATTTGATAAGCTATTTTAGCACTGGCGATGGCCACTTGCCCATGCACCTTCTTCGCAATTTCTGTCTTCTTGCCACCCGGCTCGAGGAATTTCTCCACCAGCGGGTCCAACAGGGTATCAATACGGCTTAAAAAGAAGCTGGCCACTGAGGCTATACGTTTCACTGGCTTCCCTTGAGATGCGCGAGCTTCGAGACCTGCAATGTAGGCTTCCACAACCTGCCGATAACGAGGCAAACCAAAAAGCAATGTCACGTTGACATTGATTCCTTCGCTAATGAGTTGCTGGATAGCGGGCAGACCATCGGACGTTGCCGGGACTTTGATGAAAACGTTGGGCCTGTTCAGTGCGGCCCACAATCGGCGGGCTTCCTCAATTGTACCTTTGGTGTCATGCGCCAGATGAGGGTTGACCTCCAGGCTGACATATCCGTCCTTGCCGTCAGTCTTTTCATATACAGGCCTGAATTCGTCAGCTGCGCTCTGTACGTCGCGCTGGCTGAGAGTTTCATAGATTGCTTTAACATCTTTTTTCTTGAGGGCCATGTCACGAATGTCCTGGTCGTAAATATGGCTTTCCGCTATCGCCTTCTCAAAGATGGATGGGTTCGAGGTCATCCCCCGCAGCCCATCCTCCTCGATCAAACGTCTAAGCTCACCGCTGGCGATCAGATCACGTCGGATGTAGTCGAGCCAGATTGACTGACCGAGCGTTCCCAATTTTTTCAAAGGGTTGTCTTTCATGATTTTGCCTCCTTATTTTCCAGTGCCGAAACTTTCTCCAGGCGGCGTTGGAATCGCTCAGCGCCGCTGAACTTAGCCTGAAGAAATGTTTTTACCAATTCCCATGCGAACGCATGGCCGACCACGAGGCCGCCAAGGCAGATCATGTTCATGTCGTCGTCCTCAACTCCTTGATGAGCCGAAAAAGTTTCATGAATCAAGCTCGCACGTACGCCTGCCACTTTGTTGGCGACAACGCAAGCACCAACACCACTGCCGCAAATCGCCACTCCACGGTCAACCTTGCCATCGGATACTGCTTGAGCCAGCGGCACGACAAAATCAGGGTAATCATCTTCCGGGTTTAGGCCAGAGGCACCGAAATCAATGACTTCATAACCTAAATCACGCAGGGCCTTTGCCAAAAGTTCCTTTAGCTCAAAACCTCCATGGTCGGCAGCAATTCCGACACGCATCATGTTATTTCCCAGCAGCTATTAACGCACCTAACAAAGCACCGATTATTGTGCTTATGATCGGATTGCCGGTCAAGGGACATGCACCAGAGGCGCATTTGCCCAAATAACCAACTAAAAAGCCTATGCCGCCCCCTATTAGTGCGCCTAAGAGTAATCTCATAACTATCCGTCTATTCTTCATGCCTCGTATCGGAGCTCCACCAAACAATCATAAAAGCAAAACTCGAACACACAATGCGAACGCGGTCTTTCGCTTCGTGGCCTTTCTACAATCGGTGGGCATGGGGCGAGCGGAAGATACTTCAGGCGGATGTGAGGTCATCGATGCAAGGCGACTCTATTAACTCTTGATCCATTCGGAGGCCTGTTCAGATTCAGCCGCGTCAAAGTAACGTATTTTGGCAGCAGTGAAAGGCCTGCAAAAAGTGCTCATGCCCTTTTCCCACTTCTTTTCGCCAACAAAGGCTATGCGCTCTATATCCGAGAAGTGTTTCACGTCGAACTTTATATCCTCCCAAAGCGCGCCAGCGTCCCATCCATGGAAGTCATGCATCGTGAACAGCACCCGGATCTTGCCGAATTGCTCAATCAGGCGCTCCACTTCTGGAACAAACTGCCCATAGTCCGCTTTCGAGAGCTTCTCCGAAACCCGGACTTCGATAATTCTGCCGCCATCCTCTTTTAGCAATTCCAAAGCCATCTGAGAATCTCCTTTCGCTTGGTTGGTCCTTCGCTTACATTAAGCAGCAAGCTCATTTTGAATATCCCTATTTTCTTAATGCCGCCTTGACCATGAAGTAACGACTGATACCATCAAGGCAAATCATGCCTTTTACTCTGTCGTTGTCCACAACTGCAACAGCGGTCTTACGATTTGACAGAAGCTTTCTATACACACTATCAAGCGGCATCTTTGGATCAACCGAAGCAAATGTCCGATCCATAATTTCGGACACCAGAACATCAAGCCCCTTTTCATGAATGCTGGCAAGAATACGATCCCGGGTTAAGACTCCCTCTATCCCTTTGTCTCCAAGGACCGGAAAGTCATCCTGGCAACCGTGATGGAAGTGTTCAATCGCCTTGCGAAGCGTATCATTCGGCCGAAGTGATACAAACTCAGTTGTCATCGCTTCTCTGGCAGGTACGTTGTTAAGCAGGGATTTTAGTATAACCTGCTGTTTCTCGCTACCTGCTCCTATGTAAAGGAATAAGCCGATGATGGCCAGCCACCAGTTGAAAAATATTCCAAAGAAAATAAAGAACATTGCTATAGCCTGGCCAATAGCGACTGCAGCCGTTGTCGCGTGCACAAAGTCAAGCTTGATCGCAAGAAGTCCCCGTAGAACTCTGCCCCCATCCATGGGAAAAGCTGGTATGAGGTTGAATATGGCAAGCATGATATTGACACCAATCAACCCGGCAAAAAATGCCCTGGCCGAATCCGGAGTAAGATTCGGCGCACCTATACCGCTCCAACGACCGACAAACAGATAGAGTATTGCCGCTATTATCAGGTTTATGAATGGCCCGATGATGGACATCGCTATCTCCTGGGCAGGCTTTTCAGGCATTTCCTCCATTGTCGCAACGCCGCCAATCGGCAGGAGGGTAATACTCTTGGCTTCTTTGCCAAAGCGGCGAGCAATCAGGCTATGGCCAATCTCATGAATCAACACACAAACAAACACAGCGCATATGAATAGCGTTGCCAGCAAGGCGCGTTCGAATCCATGTTGTGGCAGCACAGATATGAATATAAAGAATAGAAGCAGAAAAAACGTGACGTGAATGCGAAAGTTTATCCCGAAGATTTTACCAACCTTCAAAGACCAGCCCATTGACCACTCCTTTACCTGTTACTTCGATTTTTATACCAATACTACTTATCCAAAGTCGCGAATTCACTCTCAGTTTTTAGGAATCTTGAGTACTACATATCGACTATGTCCCTGCATATTAACTAACAACAGAACGCTGCCTTCTTTGGCTACCTCAATCATTCTTTTTTGGAAATCCCTCGTGTTCACAACAGCCTGGCGGTTGACTTCCACTATAAGTGTCCCTGGAGTAATTCCATTTTCCGCAGCAACCGATCCTGGAGTAACTTGGGTAACAATAACGCCGCTTTGCCCTTTGTAACCAAACCGCTGAGCTAAATCATCTGTCAAGTCCTGAACCTCAATTCCCAGCCTGGTGGCCGGCTCAGGCTCTGATACCGGACCGGTTACTGTCGGACGGCTCTCCGGCCTTTCTCCCAAAGTAACACTGATGGATTTGTGTTGATTATCTCGAAGCACAACCAGATTGGCTTTTGTCCCAGGTTTAAGTACAGAAACGCGATATTGCAGTTCCGAGGCTTTTTGGATGGCTTGGTCGTTGAGCTCGATTACTATATCACCCTGTTTTAAGCCAGCGTTGTCGGCAGGTGAGTTCTTTGTCACTTCCGAGACCAGCACGCCGCGAGTCTCCTCCTTTATTCCAAATGATTTAGCTAAATCGGGTGTAAGGTCCTGAATACTGACACCGAGAAATCCTCTTACTACTTTACCACCTTTGACAAGTTGCTCATAAACGGCTTTTGCCATATTCGCCGGGATAGCCAGTCCTATTCCGACATTTCCTGTTGATCCAATGATCGCTGTATTTATCCCGACCGCCTCGCCATCCAAATTTATTAAGGGACCGCCGGAATTACCTGGGTTGATGGCGGCATCAGTCTGAATGAAATCCTCATAGGTCGTCAGGTGAATATCGCTTCTGCCCTTTGCGCTGATAATGCCGGCCGTCACAGTATGTGATAAACCGAACGGACTGCCGATTGCTAATACCCACTGGCCCACTTTGAGTTTGTCTGAGTCCCCTAACTGAAGTGTTGCTAAATCCTTACCGGAGTCGACCTTTATTACAGCCAGATCCGTTTCAGGGTCAGATCCGACAAGTTTCGCTTCGACTTCCTGTTGCTCAGTGAGTTTGACTGTTATTTTGCTGGCCTTGCCTACTACATGATCATTTGTAAGTATATCACCATCTTTCGAAATGATAAAGCCTGAACCCTGGGCCATCCTTGGTTGTTGCCCAGACTGCGGTCTTGAACCTCCGGGAGAAGGACCACGGAAAAAGAAATCGAAAAAGTCATCCCCAAAGGGATCGAATGGAGATCCAAACGGAGATCCCGGTGTGCCTTCGAATATTTGTCCCTGGCTTTCTACTTCTACCTTAATACCAACTACCGCCGGCGAAGCTTTCTCAGCTATCTGAGTAAAGGTGTCTCCGATCTCGCGAAGTGTCTGCAGACTATTCTGTCCCTGTGCAGAAAATACTGGCGCGACAAATCCTATACACAAGACAAACGGCAGCACCATAGAGCGGATTGTCCTAACTAAGCCTGAATCTAATTGCTTGTTCATTTCTATTACCTCCTTAAAAGTAATATAATCTTTTCAGAATACAGATATTCAGTAACATTAACATTTCGTGCGTATATAATTTAACAAGCTGGTCCTTCCTATTCTATAGGAAGTTCTTGCTTTGCTGCCCCTTCGCTCCAGCCTGCATCATACCAGAGAACATCTTTGTAAGCGAGCAATCGTACCAATGCAAAAAATGTCTGGCTTGCCTGATGACCTGTCCGACGATTTATGAAGATTTGATCCAATTCCAGGCATCCTTTATGTTTGATTTTTTGTAATATTTCACCTTAGTATGAATAAAAGGTTTTTCCAAAAGTTCCAACCATTTTTCCCACTCTTTCTGGCCGACAATTGCAAGCCGGTCGATGTCCTTAATGTGTTTTATCCAGAAGGCCAGGTCGTCCCATGCAGCTTTCAAGTCAAATTCCTGAGGATAATCTACTACCATAAGCAATCTTATTTTACCCTGATCAGCTATAATCGCCTCTACTTCAGCGACAAAACCTTTATACTCCTTGTCTATAAGTTCTCCCCTAAATCTGAACCCTATTGCTTTCCCTGAAGATTCTTTTAATTTCTGAATCATTTCTAACCCTTGTAGTTTTTTATCGTAACCTATTATACTGCCGCAATCATCAGGGCAATCGCAAGCCCAAGGGTCCTTCGATACATGATACACCTTCCTTTCCTTAAACAAGTATAGCCGCCTCTGCTTCTGTGTGTGTATTGTAAACGACAACCACTGCGTTCTTTTCAGCTATAATCACATTCCTTTTTCCAGTTTTGTAGGGTTACAGCCGTTGTTAAACGAGACCTTGCCCTCCAGGTCTGGAGGGGGCCTTACGGTCCGCCGAAGCGAGAGACGCTCGGGCCCCCCAGCCTCTGGCTTTCTGTTTGAGCGACGCTCTGCAACATGGCAAATTCCTTTCACGGACTTACAGCATAGTCCTACACTGCCTATCCGGACTTTGCACAGCTTGCAAAACTGCTCACTCCCTGAGACGCGTCTTTTAAGGGCCTCCTTTGCCCAACCCCAAGAATCTGAACTTGACACTCCATTCTGAAGCTATCACCTGAGCGTGTCAAGCCCCCCCCCAAAAAAAAATGGAAATCAGCTTTTCCAGGCTGCATTCCCTGGCATGAAAGAGAATTGCCCCCTGAAATCCATTTTTCACAGTAACATGGCGCATTAGATTTCCACGTCCGGCAGTCCACGAAAAGGTAAGAAGCCAGTATCTTGCCTAAGTTAACTAGTCGGCATCAACAACGCTATGGTACTTTCAATATAGATAAAGAGTGAATCACCCTTCACGTCAAACATCTGGGACACAGCTTACCATTTGGAACAAGCTGGTAATAGCAACTCAAGAATTATAAAAAAGCGATCGTACTATCGTCAAAACTCAAGGGTGGCACCGCATGCTGTAGCTATCTCAACTGGCCTTAAGTAGAAACAATCGGTGAGACATGCCAGCGGTCAGTTGTGGGAACTAACAACGTTTGACTTGGTTCCCCCCGCCTTCAATAAAGTGTCTGATAGGATTTAGAAACCGTCGGTCATGCTTCTGATTTTTCCGTTTTGCCTTGCCTGCAAAATGACTCCATCAACTGAGACTTTTGGTGTGAAGAACTAAAAATGCCCCGCACTTCTTGTCAAACAATCAACTTTTTCACAAAATGTTAGGAAAAAACGGATATATATTCTGGTCCAGACGCTCCATAATCTCACCGAACAGGAAATAAGGATCGTTGACTCTTGTGAAAAATCCTTTGAGGTGTCAGCGCATAAAGAACCGGGACCCTTTACTGCCCAGGACTGGATTCGAACCAGCACGAGCCTAAGCCCACCAGCCCCTCAAGCTGGCGCGTCTGCCAAATTCCGCCACCTGGGCGACGGTCGCATTATTCTATACGATGGCGATGCTACGGCAAGCGTTTTCTCTTTCTGGGAGAAGATTTGTGTGTGAATATGTATGCTGTCGGTCATACGGGTAGTTTCTTGCGGGCATTCCAGTACTACATCAGGATGGTTGCCCGAAGGCGAACACTGCTCCAAAAGCTGTGCGTAGCCGGCGTGGTTGTACGGGGCGATTGGCTACCGTATGGCTTGGGTGAAGAGAGAAGTGTTCAAGGGGGGGTTGCAGGGTTGGAGAGTTCAAGGGTGCAAGGGGCCTGTGAGGCGGGGAATTGATAAAGGATGATTGATTACCCGGGGTTTTATGCGAGGCCGAGTTTTTCCGCTTCACGGTCGAGCCCGTATCGTTTCATTTTTTTGTATAAAGTGGTTCGGTTGATGTTTAGTGCGGCTGCGGCCTGCTGTCTGTTCCAGTGGCTGGCCTGAAGAGCGTGGAGGATGATGTTTTTTTCGGGCTCTGCGAGTGCTTCCTTGAGGCCGAGGGTTTGGGGAGTTGGGGCTTCTGTGCTTGGCTGGTGGTCTATGGTGATGGAGAGGTCGTCGGGCTGTATGAAGTTATTTTTGCTCAGCAGGACGGCACGCTCGATTACGTTTTCGAGCTCACGGATGTTTCCGGGCCAGTGGTATCTTTCGAGGTCGAGCAGTGCGTCGTCGGAGAAGCCGAGCTTTGTCTTGTTGTGCTGCTGGGAGTAGAAGCTCAGGAAGTGCCTGGCGAGGAGTGGGACGTCGCCGAGCCTTTGGCACAGAGGCGGCAGGTCTATGATGACAACGTTTATTCGGTAGTATAAGTCTTCCCTGAATCGGCCCTGTGAGACGAGCTGCGCGAGGTCCTGATTAGTTGCAAGGATGATACGGGTATCGACGGTGATGGTTTTGTTGCTTCCGACGGGCTCAAACTGTCTGTCTTCGAGGACTCTTAGAAGCTTGGCCTGCAGGGCGGGTGAGGCGTTTCCGATTTCGTCGAGGAAGATGGTTCCGGCATCGGCGGCGAGGAACTTTCCCTCCTTGTTGGTGATGGCGCCGGTGAATGCACCTTTTGTGTGTCCGAATAATTCGCTTTCGAGGAGTGTTTCAGGCAGGGCGCCGCAGGTGACCTCGACGAAGGGTTTATTGCCTCGAGCGGAGCGGTGGTGAATTGCTCTGGCGAGGATGCTCTTTCCGGTTCCGGAGGGCCCCGTCATGAGGACGGTGGTTTTTGTATCGGCGACGGCCTCGATGAGGTCGAAGATTTTAGCCATTTTGTAGTCCTGGCTGAGGATGTTTTCGAGGCAGTATTTTTGTTTGAGCTGTGAGCGGAGGTTTTGGTTTTCCGTGATGAGTGACTGTTGTCGGAGTGCTTTTTCGACGGCGAATCGGAGGTCGTCGTCAACGATGGGTTTTGTGAGGTAGTCGTAAGCGCCTCTTTTGATGGCCTTTACGGCGCTGTCGATGGTTCCGTATCCAGTGATAACGATGGTGACGGTTTGTGGATAATCGTTTCTGATTATATCGAGGAGGTCGAGTCCGTCTCCATCGGGGAGGTTGACGTCGGTGAGCACGAGGGCAAAGGTTCTGCGGCGGAGGTGGTTTAGAGCGTCACTGAGAGTTTCGGCGCCTGTGGTGTCGAAGCCTTCGAGGGTGAGGAACTCACAGAGTGAATCCAATATGATTCTGTCATCGTCGATAACGAGGATGTTGTTTTCTTTCATGGTTTTGTTTAGAGGGTCTCCAATTGTTCGGTTAAGGGCAAGTGGACGGTGAAGATGCTTCCGGTCTGCGGAGCGTTTTGGGCGGAGATGCGGCCGTGGTATTTTTGTACGATGTCGCTGCAAATTGCCAGGCCGAGTCCCGTTCCTTTGCCTTTTTCCTTGGTGGTGAAGAATGGTTCGAAGATGGCCTGGGCGAGCTCAGGTGGAAAGCCTGCGCCGCTATCACGGAATTCGATAACGGTGTTTTCGGCGGTGACGCTGGTGGAGACGGAGAGCGTTCCTCCGGAGGGCATGGCGTCGAGGGCGTTCTTGATGAGGTTCAGGAAGACCTGGAGGAGGTCTCCTGCGCGGATATAGGGGGTGTCGTGCGCGTAGGAGCGCATTATCTGCACATTGGAAGCCTGTGCTGCGGGCTCCATCGTCTTAGCGGCATCCTCGAGGATGTGGTCGATTCTGACACGTTCGAAAGGAGCATAGGTCGTGCGTGAGAATTCGAGAAGCTCGCTTAGGATGTGGACCATTCTCATGAGGCCTTCGCGGCAGCGCAGCAGGTAGTGTGTCGGTTTTTCGAGCTTTTCGTTTTCGATAACCCGTAGTGCGAGATTGAGGTATCTAAGTATTCCGTCCAGGGGGTTGTTGAGCTCGTGAGCGACTTTCGAAGCGAGCTTGCCGACGGTGACGAATTTGTCGAAGTTTGCGAGTTTTCTGCGGTTGTTAAGGTTTTCTGTAACGTCTTCGATAATCAGAGTTCCGCCGAGTACGGCGGGTGAGTCGGGTTTGCGCAGGGGAGCGCAGAGGACGCGGAGGAATTTTGTTTTTCCGTTGAGCGTGTAGGCGATGCTGTCGAATGTGTGGCTATTTCCTGCGAGGACGGTTGATTTTAGTTCTTTGGTCCAATCGAGGCGTGTTCCTGCGGGCGCGTTAGTTCCGGCGGCGAGGGAGCGATCTACGTAGCCGGTCAGGTGCATGAGGGCAGCGGCTTGGGGGTTGGCGTCGGTGATTTTCAAACGGGTGTCGAAGGTAATGACGGCGAGCGGGAGTGATTGGAGGATAGATTGGAGAAGAGCGGCACAGGGATCCTCGGGTTTCTGCTGCGTCTTGCTGCAGTTGTGTTTTTCGGACTTTCGGGGCTTTCGTTTCAGGTGCTCAGGCATACATTTGGGATCATAACGTCTATAGTCAAATTGTCAACGGCGGGTGTTGCGAAAAAGCAACATCCTTTTTGTATTGTCGGCATAAGCGGGGCAGGTGTTTAATAAGGTGCGGCAGGGCGGTGGTGGAACGGAGGGGGCAGGGGGGTTTTGTTAGCAGCGGGGGTCTTAGGGGTGGTGTGTGTTGCTGTTTTGCAACAGGGCGGGGGGCTTTCCGGCGGTTGACGTAAACTTCTCTGGGATTCGGCAGGCGTAAGATTCTTGGGAACAAGGATTTGCAGGGGTTGGTGGTGGGTCGTGGTTTTGGGTAGTTCCTTGGCACGGTTTTTGCGAAGCAGCTCTGGGTGGAGGCAGAGGCAGCGCGTAACAATGCAAGGATGCAGATGATGAGGTGGCGTGAGAAAAGAAGATACAAGCGGGCATCGGTTGAGCTTGAATTGAACTGCCAGAAGGTTGGTTCGGCGGAGGAAGGGGCTTACATCGGTCGCACGGTCAATGTGAGCGCAGGGGGCGTGTATTTCCAGACGATTGGGGCGGGCTTCGAGGCTGGGGATACGGTAAGGGTGGAGCTGTTGGTGCCGCCGAAGGCGGGGCAGTTCGAGCTTGGGGGACGAGTGCGGGCGGTGGGGCGTGTTCTGAGGAAAGAAGTGGCGGTGGGTTCCAGTGATTCATCGTATGGCGGGTGGGGCGTAGCGGTGGAGTTCTGTCAGCGGCCGCGTGTGAGCGAGTAGGGGTTTATTTATTGCGCGCCGGTCAAGGCTTATGCAATCCCATATCGATCAAAGGCTTGGGCTTATCCAGAGGGCAGTTATCAAATAGGGGCGGTATCATACGGGCGAGCGGGCCGGCAACAAGAACTTGGCGGCTAAGAAAGAAGCTCCAATACTGTGTTGAAAAGTCGGGCGAGGACCCGTGTCATTTCGACGGAAGGGCCGGGAAACGGCCCGCAGTGGAGAAATGCTTTTAAATAGATTTCTCGACTTCGTCCGCCATTGGCGGACTCGGCTCGACTGAGCTCGCCGATGTCCGCTCGGAGTGACGCTTTCTTCGGTTCTCAACAGAGCAAGGCTCTAACAGAAGCCTATTGTCGCGTGTCCGGATTGAAGCCTATCCACCTCCTTTGAGTTTGCTCAGGGCAGGCTCTGTGTCGGGCTCGCAACGACATCTCTTCTTTTGGGTGCTGTAAAAAAGGTGCAGTACTATTTGTCAGTCCAGGTTCCATGAAAGACTTCTACGGCGGGGCCCGTCATATAGACGCAGTTGTCGTCGCGTGCCCAGTATAGCTCGAGGTCGCCTCCGGGCAGGTGTGCGGTGACTTGTCTGTCGCATCGGTCGGTGATAGCGGCGGCGACGGCGGCGGCGCAGGCGCCGGTGCCGCAGGCCAAGGTGATTCCGCTGCCTCTTTCCCAAGTTCCCATAGTGAATTCGGCGGAGTTATTGATTTTGACGAAATGGACGTTGACACGGTTAGGGAAGATGCTGTGGTGTTCGATAACGGGTCCGAATTTCTGGAGCTCGGCCGGGCCGATGTTGTCGCGGAAGAAAACGGCG
>DATKZT010000057.1:0-32088 GCA_035527845.1 Sedimentisphaerales bacterium | reverse complement strand
GGAATAGTAAGCATAATGGACTCCTTTCCGAACTTATTGTCGTAAACAATAATAAGCATCGGCAGGAGTCCGTTTGCTGGTATAATGAATCTGCTATCCATCGTTCAATAGCCTAAAAATTGGCAAAAGTCGAGCTTAGTGAAAAGACTCGTTTGTGTGCTTTATCAATTCAACCGGTGCTTCAGCGCAGCCGTTTGGCCATATCTGCTATGGCTTTGAGCTTTTTGGGGTCGAGGGGGACGAGCATTTCTCTTGATTCATCTGTTTGGTCTGTTTCTTCCTGGTCCGGGGACGATACCTCGACAGCGGACTCGCGTCGTTGTTCGCGTTCTTCCATCGAGGCCTGAGCAGCGGGCTCAGGTTCGCGCGTGACGGTTTGGGGCGGCCGTCGCTCTTTGACGACCTTCGATTCTGCGGTCAGCTCCTCAATGCGTTGCTCAAGCTGATCGCAGTATTTCTGCAGCTCGCTCTCAATCTGCTCGTGTTCGGCAATCTGACTTCGCGACTGCCCGATCTGCAGCTTCAATTTCTCCAGCTGTCCGGCGGTTTCATTCAGCTCGTCCTGCAGGCGCCTGAGCTCAGTGACATCCTTTGCGAAGACCATAATACCGGCGGGTTCGTCTTTTTCGTCCTTGAGCACAATCATCTTGGTATGCGTGGGGAAGGTGTGTCCATCCCTGCGAACGTGCTCAATTTGCCCTGCGAACTCGCCTGTGCGCTTTGTCTGCTCCAGGGAGGGGTTCACGGCGGTCTGCATCTGCGTCATATTATGAAAGGCATGAATATGCTTTCCAAGCAGTTGCTTGCTGGCCTGGTAGCCGTGCATCTTCGCCCAGGCGGTGTTGACGAAGTGAATGGTCCCTCTGAGGTCGATAACGACGATTCCCTCCTCGGTCTTTTCGGAGATCATGCCGAGATGCCGCAGCATCTGCTCGACGCGTTTTCGCTCACCGACCATCGTTTTCCACTTGTTTCTTTCGAACAGCATTATGACCACTCCCAAATCATATTCGACAGTTCGTTTGACCGGCGTTTGCAGAGTGCCGACACGCTTCTCAGGCGGCCGGCCTCGCACAAACAGTATTAAGGGTCGTAGACCTGTCTTATCACAATGCGGCCGTTTTTCTCGAACTCAACTCTGTCCTTGTGTATTTTGACAACTTTGTAGCCGTCTATCATGTCCCCCTCGTGAGCAACTCGGCCGCGGACTATAGCACATGGGTTCTGTTCCTGATAGATTATTCCGGTGACCATTGCCCTATTGAAGGGCAGCAGCCGCAAGAGTTCCGATTGCCTGCCGCTCCAGAGAGCGTAAAGGTAAGTCCAGGAAATAACGTTGGCGAGAAGCAGAAGCAAAAACCAGAGTCTTTTCCTCGACGCAGAGGGACTCTTTACAACGGCAACGGGCTCCTGTTCGGGCACAGAAACCCGGCCCGCCGCCAAATCAGTATCGGACACCATATATCGCAGTGCCATGTTGCTACCCCGCAGCCAAAAACTTATATACTATTATATTTCGACAGACGGAAAAGTCAACTTTATCCGGAAGTTAGTTTGACTGGTACGGCCGGATAGCCCTGTGAGCCGCTGTGGCAGCCGGCGGGCGACCTTTCTTCGGCCTTTGGGGCCGGCCAAGATTCGATAGCGGCGTGAACGGGGCGGCCCGGATTAAGCGCCAGCTTCAACTATGGGAGGCTGTTGAGAGTCTTACCTGGAGGATGTACTCGATAATATCGGCCCTGCTGACGATGCCCACGACTTTGCCTTTTGAGGTGACCGGCACCCTCCGAAAGTTGTTGCTGATCAGGCAGTCGCAAATATCACGCAGGTTGATGTCCTCCTCGAAGCTGACCGCCGGTTTTGACATAAATTGCTCAACGGTCTTGTCTTTCTCGTGCTCGTGGGCATAGAACAGTCGCAGCACATCCTTTTCGGTGAGTACGCCGACCAAACTGAGTTGGCTGTCGACGACCGGAATCCCTGTGATTCCATTTGCAGCCATCAGCTCGACGGCCTGGTAAATGGGCGTGTCCTGGGTAACGGTTATCACCTCTTTGGTCATAATATTCTTTGCTTTGATCATTGCTATTTCCCTTTCGGAAAACACCTTACGGCCCAGGTACAAATGAAGCGGCGGCAATTCAATGAAGCCGGCGCCCTATTACACTTGTGCTGCAAACAACGCCGGGTATCCACGATAATGTCTGCTGTTACCGTCACTTATCGCAGAATAGGCCTTGTTGTTACAATCGGCATTATTTGTACAAGACTGAAGAAGTTTTGCTCACTCTGCGGAGAGGATTTTACCTCAAAGGTCCGGAAATACCCTCGATATTCCACCCTGCCTGCAATTGTCAATGACGTTATTGGACCGCCGGCAGCCAGACCACCATTTCACCGCCGCCGCGGTGTGCCCACGCGTAATAGGGAATCGCAATAAAATCCACCTTGTCGGTGATACGAGATTTTCCGCCATTGATCAACTGCACACCAAGCACCTTGCCGATGATGACGCTGGCCCCTCCCAGCAGGTCTTCGCGGTATTCGGTGCGGAGTCCTGCGTCGTTGCTCAACACGATATGAACAACCTGGCCGCCGTTGTCCGCCGCCTCGGCGCAGTAGACAATGGGCCCGCGCTGCAGAGCAGCCCTGCCGTTGCTTTCGCTGACCTTTTCACTGCATAGTACCCGCCGGATCGGCATCGGCAGGTTAAGCTCGATCGTGTCACCCTGTTTCCATGTGCGTCTGATGCGGGCGAACCCTTTATCCATATCCAGCCCCACCGGCTTGCCGTTGACCCGCAGCGTGGCCTTCTGGTTGCTTTCGTTCATGAATCGATAAAGGTCACTCGGTACCGGCCGATTTCGCGCCCAGCCAGGGATGCGAACACAAATCGCAAATTCCTTTGGCTTTTCCGGCTCGACGGTGATTCTAATGTCACCGGCCCATGGGTAGCGCGTCTGCTGCTTCAGCACGATCCTGTTGTTAGCTAGGTTGAAGGTTCCGCTGCCCGACATAAAGAGGTTTACATACAGCGTGTCGCCTCTGGTGGCGTAGACGTATCCGGGCACGGATGGAATAAATCGCACGACATTTGTGGGACAGCAAGCGCAGTCGAACCAGGGGCTTCTCTGTTTTTTACCGTCGCTGGCCAGAGGATTGCGGTAGAAGAACATGTCGCCGCTCAGTGACACGCCGGAAAGAAAACCGTTGTAGATTACACGCTCAAGCACGTCGATGTACTTTGCGTCTGCCTCGAGCAGGAACATACGGTGGTTCCAAAGGGCATTGGCGATGGCGGCGCAGGTCTCGCAATACGCCGTTGCATTGGGCAGCTCATAATCCTCGCCGAACGCTTCGCCTTTTCCTGTGGCGCCGATGCCGCCGGTTATGTAGAGCTTTTTGGAAACGACGTTCAGCCAGATTCTATCCAGCGCCTTGATGTAATCCGTGCGGCCGGTCAGGGCGGCAACGTCACCCATGCCGCAATAGAGATAACCGGCCCTTACCGCGTGGCCCACCGGTTCATCCTGTTCGGTTACAGGCTTGTGATCCTGGCAGTAAGATCCATACAGCTCGCGGCCGCGGGCCCTGCCGCGCTCATCGAGGAAGAATTCAGCCAGCTTCAGATACTTCTCGTTGCCGGTCGCACGGTAAAGCTTCACAAGCCCTATTTCAATTTCTTCATGCCCCGGCACGTCGCGCTTTTTGTCGGGTCCGAATACTGAATCAATGTGGTCGGCCAGCCGAACGGCCACATCCAGAATCTTCGTGTTTCCGGTGGCCTGATGGTAGGCAACGGCAGCTTCGAAGAAATGACCGGCGCAATAAAGCTCGTGCATCTTGCTCGTGTTGGTCCAGCGCTTTTCGCTCTGGCGCTCGGGCAGCGAATAGAAGGTATAGAGGTAGCCGTCTTCCCATTGGGCCGCCGCGATTTTATCGATTACGTCGTCAACGTACTTTTCAAGCTGCGCATCCGGATGGCTCTTCAGCGAATAGGCAGCGCCTTCTATCACCTTGTAAACGTCCGAATCGTTGAAGTATTTGCCCTCGAATCCGCCTTCGACAAGCCCGGCCGCCCTGGCAAAATTACTGATTCGGCCGGTCTCTTCGCATTTCTTGAAGCAATAAGGCACGGTCACTTTCCGATTGGTCTCAATCCGCGGCGCCCAAAACTCATCAGCTATCACGACCTCGGTAAAAGGTAGAGCCTGCAAGTTCGGGCTTCGACGTTCGGCGGATTGAGTTGAGCTACCGACAGCAAATACAAAGAAGATGCCGACGAGAATGCTAAGGCACTCTGTTCTTGACATTTCAGATGACCTTTCAAAGTTCAACTACTGTTTAGACGCTATTGTAAACGAGAATACCAGGCCAGGCCGACAAATACCAGTATATTCAACTGAGCCTACCTGATCTCGAACACAATCGGATCACTCATCACTGATATTGTGCAGTAATCATCGACGGTCAGATTGTCCACGCGGATTGTGAGCTTGTACCGTCCGGGAATCCACCCGCCTCTTATCTTCCATTTGCGCACATCCGTCTCTATCAACAGGTTTTCACCTGGCTTGATCTCGCACCTGTTTATACCGGCAACATCATCAGGCACCTTAATTTGAGGCCTTTCAAGATAGAGGCTTAATGGGTCGTCATCTCGGTAGATATCGAATACACTAATGTTGCCTGTTTCGCCATTCCAGGCACTGGGCTTTGTGGTGAATGCCCCGTGATGGACAGAGCAGCGAAGGCCATTGAAAATCAAGATCTTCAGGGATATCAGCTCTCTGCCTTGGAGCACAGGCTTTATCCAGCCCCGGACAACCACTGGAATTTGTCTTTTTCCACCTAACTCTCGTATTTGTTTCTCAAACTCTTCGACAGTGTACTCCCGCGGAAAGGAAGGTGGGTCTCCAGTCTCACCATATATGAGTCTGCCGTTGCGAATTGGAAGGCTTGTGCTGAAGCTGGACAGCTTTCCTTTGACACGCTGATTGCGCCATGTGAAAAAAAGAACGATCTCCTGGCCGTCAGCCACGCTGCCGGCGCTGGTGGGCCCGTCGGCAAAGAAACGACCATCCTCGGTGGCCTCCACGAAGTCTTCTGGACAATATTTCCCTTTCCAGGTCTCCAGAACACGAAACGTAAGCCTCCCGTCTTTTTCGAAAATCGTTCTTGCCTTCACAATCAACACACACCGCTCAACGTAATTCTCCAAACTCGGCACAAGTTCCGCAACGCAAGGCCTTTCCGTTGCCACGAGAATGATGGTCGCAACCAAGCACAACAGTAAGTACCCATCCCTTAAAGATTTCATAATTCTCTCCTTTTCCGGTTTTCGACAACCGACATCTGTCCGAAGACATACTGATACATCCTTCTAACAGACGCAGCCGAAACCGACAAGACCAAAATTTGGCTGCCGGTTGTAGTGTTTTTTTTCTTGAAATATCACGAAAATCACAAGAAAATAGCGCACGCGTAACAAAACGGTAACATTTTCAGGAGAAGCTTGTCTGGCGAACATACCAACTGGTGCAGTTATCCTGTTGGGGAGCAACTGGAAAACGAGAATCAACAATAAGATACAAGACACCTGAAATCGAAAAGGAGTGAAAGAATGAGAACTCTGTCGACAAGAATGTGGCTGCTGCTTTCGCTCTGTCCGGTGACGGGTATGGTGGGCTGCTGCATCAATATGGGAAGCTGCCCGCAGGCCAGGTACGAAAGGACCGAGGAGCTGACCGCGTCGATGGCGGAGCTGGACGCAGTGGACGTGGAAACCGCTTTCGGCTCAATTACGGTGGTCGGCGGGGACGTGGCCGAATGCAGGATAAAGGCTGAAATCTTCGCCAAGGCCCCAAGCGACGAAGAAGCCAAGCAACTGGCGCAAGAAGCAAGGGTAAAGACAGAGGCGGTGGGCGGAACGTTGCGAATCTTTGTCGAGAAACCCCGGCTCGGAAAAAACCGCTGCATAGGAGCGAGCTTCGAGCTGATGGTCCCGAAGCAAACCGGCCTTGAGTGCAGAACTTCGTACGGCTCGATCAAAATCAGGGACATCCGGGGCAACATTCGAGCACGAACCAGTTTCTCTTCCATAAAGACCGAGGACACTCAAGGGGCGGTCGACCTGGATACCTCCTACGGCAGTGTGACCTGTCGGAATATAACCTCGACGGATATTAAGGCTGAGTCGAGCTTCGGAAATATCGAGATATGCTGTTCGCCTGCGACGCCGGCCCAGATCCACGCAGACATAAAGACCTCTTACGGCGGCGTTGAGTTCGAAGCTCCGGACCGATTCACGGGGGCGGTCGATTTGGAGACCAGCTTCGGCTGTATCGAAACCAATCTGCCGGTCATGGTAAAGGGGTACATCAGCAAAGACAGAATAAGAGGCGCCATCGGTGAAGGAAACGGAAGGCTGCACTTGAAAACCAGCTTCGGCTCAATAAGATTGAAGTAGCGTCGGGCAAGCACTCACGAAGCGAACAGTCAGCCTCAACACAGGGACACGGCGGGAAGTGGTCATTGAAAATGCTTAACTTCGGCAATATCCAGCAACCGTTCAAGACGCTCAAAAAAGCCTGCTGCATCCTGCCCATAAGGCAAGTCATGCAAACAGACCCGCACAACATTGAAGCCCGGCTTGGCGGCCCAGCTATGCCGCTGGGCCTCATTTTCAATAGAACAACGAATCTGTCTCGCAAAAAGGAATTTACAACCTGATTATCGTGTCTTCAACTTGATAGCCGTATCGATCGAAGCGTCGCCTGCAAATGAAAGCACTTTACCATTTGCCCCTGCTGTCCATTGATCCAAATGAACCACTATTCTTTCGAGTGAACTGGCAGGGAGTCTTTCGACTGTCAATCTCGCAGTCTTTCCGTCATCATCGACCCTTAGGGTAAGATACAGTTTTCCAAACGGTGTGGCGACGCCGCTTAACTTGGTAACCATACCCGCCCGGACCCATTCTTTCGGCAAACCTTCGAAAAGGTGCAGTTCATTGTCCCGGTCCAAAGCGAGCATATGCACTGTCAGCCGGATAAACTCGGCACTGGCCCAATTGTGCGGCATGTCACCGACTTTCCTGTACTTCTCGCCCTTTAGTGATTGCTCTTCGCGCCATACGAGCATAGGCGCAGCGTGATTGGCAAAGGCGTATAGTGATTGCGCTGCCTTGCGTCCGTTGCCTTGCCACAGCCAGGCATGGCCGTAAAAGGAGGCGAAGTAATTCCAGATACCCGTCTTGTCCCAGCCGGTGCCATAGACCATACCCTCTCGCTCAGTAGCCTCGAGCATCGCCATGTTGCCGGCGACCAACGCATCGTCGGGGGCAAAAATCCTGCCCGGATAGACGGCATGGCAGAAAGCCCATTGCCCCCGCTGCGGAAGGTCCTTGCCGTCCATGAGAGTCGGCAAATATCTGTTGCCGTGCTCGTCGGAACGCATATCACGCGCCGCGGCCCTATGAAAGGCCGCCATGAAGTCATCATATTCCTCTTGCCATACCGCGGCCTGTTCACTCTTGCCAAGCCATTTGGCAGCTTGAATAAAAGCACGCAGGCCCACGAGGTTCCAGTATGGATTGGTGTATTCGTAATGATTTCCGCCGATGCCGCCGTCGGGGAAGCCGGGTGGATTTAATCCGTCGTCCAACGGCGAGTCATTCTCGTACGTAAGTGCGCGAAGCTGCTTAATGAACTCGGCTATCCGCTCCAAATCAGGCCACATTGATTCCAGCCACGCTTTGTCCTGCGTAAGTTGCGCGTGGCGGACGCAGGTCCAAATGACAATGCCGTTTTCCTTATGATAATTCTTAATTACACGAATGCCGCCGTCCGGCTGCTGATATTTCATTTCGTAAGCCACCCCGCTGCGTGCCTGGTCTCCTGCGCCGAGCAGTGCGGCTGTCTCCAGAAGAAAGGCGCCATCGACGATCCAGAGGCCGCGATAGCAGGTCGGCCCGACCTGAAACGCCGGCAATCCATCCTTGATCTCTCGCGCCTGCCATATATTGCGAATCGACGAATCAATCAACGCCTGAATCCCGGCATCCGGTACCTGCACGCGGTCATAAGGCAGGGCGACTTTTTGCCAATATGCCACAGCCCGGTCACGAGCGGCCAGCGCCTTTTCGACGGCAGCCGGTTCAAGCACAATCTTGCCGCCGCCGCTGTAGAGGATGAAGAATGTTTCTGTTTTGCCGGCCGGCACGGTCAGTGTCGCGAGCTGAATGACGCGCCGCGCACTATCGTTCCCTTCTGCAAGGCCGATCATCTTCAATGACGCGGTTATCGTTTCGTGATGGTTGACCACAACTTGCTGAGCGCCGATGCGAAAATCGAAATGTGTGTCGGTGTCCACTGTCAACTGAGGCTCTACGACCTTTGGCGCAGGGCCGGTGTTTGTGATGTGGATAAGAATCAGATCATTGCGTGCCGGAGCTTGGGGCTTTGTCAGCGTGGTTGACCCTAACCCATCCGTAACAGCGAACACTTCCTGGATAACTTCCAGATCATTGGCCTTCAGAAAAGTTCGCACAATGGGTACGCGAGGCGAATGGAGTTGTTGTTTTTTCCAAACAACGTCGTTGGCGATTCGGACGCCGATGCGCGTATGGAAGCGGTCCGTCCCGCCCACTATGCGGAGATAGTGATAAAGCAGGTCGCCGCTTTTATCGACGATT
Source organism: Sedimentisphaerales bacterium (assembly GCA_035527845.1). GTDB lineage: Bacteria > Planctomycetota > Phycisphaerae > Sedimentisphaerales > Anaerobacaceae > JAUWKC01. Next base: position 23,393 of record DATKZT010000057.1, on the reverse strand, counting down.
GACTTGTACGGATCGTCCGGCAGGCAGATCGCCGTCTGCCATTCCGGCGGCATATAACGAAAATCAACGGACAAACCCTCCTTATTGTTTTCGTTTTCCGCAAAGGCGGGGTTATCACCAAAATAAGTCAGGCCAATGCAGGCCAACAAGATGTAATTAAGCGTTAAAGTCACTCGTCTCATGGTTTTTTGAGTCTCTTTGGCTGACATTTTCCATATCAGGCCGATTCAGAAAGAAACAAGATGTTCTCTGATTTTGTAAGCTCACCGAATACGGTTTTTCGCGTGGACGCCGATGCGCTTCACCGACATCGGGGCATCTCACACCTCCACGGGCGTTACTTCGCGGCGGATGAACTCGTTGCGGTGCATTATTCCGCCTTCCGACAAACGACATAGGCCGATCATGGCATCCAAGGATTCGCAATTGAGGGTTCGTTCAGCCCTCCTCGACGACTTTCATGTCCATCAAGCGTGCGAGGTGGTGCACGTTTTCCATGTGGTCGCCGTAGAACACCACACGGTGCAGCAGTGTCATGGCGTCCTCGGTCTCAAGGACACTGCTCCAGTTGGCGGCCATCTTTGCCGCATCACGAACTTCGGTGACGATCTGGGTACGACAACCGTGGACCGACCTGGCCGGAACTTCGATGATCTTGCCCGTCGAGGCGAGTATCGTATCCAGATTTATCAGCTTGGCGCGAGTGATAGTCTCGCCAATGCGGTACTGGACCTCGGGCACACAGCCGTCGCCGCGGATCTCGGAATGGCCGCGAAGCAGATATGGCGCTTCCTTGCCATCGGGACCATCCATCTTCAGCGGCGCCGTGCAATGGGCGGTCCATAAGGCGTTGCGAGATGTATCGAAAGTGGCGTTGCCCTGGAACCCGGGGCGGTCGATCGCATATTGAAACAGGAGCATGGTCAACAACGAGTCCATGTCCCCCTCGCACGCCGCGGGAATACCGGCGTCACGAAGGCGGGCGAATCCGAGGCAGGGGAATCCCTTTGGCAGCCATCCCATGCAGGTGCCAATGGCCAGCCCCTGTGCCCGTTCCCGCTCCAACAGACGTTGCAGTGCCACACTAACGCGGGCGGCCTTGCTGATGTCCTCTTCATCCGGTTCGATGATTTCCCTGGCGTTCTTAGTCCAACGGTCGGCCTCGGCTCGAACTGCCTCGTCCTCCACGGCGGAAATCATCTCGTCGAACGCCTTCTCCTCTACGGCCACGACATCCGCTCCCAAACGCTTCTTGATTTCCTCCGGAGACTGGGCGGGCTTGGTGCCGCGAGGAGGAGGGAACAGGAGAATCCGAGTATCCTGCATCATAGGAATCACCCTCAGCAGACGAAGGGCTCGTTCGAGCTCGTCGTAGTCGCTGCTGGCCAGAAGGGTGACGCGATGTCCCCGACTATGCCAGCGCGGAGCATACATCCAATCGTGACCGCTGGCCGGCAGTGAGAATACAACCGTGGGATGCGACCCGTCGAGAATCGGCTGCACTACTCTTGTCAAGGCAAAGTTTGCCACGTTGATTGCAAGGACCGGTGCTGCCGGCCCCGCCTTTGCCAACAGAGCCGCCGTTTGCTCGGCATTGCTCGACTGCCCCATTATTAGTTCAATGTTTCCCAGCTCCTTTTCCGCCTTGGCCAGCCGAGTTTTCATGGCCTCTATTTGCCTGGCGTCGGCTCCCCAATTGCGATCCTCCGGTACGGGCGCTCCGGTGAAGACAACGCAGATTCGCCACTTACCCCGGAATTGCCCAGGCGGTGACTGCGAAGCCCACGCGTGCTTCCATGTTGCGCCAGCGAGCATCAATCCACCGGCCACCCCTGCTCCTAAGAACTCCCGTCGCGTGCAGTGTTCACACATGGCAATAACCTCCAAATGACAGAATCAAAGGAAAATCAATTACAATATACACGGTGACTATAGCACCCCGGATACAACCATTCAAGAGAAAACAACAGCTAACAGGACATCTCTCTTGCCCAAAGGGCTGGCAGCTTGAGACACTGTCAGCTCTTTTCTATAAAATACTTTTAGTAATTTGTTTATTAAAAATAAATAAATCCGAACCGAAGTGTGAATGTGAATACCTACCTATATTAACCTGTCTATTACCGAACCGGCTCGCGTTTATACGGCAGGGACAGGCTTTACGAATAATGGGGAGGGATTGTTCCGGCAATGCCTCTGCCTGTTCATTCTTGCTCAACCCGCGGCGCTAAATCCCTCATGAAACACCACAATTCCCTGGGGCCTGTCCTCTCCGAAGGGCAAGCCAAGAAAATACTTCGGGGGCACCCCTTCAAGAATCAGTTCCGGCAGATTTCTGAAACCGAACCGCTCATAGTACCCGGGATCACCCACAAGGACGCAGCCTCTTGCTCCGGACTTTTTCAATCGTGTCAAACCTTGCTCAATCAGCGATTTTCCAATTCCCTGTCTTTGACAATCCGGCCGTACCGAGACCGGCCCCATACCGTACCACTGGCAGTTCAGACCGGAAATCGTAACGGGTGAAAACGCGATATGCCCTACTATCCTGCCATCAATCTCCGCTACCAGGGAAACAGTCAGCGCTCCGGCATCCCGCAGAGCATGGATAATAAACTGCTCGGAATGGTTCCCATACTGACAATCCGCAAAAGCAACGATGGTGATTTCTGTGATGACTTCAATATCCGACGGCTTCTCATCCCTTATATTCATGCTGCACTCCAATGTTGAATCTCATTCTGTTTATTTCGCCCTTTCCCGGCCGGTATTCAATCTTTAATTGGGATTTCCCATTTACACGGTTAAAAAGCATACTCGTTCCCGTACAACATCAATAATCTTATCAAAATCAAGTTTTTCAGCAATTGTTATCATTAGCCCTACCCGATTGGCACACGTTTCAAACGATGGATACATTCAATAATCTCATGGAATAATGATTTTGATATCGATACGAGAAATATTGAAAGGCGCTTGGTCAACTTCCCTGTGAATTGAAGCTATAAGACCCGGAACCGGTCTGTGCGCAGAATCAATTCAAGATGCACCCCTTTTGATGACTCCGTAGGAAGTATTATTGACTTTAGGTAAACCCTTATGTCGCAAGGAGGTGCGACATAATTCTGTCGGGCTGCTGCATGCGGGCAAGCCCATCTTCTGCCGGATGACCCGCCGCCTGCCAAACCGACAAGCAAAGTTCATACCCCCCTACACCGCCTGCAGCAAAGCCCAACGTCGACCGCAGTAGCGGCGTTGGTCGGACCGATTAAGACTTCTCTCCGATCAATGGCTTTGTTACTGCCCCCCCAACCGGCCGCTGAGATGAGAACGCGAACTGCCTCGCTTCAAGTGGCTCATTAAGGCCGCCACGTTCTTGCTGACCGCCTTTGGTGGGACGATGCTAAGCAAAAAACAAACTGCTTGCTCCACAGTTGAAAAACCGCTATACTATTATATATGTTATGTTCGTAGATTTCGGGTAAGGAAGGTGTCTGCACACAAAAGACTGAAGTTGTTTCTCCTCCTGGCGTTTGTCTGCGCAACCTCCCGCGTGTCTCCGGCAGATATAACACTGGACACCCTTTTGCACTTTAGTTTCGACGGCGTCATAGGCGCCCCCCTCCCAGCCTCTCTCATCGACGCCACTGGAAACTACAACGCCACCTACGTCCAGGGCGCCGACCCAGACTCCACTATCACCTATGCTTCGGCCGCTCCTTCATCGGGCACAGCCTCGGCCTGTTTCTTTAATGACAACTGGTTAAACAACCAGGGTGACCTTTTACTAATCCCCGATGCCGGCGTAAATAATCTTGCCGGTCTCGACTTCGGCCCCCTCAGCGAATTCACGGTCGAAGCATTTATCTACCCCGCCTCCGGCCCCGGCTCCACCCAAACCCGCAGGATTTTCTCAAAGGAGATTTACTGCCATATGTATCTCGACAGCACCCAGACCCTCCACGCCATTCGCAAGTGGGGCGGCGGCGACTGGGACGTGAAATACACACATCTGACCGCAAGTAGTATACAATTGGACGAGTGGACCCACATCAAGATGACCTGGAATGCCGAGGCCACCGGTGACAAATTGAGGCTGCACATAAATGATATATTGGCTGACAGCGCCCCCGGCACTTCAATCTCTACGGTTGATTCCACGGCGGGATTCACCGTCGGCGGCTACCAGCGCGCCGACACCTCAAGGGCCCAGTTCTTCCTCGGCAGGATAGACGAGCTCCACATCGCCGGCTCCCTCCGTGACCCCGGCGAATTTCTCACTGAACCTCACCGCCCTGTGGTTGTCGACGGCAGGCCCTACCCGGCTGTAAATATTCAAGTCGATGACAACGGAGTTATCGCCGGCGAAATTGTTCGGCTCGATGCAAACACTTGTGGTCCCATTAACGATTCTTTCACCCCGCTAACCGTACTGGACCTCCCCCCGCTCGACGTAACTGCAGGTCAGTTGGAAAAACTTGTTCCCGGCGGAATCCCGCCCGGCCCGGGCAGGTACGAATTTCGTGTCACACGAACGGGCGCCATACCTGCTGATTATCACCGGGTCCTACCGTTCACTGTGATTGAAACCGCCGACGCCTCCAGAGGCACACCCAGCGACGGCAAGGGCATGGTCTATCGAAACAAAAAGCCCTGGCTGCCCATGATTGTCTACGTCAATAGCAGAACAGGCACCGCCCCTGACCCGCTCCTGAGAGACAGATTTCTCTCCTATCTGGAGGGTACCCCCTTCTGTATGATGGATTACTGCGTTCCGAGGGGAGGTTACGCTTACGTCGAGGACCTTCTCAACCGATGTTCGCAGCGCTCAATACCTGTTGCCTTCCACACCGGCTCTTTGTATTACTACTCAGATAGCGACGGCTTCCCCGCGGACGAATGGTATCCGGGTCAGCAGCCGCTTGAAGTCATTGCAGAGCTGACTGCAAGATTCCGCGACCACCCGGCCGTTGCCTTTTATTACATCAACGACGAGCTGCCGGACTCTCGGCACGACGAACTCAGGGCCATGCAGACCGCCCTGCTCCGGCACGACCCGTTCCATCCGACTCTCGCTCAGCACTATGATTTCGACCGCATGTCGACACAGGCCGATTGCTATGATATCTACGTGCACCAATTCTACACGGGCGGAGAAGTCCAGATTCGTCAGCTCTTCCCCAAGATGGCTTATGTCGGCGCCAACATGCCCAAACCCATACCCTTCTGGGGCAATATGTTCCTGCATGACACTAAACTCCGAACGATTTGCTATGGCTGCATTGCCAATGGTGCAAAGGGACTCATGTTCTACTCGTTCAACAAGATGTGGGATATGTACGACCTTGCGACGTTCAACGATAAATGGAATGGTATCGTCGCGATGGGCAAGGAAATACGCTCTCGCCAGCACCTCCTGCTTCAACCACCTGATCCCGTCCAGTGCACTGTCAATGTTGACGAAGTGGCAACGCGCACCGTCACCGGAAATTACGGCACCTGGCTGCTGATTGCCAACGCCTATTGGCAGACAAGGAGCGCCACCGTTACCGTCCCGTCCGGCACGGTTTCAGCAATTGGCACAGACGGCGCCAATTACCCTGTAAGCGCCAATCAGTTCAATCTCACCTTAACCCCTGAGGGGGTATGGCTGATAAGATTATTCAACGAAAACGAAAACCCCGCCGCGGTGGAATTGCCCGGTAACAGCAATCTATCTGTGGCCTTGGCGGCGAGCGATATCCTCGCTCCCTCTTCTGACTGGCGCTGGACAGGTACAGACACGACCCCCGAAGCCGTGACCAGCTATCCTGAACCAAACGTCATGAGGGTCGACTCCGGCCCCTCTCAGCGGGCTCGCTGGGTGAATGACGCCAATGATGGCTTCGGCAGCGTCGATGAGAGCCTCGGCTTTACCGCCGAAATCGCGATGCGAGTCTTCAACACCACATCGGCCAGCCGCGGCGTTGATTTTGAATTGTACATCGGTGACGGCTCCTTGCCCGGCAAACGCTGCTTTATCACCGTCACCACGACCGCTGTCTGCTGGTACGAAGGTGGAGCTTTCAAAACTATTGCAGCCGGCCTCGACAACTTCTCCCAAATGCACACTTACCGCATTGCCGTCCGCAGCGACGGCATCGCCCAGATATATCGTGACCGTGATTTGCTTGGCGTACGAATTGCCGACTTCAGCATTGACCCCCTGCTCACTGCCGCCGGTCCCTACCTGCAATTCGGTGACGGCGCCGCAAGCAGCGAGGCGGATTTTGATGTGGGCTATATCGGCTTCGACCTTTGCGGTGCATTCGACCCGATACCCTGCGTCGTCGACTTCCGGCACTTTGCCAGATTTGCCGACCATTGGCTCCAAACCGGCTGCGCCGAGCCGGACTGGTGCGGCGGGGCAGACCTCAACCACCTCAACGACGTCGGCTGGACCGATTTGAAACTCCTCGCCGACCAATGGCTTTGTTATTGCCCCCTCGCCTGGCAACTCAAATAGCACCCGCCAGGGTCACACGCCATTGAAAATGTTTACATTTTTTGCAATTTTCTTAAGTCTTTGCTTTTGCTAATCTTATGGATTTGGATTTTTTGCAGTTTTACGTGCTATTTAGCGTTTGGTCAGCTTCCCTGTAAATTGAGGCTGTAAGACCCGGAACCGGTCTGCAATATCACATAGTCATCGGTTTCCGCAGCAGTTGTAATACCGGAAACGCCCTTGATGAATCTGCCGTTTTCGAAAATGGTTTTGCCGGTTTCAGTGACCGTAACATTTTTCAGTCCGATTTTGGGAACGCTGACCTCGGCATTGCTGTTGACAGGTATTGTCACTTTCAGGGTGATGGCATTATCTTTCTTCAACCATGCCGACCTGACCCAGCCTCGCACGGTCCTGATCGAAGCTTTGGCATGAGTCAGATCGCCGAGCACGTGTGGCCTGATGCGAATTTTTTCAAAACCCGGTTTCACATCATCAGGTCCGTAGTATTCCGGCCCATTGATGCCGGCGAGGTCATTGTAGAAGAATTCATCGATCGTAGCCCACATAATCATGCTTTCCTGGCCTTTGCTCCGTCCCCACGCTTCCCAAATAGTGGTGGCACCTTTGCCCACCATGTATCCCCAGCCGGGATACGCGGTTTGCGCGGCCACCTTATACATTGTTTCTCCGTATCCTCGCTGAGTGAGAGTATCGATCATGCATGTGGTGCCGCTGTTGCCGGTGTGAAGATGCCCGCCGTATTTCTCGTTAATGTCCCGTATCACGTTCTTGAGCACTGCTTCTTCGTTCACTCTCGGCACAATACCCATTGCCAGCGGCAGAAGGTTCGCCGTCTGGGAGCCTGTCGCATACTGGCTGCTCTCTCTATCCAGCCATTCCTTGTTGAAAGCCTCTTTGATGTTCTCCGCCAGCAGCGAGTACCGCCTGGCATCAGCCTGTTTGCCCAGCCGGTCCGCTATCCGCGCCAGGGCCGCCACGCCTCGATAGTAATAGGCCGTCCACACCAGAGGACGCGGCGTTTCCTTAGACACAAACTGCTCATCGCCGGGCTCGGTTCCCGGCAGCATGTGGTCGCCGTAAACACCCTTGGTTACAATGTGCTCGGGCGCCGTCGAACTGAGATAGGCAATCCATTTCTTCAAACTCGGATAGTGCTCGGCCAGTATGCGGTCATCACCGTAATACTGATGCAAATACCAGACAAGGATGGGATAGTTGCCGCCCCATGCCGCATCAATCCTGTCTTTTTCGGCGGCGGACGAGCCATGAACTTCTTCCTGTTTTGGACGATCCTTGATTCGGTAATTCGGAGCTATGATTGGCACCGCCCCGTTATCGAACTGGGCGTCCTGAATGTCGGTCAGCCATTTCGTCCAGAACTGAGGCATGAATTTCCTCGGGTAAAGCGTGCCTGTGACCGTCGCCGGGTCGATCCATGCCCAATGCTCACGGTAAAGACAGTCCAGCGGGATACCGAACAGCTCGTTACTGAGCGTCCACACCACGTTCCGGTGAATCTGGTTCAACAGAGGATTTGAGCATTCAAAGTCACCCGACATATCCACCGCCGAGCGGACCACCCTGCCTTCCAAGCTCTCGAGGCTCGCCTCGCCGGGATAACCTTCCAATTGAACATATCGTACCGGATGGTAGGTGAATCGCGGCTCGTAAATCTCACCTTCGGGGTCGCCTCTCAAAATATAGCAGTCCGTACCCTCCACCTCAGTAAGCCGACTCTTGTCGTCCCAACCACCGTCTTCAACCAGCCGCGGCGAATACTTTATAGTTAGCTTTGTCCCCGCCTCACCCCTCATTTTCACCCGAACCCAGCCGCCGAACAATTGTCCCATGTCGTAAACGTATATTCCGGGCGCAGGATTGGATAACCGAACCGTCTTCATTGTCTTGACCACCTTGATTGCCGGCATCACTTGGGACATCATCCTGCCCCCGGGGCTGCTCTTGATCAATGCCTGGCTCCAGTTCGAATCGTCATAACCGGCCTTCGCCCAGCCGGGCTTTTCCTCCCGCGCGTCATATACCTCCCCCTGCCAAAAATCATTATGCGTAATCGGACCCGGCATCGTTTTCCAGGATTCATCGCTCACAACGCTCATCTCGCTGCCGTCGATGAATTTCAGGTTCATCTGCAAAAGCACCCGCGGTGAGTCACCATACACTGGGTACTCCGGCTCGCAGTACCACCCGTTGCCCAGCATGACGCCTATCGCGTTGCCTCCAGTATCCAACAGGTCCGTCACGTCGTGCGTGACATACAGGGTGTGCTTGTGATACTCGCTCGTCGCCGGGTCCAGCACATGATCGCCCACTTTCTTGGTGTTGATATACAGCTCGCTCCAGCCGAGCCCCGAAACATAGACCCGACCCCGTTTGAGCTTTTTGGTAATCGCAAACTCCTTGCGCAACAGCGGAGATGAAATACCCTTCTCAGCCCCGACCCACTTACCCTGCCAGTCGCTTTCCCTCAGCAGACCCATTTCGAAACTTGCAGCATCGCTGTATTGCCCGGCGTTGCCGTCTTTATCCCAGCATCGCACCTTCCACCAGCACATCTCACCGCTCTTTAGTGCGCTGCCCCCGTACTCTATATTCACCGACCCTTCGGAAGCCACCTTGCCGCTGTCCCACTTGTCAGGTTTATTTCTTTCCAGCTTGTCCGCACTGCCTGCGACGATGATCTGATAGGCAGTTTGCTTCTGCCCTCGCTGACTCGATTCGAGAGTCCAGCTGAACCTTGGCTTCTCCGTATCAATACACAGAGGGTTCGCCGCATATTCACATCGCAACTCCTTCACGGTAATGTCACTATGTCCCAAAACACTGCCACCGCTGCAAAATAACAGTGTACACGCACATAGCATAGTAACTATATATGTCATCCTTGTTAGTCTCCGTATTTTGAGTTCTGACCAACGATGTCGTCCGGAACGAAATCCTTTAGCTTGAGTATACGTATTAAGTCCGCCCAGTCAACGTACCTGCATGGGCAATCTTTGTCAGAAGCTTGCTCTGAGTCAAAGGAGCAGGCGTTCTGGTAAAGCAAGCAGTCGATCTTATTGCGGCTACAGGCCTACAGTTTACCTTTGGCGGCTTTCGGATCGGCCCTACCGGTACATGAAAATCAGTGCGCGCGCAGGAAACTTACTCGTCCGGCGCTCTTCCGTCCCGCCTAACTGGGGGTTCTTTGGCGTGATTGGTCGGTTTGTTTAGAAACATCCTTCTTCAGATCAGCATGACCGTGAAGGCGTTGAACTGCAAATGGATCTCCTGACCCAGCGGCAAAATAGAAGCGAATAGGACATTGAAGGCTCTCACTGGGCGTTTTTTCTGCTCTCCCGGCAGAACTTGCCCATCAGCATCATGGCCTCGGTCATTTTCTCCGGCGAGCCGTCCATCTTTGCGTATGCGTCCAGCAGCATCAGCAGTTCCGCATCGGGCTCACCCTGCGAAAGATGATGCCTGACGTTGACGATGCCGGAATCCATTCCGTATTCCATGGCCTTGTGCACAAAGGCGCGCATTATGCCGGTCTTTCGCGCGGGCAAATCCCGCGAGCAGTTGCTTATGCCGCCGGTGAAATGAACGCCCTTCATTTCGGGGTCGCTCTTTATTTTCTTTATGGTCTCGAAGGTCTTGTAGGTATAGCCCGGCTCTCCAGGCTGCATCGGCATGTCGATTGCCAGAGGAAATATCGTCGAGTCAAAGAAGATTTCTTCGGGCTTGAAGGCGTATTTGTTGACGGCTTCATCAAAGATCTGCTTAGCCAGGGCGTAGAGGTCGTCAACCGAATGTGACTTTCCGGCCTCTGCCATCAGCAGGCCGACAAAGGCATAGTCGTAATCTTTCTTGAGGCTGAACATATTGTCCATCGTGTGGACCTTGATGGAGTTGACGAGCGGCTGCTTTACCTGTTTGTCTGTGTTATACCATTCTTTGAGCCCGGCGATGAGGACGTTGTCGTCACTGCTGTCGATGCAGATGGGGACGCCGCCGCCCCACTTTCGGACCAGCCGGACATATTCGACCATCATATCCACGGCGATCTGCGGCTCATCCTCGCCGAAGGCGTCAAGGTTGACGGCGATGTAGTCCGCGCCCTCGGCCGCCTGCGATTCAATCAGGTCCCTTATATAATCCAGTGGTTCGCTCGGCGCCGAATAGGCATCGGGACCAAGTTGTCGAAGCTGTTTCATCACTTTGCCGGTCTTTGGAATCGAGGCGTGTATCGACTCGCCGATAGAAATAAAGGGACTCGTCAATTTGTGCTCCTTTCAGAAGAATTATCCAAGGTCAAAAAGGCACGCCCAGCGCGACGGGCAGGCGCCTCCGGTTTCATTTTTCCACGTCGTAAAACGATGTCTTTCGCAGTTCCGCGGAGGGCATCATTTTGCTGTGGTCCCGTGGCTTTCTGACTTTCTTGAGGTTATCCAGCCGGCCGATTCTCTTTAGCTGCTCATAGATTTTAATCCAGCCGCAGTCTTTTTCCGGGTCAACCTCGCATTTGCCATCATGGGCGCCGCCGCACGGGCCGTTGAGCAGGCTCTTGGCGCACGAGGTAATGGGGCAGATGCCGCCTGTATAATCGAGGGAACAGTCGCCGCATGCCTCACAGCGCTCGTCCGAAGGCCAGAGCCCCTGCAGTCCACCGAGCGAAACTGTGTTTGCTGCGGGCCGCACCGTTTTAGCTACCACCCTGGCCACGGCCTGCACGCCGATGCCGCACGTCAATACGAGGATGGAATCGGACTTGTTGATCTTGTCCATCTCTCTGGCCAGCCGAGTGGTAACCAGCAGTTTGTTGCAGAGAAAATCAACCAGACAGGTGCCGGTGACATTCTTGCCGGCCTTTTCCACTTCGAGCTTCATTGCGTCCAGCGCCTCCCGGCCGCCCGTTTGGCAGGCCTCGGCGCAGCCGTTGCAGGCGAGCAGGAAGATGTTCTTTTCGGCGCCGAGAGACTCCAGCACTTCGTCCAGAGGTTTATTTTTCGTGAAAAGCATTTTCAATTTCCTCAAGAACTGAGTTGATTATCTGCGGCATCCTTTCGCTCACCGGCTCGGTCAGCTCCAGGCCGCCGTCTATTTCGTTCGGTTCAACGCCTATTATGGTAACTTCGTCGGGTCCGCATTCGGTCTTCTGAGCGACCAGAAGGGCATCAACAAGGCCGACCTGATGCAGGCTCAGCGTTGAGTTTATCTTTTTGCTGAAAGTATGTGCCAGCTCGTGCATCTCTTGCGCTTTAAATCTGGTCTTATAAATGGTGCCGGGCTTTTTACCAGCCTTCATTGCATCGATGACCACCAGCTTATAAGGACCCTCCTGCATGAGCAGAATATCGAGACTGCTGGTTCCGCCGTCGATAAGTTCGACGTTGGCCGGCAGATCCTGTCTATGCAGCTCATGGACGACGTGGACGCCGATGCCTTCGTCCTTTAGCAGCAGATTGCCCAAGCCCAGCACGACAATCCGGCCGGAATTTTTCTGCGAATCCGTCATCGAACCAGCAACCTCTTCTTTCGGGACATCATACAACCCTGAACACCCCCAGCCCATTGCCCCTTGCGTCGAGCAGATGAACGGAACATGCCAGGCACGGGTCGAACGCCCGGACAATCCGCACCAGCTCGAAGGGATTCTCCTTATCTTTCACTTTGGTACCTATGATTGCCTGCTCAACGGCGCCCGGCTGGTCCTTGTCATCTTTGGGCGAGGCATTCCAGGCCGTCGGCGTAATGACCTGATAGCGGTCGGTCTTCTTGTCCTTTATGGTTATCCAGTGCCCCACCGAACCTCGCGGCGCCTCGGTCAGCCCGGCGCCCTGGCCCTCGTCAGGAATCGGGCTTTCAATGATGACCGGCCCGCTGGGTTTTAGTACCTGGAGCCAATCGACCATCGAGTCGGCAACAAGTTTAGCCTCAATGGCCCGTGCCGCGTGCCTGCCAAGGACCGAATACAAAACATCTAAACCGGCGTTGAATTCACCGAGCACCGAATCCACCATTTCCTTGACTTTTCCGTCACCCTGAACGTAGTTGTTTACCATTCTCGCCAGAGGCCCCAGTTCGCAGACCTTGCCGTCATAACGCGGTGACTTCAGGAATGAATACGCCTCTTTCTTCTTGAGCTGCGGCGCCGTCTCGCCCTGGGCAGGGTTCTTGCCTGAACCGGAATCGGCGTACCAGGAGTGCTTGACGTCCTCGGTGATGTTTTCCTTCGCGAAAGGCTCGGCTTTCAAATCAGGGGCAACAATACCGGTGACAAAGAGCTTGCCGGTCGGCAAATCGAAGCCGCCGTAAGAGAGAAGCCTCTTGCAGCCCGGGCCGACCTCAAAATAATCGCTGTAGAGTTTTGCGACGGCTATGACGTCCGGGATATACGTATTGTCGATGAAGTCGCGTATTTCATTTAGCCGCCAAAGGAAATTGGTTATCTTGTCCTCTGTGGGCTTTTCGGTGACTCCGCCGGGGACTATACCGACGTTGTGGGGCATCTTGCCGCCGAAAATCGACAGCATCTCCTGGCATTTGCGTCTGATGTCGAGCGCCCGGACGTAATGTTTCACCAATTCGGCATTGACGTCGGTGGGCACGCGATAATCCCCTTCATATCGCGGGACAAAAGGCGCCAAATCGCCGATGGCGCCGGCGGCGTCCACGTAGTCCAGCGCCGCCAGGTGATAGAAATGCAGGATATGCGACTGCAGAAAGTTGGAGCCGAATATCAAAGCGCGTATCAGTTTGGCGTTGTCGGGGATTTTCTCCGTGAGCCCGAATGCTTCGTCGATGCAAAGTGTCGAAGCGGTGGCGTGAGCGGTGGGGCAGACGCCGCAGATTCGCTGAGTAAGCCGGCAGGCGTCCCGCGGGTCTCTGCCCCTGAGAATTATCTCGAAGCCGCGAAACAGCGTGCCGGAGCTTCTGGCGTCCTTTACCACACCGTCGTCTATCACCGCCTCGATACCCATGTGGCCTTCTATTCGCGTGATGGGGTCGATCTTAATTGTCTTGCTCATTTGAGGTCCTCGAAAGTAATCTTTTCATACATCGGCGATGTGCCGTCCGGGAACTCCGGCTCGACGCAGCCAAGACAGGGAGAGCCCGCCTTGACGCACCAGTTGACGCCGTTGTTCCACTGTCTCAAAGGACAGTCGGCGTAAGTATAGTGGCCCCGGCAGCCAAGCTTATAAAGGCAGCCTGCATCGCCCAGCTTTTCGGCGAACTTGCCTTTATCGAAGTCGGCGCGGCGGGGACAATTCTCGTGAATCAGTTTTCCATAAATAAGCGTCGGTCTCGCCAGGTCGTCCAGTTCGAGTGCCTCGACGCCCGAGAAGAGCACCACGGATATTGTTCCTGTGAACCAGTCCGGATGAGGCGGACAGCCCGGCACGTTTACGACCAGAGTTTCAATGCCCTTTTCGTTGAATACGGCCTGTACACCCTTGCAAAGGGTGGGATTCGGCTTGGCGGCCGGTATTCCGCCAAAGGCCGCACATGTGCCCAGCGCTATCGTAAGCAAGGCGTTTTGACCAAGGTCGGCCACGCTCTGCTCAACGGTCACGTGCTTGCCGTTGATTTCACCGATGCTTCCGTAAAGCCCCCCTTCGGCGGTAGGAATTGCACCTTCAACAACCAGCACGTAGCCGCCCTTTCTTTTCTTCTCGGTGTCCTTCAGGACCTTGATTACGGGCTCACCCTGGCCGGCCATTATCGTGGCGTGGAACAACAGATTTAGCTGCTTACCCGGCACCAGCTCGTCCAGAAGCAGATTCTGTATCCTCGGACTGACCGCATTAAGTATCGAGACGGAACAGCCCGTGCAGCCGGCCCCCTGCAACCACACTACCGGAATTTCTGTCTTACTCATCTTCTCTCCTGATATCCTTGCCGGACCATGCATTCATCGAGCGATTGCCCGGCGTTTTCTTTCCGTCGTGTTACCTTTTTCGGCGTAGGGTCAATATTTGCGACAAATTCCCACAAATGTTCCTCCCAACTATGCTTACGGTCCAAAAGTGGGCTTGTTCTTTTTCACAAACCGGTCCCATCAAGTATAGCCGGCAGCTTACTTTCCCAGCCCAGTGCCATGAGATGAACACCCTGACAGCAGTCTTTGATTTCTTTGATAGTTCGAACGGCGATTTCTATTCCGGTCTGGCCGGACTTCGTTTTCTCCTTGTCCTTTTTCAACTGCTCAATCAATTCTTCCGGCACATTGACTCCGGCCACGTTGGCGTTCATATACCGGGCCATGCCCACGGACTTCAGTATCACTATCCCGGCCATGACCGGCACGTCAAAGTGCGAAACCTGTTTCATAAACTCCTTGAACTTCCCCGTGTCATAAACGGCCTGGGTCTGGAAGAACTGAGCCCCCGCCTGAATCTTCTTTTCCATCTTGAGAAGCTGCGGCTCCAGTGGATCGGCCCCCGGTGTAACCACAGCCCCAAGAAAGAAATCGGGCTTGCCGTCGAGTTCACTGTCCGAAAGGTCCCTGCCCTCTTGAAGAGTCTTGGCCGCCTGAAGAAGCTGAACAGAATCGAGGTCGAAGACTTCCTTGGCCTGCGGATGGTCGCCTAACGCGGGGTGGTCGCCGGTCAGGCACAAAACGTTTCTGATTCCGAGACCGAATGCGCTCAAAAGGTCCGATTGCAGCGCAAGCCGATTGCGGTCGCGACAGGTCATCTGCAAGATGGGCTCCAGACCCCGGTCGAGAAGGAGCCGACAGGTTGCGAGCGAGCCGAATCGCATCACCGAACTTTGCAGGTCGGTCACGTTGAATGCGGTTATCCTGTCCTTCAGCGATTCCGCTTCTTCAAGGCACTTGTCAATGTTTACTCCTTTGGGTGGGCCGACCTCACTTGTCACAACAAACTTGCCGGCACGCAGCCGCTCTTGAAGTTTCGTCATCTATCTTCTCCTTCTCATGGCCGAAATGAATTAACATTGGGATTGCTCCCGCCGTGCCAGGCCGGACAACAGGACCAATCCCGTTACTTCTATCCCGGCAATCGCGCTATGCAGCCCAAGCAGCCTTCACCAAAGTTGCTCGGCCGATATGGTAATCAACATCCCGCCTGATTTCAACCCATTACTTTCCACAAGAGAAAAGATCGACCAAACCGGGTCCCAAGCCCTATGCCAAGGCCGCTGCATGTCTTATGGACTGCATCCAGAAGGACTTATATACTCTGTCTGTTTCCGGGCTTTCACAGGACCTGACCGTATATACCCACGGTTGTTCGGAGGCAGCCCTCCTGGATGTGGATAACCTGTTGATAACCGCCCCACTTGGATTCTATCCTTTCGTGTCGGTTATTTGAAGAATAACGGAGCTGACTGGTCGCCTTTCTGAATTCACGTCGCCACTGAATGGCCGGCCCCAACCTGTGGCGCATAAGTTAAGTGCTGAAAAGCTTTTATGGCTTATGCCCTGGAGTGCTTGCAAAAACCATACCCGTTGGCAGGTGCGCCGCCTGATAATTCGCCAAAGGCCCAAAGTTTTGCGGGTTTTTTCCGCGGGGTATGCACCATTAGTGGATAATTCGGAGAAACGGAAACGCAAGAAGCGCAGAAAACAGGACTTCTCGGCAGGTCCCGAACCTGCCCGTTCTCCGCCATAATACCCCGGCGAGCCGGCATTCGGCTGCCGGTTTCTGCTTTCAAGCCGGTTGATTAGCCGCCTGCAATCCCGCCAAATCACCTGAGCGGTCAATCGCTTGCATAATGGAAATAAACTTCTCGTTCTTTGCGAAAAGGTGTGAGTAGTTTACACCCTTGGCGCATAATACTTAATAGAAACTGGTACCAGAAAGGTGGTTAAGCCAAGTGGCGGATGAGCTAAATCAACAGCGCTGGGCGGAGATTGCAAAAGGCGCCGCTGATACGTGGCGCCAGTTCGTCCGTCAACAGATTCCACGGCTCTATGGCATGTTCATGAAAAGTTGGCCGAATCCTTCGCTGGCTGAAGAGCTGGTCCAACGCACGGTCTTCGATGCCGTGAGGGGACGCGCTTGCTACGACCCTTCGAAGGGACGTCCTGAACAATGGATTTGTGGCATTGCGCGCAATGTCATCCGGCTTGAAATAAGAAAACGCGCGGCCCGACCCCGGGTCAATGGGGATCTCAGCCGCTACGTTGAGACAATCGACGCCGAGCCGCTGCCCGACGAGATTCTCGAACAAGAAGAGACAGCCGCGATTGTTCGGGCGGCCCTGAACAAATTGGAAACCAGGCAGCAGAAGGTTCTCAAAGCCAGGTATATCGAGGACCTTCCGGCAAGTGAAATAGCCCGACAGATGAATATTACTGAAAAGGCTGTGCACAGCTTGTTGTATCGGGCGAGGATTTCCCTTCGTGAGGAACTTGGCACAACAGCGCCTCCAGAAAGATGAGGTCAACAACCATGAAACGTAAAGACAATAAGCTGGAACAAAATATCTCCCGACTGGTCAAACTCACCGGCGACCGGGATAGACCCAGCAAAGAATTCACGGACGCACTGACAAATGATGCTCTTGCTGACTTGGCGAAGTCAGGGAAAGGTCGAATGGGACACCGAAAGGTTACACCCGTGAAGATCAAATGGTTAAGGATACTCGCGTACGCGGCCGTCATCATGGTTCTCTGCGGCGTCGTAATCTCCTTAACGGTTCCATCCCTCAACAAAGCCATGAGGATGGCTTTGGCGGAGATTCAGCCGGCATCCGGCGACACCGAAAGCGCTCTGTACTCGGTGCCTGACAAAGGTGATAGGTCACGGGCCGGTCCCAAACCGAAAGTGGTATCGGAAGCAGAGAAGTTTTCGCGGTATTTGTCGAATCCGGCACCCGCGGAAGCAGCGAGCGCCCCTCCCGCATGTATGATAGCCCGCACGCCAGCGTTCACTGGTACGCCACCGTTGGAAGCGAGAGGCGGAGCCTATCAGATGGCGCATGGGGGGACCACGCCGCCAAACGGCGAGCAGGTCGATGCGATGTTCTTTAAGAACTACGGCGTCAATCCGTTTGTCGATACCGAAGATGACAATCTTTCCACCTTCGCCGTGGATGTCGATACGGGCAGCTATACAGTCGTGCGGCAGTACCTGCACGATGGGCATGTTCCGCCGGAAAAGGCTGTCAGGGCTGAAGAGTTTATCAACTACTTCAAATATGACTACGAGGCCCCTCATGAAGATGTGTTCGCCGTTTACGCGGAAGCCGCACCTTGGAAATTCGGGACGGGACGCAGAAACAGCCACTTGCTAAAACTCGCCCTGAAGGCCAGAGAGGTGAGCGACCGGGACCGCAAGCCGGCCATCCTGACCTTCGTTATTGACGTTTCGGGCTCAATGAACCGCGAGAACCGGCTTGGCCTGGTCAAGAAAGCATTGCGCATGCTGGTAGAGAATCTGAAAGAGCATGACCGGATAGGAATTGCCGTTTACGGCAGTCGCGGCAGAAAAATAATGGATCATATAGGGCTTGACGAGAAGGCGGAAATTCTGGCCGCAATCGAGTCTCTGAATGCCGAGGGCTCGACATACGCCGAAGATGGAATCCGCATCGGTTATGAGATGGCCGACAGCGCATACCGAAAAGGCTATATCAACCGCGTCATACTATGTTCGGACGGCGTGGCCAACGTCGGGCAGACCGGGGCCGATGACATCTTAAAGGTCATAAAGGCAAAGGCGGACAAGGGCGTTACGCTTTCGACCATAGGCTTCGGCATGGGCAATTACAACGACGTGCTGATGGAAACTTTGGGTGACAAAGGCAACGGACACTATGCCTACGTCGATACTCTTGTCGAGGCAAAACGGATCTTCGTGGAAAACCTGACCGGCACACTTCAGGTTGTCGCAAGAGACGTCAAGGTACAGGTCGAATTCAATCCGGAGGTTGTCCGCAGCTACCGCCTGATAGGCTACGAGAACCGCGATGTGCCGGATGATAAGTTTCGCGACGACAAACAGGACGGCGGCGAGGTCGGCGCGGGCCATTCGGTCACGGCACTCTATGAATTGAAGTTGTGGCCGGACAAGACGGGCACCGCCGCGACAACCTACGTGCGTTATAAAGATGCTGACACCGATGAAGTAACGGAATTCAAAAGGTCCATATCGACACAAGACTTTGCTGACACGGTCTTCAAGTTCGTTTATGACGGCTTCGATTCCAACGTTTCCTTCGACTTTAGGTTAGCTGCCGTCGCCGCCGAATTCGCCGAAATCCTTCGCAAGAGCTACTGGGCCAAAGGAGCGAAGCTAAGTGATACTCTCACACGCGCACAGTCTCTCCTCCACCAGCGGCCGGGCGACGCCGACGTCATAGAGCTGGTTGATTTGATATCGAAGGCCAATCAGCTAATTAAAGATACCAATGTCGAGACGGGCCAGGTAGAGGATGAATATCTGGAACCTTGAGTTGGTTTCTTTGGCGGCACGGCCGGCTGCTGAGCGCAAGCTCGAGCAAGAGCTAAAGACCGAAGAGGAAAGAGAGAGGCGCGAGAACCGCGAATGATGCAATTGCTATCCGAGAGCGGCAATTCTTTCTTTTAGTGCGCGGCAGGCGGCGGCAGGGTCGGCCACTTCCGTGACGGCCGAGCAGACCGCGATGGTTTTGGCGCCGGCATTCAAGACGTCTTCGACGTTATCCAGCGTGATGCCGCCGATGGCGACGTGGCCGATACCGGTATCGGCAAGCATCTTAACACCTTGTTTGACGTAGTCCAGTCCGACGGCCTCGGCTGTTGACTTCGTTGCGGTGGGAAAGACAGGCCCCAAGCTGACGTATGTGGGCAGCTCGCTGCAGGCAGTCTGCAACTGCTTTAGCGAGTGTGTGCTCCTGCCGATAATCAGCGGCGTCAACTGGAGCTTGCGAACCTGCTCGATGGGCAAATCGTTCTGTCCGAGGTGAACGCCGTCGGCGCCGGCAGCCACTGCAATATCCGCCCGGTCGTTTATTATGCTCAGGACGCCCCCGGCCTTACACACCTCGGCAAACTCGACGGCCAGAGCGAAAAGCCTGTCGTCCTCGATGTCCTTTGCCCGCAATTGGATGCAGTCGGCGCCTCCGGCTATACAGCGGTGTGTCAGAGAGATGACGTCCGCCGGCAGGTTGCTGCTGATTATGACGTAGAGTCCGACCCGTTTGAATTTCTCGGCTGCGCTGCTGAAAAGGGTAATGTCTTTTTCGAGCGTATAAGCTGCATACCGCAGATTCTCGATTTGCCTCGCTATCGACGGGTCTATGGTTTGAATGGTCTCGGCCAGCGCGCGTAATGCCTCGGGCAGACGTTTGCACGCGGCGGTGAGGCAATCCTGCAGATTCCCCCGCTGAAGCTGATTTTGGACGGCGGCGTCAACGCCGACGTCACCGGGTGTATCTCGACTTGAAATGAGCTTGTCGGCATCGAGCCTCCCGATGGCGGCCGATAGCTCGTGGCGAAACTGCTTGGCCCGCTCGGTCAACGGCCTGCAATTCAGAGCGAATCGGCAAAATTCCTCTATCACGCGAATAGCCTCGCGGGCGCGGTTGAAATTGGCGTCGATTATCCTGTAAACAGCTCGCTCCATAGCAGTGATTATACGTGTGGCAGTGGCCTTTGAGTAGTGAAAATTAAGCTGCAGGAACCCACAGGGGCTTTGCTGAGCAAGGCAGGAGCTGGCCTAAACCACGAAAAGGCCTTGACGAAGGGCGGCAGAACGTGATAGGATATGCCAAGGGTTGGCAGACGCTCGAGCATCGCGTTTACTCCAGCCGGTCGTAAAATCCGAAAAACTGATAAAGGAGCCAAGACTGTGCGACACAAAGCAATAACGAGGCGGCAGTTCATGCGAGGCGGGGCGGCGACCGCAGCGGGCCTGGCGGTGGGTTTGGGCTCGTCCGCGGTGCTGACAGCCATAGCCGGCGGCTCGCCTGGCGTCAACAAACCCCTAAATTACAACCAGAACATGGAATATCGCCGGCTGGGCAAAACCGAGCTTATGGTCTCGGCGGTCTGCATGGGCGGACACTGGAAGCGAGTGGACAAGATACTCGATGCCACCGGCAAGACCTTTGAGCAAAACTGCCACGATATAGTGAGCCGATGCATCGAAGTAGGGATAAACTACATCGATGCCTGCTGCGTCCCTGAGGTTTGCGCCTACAGCAAGGCTCTGGATGGCCGTCGGGACAAGATGTATCTGGCGCTGTCCGGCGGAGAGGTCCGCAATCCGGACTTCCGCACCGCCAAGAAGCTGATGGAGAGGCTGGACTCACTGCTCGTAAAGTCGAATCAGGATTATACGGATCTGTGGCGGATGACCTGCCTGGAGCCGGGCGGAAGGCATTCATTCGATACCTCCTGTGAGATAGTCGAAGCACTGGAAAAGGCCAAGAAACAGGGCAAGGCACGCTTTGGCGGTTTCTCAACGCACGACCGGCGCTGGATACAGTTCATGATTGAATATTTCCCCCAGATTGACGTTGTGGTCTTTCCTTACACGGCCAAGAGCAAGGCCATGCCCAAGCACGGCGTTTTTGATGCTCTCAAGAAATGCGACGTCGGGGCCTTCGGCATCAAGCCATTCGCGAGCAATTCGCTCTTCAAGGGCAGCAGCGCACCTGACGACCCTCACGCCGAAGAGGACGACCGCCTTGCGAGGCTGGCCATCCGATACATCCTTCATAATCCCCGTATCGTGCCGATTCCGGGTCTGGTCAGTCCACAGCAGGTGGACAATGTGGCAAAGGCGATTATGGAGCGGCGAGAGTTCGACCTGGCCGAGGCCAAAACGCTGAATAACGCGATGGATCAAGCCTGGGCCAATCTGCCGGGCAACTACCAGTGGTTAAAAGACTGGGAGTATGTATAAAGTACCCAAACGAAAGCAACGCGTACAAATCGAGTAAGGAGTACAAGCTTCGCATGTTGAGATACTGTTGGCTGTTATTTGTTTTGGTTTCGACTGTGACACTGTTTGGTTGTAAGCCAAAGAGTGAGGGGAAAAATACGCCCATTGATGAGGGTGCTGCAACGGCGCTGGAAGGTACCGGGACCCAACAGAACCCTCCCGCGGCAATCACAGTCAAAACGACCGACGAAAAACCTCTGCTGCTGGAAGAAAGCCCGCCGACATTGGAGCTTCCGCCTCCGGAGGGTCCGGTCGCTGATAACAGTCGGTGCCACGTCTGCCACATGAATTATGCGGAGGAGGAACTGGCGGTCCTGCATGCCCGAGCCAATATCGGCTGCGAGCAGTGCCACGGGGCCTCCGACGCCCACTGCGGCGACGAAGATAATATCACCCCGCCCGATATTATGTACCCCCTCGAAAAGATCAACGCTTCCTGCATGGCGTGCCATGCAAAAGAGAATATCAACACCAAGGAGCATGAACCTTTCTTTGAAGGCACGGTCCCCGATAAAAAGTATTGCACCGACTGCCACGGCAATCATCGCCTGAACTATCGCACGCGAAGATGGGACAAGAACACGGGCAAACTGATTGAGGACGACAGTGTCCGTATGACCACCGAGAGCATGCCCAAGTAGAAATATGTCTCGTTTTTCGCATGGGGCTTTTCAAATTCTTTCTTATCCTCTATAATTCCCTGCGTCTTTGTTGGTTGAGGCTTTGATACAAGAAGTCCCTGGTTTGGTCGAGAGGTGAATTTTTGCCGATGGCTTTCCAGAGGGAAAAACAGAGTGTAACCGCCAGCGAGCTGCTTCAGGCTCTTGCCGACGGAGAGGATATCCAACTGAGCCAGTGCACCATTACGGGTGTACTCGATGTGAACCGCCTTTTTGACCCCGCCGAGAAGTTCAACATCGAGAAGCTCGCGCTGAAGGAAAGCAACTCCTGCAAGACCGTCACTTTGGGCCAGTCGGTGGTCTTCGACAAATGCGTGTTCGAAGAAAACGCTGTCTTTTCAGGCTCCTGGGCAGAGCCGGACAACGTTGCGATTGTTTTTGAAAAAGACGTGATTTTCAACAGCTCGGTATTCAAGGCACAGGCACGGTTCAGGAACGCGACCTTCTGCGGGACGGCCGGCTTTGACGGCTGCACGTTCAGCGGCGTGGTCACTTTCAAGAGCGCCTGTTTCAACGGCGACGCCAAGTTCAGGACCGTCGTTTTCAGCGGCTATTGCCTGCTCGGAAGCGCCGAGTTCAAAAGCTCCGCCAGATTCGCAAATACGCACTTTGCAAAGGGCGGCAATTTCTCAGGCGTCAGGTTTTTGGGCGAAACGGATTTCGGGGGCGTCTATTCATCGAGCAGGTCGGTGCCCGTGTACGATTCGATCGTTTTCGCGCGTCGACAGTATGGCGACGACGAGAGCTTCTGGCGCTTTGTCAAACAATCCGCGATGGAGGCCGGTTACTATCACCTTGCCGGCGAATGCTTTTACAACGAGCGATGTGCCGGGCTTTGGCAGAAGCTGCGAGGGCCCGGCTACGATACGCTGCCGGCAGTGAAAAAGCTGGGCCGGTTGCTATTAGGCGTTCGATTGCTGCCGGAGCTTGTCTTCGGCAGGCTGCTCTTCGGGTATGGGGAAAGGCCAGTCAGGGTGTTGGTCGCCGGCGCATTTGTTATCGTCCTTTGCGCGCTTCTGTTTTCGGCGTCAGGCGCACTAATATGTCGGGACGGGCTTCACACCGAGCAATTATTCCTGCAGGGTCTGTACTTCAGCACGATAACCTTTACCACGCTCGGCTACGGCGACTTGTACCCCTCCCCCGAAGGATTCTACCGCCAACTGGCGATGGCGGAGGCCGTCGCTGGCGGATGCCTGATGGCACTGTTCGTCGTCTGCCTGGCCAAGCGATTCTCCCGCGGGTGAACGCCACAAAGTTCCGGCACGCACGTCAGCTTGTCGCGTCAAAGACTATCTGCCAGATTCG
>DATKZT010000056.1:0-30540 GCA_035527845.1 Sedimentisphaerales bacterium | reverse complement strand
CAGATAATAACGAGTGATTGCCTATAAAATCGAAGCTGGCTATAGCCTGATAAGGATGCCCTCAAAACAAAAAAATGAGGGAAAAGAAATTTTGTTACTTGACTTTGAGCTCTTCATAGGTGGCCATTCGTGTTTACCTGTACCCAAGGTATTCTTGGCTAATTCCTTTGCCCTTTTCGTGCCAAACAAACCCAATTTATCCTGCCGTAGCCTCTGGCGAAGCAGGAACAAACCCAATTTGTCCCGGCCCAGCCCTCTTGCCACCGCCAAGCCGGATCGAACCCAAAACATACAATCCTTCGGCCGGCGTCTACCCTGAGCGTTGCCGAACGGGCTCAGGACGGGCCCTTCGACGCTGCTCAGGACGGGTATCGAACAAGGAATGTCGAATTTTAAAGTGTGGATTCCGCATCAAGTGCGGAATGACAAAAGAGAGATTGCCGCGGCCCAATTTTTCACATAGTCAGACAAGACTTGGGCCCCGCAATGACAGGGGGCGCTGATTTGGGACGGGAAGGTGAAGGTGTGTCAGTGTGCGATTACGCTGGAGATTCTGAATACGGGCAGGAGCAGCGCGATGGCAATGGTTCCGATTATGGCGCCCAGGATTGTTATCATCAACGGCTCAATAAGGGCCATAACGTTTTTGATGGAAGATTCGAGCTTCTTTTCGTAAAACAGAGAGACCTTATCACTGACGTCGCCGAGCTTGCCGCTCTTTTCTCCGGCGCGAAGCATTTGGATAATGCCCGGCGCGATCAATTCGCTGCCCGGCGAAAGGAGTATGGACTCAGACAGTTGGTAGCCGCTGCGAATCTTGTCATCCACGCCGATCCAAAGCTGTTGAAAATAATGATTTTCGCACGAGCCCTGAATGACTTCTATCGTATCGAGCAGATTAACGCCGGTGCCGACCATGGTCGCCATGATGCGCATGCTTCGCGTGACAATGGTGTCGATAAACATTGTGCCCAATACTGGTGTATGAATCTTCGCATAGTCTATGATGCGTCTGCCGGCCGAGGTTGCCGCCCAGTAATACAACGCTATTGAGGCAAGAATGAGAACCGTAAGAAGAACCGTCATCAGCTCAAAATTGCCAAGTATTCTGCTGAAGGCGACGAGCACCTGGGTAATTTTCGGCAGGGCCGCGCCCTTTGCTTCGTAAATTCTCATGAATCTGGGCAAGACAAAGAACATGAGCGTGCCGGTGGCGGCGACGGCCATAAGGGCCATTATGAAGGGGTATGTCAGGGCGCCCTTGATGCGCTTTCGCGTCTCTGATTCGAAGTTGAGATATCCGCTGAGGACCTTGAGCATTTCTGCCATGGTTCCTGAGACCTCGGAGGCCCTTACCATGCTGACAAACATGGAGTTGAAGACCCTCGGGTATGCACTGAGTGCCTTCGAGAAGGGCTCTCCGCTCTTGACTGTTTCAGCAACGTCCACGACAATCATCTTGAGAAAGCCGTGTTCCGCCTGCCCCGCGATGGCATCCAGGGCGTCGCTGAGGACCACGCCGCTGTCAAGCATTACCGAAAGCTGCGTTGTAAAAAGTATCAACTCGTTCTGTCTTACTTTTGCCCTGTACAAAGGTTGGGCTGGGCGCCGCGGAGAGTCCGTAAATTGGTCTTTTTTCGGTTTGGCATGGTTTTCATAAGAAGCGTTTGGAGAATCAAAGGGCAGACCCGAGGGCCCGAATTTGTCCCCTTGTTTTTTCAGATCAGCACTATCAGGAGGTTTTGTCGCGACTACAGCCATTTATGAGCTCTCCGACCCTGCCGTGTCAATTGTCTGGACGGTTCTCAATATCTCTTCTATCGATACGATCCCTGCCCTTACCTTTTCAACACCATCCAAAGTAAGGGGAACCATGCCATTTTCGAGGGCCTTTTTTCGCAGTTTTTTCAAGCTTGTCCGCTCATTAATCATCTCTGCAACTTCCTCGTCGGGAACGAAAAGCTCATGGATTGCGATTCGGCCTGCGTAGCCGGTATTTCGACATTTTTTACAACCAACGCCGCGGTAAAATTTCTCTACGGTTCCGCCGAGTCTTTCGACGGCCTTTCTGATACTGGCGGGCGGCTCGTACTCGGCCTTGCAGTTGGGACAAATCTTGCGGACCAGTCGCTGGGCCAAGACGGCAACCAACGAGGCGCTGACAAGATAAGGTGCAACGCCCAGATCCAACAGGCGCGTCACTGCGCCAGCAGCATCGTTGGTGTGCAAGGTCGATAGAACGAGATGGCCGGTGAGGGCGGCTTGCACTGCGATGCCGGCGGTGTCATGGTCGCGGATTTCTCCCACCATTATTATATCGGGGTCCTGTCTCAACAGGCTCCTCAGCGCGGTGGAGAACTGAAAACCGGCGCCCTCGTTGACCTGGAACTGATTTACGCCGGCTATATTGCACTCCACGGGGTCCTCAACGGTACAGATATTGACCTGGTCGCTGTTCAATTCGACCAGAGCGGCATACAAGGTGGTATTCTTGCCCGAGCCGGTCGGTCCTGTCACGAGGACCACACCGTTGGGGGATTGTATCAGCTCTCTGAAGAGACGGAGGTTTTCGTATGTAAAACCAAGCGACTCAAGATTGAAGAGGACCTTTTGCGGATCGATGATTCTGATGACGACCTTTTCGCCGAAATTGCCGGGCATGACGGAGACTCGCAGGTCGACGGGTCTGCCTTCCATCAACACGTGAATTCCTCCGTCCTGCGGGAGTCGTCGCTGAGCGATGTCGAGGTCGGCCATAATCTTCATGCGCGAAACAATGGCAGAATGCATCTGGTGGGGCGGACACATCTTCTCATACAATCTGCCATCGACTCGGTACCTGACCCGGAGTTTCTTGTCGTCGGGCTCGATGTGAATATCGCTGGCATTTTCTCTGACGGCATTGTAGAGCAAATAGTTGACAAGTTTGACGACAGGCGACTGGCCGGCGACTTCCTCAAGATTACTAATATCCTGTGTAATGTTTTCTATGAGTGTGAAGTCAGCGAGGCCCTCGTCATCGATAATATCATCAATTACAAAGACGTTCGCGGCGGGCAGGTAGGTCTGGAGGGTGGCTTTAATATCCTTGCCGGTGGCACAGACCACCTGGACCTTGCAGCCGCTTATTCGCTCTATTTCATCTATCAGAAAGACGTTTGTCGGCTCACTGACGGCGACGGTCAGGACGTCATAGACCCTGAAGAGCGGCAGAGCGACACGTTCTTCAAGAAAATCCCTTGGGAGAATTTCAAGCACGGTCGCATCGCATACCTTGGGGCTGATTTGGGCGTAAGGCACACCATAAGCCTCTGCGAGGGCGGAGGCTATCTGGTTCTCGGTGCAATAGTCCATCTCAACAAGAAGCTCGCCAAGCAGCTTGTTGTGGCCCTTGGCCTTCTGTTCATCGAGAGCCTTGTCAATCTGCTCTGCAGTGACAATACCACGGGCCAGCAACACCTGTCCGAGCTGCATTTTGTTTTCCACTGCCGACTGACTCATGACCTCTGCTTTCTGATTGGAGCGCCGCGGGGTCAAGTCTTGCCTGCGGCGCGTTGTCTAAGCGAAACTCTTTACGGCCTCGGTTAGTTCGGCATAGGAGTCGAACCGGCCGTCGAGCCGGGTAATCTCGAGAATTTTCGAACAGTTCTCGTCAAGACCCGCCAATCTCAATTCACACCCATTTTCACTACAGTAGTCCCTCGACCACAACAGTTGTTCGAGTCCCCTGCTGTCAATGAACCCCACCTCACTCATATCGAGGACCATGCCTGCTTTGCATCGCGCGACTACATTTGTAATTGTTTTTTTTAAGAGTTCGGCGAAATCACTTTCCAGCTCGCCCTGGAGCTGGATGACAGTGACATCGGTGTAATCTTGTGTTTTTATTCTCATCTTACGAGTGTCCCCACAGCAATTGTACCGTATTCGGAGAAATCTCCCTTTTCATGGACTTCCGTAAACCCGTCCTGTACAATGTCCCAGAGCTGGTATACGTTGCTGTTAATAAATATCCTCCCGACTCGCTCATCAAACTGGGAGCCCAATTGTTTCTCTATCTCGGTGAGGGCCTGCTCAACGGTCATGGCGTCGCGGTAGATTCTTTTTGAGGTCATGGCGTCGAACCCATCGGCAAGCCCGACAATCTTTCCAACAAGCGGTATCTGGTCTCCGGTCAGGCCGTTCGGATACCCTTTACCATCCACGCGCTCATGGTGGCATAATACGCCGGGCACAATGTCGCGCATTTGTTTTATTTCACCCAAAATGCCGGCCCCTATGGATGGATGTGCTCTTATGTGGTTGACCTCCTGCTCGGTTAGCTTGCCCTTTTTGCGTAATACCGCCTCTGCGATGCCCACCTTTCCGATATCATGCAGGAGTCCTGCCAAATAGAACTTGTGTATTTGTTCCTCCTGGAGGGGCTGATGCTCAGCAAGCCTCTCGCCAATCCATCGCGACATGAAGGCGACCCTCTCCGAATGGCCTCGAGTATACTGGTCTTTTGCGTCTATGCTATTGGTCAGCGCTTTTAGTGAACCAATGAACAACTCCTTGAGGTCTCTGAAGAGTCTGCCGTTTTCGACGAAGACGGCGCAGCCGTTGGCAACAGAGTTGAAGAGTTTTATATCGGTGCTGTCGAAGTCCGGCTTATCAAGTCGGTTTACAGCAACCATCAAACCCATCATTAAGTTACCGGCACGTGCCTGGCCTGGAAGATGAGGGGTCCCTCTGTCGGTTCCGTACAGCGGCACGGCAATGATGTTTTGTATGTTGGGGGGCCACTCGAATCTGAAGGGGGAGTCTACTTCGCTGTCCAGCAAGGCTTCCTTTCCGGCGGCGATCTCGTCTGCCAACCGGCTCTGCAAGATTGCCGTCGCGTGCTCGTCCACGTCAATCAGCCCGGAGCCGGCACACAATACCAGCCGCTTTCCATCATCGACAGGTCTCTCAAGAAACACCGCAATGCCCTCAACACTGACAATATCGGTCAGGCTATCACAGGCCATCTGGAGATAGTTGAGATCCGACTCGGTAACTTTCATATTGGTGCTAAGCTTGTGGAGCAGCACCAATTCCTCGTAGGTTTGGGCCAGCTCGGTGCTCACCTTTTCAATCTGGTCCTCTGTTTTGCGCTCGGCCCCAAACCCGTCCTGAAAGATGGCAAGGATCTGTCTGACATAATCCACATTCGTTCGAGAGGATTCGGCGCCCGAATCGCGGTTCAATCCTTCAGCATCAGCAACGTTTGTGCGGCTCTGGCCCAAATCAACCAGAGCGACTGCCACGGCGCGACCGCCAAGGTTCAAGACGGCAGCCAATACGCGAGCGGGCTCGCCAAAGCTCGATATGGAATCATCCGATTCAGGGCAGCCTTGGTCACTATCTTTCCGGAGAGCCGCGCAGCCATATTCCGCCAAGCGCTCAGGGTCGCTTTGGAAGGCGCCGGCTTCGGATACCAAGACGGGTTGTCCATCTGCGCCAAAGGCTGCGAAATTAAGGCCGAGCTTGTTCACCGCGCCGGCAAGCTTTTTCAACTGCCGCAACTCCGGAGCTTCCAAGGCGTTTGCGCAGTGTCTCTGAGCATCTGACGACCCTACGGTATTTGTGGTCGCATTTGACATCGTTTTTCAATCCCAGCATGTGTAATCAACTTTGGGTCACGGTCTGGCGATACAATACATCCTCTATGCCTCTGAGCAGCTCCTTCGGACTGAAGGGCTTGCTGAGACACTCGGAGATGCGCAAGTTGCGCCTCTGATCGTCCTCAATAGCAAAACTCCTCGCGGTCAACAGAATTACCGGAATATCACTAATCGCGTCGTTCTCTCGAATCTTCTGTACGAGCTGGAGTCCGGTCATCAGCGGCATTTGATAATCTGTGACGATGATATCCGGCTTCTCATCGCAAGTGAGGGTATAAGCCTCTGCGCCGTTGGCCGCTGTTAGAACCTCGTAGCCGTTGTTGCGGAGTTTTACCGCGACAACGTGGACTATATGTATCTCGTCATCCACAACCAAAACTTTTTTTCCAGTCATTGCCTTGCCTCCTCCAAGCCTAAAGCTCACATTATTCACAATTCATCACCAATTTTGCGTACAATCGTAGCACGGTCATCAAACCGTCTCTAGTGCTTCGGCGGTCGCGAGTGGCAGCTCGAAGCCGAAGGTGCTTCCCACCCCTGGTTTGCTGGTTACAAACACGCGGCCACTATGAACCTTTTCGACTATCTGCTTGACAAGGTTAAGTCCCAAGCCGGTACCTTTCGCCTGATTTTTGTTGGCCTGCACCCGATAGAACTTATCAAACACCCGCTCGATTTCGTCTTCGGGGATTCCAACGCCGGTATCTGTGACTCTAACGCGTGCCACCCTTGCCAGCTCGTCGACCTCGCTTTCAATTCTCACCGAACCCCCGGAAGGAGTATACTTGATGGCATTACTCAACAAATTGACTATAACCTGCGACATCATATCCTTGTCGACGGCTACCCTGTCGAAAACGATTGGTTTTTGACTGATAACCTCGATGTTCTTTTCCTCGGCATAGCCTTTTATCATGCGCAACTGCTCTTGCATCAGCATTGTCAAGCTGACGGGTTTTTTTTCGACCTTTATCAGACCGGACTCGATGCGGGACACGTTGAGGATGTCCTCAATCAGGCGATTCAATCTGTCCGCCTGGTCGTGAATCACCGAATAGAACTCTTTTCTGGTTTGTTCGTCCTGGGCCTCACCCTCGCAAAGCATTTCGGCGTAGGCTGTAATGGAAGCGAGGGGGGTTTTTAATTCGTGGGAAACGTGACTGACAAAATCATTTTTCATCTGAGCAATTTCTTTTTCTCGTGTAACATCATGGAGTACGGCGACGACGCCGCAAACCTGCTCGTTCCCGTCATGAACACATGAGATGATGCAATCGAAACTCTTTGGCTTTTCTGCTTCGAGAAAGTCAATTTGGCGTCTCTTCACTTTTCCTTTTGTCTGCGCGACGCGGCTGAGCAGATCTGCAAATTCGCGTTTGCTTTCGCCCACGAGGTCGGCGACAGGTTTGTGCTGCGAGTCCCGATAATCAAAACCGAAAAGTCGGCCTGCCGCCTCATTAGCCATTAGCAACCTGCCAGACTCATCTGTAACAATAACGGCGTCGCGAATGCTGTAAATAATCGCTTCAATGTTGCGTTTTTGGCTTTTTGAAAGCTGTATTTGGATTTGGAGGTGCTCGATTTGCGTCTCGAGGTCCGCGATACGGTCGGAGTAAGCGCTAAGGCGTCCGCTAATCGCCGCTGTCAGCTTGTTGATGACGGATCCGAAGCGAAAGGCACGGATGGTAAAGGTCTGTGCGACGTTTGGGCTTGCTTTGCTGTGATGCTCATTGTCCGGCTGAAGCTGTGCGGCTATGGACATGATGGCTGCGGCCAAGTTAAGAGCGAACCAGCCGAGCCAAATCACGCCCATAGCCCCAATCAAACGGGAGACCAAAACAAGTATCCCGCTTTTAGTGTGACCGGCAAAAACCCCACCCACTCCGATGCCAGAATCCGACCACTGTGCCAGGCCCACCAAAAGCAAACAGCCTGCCGCGATAAGAATAAATGCCACAGATAAGTTTCTCGCCGGTTTCAAAATGACAACTCCCTATACTTTTTTTTGCATGTCAGCAATTGAACAGAAGATGACATTATGCGTCCCATTTGACCAAGCATGCCTTACCCTTTTGGCCCTTCGCTTTTTGCCAGAAAATCAGCAAATTCACTTTGAGGGTCCATTTCCAGCGCCGTTTTGTATGCCTGCTCGGCCTTGTCGGTTTGGCCCAAGCGCTCATAACATCTGGCCCTCATAAACCAGGCGAATGCACCACTACTATGATTTAGAGTAATCTTCTCAAAGGTCCCGGCTGCCGCCGCAAAATCGCCGGCGGCGTACTGGGCACACCCTATCAGTCGAATTGCGTCCGCATCGCCGGGGCGTAAAGCGAGCACCTCTCGGCCGCACCTCAAGGCCCTGTCAGCCATACCCGCGCCCAAGGCGGCCTGACCCATTTTTCGCCAAATCCCTGCGTCATTCTGGTCCTCTATTCCCAGCTCTCGGTAGCAGCTAACGGCCTTGTCATATTGGGCGCAATTCATGCTGCACATAGCGGCAACCTCGAGGTACAGCTTCTTTTGCTGGTCCTGTTGGCATTGGCGGACGAGCTGGTGGAAGATGTCAGCGGCCTGTTTCCATTTGGCGGCGAACATGTAGCAATAGCCGAGGGCTTCAGCAATATCGGCATTGTCACTGGTCATGAGTATTGCCTGCTCATAAAGCTCAATGGCTCGGTCGTCTTTTCCGAGGCGGCACATCAGGTCTGCCGCCGCAACCTTCAGTGAAATATCATCGGGGATGGCCGCCATCTTTTCGTTCAAGAGCGCGGCCGCCCGTTCACTGTTCCCCTGAGCGACGTGCATCTCGGCGGCAGCGAGCACGTAATCCACACTCGTGGGGTTAAGTGACATTGCCTTCTCATAGCATTCATAGGCCTTGGTTTGGTCCCGCTGCTGCTGGGCAGAGACGCCCAGCCAATACCATCCCTCGTCCAATTCGGCGTTTATCTCGACGGCCCGCTGAAATTCGCTTACGGCCTGGTCGACGCCACCCCTGGCCAACAGCAACTTACCAAGGAGCAGATGTGCATGCGGCATCCGGGGGTCTGCGATGAGGCACTGGCGAACGGTCCTTTCGGCCTGTTCGTACTTGCCGCTGTCGTATAATTGCTCGGCGAGTGTGAGCCTGATTTGTGCCGAAGCCTTATCCCATCTTTCCTTAGCCGCCTTTCTGCCTTGTGCGGGCGGCTGGCAGCCTGAGCACAGAACCGGCACAACCGGAGCCAACAGCAGTGTGGCTGTCCACAAAAAGCTAATAAGACCGCCTATATATCGCATGGTTCTCATTGACACGAAAGTCACCCCCGATCGGGACTATCCAGCAAATCCTTTTTGTTTGTTGGTTAATTACGGGGGCTCCCAGACCGTGCAGGTCTGGGAACCCCATTCGTTTGAGGAACTATGCGTTTTACCGCCTGCGCCAATTAGGCGCTTCCTCGCGATCAATAACCCCCAGCATAATCCGCTGAATTCTCTTCGCATCATCGGGTGATGCCTCACCGATGATTTTCTCTTTGAGGCGCAGCGCTTCGAGATAGGTCGGGCGCAAATCAAGGGCGCTATCGAGCTCTGAAAGCGCTTCAACGCTGTTGCCGTCAGCATAGTACTGAACAGCCTTTACATAATGGTCCTCGGCGAGCTTTGCTCTGGTTATACCCTGCAGGCCCATACGGGCGCCATAGCGTTTGCGCTCAACGTCAGCCAGCCTGGCCTCGCCTTGGGTGTCGCCGGCGCCGGCGATAATGTGAGGTGTGAGCAGGATTATCACTTCCTCACGGCGTGTGCTGTCGGTAGTACCCCTGAAGAGAGCACCGACAATGGGTATATCGCCGAGCAGCGGGACCTGATTGCGAGTCGTGGTCACGACGTCTCTGAAGAGACCGCCAATGACGATAGTCTCGCCGTCTTTTACAACGATGTTAGTCTTCAACTGTGTCGTCTGTTCGGTCGGAACTCCGTCCTCATTGAGAGAGGCTGAACTATCCTTCGGATAAATATCCATCCGGATGTAACCATCGTCGCCAATGTAGGGTCGGAAGACCAACTGTGTACCGGTCTGCAGAAACTTCACTTCGCCCTCGGTAGCGACGCCCCCGCTACTAATTGTGGTGCTGCTTCGGTAGCCAAGGTTTGTACCGATGAGCACCGAACCTTCCTGCTTGTTAACAGCGAGGACCTTCGGGTTTGCAAGAATCGTGGTGTCGGTTACGGTTTCGAGGGCGCTAATGAACATTCTGAAGTCTCCTGCGCTGATTCCGACTCTAAGGCCCGGACCTCCGGCGGTGGCAAACCGTGCGGTCTCAATTGGTGTACCGGCACCGGTCTTGATGTCGGCGATGGGGCTTGAAGCTGTTGTCCCTCTGCTTATGGTGCCGCCGGAGACGATATCCTGGGTGCCGGAG
This sequence comes from Sedimentisphaerales bacterium, assembly GCA_035527845.1. Taxonomy (GTDB): domain Bacteria; phylum Planctomycetota; class Phycisphaerae; order Sedimentisphaerales; family Anaerobacaceae; genus JAUWKC01. The sequence continues at coordinate 20,492 of DATKZT010000056.1, read as the reverse complement.
GTGCCGTCGAGTGAGAAGCCGGCCATGAAGTTCCAGTCAACGCCAAGCTCCATTCCCTCTGTCAGAAGGGCACTGAGAATGGTGGCCTCGACCAAGACCTGCTTGGGTCTCCTATCGAGGGATTTCAGGACTTCTTCTGCCTTTGCGATATTCTCAGGAAAATCATAGACGACAACGGTATCTGGCAGCGCCATACTGTCGCCGCCGCCGCCCGAACCGATGGAACCTCCTCCGGAGCCAGTTGAACTGCCGCCGGAGCCGGTTGAACTGCCGCCGGATATCTCCTTTTCCGCAGGAGCACTGGACTGGACCTTAGCGACCTCGCTCAGGACCGGCCCAAGCAGCTTTACCGCCTCGTCGGCCGTGATGTAATAGAGTGTGAATACCCTATATACCCTGCGGTCAACGTCCGTTTTGATCTTCTTGTATTCGTCCTTGGTGTAGACCTTAATCAACTGCCCCTCCTGCTCGTACTTGAAATTCGGGCCGAGGATGGCGGTTATCGCCTCGTCAAACGTCACATCAAAGAGCTTCGTGAAAGGCAGCACACCCTCCACGCCCTGCGACGGGACGATATTCCTCTGATACCTCTCAGACAGTACGGTGAGCGCTTCGCGAATTCTCATGTCCTTCTGGAAGGCAATGGTCTGTACGCTCATGTCGGAGAGACTCTGCTCGGCGGCGCTCACGGTCCCAACAGCTTCGTCGGATGCGGCAGCCACCGCCTCGGTACCAACGTCGCCGGCGGCAACGGCGCCGAGCGCAACGAGCGCAAAGCCCCATACCAAGAAGGCTTTTACGATCTTGGCTTTTGGATTCAGATTTTTGTTCGGATTCATAATCAAGCTCCTTTCTTTCAAAAAAATCCGCTGTGCCGAATAATGCACAAGCGGAGCCGTGACTCCCACTTCCACTTAATCGGATACTTCCATCGTCTGCGCGAGCTTCAACGTGATTCGCGCTTCTTCAAACCTGATAGTGACCTTGTTTTCTTCAATTTCAACCACTTCACACTCAAAAGTATTGACTCCTTCTTTTACAACCAGTTTATCACCCACGGACAGCAGCTTGTCATTGATGAAAGCCTGGGGATTTTCGGCGGACCATATTGCCTGCAGCTTCAGATGTGCGGCAACCCGCCTGACTACTTCTTCGCTTACACCTTGGGACATAACACTAACTTCTTTAGCAACCGATATTTGTCCTTCTGTATTTCCGGCAAAACTACGCCAGTCGTTCGCAACAAAAAAGTCTCTGGTAAGCGTATCATTACGGCCTTCGACCTGCGGCAGCTCTACAAAAGACCATTTGGACCGGGAAGCGGCGACGGAGGCAGTGGTATCTTTTGCCTGCATGAGCGCCGCCTGAGCACTATCGGGTGTTCTTCTGCTTATGACCCTGACCCACATCAGCACCATCACCGCAATCAGACCAAGTGCCACCGCTGCCTTTTTCTTTTCGACAGCCAAGTGAGTCAAGAATCGGCTGTGGTCCCGATCTCTATTGTTAGGGTGCTGGTTCATCATACGCGTTTTCCCCTTTTGGTTTTTTCCCATTGGGTGCCGCTGCCTGGTCGATAATAGATCACGACGTCGGCGCGCATGCTCACTTCGCCGCTGAAGTCGCCGGCATTCGACAGCTCAAGGTGCTCGATACGGACCAACCTGTCCAGCGCCTGTAAAGTCCTGAAGAAATCGAACATCTGCCTGAGACTGCCCTTGCACTGCATAATCACGGGAATGCAAGTCAATTGGTCATCCGAGAGCTCCTTACCCGGCTGTATCAACTGCTCGTTCAAATTATGCTCATTCATCAAACGTGTTATCTGCTGGAGAAAGGATCCCAGGGCCCTTTCGCGCGGCACTTTTGCCTCATAGTCTCCGACCAGACATTTCAGCTCGTCGCGCTGTTTCTTGAAGGCGGGCAGTTGCGTGCTCTTGGCCAGGGCGGTGGCGACGGCAACGGTCTGGGCGGTTCTGGTCTGCTCGACGGAGCGGATTTTTTGCCGCAAAGGCAGATAGCGCACCAGGAGAAATCCGGTTATCATGGCGCCGGCCAAGACACATATTGCCAGTTGTTGTCTCTCTCGAAATATCATCAGACAGGCCCCCTTGCTATGTTATGAGGGACGAATTCCCTGTAGTTTGCCAGGTAACAGACTATTTCGAACTCACTGACCTGGATCTCTTTGCCGCCAGGACTCGCAGGAGGCGTAATCTTTTTGTTTCGTGAAAACGACGGCGTAACCCGACAGAAATAGGGGGACTCCTCGAGGCTGCATATCAAGGCGGCAACATCTCCGGCCTGGGAGGCTACGCCGCTTATGAGCAGCCTGAAGCGGACGCTGCCAAGAGGAATCGGCTGCTTTCGGCCGGTGGTTCTGACGGCTGATTCAGCTTTCGATGCTGCTGGTTTTTCGTTTTCTAATTTCTCCGCCGAGAACACTATTTTGCTTACAACAACCTTTTCAGTGATGAGAAAACTCAGCTCGCCGACAACGCTCGCCACATCGATTTTGCAATCAATTGCATCCATGGACCTGGCTCTTTTAGAGAGCTCTATCAGCTCGCTGTGGACGTTGGAGAATTCCTGCGGGGTGTTTTGACCCTGCGCCCGATTGAGGGCACTGTCAGTAAGCTCCGCGGTGGCTTTGGAAACGGATTGCCCGACAACGAAGTTCCACACCAGCATCACGACGAATATGCCGGCCAGGACGACGTATTGCGTTCGATAGCTAATCCGCTGTCGTCTGCCGGACTTGTACCAGTCTGGAAGAAAATCAATTTCTTTCATAGGATTTACAGGCCTCTGAGCGTTTTGGCTGTCCGTTCCAACCCTTAAGAGCGAGGCCGACAGCTACGGCCCACTCGCACAGGACACCTCGTTTGTCACTGTCAAATTCCAAATTTGTCATATCGAAGCCTCGCAAAGGCTGGGCCACAACGACCTCAACCGCCAGTTGCCGCCTCAAGACATTCAGTAAGATTTTTTCGTATGCCTCGCCCCCGCTGAAGGCCGCTCGCTGCACCCTCTTCCCTCGAAAAGTGACGGTATAATATCTAAAGCAGAGAGAGATTTCGGCGGCGAGCCTTTCAGAGACGGCGCTGATTGCATCAACCATAAGCTGTCTGGTGGACGGATCGAGCACATCGCGGTCCCGGGGGTTTTCGGACTGCCGGTCCTGAGCGGGTGGGTCTGAGGTTTGAGGGGGCGTCATTTCCGCCAATCCGAAGTCGCCCTTGTCCGAGCGCTCGGTCCTGAGTTTGGCGCGAAGGACTGCGGCCTCTTTGGGGGTGACTCCCAATTTCGCGGCAATTTCCTTGTCGAAGTCGCGGCCTGCGGTGGGTATTTGTTTTATAAAGGTGATTTCCTGGCCGCGTCCAAACACAACGGTAGTGAATCGGCCTCCTATATCGACGAAAACTGCGGTCTGCTGCTGGTCCTCCTGGCGTTGCAGGGACCTCTGGAAGCTTCGAAATAGCGCACAGGGAAGGGTATCTATCCCTACGGGCTGGAGGCCGGCCTCCTCGAGCAACTCAATGTGGGCTCTGACGGATTCGGAATCGGCCGCAAGCAGTATCAACTCATTCTTGATCTCATCACCCTGACGGACATTACCAGCCAGCATATAGTTGACAGCGTCCTTCTGCGGGTCTAATCCAAATCGCTGCGCGACTTCTTTACTCAACGCCTGCTCGATCTGGTCGGGTTCTGTTTCAGTCAGTCTTACACTCGTTATTTTCAGTTTCTCGTTAGGCAGACAGGAGACGACCTCTCTTGCGTGGAACCTGCCCTGTGCGAGCATCTGCTTTATGGCTGAAACAACGCAGCTCCTCCTTTCGGCATCGCCGTCTATGTTCGGATCAATGGGAATCCTGGCTGCGGCCAGGACGCTGATGTGTCCGGCGTTTGCGGAGAGCTGGATCATCTTGATAGAATCATGACCGATGTCCAGGCCTATGGGCCGCGGATTTCGAGTTTTCAATGGCCAACTTATCATCAAACCCTCTGTTATCGTTATCAATCAGTTACTGACAGAGATGAATCCTGTAACGGGTTCGACACTGACGGCAGCCGTGCTTGCGTCTGCCTGGAGGCTGACCAGGCCGTTAGCGAGCGGATTGCCGTTGCCGTTGTAGGGACTTCCGAGATAATCAAACTTAATTTCGCTGGTGGCATCGAAACTGACGTCAACAATATCAACCTTGTCCAGGTGCTTTCGCAAGTCTATGATGTAATCGAATCCCTTTTTGACGGGGTGGGGCACCACGTTGCCGTCCTTGTCCTCTATTCTGTAAGAGTCGGTGTTCTTATCGAAAACGACGGAGAAATTTTGGCCCTTGCTGATTGCGAGGCTTTTGGCATATTCGAGGTCGGCGGCGATCATATTGGCGGCCGATCGAATCTGGATTCCGGCGGCTGAACCGACCAACGGTATGGCCACCATGGCCGCAATGGCGATTATTACGACCACGATGATGATCTCGACCAGGGTAAAGGCCCGCGGCATCTGAAACAGCAGCCGCCTGCGGCTCCGCCAAGCCGAAAAAGTCCTTGTCAGCAAATATCGTAATCCTCTCATAGTGACAAACCCTTAATAGCCGTCCTGACCTGTATCATGCCAACACGTCAATTCTTTCTTCGTCCCCTTAGCCGCGTGTCTTTACCGCGCCGTGGCCGGTTGCCACACCAAAGCAAGACGCTGTGTGCGTACAAGCTCTCTCAGATGATACAACGGCATCCGGCGATTCGGCCTGCCGGGCGCCGTTTCAAAGCAACCACGAGCGATACAAATGTCAAATCCCATACGTTCCACCGTCAAGGCCAACAGAACCGGTACAATCGTCAAGACATACGACAGCAAGCATTAAACGGTCGCCATGCTCTGAGAGGGGTTGGACATGCGACGGATATGGCAAGACTACTCTGGATTTTTATTTTTCATAGTTCCAAAGAGGCCGATAAGCAAATCACCCTCACGACCTGTCACCAAATCCCATAAGCAGTCTTCAATTTCTCTTAATACTTCTAAAAAACGCACCAACGGCCGGAGTCCAGTTTTCTGCGTCGCCCGCAGGCCAAACGACAATTGCCGCCTTCGCGGGCGCGGCTACAATGCTGATACTTCCGCCGGTTTGTTCATCCAGCTTCCAGTGACCAATCGGGTCCACCTGCGGATAGACCTGATTGGCATCTGGTGCGCAGTCATAGACGCAGAGGTCATCAATCAGGCCCCTGTAAAAACGTGCAGATGAATCGGTTCTGTCGGCGGCGATGTCCAAATGCCCGTCTCCGCCGCCGGGATTCTCATTCCACGTATTGCTGCGCACCTGGCTGCCGTCGAGGTAAGCGGTCATCAGCTGTCCTTTGCGGACGACCCTCAGATGATGCCAGGCTCCGGCGATGTCACTAAGGGTGATTCCGGTATACCAATAGGAGGCGGGGTGACAGACAAGGAGCTTTTTCGGACTGGCGTCATCAAACCGAAGTCCCCAGTGATTAGCCGAGCCGTCCGGGCTGCGTTTTGAAAATATGCCTGCCCAATCCTGCTGGGTCGCATTGGCTTTGACCCAAACGGCCAGGGTGTAATCGCCGGTAAGCTGGAGGCTGCTCGAGTCGTCCTGAGTGCGTACGTAATCGTCAGCGCCGTCAAATTCGAGGGCTCCATCGACCTGTCCGCCTGCCGGTCTCCAGGTGGGGCTGTTATAAATCAAACCGATATTATCATTACCTGACGAGTCGGCTGTCGTCTCGAGGAGGCCGCCTTTTGTAAACAGCGCGCCGGTTACGTTAACGTCGGCGACGCCGGCGCTGATTTGCACTTGTCCCTCAACGAGGACAAGTCCCCGGATGTCCAGAGCAGAGCCATTTTCTATGATGAGGTTTCCGGTCACGAGAAGTGCAGGCAGATTCTTTGCTGCGCGGACGACATTTCCGCCTTCTCGAACGGTCAAGCTGCCGTCAACGGCAAGCATGCCGTTGACCTGTACGTTGCCGGCGAGCACCACGTCACCGAGTCCGCGATAACACACTCGCACGGGACTATAAGGACCGAAGGTCACGTCGGACAAGTCGGCGGCTATGGGCTGGACAGAGTAACGCGAGGTGAAGTCGGCCAGCGTGGTCTGGGGCCACTGAAGGGACATATCTCCAACGGCCTTTTGCCGGCCTTGAACCGTTCCGTTGAGGGCGGCGACAAATGCGTCGCCATTGACGGCGCCGTTGTTGGTCAAGACGCCGCTGCAAAATACGTCTCCGGCTATCGTGACCCGCGGCCAAATCGTCGCGTTGTTTTCGGTCCAGAAGGCAATGGAGGGGTCGAGGCGAAGCTCGGCCAGCAGGCTGCTGAACCCGATCTGCTCGGCGTTGCTTTCATGGTAGGCATCACATGTTATCTGGTAGTTGCATTCGGCGAGCTTCAGCACCTGAACGTCGTAATAATCGGCGCTGCCGGCCACGAGCTGCTGCCTCACGGCGCCGGTCCAATACTCAGAATCAACATCCTGAGGATTGAGTATCAGGCCTTTTGCATGCTCGAGACCCGACTCTGCCAAATAGTCGGTTTTGGTCCGCAGGGCCATATTGCCGCCACAGGCGAGCTCTACGTCGCTGCGAGAGAGAAAGCCGAGGGAGATGACCGTAACGGCCATTACTATCAAGAGGACGACGAGCAAAGCCGCCCCCTTTCGTGCCCGACAGCCTCTTTGGGCGCCGCCGAACATGTGCAGGTCAGTGCAGCCAACCACCCTAAAACCGATAAGTATCTCTCTAATCATCATCACTCACAATAGAATCGCCTGTATCGTTCAGCAAATTCTCCGCGCGGCATCGCAGAGAAGCATTTATCTGATAGTGATTAAGCACATTGTTCTCTTCGAGGTCAAAAGAAACAGTAACAGACCTTGTTTGGGGTACAACATCCTGCAGGCCGCTGAACTGCACGTTGCTGCATTGCGGCATCAGCGGAATACACGTGGTGGTGCAGGCAAGCATCAGAGCCTCTTTTGTATTGGTGTCGGCCAGTTCGCCGAGCGTCAGGTCCCAACTCATCGTCCAGGAGAATTGCAGCAGCTGCAGGCGGTCCCTCAATTGTCCGGCCTCCAAATACACCAGCTCCGTCGGGTCAATCATTCCATCTTTATCGTCATCGGCCCGCCAAATCGCCAAATCGTTGCCGGGCGCGGCGCATATCATCCTGGAGTATCTTATCAGCTCGGAAATTCTGAGGGTCGCCGCGCGGACCTGGGCCTGCTTTCGGGCGGTATCGTCGGTTGCGTCATTTGCGGCGCCCACGGCGTAAGCGAGGGTTGCGGCGGCGGTCAAAACGATGCTGCTGACAATCAACGCGACCAGCAGCTCAACCAACGTCAGGCCCCTTCGAACGCGGCGTGGCAGCAGATAGTTACCATTTACCATTTTGCGCTTACCTCCGGCTGAAATTTATTTGGTTATGAGCCGGTTAATGATTACAACTTGTCGGCCGCTGTAATAGACTCGGACCGCGGCGCGAATAAACTTTGGCTCGGCCGTTCCGCTTTCCTGCGGCACGTAGACATACTCACAGCTCACGTCTCTGCTGAAGTTAGCGTAACGCGGGTCGGCAAAGACGACTCCGCCAGCATCTTTTACCAGACCCTTCGGCTCGGCATATCCGTCATAGCTGCTCACTATTTCGGCAAAGGGCGTCTTTACAATCTGCTCCATCATGTCGCCCGCCAGTTCAGCAGCGAGAGTCTGTCGGAGTCCTTCGGCGCGAACGGCGGCTCCGCTGGTAAAAGGCAGGAGCACTCCGGCCGCGGCAATGCTCAAGACGACCACTGCAATCATAGCTTCGGTCAGGGTAAAGCCCCGATGCTTCCAGGTGCAATGTGTGCGGCGATCAATAGTCATAGTATCGTTTTCCACTCTCATCGGCGCCTGTGGTGTCGGCCCTTATTTCGGAAGCGGCGGCCTTGTATATCCAGGCATGGGTGTTGTCGGCATCAGCAGGGAACTGGTCGCCATCAGCGAGCATCTGGACCGTGCTCTTGTTGTTGAAAGGATTTTCGGGCATCCTCTGCAGGTAAGGTCCCAAATTGAAACCGGGCGTACCTCTCGGAGCGGTCTGTCCCCTCTTGTCGCTTGCGGTCGTGATCTGGTCGACAAAGGCCTGCTCGGCGGGCTGCTGATCGGTCTGTCCGTTCGGGTATCCCGGCGCGACCTCCAAGTGCTGGCTTTCATAAACGAGGATGTACCTTCGGAGCATTTGCAGGTCGTGTGCAAGGGCGCTTTCTTTTGCGGCGGTCGTAGTCTTTTCAACGGCGGCAACGGCAATTACCGCCAGCAGCGCCAGCAGCACGACAACAATCAGAATCTCAACAAGAGTAAAGGCCTTGGTTCTGGGCATTGCACGTGGTCCCTCATTCTGTTATTGTATTACATTAAAAAGGCTGACCTGCTGTCGGCAACTGCCTCAGCACGGTCAGCCGGTTTAGCAGTATTTTTCACTTTTCAGCTTGCGCCGGTAGCGTTCCGTGTGAACACCCGCCACACGGTCAACCCGATCAGCATCTTAGAGGTTGGCGTGATCGAAGCCAGCGACGCCGTCCTCATCCCAACTATCGTCGGCATGAATTTCACCGTTGCTGTCGTATTCCCAGCCGCCTCCGTCGTCACCAATGGTTCCAGAGGCATCGATGCCGTCCATGTCGTTGAAAGGATTCATCGGGATTTTCCTCAGATACGGCCCGTAGTCGGTGCCAGCAGCGCCATAGATATCGGTCTTGGCTGTCATCTGGGCGACGAAGTTTGCCAGACTCGGAGGAAAATCATTGTGCTGAATCTTGTAAAGCTCAATCTGCGAGCGCAGCGTTTGGAGGTCGCTGCACAGGCTGGAAAGTTTGGCCTCCGTGCTGGCATCGGTAAACTGCGGAATCACGATGGCAGCAAGAATGCCAAGAATGACCACCACTATCAGAATTTCCACTAATGTAAACCCACTTTTCGCTCTCATTTCAATCACCCCTTAAATAATTTGTTGTTGTTCTGCTTGTTCGATAAACAATTCGGTTTCAACTCAAGCTATCGTCCTGATTTAGGCACGACTTAACTGTCCCGATTCGTTCGATGACCTCCACTTCACAAAGAACTAAGAATTCTTAAGAATACTTCAAAAATCTGTTCGGGACGCCTGAGCATTGAAGACCCTTTAGAAGCGTAGGTCCGAAAAGCAGGCCAAACGCCGCCGCCGGAGCACCAGTACAAGCGTCCACTTAAAAATATAGGAAATAAAGTGGGCGGTGCAAAATGGGTTGTTTGGCAAAAGGCCTGGTGGACCGTTCGGTATTCACCATCCCCAAAGCCTTCGGCTTTGAGGCTGCCACCCGGATGGTCATAGGCTTGATGATGGGTGGCATCCCCAATCGCAGCTTGAGGATAGTTTTCAAAAGCAGGATGGCAAGAAGGAGGTCACACGCTAATGATGGGTGGCATCCTCAAGCGCAGCTTGGGGATGGCCTATTCAACGCTAAATAGTATATAATGCTCTGATGCTAAACGGCAAAGTATATACAAAGCGCTGCCGTCGATATGATATCGAAGGGGATGCCCACGAATTAACATTCGGCTGCTACCATAATAAGCCGCTCCTTTTGGCAGAAAGAGTCTGTAGGTATCTGGCGGAGTCCATCATTTCCAGCCGGGAAAAACATGACTTTGACTTGTGGGCTTATGTCTTTATGCCCGACCATGTGCATTTGCTGATATTTCCCAAAAAGCTGCGATATTCTATCTCGGATATCTTGCTTTCAATAAAGCAGCCTGTATCACGTAAGGTGATAAACTATCTTAAGAACAATAATCCAGGCGGCCTAAAATCTTTGGCAACCTCTCAGACACATAGCCCTTATCGCTTCTGGCAGAAAGGTGGCGGTTACGATCGTAACATAACAAAGACTCAGACTATTATCGATTCAGTTCATTACATCCATAACAATCCGGTGCGCAGGGGCCTGGTTGAAACAGCGGATCAATGGTGCTATTCCAGTGCTGCTGATTGGCAGAATATCAGGTAGGGTCCAATACCGATAGGTTTTGATAGCTTCCCAACAACCTGAGCCATCCCCAAAGCCTTCGGCTTTGAGGCTGCCACCCGGGTGGGAGAGTAGCTTTGAGGCTGCCACGCGGATAGGGATAAGCCTTGAGGCTGCCACGCAACCATGGGAACGACAACGTACAAATTCAATCCTGACAGACTACCAGTGCCGTTTCCAATAGAAAAGTGCGACTTTTCCGCGTACGAATAAGAAGCGGGTGTGATTATTCAAGGAACTTCGCAGCGGTAGGTTAGTTCGGCGAGAGGGAACGCAGAAAAAACGCCGCGCGCGTTCAGAGGTTGATATACGAAGGTGCGTTCTCGATATGAATGGCCCTTCGTGTTCGACCGACGCGTGAAAGGCTCAGCCTGATATACTGCAATCCCCGAAGGGCCGACTCAACCTTGTCGCCCCATTCGATCAGAACGACCGAGCGTGGATAACAGAAATCATCGAAGCCCAGCATTTCAAACTGTTCGACCGAATCGAGGCGGTATGCATCGATGTGGTAGATATCCAGTCGTCCGGCATACTCGTTGACGATAACAAACGTGGGACTGTTGACCTGCCTGGCGTCGGCAGCGCCGGCCCCAGCGGCAATACCCTTAATCAGATGTGTTTTGCCGCTGCCCAATGGTCCGCAGATCGCGAGGACCTCTGCTCCTTTTAGTTGCGAACCGATCTTTCGGCCGATTTCTATCGTTTGCTCGGGTGAATTGGAAGTGAAGTCATAGTCCATATTGAGGTATCGATTATTTGAGGTGTTCGTATCCTCTTGGCTCCAGGTCGGCGATTCGACCATCGCGCATCCTGATCTGCACCTTGCCGGCGGCGGTGATTGTGCCGATTTGTGTGATGGCTGGCGGCTGGTCCCAACGTTCAAGCAACTTGTGACAGTCACTTGCCGCAAGTGTAAAAAGCAGCTCAAAATCTTCTCCGTCGTTCAGGGCGCTACTCAGAGGGTCGTGACTTTTTTGGGCTTCATCCGATATAGGAATTCGCTCTGCGTCGATTACCGCGCCCACTTTGCTTTGGCGGCAGATTCTGTTGAGATCGCTGCTGAGACCGTCGCTTATGTCAATCATCGAATTGACCGTCACCATTTGTGCAATTCGAATCGCCTCTTTGACGCGAGGGACAAATTGCAGATGTTTGGCGGCAATCGCTGCGCCCAGAGACCCCGTCACACAGACAGCGTCGCCGACTTTCGCGCCGGCGCGTGTTATGGGCTCGCTTCCTGTGGTACGGCTGAGCATGGTCACAGTTATGGCAAAAGGCGCGTTGGCGTGCCAGCTCGTGATATCGCCGCCCACAAGTGGGCAGTTGAATGCGTCAGCGGCAGAAGCAATTCCGGAGTGAAGCCTCTTCAATTCATTTTCGCCGAAGCCGGCGGGCAGGGCTACGGAAACGACCGCCGCAACGGGCACGGTGGCCATTGCCGCACAATCGCTGAGACTGGCCGCCATTGCCTTATACCCAACCTGCTCGAGGGCAACTTTTCTGAGGTCGAAATGCACACCGTCGAGGAGCATATCGGTGGTCACGAGAACGGACACGCCTTCGGCCAGGCAAATCTCAGCCATATCATCGCCGATGCCGATTGGAAAATCGGGAAGGCTCAATTTTCTCTGGCGGGCAAACCACTCGGTTATCTCGTCCTCAGTGGGGCTCATCGCTTTGCAAGCTCATCCGTCCAATATGCAAGCTGGCGTTTTGCCTGCCTTGGCCCGGCGCCGCCCTCGGTAACATACTTATTGACCAGGTTTGCGGCGCCGAGACTTTCATATACGTCAGGCTCTGTGGCGGGGAAATGCTGCTTGAACTCATCGAGGGTCAGCTCCGCCAGCTTCGCGCCCTGTTTCTCACAGTGGGCAACCAATGAGCCGACGATACCGTGGGCCTCGCGGAAGGCAGCGCCCTTTTTGACCAGATACTCCGCCAGGGCGGTGGCATCCATGAAGCCTTCGTCCAGACGAGCCGAAATCTTCTTCGTATCAAACTTCGTATGCGCGACAACAGCAGAGGCCATATCCAGCGAAGACTTAACGGTATCTGCCGCGGCAAAGACGTGAATCTTGTCCTCCTGCAAATCACGGTTATATCCGGAAGGCAGGGCCTTGAGAATGGTCAGCATCGCCATCAACGAACCGTACACGCGGCCGGTTTTTGCGCGAATCAGCTCGAGCACATCAGGATTGCGCTTCTGGGGCATCATGCTCGATGAGGTACAGTGAGAGTCGTCGATTCGGACGCAGCCAAATTCCGTGGTCGAATAGATTATCCAATCCTCCGCCAGCCGGGACAAATGCGTCGCAATAAGCGTGCAATCGAAAACAAACTCGGCACAGAAGTCCCTGTCACTCACAGCATCAATACTATTGTAAGTGATATCCGCAAAACCGAGCTGGGCGGCGGTGGTCTTTCGGTCCAGCGGGAGTGTGGAGCCGGCCAGCGCGCCGCTGCCCAGCGGTGATATATTAAGAAGCTTGCAGCAGTTTGTCAGCCGGATGAAGTCGCGCTCGAGCTGCTCGACGAAACTCATCAGATACATCGCAATGACTATCGGCTGGGCACGCTGAAGGTGAGTATATCCGGGCATTACATCGTCGCAGTAGTGGCCCGCTATTTTGACAAACGCCTTTTGAAGGCCGGTTATTTTTGCCTGGAGTATTTCTATTTCATCGCGCATCCACAGCCGAATATCGGCAGCGACCTGGTCGTTGCGGCTTCTGCCTGTATGGAGCTTCTTGCCGGTCTGGCCGATTCTTACAACCAGCGCCGCCTCGATGGCCATGTGAATGTCTTCGAGAGTCTTATCGAACTTGAACCGCCCAGCGGCGATTTCCTCGGATATTTCTACAAGGGCGTCCTTAATTTGTTTGAATTCGTCTCTGGTAAGGAGCCGCTGCTCGGCCAGCATCTGCGCGTGAGTGATGGAACCCGCGATGTCGTACTTGTAAAGCCGTCGGTCGTAGGAAAGAGACTCAACAAAATCAATCATCATGGGGTCGGGCTGGCCGGCCAAGCGTTTCTCCCAGCTTTTGTCTGATTTGCTCATTTCATAAGCTCCAAAAAAACTCGCCTTGGCCGTCAATGATACGGTGTGCGCATCGCCATGTCAACCGGCAGTGCAGGCTCGTACAGCATTTCATACATGAGACTACGAGATTGGCGCGCCCGCCTGCGGCGGGCTCGCGATGGCAGACGGACGGCACATAGATCACTGCGAAGAGCGAAGCGACGAAGCAATCTCAACCGCCTCCAATCGTGGAACTTATGAAATAAGGTACTCGCTTGGAGGGATAGGCGAGGCACCCGGCGTGGGATTATGTTTATTACAGGCTTGTCGTGAAAGCCGGATGCGCTCATCGTGAATAGTTAAAGTGGAATGGGCACGCGGGGCCTGGGACAGGAATCCGGTTCCATTATGCCATTCGGCCTTGTCATGTTCGGCCGTTTTCGTCGGGAGCCAAAAAAAGAGCCCCCAAGTATGACCCGAGGGCTCTATCCCCCCAAAGTTTTCGGGGGTTCCACGACCGACCCATTATGTCAACCGGCCGACTGGATGGCGGAGACATGTGCTCCGCCGGGAACCCGTGAAAAACAGCCGCGCCCGTCGGACTGAACAATCAGCAAGAGCGCTATTCGTTCGCCGGCTCACAAGTACATTCGGCGGGCTTTTCGCCGCAACCGGAACACACTTTGTCCTCGATGGGTCTGCCGCATATTTCGCAGGGCGAACATCCACAGCTTTGGCACATTTGTACACCTCTTCGAATATCTTGCCCTTAATCAACTGAACCGATGTAATCTTCGGCCATTACGCGTGCGGCGTAAATCGGGGATGAACCTGTTTTTCGTATAGGGGAAAACACTATGGCAGCGGCCACACCGACAGCGTCCACTATTTGGCCCGCGGGAATATATCCTGGGGCAGTGAGCACCTATGATATTTCTATCTTCGCACCCGCCACAAGATGGAGCACATCGTTGGCGCGTCCGTCCTTTATGCTTATTTCCAGTGTATTGCTTGAGCCTTCAATGAGAAACAGCTCGTCCGCCTGTGCGGAAGAATAGCTGGGACAGAACCTCATCGGAATTTTTTTCCCGCCTATGTTCACGGAGTATTGGGCTTTGGGCAGCTTGTCGATGTTCGTAACTACATTTGCGAAGCCGTCGATGCGGACCACTATGCCTTCTCGGCCCTGCCTGTAAAGCTCCATCTCGGCAATCCGGTCTATTCTCGTACCGAGGTTGTCGAAACCACCGAGCTCGATGTTGGCGGCGGCTTTTGCGAAGACATCACGGCCGTGAAACGTTCGGCTGGCTTCTTGCGGAATCGGGATTTCCCTTATCTCGGTAATCGGCTCGGCCCGCACGGTTTCCCACAGCAGGCCATTGTCAGGTCCGACAAAGTAGTAAGGGCCCGCCTTTGCGGCGATAGCTTTTCTGTCGGCGCCGACGCCAGGGTCAACCACACAACAGAATATGGACGTGGTCGGGAAGTACCGGTAGTTGTTCAGAAGGATCCAGGAGGCCTCAATTATGCTTTGAGGGGCAATCGTATGGCACAAATCAACTATCTTCGCATCCGGGGCGATGCCATAAATAACCGCCTTCATCACACCGACATACTCACTTTGCCCAAAATCAGTCAGTAAAACTATCATATCACACCACCTGACTATTGCGTCGTCGCACCGCACCGGGCAGCCCCATTCAAACGGGCAAGCTATCCGGGACCTGACCGCGATACCATCGCCATAATACCTACCCGTTGTCTGCGTTCAATTCGCCAGCAGGCCCTTTCGGTGGGACACGCCCAGGACTTTGCGGCAATGCGGACAGAAATAAATCGACCGCCTGCTCAGGATGGACGATTCGAGGTGCCGAAGGCAAATACTGTCGAGCTCCTTGTCGCAATGGGGACAGATCGGGTCAATATCCTGACGATCTTCAAGCATCAGAGGATTTCTCATAGGGTCTTCTTACCTCCTTTACATACTGGCAAGTCAAATCGAACGCCACTGACATCACAATTTACCACAGACCACCAACAGATCATACCGTGTTCTCGATGCGGCTGACAGGTCATTTGCACCGGAGTTCGGCGCCTATTTTGTCAAGTGGGGACAGCGTGGCTCTGAGCCTGCTGGATTTCTTCCTTCGGGCGGTGTTTCCAACGGCGGTGGAGCCACCAATACTGGGTGGGGTCGTCGCGGACGAAGTTCTCGATGGCCTTTGTGTACTCTGCTGTGACCCACTTGAGGGGGTCGTCTTTGTCGGCCCAATCCTGGGGGAAGATAATTCGGCTGACGCCCAGTTCAAAGAAGAACCTGTTGGCGATTCTTCTGCTGTAGCCGACCACAATGGGTATGTTGCCGGTAATGGCCAACAGGCCTATGCTCTTGTATGTGCTCGCTTTGCGTCCGAAGAAGTCGACGAAAATGCCTTTTCTGCCGGCATCCTGGTCGGCAATGAAACCGAGTGTTGCGCCTTCTGCGGTCATCTTAGCCATAAGCTCTGCGGCGCCTTTTTTGTCGATTATCTTCTGGCCGACCCGCTCTCGAACGGCGTACAGGTAGTTGTTGACGAATCTGTTGTCCAGCGGGCGGGCAATGCTGTAAATGTTGAACCCGAACAGGCCCATCATATAGCCGACGATTTCGAAGTTGCCGTAATGGGCCCCTACCAACAGCACGCCGGCGCCCTGCTTCATCAGCCATTTGGCGCGTTCGGTATTTTCGAAACGGGAGTAGTGTCGCCAGTTGTGCTTTTTGACCAATCGCGGGGTGTATAGGACGTCGACGGCCAACATAACGATGTGCTCGAAGCTGCGTCGGCCGGTCTGCTGTATCCACTGCTCGCTCTTTTCGGGGTAGCTTGCCCGCAGATTGTCGAGTGCTCGGTTTCGGCCGCGGTGGTAGTATTTCCACATGAGTCGGCCGAGAAAACAGGCGGTCCTGAGATTCGTCTCGACGTCGAACAGATACAGAAAGACCAGCAGCACCCGCAGGACGAGGTAAAGCAGATAGTCTGCGAAGGGGTTCTGCTTTTTCTTTTTCTTCTTTGCCGGGGCGGAATCTGCCATAGAGGGTGATTTTAGGGCCCCAGCGGTTCCTGTCAAGCTTGGGGCAGCGTATAGCGGGCGGCGGGGCGGGGTGTGTGCAGCGGGATTTGTTTGGTTTGGAAATTGGGTTCGTTCCGTCTTCGCCATCCCGGCTTCGTAAAGCACTCCGCCGGGACAAGCAGGCTTCGCCGCGACAGGTTGGGTTCGTTCCGTCTTCGCCATCCCGGCTTCGTAAAGCGCTCCGCCGGGACAAGCAGGCTTCGCCGCGACGGGTTGGGTTTGCTTTGGCTTTGAGGGCCATTTTTGGGCGAAAAATTGGGTTTGCTTTGGGTTTGATTGGGTTTGTTTTGGGTTTGCTTTTGGGTGCTGCCGGAGGGGTATATTTTGCGTAAGTCTTTGTAGAAAAAGGGTTTGCGGCGATTTTGGGCGTTTTCGAGATTGGGTTCGTTTTGCATAAAATGCTGATAAATTCGTACGTAATCCTTCGTACATTTTCACTTTCGGGGCAGGATTGCTGGGGTTTAGGCGGCTTGTAATCCGTGACTCGTGGCTGGTGGCTCGTGACTCGTAATGACTTGGCGGGATGGGCGGTTTGGGCGATTCTCGATTCTTGATGCCCGATGCTCGAATCTTGCATATATTCGGTTGGGTTGGCTGAATTCACGCTTGGCTCCGCTATAAGTGCCGCGTCCTGGCCCGCCTACGGCGGGCAACAGGGGGGGATTATACCGGATTTTGGGGGAAAAGTCAACGAGAAAACGACGCAAGACGACGGACGCAGGACTAAAGACGCGAAGAAGAGAAGGGGCAGTTGGCAGTTGAATGAAGTTTTCGGCCCGAGCGGCATAGAAGCCGCTCGAAAATAGCCATTTACGAAAAAGAAAAGGCTTGGTGAGATTACGGACACTCCGCATAACAAAAGAAGTGAAAGGAGAAGCGAGGTATTGCTCAAATTTGCGATTTGCTTATGGTCTTCTGCACATGGCATGGGTCACGATGGTCATCTGTCCGAAGAGGGTTCTACTCCCTGACGGCCAAATACACAAGTTCGGCGGGCTTCCGCTTTATGCGCTGCCTCAATAGCTTGTCCTCGTGGTGGGCCAAAACATAATCTAGGCGTTCGCACTTTGATCGTTCAGCCAGACTTGGGTCCTTATCCGCGAGACGCAGCATATCACGCACAACTTCCGACACCGTTCTTTTACTTTTCCTTGCTATTTGTTTGATCTGTAACTTCAAGTTGAGTGGTACCTCGATGAATACGCCCGCATGCGTCGGCTGAACATTCTGTTTGGCCATCCGAGGGACTTGCTGCTGGCGTACTTTCCTTTTTCGGTAGGCAATTTCCCTCTTAGAGTAGTCCATCCGGCCCGTCACCACTCTGTTTCGCATAGCTTGTACAAAAGGTCTCATAAGCCCCAACTCGTTTAGCCATCGCCTCAGGTCCCTCTTGGATATGTAGAGGAGATATTTGGCTACGAGGAGCTCATGTATCTCATCAGCTGACATCCGTCGGCGCACATACCAATTCTTAATGATTTTATAGAAAGGCTTTCTAAGGCGCAGTTCCATTTCATATTGAATTGGCTTGCGCTTATATCTAAGGCATTTCATCATTTGCTTGAACCACTCAGAATCGGCGTGTTCGATGGCAATGTCAAGGCGGCGTACAATGTGCTCGACACAATCTGGAGAGAGGACGGAATCTATCGAATAATAATCATTGGTCCAATTGTTGACATAGCTGGTTGAGCACTGGGAGCAAAGGAGATTCTTTATGAACCTCTTAGCTTTTTCAGCTTTCTTATAGTAGGACCCTTTTTCAACAGCATAAAACCTATACGCAATGACAGGAATTAGTTTTTTTAAAGTTCGGGGCCTATCCGTAAAACGCAAATTGCCACCTTCCCGGACCTTCAGGAAATGCGGGTGCTTGCCAAGTGAACCACCGACATAAGCTTTGTTATAACATTGCCTGCAAAGGCCCCGGCCAGCGTGTGCCCAGCCGGTTCCTCCGCATTTAGTACATGAATTGTAGTGTTTTGCCCACTGCTTCATGAATATGAGGTCTGAAGGTAATTCGGAAATCTGAGGATTATAGCGGGGAGGCATTGCAATGTCTGTGCCTCATTTTCATTTCGTTTCTTCCGGTCCGGGATAACCCTGGAATTCAAAACCGGCTCCAGGGGGGTAACGGACCAGGATTCGGCTGTGTCGTTATTCTTTCTTACCATAGGAATATATACTGCTTCCAGACAGGGGGCGGAGAGGAGAATGTGAAGGAAATTCGTCAAGAAAGCGCTTGGTCAAGAAAGTCACTGTCACCGTTCCGATTGTCTGGCGTTGCGTCCAATATTCGCCTTCGAGTTTATGAACGGGCTTGCCGGTGATGTTGAAAAGGGTTGTACCGTCGTGGGGGGTGCTCCGGTCTCGGAGACTTGCTTTCGGTTTGCTGGTGTAGGAGTAGCAGAGCTGGCGAATCTGTCTTTCTGTGTCAATGCGAAAGCCTTCAGCGTAGCTGTGGCTTTCCATCTCGGCGGTGCGCATAACGCAACTCATCCGCCCGAAAGTTTGATTGATTGTGAGTATGACAGGAATAGGTGGCGGCGTCTTGCCTTGGGCATCCTTCCAGCTGGTTTGGAGGTGCCCTTGCCATGTGCCGTTTAGGTCGGGAAACGGAATGAGCCAGCCTTGGAGCCACTTCCAGCGCCAAGCCCACTTCATGAAGAATCCGATAAGAGCAAGGTCGAAGGTGACAACTTTAGGGATCGGACGCATGAAGTCGAGCAGGCTCTTCATGTTTAGACCGGTGGCGGTAGCGATGGCAAACCATACGAGTGCCGAGAAGGCCACAAGAATGAAAAGAAATGGCTTTAGGTTCAAGTTCCTCATAGTCATCCCTCGAATCCGACATAGTCCCAAGCGACGGAAGTGAAGGCATGGGCTTGGCGCCATGTCCACTTCTGGCCTGGGTGAAAGAGGTAGATGAGTTCGCTGACTTCTGCCCATTCCTTGCAGGACTCGTGAGTCAATGTGTTGTTGAACAGGAAAGCAAGGGTCTCACGAACGTCGGCGGCGTACCTAGAATGCTGAAAGTGCTCGTTCGGCACGTTCCACACAAGGCACTCTATGAGAAAACCCGGAACACCTGCCTCTTGTATGCCCGCCGCACTCATTTCGTTCGACAGTGATTTCAAGACTCGGACGATACTCTTAAAACGGGTTCCTGTATCGGTGTTCTTTCGGGCACCGTTTTTGTAATGCTGCTCCGGCCAGTTTATTATGCGTTTCTTCTCCTTGTCGGTAAGAAGCGCTACGCCCTCAAGCGAAGTGCGGTCTTTGAGGTAGCGACGGTGTTCAAAGAAAGCTGCTACATCTGCCTCCACGTGGTACCTGGTCTCGTGAATATCAAACGCTTTGTTGCCTCGCTTCACGGCTGGACGTCCAAAGTAATCCACAAGCGCCCGTTCAACCTCATTTTTATATTGCTCGTAAAGATAAGTTGGGGCCGAAAGTTGGAAGTCTTGGCGATTCATCCCAGGCGGAAGGTCGGGGATCAAAGTGTCAGTGCAAAGTATACCGACGTCGACGTCACTGTCTTTGCGAACGTTGGTATTGTTGCGGTAGGAGCCGTGACCAAAGACTGAGACGTTACGTGTGCGGAGCTTTTCGCTTTGCGTGATAGCATTGCGGACTGCGGAAGCTGCATTGTCGCAACGGTCTTGTTCTGTCTTGCCGGGCGGTTTTGCCCAGTCCCTAAACTGTGCTTCCCAATCACGCGGCATAGGTACGCCTGGCCCTTGGATACAAAGTGACTGAAAGAAAAGTCTGGAAGGCCTGAGGACGGAGTATGGAGTACCGCAAACGAGCAATCGCGGTGAAAAAAGTTGGTATGTCGTCTGTCGCGTTTCGTATAGCATACAGGCAAAAGCAATATAACGCACTAAAACGCGAATCGTACATAGTCGATCTCGCCATTGGAGTATATGCCCCCCGCATCACTCCGGCAGCAATATTAGGGGGAAGAGGAGGAATGGTCAAATGAAATTTGAAGAAAAAAGGGAAAAAAGCGGTCGGCCGGCGGTGGTTGCATTTGCAACCAAGACGCGGGGAGAGGCGGGCGGAGGGATGAATATCCAAGGAGGAACAAGGAATCCGCCGGAGGCGGACAAGTGTCGAATCCGCCGGAGGCGGACAAGTGTTGAAGGCAGATCCTTCGCTGCGCTCAGGATGACAAAGGCGGAAGATTGCCGCGCTGCGCTCGCAATGACCCCCGGTTTGTGAGTGCGCAGGAGTGCACCCTGGGGGCAGGCGTGGTGGTGAGATCTCTCCGCTCGCTGCACCCCTTG
>DATKZT010000055.1:0-32200 GCA_035527845.1 Sedimentisphaerales bacterium | reverse complement strand
GAGGGGGAGCTTTGCGCTCCAGGCGTATCGGCGGAGCTGGTAGGCGGGGTGGGGGTCGCCTTTTATGTCGAGTGAGGGTTTTTTTGCTTCGAGGAAGAATTTTCGCGTGCCGCCGATTCGGAAGCAATAATCGGGGGCCTTCGTAGCGCCGCCGACTTTGATTGCGTCTTCGTGGATGACGTCCTTATAGGCGGGTGCGAGGCCTTGTTTGTTGGCTATATCCCAGCCGAGGGCCTCGAAGAACGGGTCAATGAATTCGCGTCGGACCTGGGCCTCGTTGTAGGCCTGGTTCGTGTAGGCGTCGATGTTGCGGTCGAAGGTTTCGACAAGCTCAACGATTGTGGGCGGAACGTCGGGCATTTGCTTTCTCCACAATTCTCGGCGGGTGCAAGACTCCCGCGACGGGGAGAATTGTAGCGTTTGGGGGTGGATATTTGCAAGGGAAAAATTGTCCGCTTTTTGAGAGAAGAGGATGAGGGTATGCGGATATCAGGGGGTCAAGAGGGCGGATATCAGGTCAGCAGGAGATGCGGGTGATGCGTCGCCGGGGCGGGGACGGCTAAACGCTACGATAAGGAATGAATATCGAACATCGAACAAGGAATGTCGAATCTTGAAGTGCATGCCGGGAGCGGTCGGTTCAGGCCTTTTTGCTGCTGCGGGCGATGGAGCAGAAGAGCCATAGGAGAAGGAGGGGAATCAGGGCCGGAAGCAGAAACGGAACGGCGGCCGGGGCGAAAGTGGCGGGGGTAAATGTGGGCCAGCGGTGGGGATTTGGTCCGAACAGAGGTTGGAAACGATGTTTCATATTATTCGGGATTTTGCTTGTCTTTCGGGTGGGCCGATGCTACAATCATAGGATCGGGTAGCGATAATGATACTTGCGGCCAGTTTAGGGGCATTTCGCAGAGCATGGAAATGACATGCAAGAATTGCGAGTATTTCGTTCAGGTCAGCAGTGAGAGAGGTAGGTATGCGTGGGGCAGGTGCCTCAACCCGACAACGGCGGATACGGACGAGCAGGGCCATTTGCGAGGTGTGTTCCAATGGGCGGACGGGTCCTGCCTTGATTTCAAGCCGAGGTCGCCGGTGTCGTAGCAGTGCGTGCTCACCTTGTTCCCGCATAGGGTGTGTGCCGATAATGTCTGCGCCCGCAGTCGGCAGGGGCAATCATATCGGGAAAGCAGGAGGCGTCCCACAGGGGGGCTGGTCCCAAAGCCGCCGGCGGGGTTTTGCTGGTGTGGGTTTCGTGTTGTATACTTTAGTTAGGGGTGTGAGCACAGTTGCGCGGGTCCGGATATAGTGAATGAGACCGCGAAGGCGACCTTTTGCATAAGGGGAAATTCGAATGGGAAGTGGATACATAGCGGATGACATATATTTGGTGAGTCTGCCGGCCGAGCCTGCGACCAACAAGGAGCTAAGAGCGGTCAACGAGATGGTGAGCGAGCGGTGCGACTATGACGTTATGGTGAACTTTCGGCAGGTTGAGGTATTGACGTCGCCGAGTCTGGCCAACCTGATTACGCTGCACCATCTGGTGGAAGGCAGCGGTCGCAAGCTGGTGCTTTATAATGCAAGCCTGATGACGAAATCGATTTTCATCGCAACCGGGCTGGACGTCTTGTTCCATTTTGCGGACGACCGAGCGCGTGCGGTGCAGTGGTGCCGCTACGGCATTGCCGAGCGCACCGAGGCGTGGCGTCTGTGAGCGCGCCTGTTTGCGCCGTTCACAAATAGTCGGCAGCAAGTCGCAGGTCGAAACGTCGCCGGCTATGTGCCCCCGACTATAGGCTGCACTACCAAATCCATCATTCTTACCTGAGACAGGCAACTCCACGAACGATGCGCTACAGGCCGGACCTCGTCCGGGCGCATCGCGCGTCGGGGCGTTGCTGCGCGCGTCTGCCGGCTGAACCCAGGTGATTGTGTCGAAAATTATGGTGAATTTTCGATTTTCCGCTTGGCAGGCGGCGCAAGGCCGCTATAATAGGAACGCACAAGAGGGCTTTTTCGCATCGAGAGTGCGGTATCGGTCGATGTGGAGGGCGCGAATCTATGAAGCGAAAAGTGTTCCTATTCTTTGTTGGACTGTCGATTTCCACTTGCGCATTCGGTGCGGAATTTCAGGTCAGCAGCCACACAACTTACGACCAGAAAGACGCGGACATTGCAGCGGATGCCAACGGCAATTTCGTGGTGGTCTGGAGCAGCTATCGGCAGGACGGCGATTCAGGAGGGATTTTCGGTCAGCGTTTCGGGGCGGCCGGCGGACGGGTGGGTGAGGAGTTTCAGGTCAATACAACGGCCGATGGCAGCCAGGGCGAGCCGGCGGCGGCGATGGGCGCGGACGGCAGGTTCATTGTCGTATGGCATGGGCCGGCGTCGGCAGAGGATGCTAATGAAGATATTTTCGCCCGGCGGTTCAATGCAAACGGTACGCCGGCAGATGACGAGTTTCGCGTCAACAGCTTCACCGATGGCGAGCAGGCTTGTCCGAGCGCGGCGATGAACCACGACGGGAACTGTGTGATAGTGTGGGAGAGCGAAGGTGTGCCGGAGGCGGGCAAGCGCGGGATATGCGGGCAACTGTACGACGGCGCCGGGACGGCGGTGGGTTCTGAGTTCGTGGTGAGCGATGAGGCGTCGACGTGGCGTTATCCGGACGTGGGAATGGACGCGGCCAGTGCGTTCGTGGTGACATACATTCGGGACAGCAGCTTCAAGTCGGTGTGGGTACGTCATTTCGAGCCGAACGGTACGGGTCTATACCTTAGCTCGCGTGTCAATGATGCGTTCAACTTCACGTCGCTTACTCGGCCGGCGCTGGCGACGGACCCGGCCGGCAATTACGTAATCGCGTGGGACGCGCATCCGGACAGCTATCTCGAGGACGATATTTACCTCAGGCGGTACCACTGGACACATGCTCCTCTTCATCCGCAGTTTCGAGTCAATACGACTGTTGCCGGCGCGCAGTGTGACCCCTCCCTGGCTATCAGCGACGACGGAGATTTCGTTATACTGTGGGCAGGTGAGACGGGAGGCCAGAGCACCGGGGCGGACATATTTGGGCAGCGTTTTCCGAGTCAGAGTGAGCATATAGGCGAGCCGCTGTTGCTTGGCGATGAGTTTCGCGTGAATACGTATCGGGCTGATGAACAGAGATATCCGAGCGTGGCCGTGGCGCCAGAGGGCAGCTTTGTCGGCGTGTGGGAGAGCTATGGTCAGGATGGGTCGCGGTATGGGGTGTTTGGCGCGATTGGGCCGGTGTCGGGGTCGGCGGATATTGACGGGGACGGTTTTGTTGATTGGCGCGACTATTGTGTTTTGGCTGAGGAATGGCGAAGACAGGAGAATCCACTGCGGGCGGATTTGGTTGACGATAACAAGGTCGATGAGCTGGACTTGGCGGTGTTGTGTGGGCAGTGGCTGCGGGCGCGCTATGAGTGCGGCGAGGCCGATATTAGTGGCGATGGGAAGGTGGACCTGGCGGACTACGCGATGTGGGCGAGCGACTGGGCGAAGCTGGGCCCGGAACTTGCCGGTGACATAACCGGGGACGGAATTGTCGATATGGCAGACCTGAAGGCGGCTGTTTTCCACTGGGGGCAAGATTGTAGCGCGCCTTAACGGCGAGGCCGAATCCGCCTTTTCGTAATCGCGGATTTGTACATACATCCTCGCCAGCCGCTTCTGGGCCTCCGACGACACAGGGGCCCCGCTCAGCCAGGACTTGGCGTTGTCAGGTTAAGTCGTAGCCGCCACGTCTAATCCACAGCGATAACTTTGGCCTTGATGGTAATCTCTTCAAATTTTCCGTGACCACTATACTCTTCAAATACGGCGATTGTTCCACCTCTTATTCGCATGAGATTAAACCCAGGAATACTAACCATGCCTCTGTACTCGGTATAATCAACTTTGCCCCCGTCTTTGTCGAAAAAGTAAAACTTCAAACCCTCGAGCGGCGTAAGTACCCCGACTGCAAAACCCTTTGAGCCACACGATGTCACGTCAAAGTAGAACGGCAATTTATGAGTAGAGTCCTCAGCAGAAAATATTTCTTTTTCCCAGAGAAGCTCAAGCTCTTGTGTATAACATCGTGCCGACAACCGTGTTTTGGAGTCTGCACTTGCCTTTCTATACAAGAGTATTATATTACCATTGTCAAGACAACACACTTTGGGCAACAATAGGCCGGGTATTTCTTCTGCAAAATAATCCTTATGGACAATCTTCAGGTTAGGATCATATATCAATATGAAATTCTCTGCGGAATTTTCATTAGGTTCTTTGGGGTATATCCTGGCTGACAATCCAACCACGGCTAAATTCAAATTGTCGGGCTTCAGGGGATCAAGACCCGTCAGCATTTCACCGGCCCCCATATCAAACAGCTCTTGCTGTATTGGCCTTCCCGCAGCGTCAATTCGCAGACACAATCCATCGCCATTTCTATCTCCAATCAAAACAAACGTATTATCCTGCAACCATATCAGTTTTCTTATCGAGTGGCTTTCTATCTGGTTATGTGGCAAGATAATATCTTGCATCTTGTCGATCAGTGACACAGTTCTAAGGTTTCCTTCCTCTTTTGGTCCGCTCAATACGCCGATTGTCAAAAGATTGCCAGAATTGTCACTGGCTATCGCGCAGCCGGGGCCAATGGACTTAGCATTTGTCCAGACTTTGCCTCCGTCGATGTTCCTCAGTGAAATGCGAGTTGTTTTTCCATCGGCCCCTATTTTCCACAATACACTGTCGCCTCCGCGCACAGGAAAAGCGCCTCTGGGACATTCGACCGCCATCACAATTACGCCGTCGCCATCCTTGTTCGAACAGCAAGCAAGGGGAGTGGAATTCATATTTGCATCGAATACGAGATCCTTATCCCATGCGATTTTTGCCTTTGATTCACTGGGAATCAATAGACAAAACCATGCGATTAAGATTACTGTCGAATTTTCCAAAAGTTTCATGGTAAAACTCCCATTCTTTTTAATAGATACCAAATTCAGTTAATTGCAGTCACAACAGGCGCAGGCATCCACTTGGTCATCCTGTCAATAGGATTCGCCAAAATTGTGAACAGCACCATAACGCATAGAGGAACTCTGAACATAGTTAATAATAGAATGATCGGCGTGTCAAGCTCTTTTTCCCAGGCCTATTATATGGCTGTCTCGAAGAGGCCCTAAGTTGGTTCTAAAGGAGGGCTTATGCAAGACAGTCCTTTGGATGGTGCTGGATGTTTTTCGCTTCTCTTGACCCGGCAGAGGGTGCTGAGTCAGCGAGAGTCAGGGCAGGGACGTTTGGACTTCGGTCTTTATGAGCTGTTTTGCGTTTTGGAGCGGCGGGGGCAGGAAGGTTCCAGCAGCCATTTGGTGGCCTCCGCCGTCGAATTTCTGTGCGATTCGTCGGACGTCCACAGCACCCCTGCTGCGGAGCGAGCATCGGATGCGACCATCGGGCAATTCCACAAACAGTGCGGCGACCTCGACAGTGGCGATGCGGCGACATTCGTCGATGAGATTTTCTGTGTCTTTCCGGGCGGCGCCGGTGCGTTCGAAGTCCTGCTGCGATAATTGCACGGCGGCATATCGGCCATCGAAGTGCAGCTCAAGCGAGCTGAGCATAGCGGCCATGAGTTCGAATCGCTGGGCAGAGAAATTCTGGTATAAGTCGTGATAGATTTGGGACGGGTTCGCCCCGGCGTCGATGAGGAGTGCGCAGTCGCGGAGTGTTCTGGAATCGGTGTTTGTGAACTGGAACCAGCCGGTGTCGGCGGCGACGGCGACGAAGAGGGCGTGGGCGATTTTTTTGGTTATTTGCCAGCCGGCGTGTTTGAGAAGATCGCAAACGATCAGGCCCGCGGCCGCCGCCGATGTGTCGATGAGCTCGACGTCGCCGAGCCTGTCGGCGCTGAGGTGGTGGTCGATGACGAGAACGGGTTTGTCGTTACGCTTCAGATACTGGCTGAACTTCGGCAACTGGCTGTCGCTGTTCGTATCGACAATTACCACGAGGTCGGGTGAGGCGAATCTGCCCTGTATCAGGTCGTCGAGGGTGACATCGCGGCCCAGGATGGGGACACTTTCATCAAAGATGGGCACATACCATTCGGGGATTTCGGAGAGGAACAGGAGCCTCACCTGTTTACCGAGTGCGGTCAGGGCGTGGTGGATTGCGACGACACAGCCGCAGGCATCGCCGTCGGGCCGCGTATGGGTGGTAATCAGAACATTGCCTGCATTGTCAATCAATGCAACTGCTTTTCGAAAATCTTCACTGTCAATCATCGTATATTCTGTGTTTCACATTATTCTTCAGCAATAACAAACGTCGCATCCTTTAGTCGGCAGAGGCCCTTAGTGTTTTGTCACAGATCGTTCGAGCGATTGTCATTTCGAGGCCTGCAAAGCGGGCCACGGCAATCTCTGCCATGCGAGGACAGATTGCTTCGCTGTGCTCGCAATGACACCCATCATTTGAGTTCCGACGGACCACCGGCAACATTCGGAGCGTCCCCGGACTTTTCAGGATTAGGATAATAACATCGAAGCTGCAAAGACGCAAAGGAAATTAGCGTGAAGCGGCATGATTCGGGTGTCCTTGTTTCGCTGATTCATAGTCTCACAGGAGTTTTGTATTGTATCCTCTGCTAATGTGTGCGGCGGGTTCTTTGCGGGCAAGACCGACATTTCCGGCGATAAAGAGGCTGCCATAGGAATTATGGTTCTTGTCGACACTACCTCTGTTGTCACCGTGGAGCCATGCTCCGTAAGTGGAGAAGGTTATGAGATACGCGAGGGGATATTGCATTTTGGTACCCTGTCAGCCGAGCTCTGCCAGGATATTGCGCGCGGTATTGCAGTCGTTTGCGATTTGGGCGGTGAGGTGTTCTTCGGAGTCAAACTTTTGCTGGGGTCGGAGGTGTTGGATAAAGTCCATGGCGAGAAATTTTCCGGTCAGGTCGGGGACGTTTTCTATAAGCAGGTGGGCCTCGATGAGTTGGGGGCGGTTGGAGGCGACGGTGGGTGCGTGGCCTATGCTCAGGGCGGCGGCGATTCTATTACGGGTTTCGCAGACTTCGTCGGCAGTGTCACCGATTTCGACCCGGCCGGCATAGACGCCGTGCGCCGGGATAATTTGTTCGCTCCGCTCAAGGTTGGCGGTGGGAAAGCCGAGCTGTTTTCCCTTGCCGTGTCCCGGTATGACCCTGCCAATTAGACGATAGGGTCTGCCCAGAGCGAGGGCGGCATCGGCGACGGCCCCGGCTTCGAGGAGGTCGCGAATGACGGTGCTGGAGACCCTGACGGTTTGGCCGGTGGACAGCTCGATATTCTTAGGCTCAACGATGCAGACCTCGAAGCCTTTTTCAGCGCCGAGGTATTGGAGCTTGTCGATGTTGCCGGTGCGGGCGCGGCCGAAGTTGAAGTCGCGGCCCTCAATGACGACGGCGGGGGCTATGGCTCTTACGAGGAAGCGGTCAACGAAATCGTCGGCCGAGAGACTCAGCAGCTCGGGCGTGCTCTTTAGCACGATAAGCCAATCGACGCCTGCCTGCGAGAGGTAGTGGGACTTTAGGCTCAGGGGGGTCAGGACGCCGGGCCTCTTGTCGGGTTTGAGCACGGCGACGGGGTGCGGGTCGAAGGTCATTGCCAGGAGTGGAGTCTGCCTTTTTCGGGCGGCTCTTTTTGCGGCGCTTAGTATTTCCTGATGGCCGAGGTGGACGCCATCGAAGTTGCCGATGGTCAGGACGCCGCCCTTTTCGGCGGTCTGAAGGTCCGAGGGTTTTTCTATGATTCTCATTTCAGCGATTATCCCTTATCTAAGCCACGGCACTGGCCTTGTTTGTCGGCCTCTTGGGACCCGGCAGCGCTACTTTAGCCATTTGGGGCCGCAATTGCAACGGGAATTCGGGGCCGCCTCGGTAAGAGAGACTGTTCCGGTTTGCGAACAAATCTTAGGCTGGAAGCGTATAAAAAAAGTATTTGCAACTTAGTTGCATTTAGGTATAATAGGCAAGACGCCGCTGTTGTATTGGACGTAATTTGAAGGTTTGTAAAGAGGGCTGCGACGGTCCCTGACGTGGGATGGCAGATTGCTTCGCTGCGCTCGCAATCACATTGTTCTTGTTGGATGCTTTGCGATGACTATGGTGCACCTGGTCGAAAGGTCTGAAAGATGTCGGTAAAAGAAAAGGCGAAACATATTGCGGTGGAGCTCAGGGGGCACGTCCCGTTCACCGCATTCGGGGCGGCGCTGGGTATTCTATTTATGCTGCTGTTCCGCCACGCGGGCGAATCGGGCGGACTTAAATTATTTAAGATTTTCCACCCGGGGCACGTGCTGTTGAGTGCAATGGTAACGGCGTCGATGTTCAAGCTGCACGCGCCGACAAAGAGATTCCTGGTTGTTTTGATTGTGGGCTATTTCGGCTCGGTCGGCGTGGCCACACTGAGTGACATAATCATACCGCATTTAGGGCTGGACTTGCTGGGGCTGAACGTTCCGACGCACGCCGAAGTGTACCCTCATGATGAGGTGGCAGAAAACGTAAAGGATGCGGCCCCGGCGGCGACGGGCTCCGGTGGGGAGCACGGCGGTGAGCATGAGGCGCACAAGATTCATTTTGGTTTTATCGACGAATGGTACCTGGTTAATCCGGCGGCGCTGCTGGGTATCCTCATCGCATTTTTCCTTCCGCACACGAAATTTCCGCACGCCGCGCACATTCTGGTGAGCACATGGGCGTCGTCGGCGTATGTGCTGATGGACCTGCAGTCCAGGGTGACAATAGGCGCGATGTTTGGGATATTTGCGACCCTGTTCATCGCGGTGCTGGCGCCCTGCTGGATAAGTGACATCGTATTTCCACTCTTGTTCGTGAAATCGGACGTGGAACTGGCTGCGGCGTGCCCTCATCACGGTCTGCACAGCCATCCCCATGTACAGGTAGGGTCGGAGTCGGAGGCGTGAAAACCAGGACGAAGGAAAGAGCGCTGGAGCTATTGGGCTCGGCGGGCCTGCGGCGGACTGGGCCAAGGCTCGCGGTGCTGGGTGCATTGCTGGCCGCACGGAAGCCTCAGACGGCGGACCAGATTGCGGCCAAGCTCAGCCCCCCTGCCGCAGACCGCGTGACGGTCTATCGCACCCTGGAGACATTTCTGGAGGCGGGCCTGGTGCATAAGGCATTTCTTGATGAGCGGACCTGGCATTTCGAATTGGCCCACAACTGCACCGAGAGTCAGTGCCATCCTCATTTTACGTGCACCAATTGCGGCGACACGAGCTGCCTGACGGATATAAGCCTTCCGATGGCCAAGAGCGCGGGCAAAGGTTTTATCATCCACCGCCAGCGCGTGCAGCTCGAAGGCCTCTGCCCGAAGTGCAGCGTCAACACAGCGTAAAGGGTGGATCGACTGAACAGCAAGATATCCCTCAGTGGGACAATCCACCAATCAAATAGAGACACGGAACGGCCCCCACGGCCTGGTTTGGTGCCCGTTCAACTTATCGATTTGCGCGACCTCCACGCCGGCTGACAAGGGACCTCACATCCCCCGCAATGCAAAAACATCCGGCAGGGCCTATACATTTTCGCCTGTAGTGCGGAGTCGGCGATTCTGGGATTGTACATACTGAGCATATCGGATATAATGACCGCCAAAGTGTGATAAATCCGAAGGTCAAATTTCAAGGGAGAACAGAAATGGAAGAATACATAAAATTTGTGATGGAAGAATACACAAAAATTTTGTTAGGTTCGGTCATCTTACAGGCAGTCGTTTGTGCAGGATTTTGTCATTTTATAGCGAGTGAAAAAAATAGAGATGCTGGGGGTTGGATGATTCTTGGTTTTTTCTTTGGCATACTTTCGATGATAGCATTGGCTGCCGTGCCTGAGATAGAATTTGAGGATGAAGATAGCGTGGACGATATGTCGGAAAATCAATCTGAGGGTTTGGCGAATGGGCAGTGGAAATGCAGATGTTCGCAAATCAATTCGGGTTCAGACAAAAAATGCATTAAATGCGGACGCTCACCTGATGCAATCGTATAGTTTCTCCAGAAAGACGTAATGAAAAGCAAAGAGAATGGCAATAGGTATACAGGAGGGAATGGGAGTGGTCATAGTTAGACGCTCATTTTTTTTGTGGCAGCGTTTGGGGCTAAAGCTAATAGGGTCTAATTTGAAGGGAGAATAGGAATGGGTACGAAAAGATGCCCTTTGTGTGCTGAAAAGATTCAAGCCAAAGCGGTCAAGTGCAGGTATTGTGGCTCAAACCTTGTGAATCTGGAGAACAGTCTTATTGCGGCTCACGGCGAAAAGCGTAAGAAGAAATCCATAAGTGGACGTGTCGCTTTTCTCGTTATTGTTGCGATAATAGTAGGGTGTTTCGCTCGTTGGCGACAAGAGCCAACAGAAAGGGCTGAACGCCGTCCAGTTAGACGGGAACAGAAACCGACAGAGGAGAAACCGCAATATGAAGTGGTTGACCGGAAAACGATTGACACAGAAATCAAAACCCAAGTCACAATTCACGCGGTGGTATCAGGTACGCTCACAGAGTCCGGCCTCAAGCAAGTTCTTGAGAAAATGTATGATGAAGCCAATGCTACACGCGGTTTCGAGTACTTTGATGGCAAACCAACCCATATAGCTATATGGCTCTATACGTCTGAAGATGACTTCAAATCAAGCACGCCAAACTGGATTGCCAACTTACAGAGAATCGGAATAGGTTCAAAGCCAGAAATAAAAGTAAAAAGAGAATTACTTGCTCATCATAATGCAGCCCCGCAAGTTAAGTATAACCTTTCAGAGGCTAAGCGTAAGGAGATATACAAGGCACTCATAGCGGCAAGTGACCGAGCCGAGGCCGAGGCGGAACGTAGGTACCCGTGGCCAGGTCCAAACCATTCACAAGCAGAGGCAGAGGAACAGATTAGGAAGAACGCAGAAGCCTTAGACACCTTGAGGGAGGAGTACAAGTCAGAAGTTGCCGCAAACTACGGTATAACGCAAGAACAACGCAAAGAGATAAATTGGGAGGGCGACTTAAAGGAATGGCCTATGCCGCCAAGGCGATAGATGGAAAGAAAACCCTGTTTCGACGCTCCTTTTATGGCGTCTCGCGCTAAATCCAAAGGTAGAATTTGAAGGGAGAACAAAAATGGAAGAATACATAAAAATTTGGATGGCAGAACACAAAATTTGGTTAGTTGCACTCATCTTACAGGCAGTCGTTTGTGCAGGATTTTGTTATTTTATAGCGAATGAAAAAAATAGAGACCCTTTGGCGTGGATGATGCTTGGTTTCTTCTTTGGCATATTTTCGATGATAGCATTAGCTGCCGTGCCTGAGATAGAATTTGAAGATGAAGATAGCGTGGACGATATGTCGGAAAATCAACCTGAAGTTTTGGCGAATGGGCAGTGGAAATGCAGATGTTCACAAATCAATTCGGGTTCAGACAAGAATTGCATTAAATGCGGACGCTCACCTGATGCAATCGTATAGTTTCTCCAGAAAGACGTAATGAAATGTAAAGAGGATGGGAATAGGTGTATAGGAGGGGATAGGAGTAGTGGTGGTAGAAGTAGTAACGGTTTCTATGCTGGCGTCGTTACGTAGAAAAGGCTGGAAATAGCCTATAGCCTGCGTATTTCGCATTTCTGCATTAGTAGAAATCAATAAAAGCCGTGAAACCGTGATACTATCCTATATACTTCTTTAAGCGTCCGGAGAATGATTGTCCCTGCGGCTCCAATATTTTGGAGCAGACTTGCGGATGGACAGATGTTCAGCTTGCCGCTACAATGCGCGTATGAAATTGTATCCTTTCAAGTTGAAGCCGATATATAAGCATCGGATATGGGGTGGGCAGAAGCTGCGGGAAGTGTTCGGCAAGGATATACCGGAGGGGGAAAAGATAGGTGAGAGCTGGGAGTTAGCGGATTTGCCGGAGGACAAATCCGTCATCGCGAACGGTGAATTAGCGGGGCAGACGCTTATATCGGTCGTTGAAAAGTATCCGCAGGAAATAACCGGGGATGCGAATTTTCGCGGGCCGTTTCCGCTACTGATAAAATTCATTAACGCCGAAGATGTTCTGAGCGTCCAGGTACATCCGGACCCGCAGACCTGCCGGCGGATGGGCAAGGGCGACCCGAAGACCGAGTGCTGGTATATCATATCGGCTGAGCCCGGCGCGGTGCTCTATAAGGGTCTCAAGAGCGGGGTGACGCGCGAGGCGTTTGCCGAGGCGATAAGGCAAGGGACCGTGGCGGAGCTTTTGGGGAAGGTCACTGTGAATGCCGGTGAGTGTCACTTCCTGCCGGCGGGCACGGCGCACAGTATCGGGGCGGGTCTTTTGATAGCGGAGATTCAGACGCCTTCGGACACGACGTACCGGGTGTTCGACTGGAACCGGGTGGACGATTCGGGCAGGCCGCGACAACTGCACATCGAAGAGGCGCTGGAGAGCATCAACTTCGAGGCCGCAGGCGAGGAGCTGGCGGTGACGACGATAGGGCGGCTGGCTGACTGCGAATACTTCAAGATAGACAAAGGTCATCAGGCCGCCGGATGCGAGGCGCTGCTTTCGGCGGGCATGATGAAGACGCTGATTATGATGACGGGCCGGGGGAGAATTTTGGGCAGCGCCCAAGGTGCGGTGGATTTCGAAGCCGGGGACTGTCTGCTGATACCGGCGGACTTCGAGGGCGTGATAAAGTTTGTTGAAGACACCGAATACATGACGATAACAATTTAAGTGGGTTACAGGATGCCTATTCGAGAAATGATGGAATTGGCTCGCCCGAGGCACTGGATAAAGAATCTGGTGGTTCTGATGCCGGTGGTGTTCGGGCTGCAGATGTATCACGCGGGCTCCTGGCTGAGGGCCGCAACGGCGACGGCGGCCTTTTGTCTGGCGTCTTCGTTCGCTTACATTGTCAACGACATCAAGGACCGGGAAAGTGACAGGGCACATCCGGCGAAGAAAGACCGTCCTTTGGCGTCGGGTCGAATAGGCGCGCGAGCGGCAGTTATCGAAGGGGTCGTCTTAGCCGCGATAGCACTGATTCTGGCGCAGAGTCTGTCATTTTTGGTGACAGGGATAGTGTCCGTGTACCTGCTGCTCCAGATTTTTTACACGGTGTCTCTGAAGGAGCGGGTGCTTGTGGATGTTATCTGCATTGCGCTGGGATTCGTGCTGCGCGCCGCTGCGGGCGCGGTGGCCATCGGCGTTGCAATCAGTCCGTGGCTTTTCATCTGCATCTTTACGCTGTGTCTTTTTATGGGTTTCTGTAAGCGGTACAGCGAAATAGCGACCATGGGTGAGGGTGTGCACGCGGGCAGTCACCGTGCAACGCTGCTCGAATACACTCCGGAGCTGCTCACTCATCTTATCACGCTTTCAGCGGCGATCGGTGTGATTGGGTTTCTGCTTTACGGACTCAGCGAAAGGACGGTCGAGCAGTTCGGTACGAACTACTTCATTTACGTGCTGCCTGTCGTGGTTTACGGTGTATGCAGGTTTGCGATGCTTTCGATGAAAGGCGCTTATTCGGGTCCGACGGATATTATTCTTGGGGACAGGGCTTTCCAGCTAACGGTTTTTGTCTGGATACTGGCCGTACTTGTAATCATCCGTTATGGACGAGGGCTGGCGGAGTGGATAGAGAGGACTTTTCAGCAGTCATTCTGAGGCCGAACGGATGGAAATTGGGTGGAGAAAG
Organism: Sedimentisphaerales bacterium; assembly: GCA_035527845.1. Classification (GTDB taxonomy): domain Bacteria; phylum Planctomycetota; class Phycisphaerae; order Sedimentisphaerales; family Anaerobacaceae; genus JAUWKC01. Next base: position 18,447 of record DATKZT010000055.1, on the reverse strand, counting down.
GCGGCGCGAAATGAGCGGACAACAAAGCCTTGATAGAGGAATGTTGTTGTGAGCAAGGTTGCGGTAATACGGACAAGGGCGGAGACGGTTCTGCAGGATATTCAAAGGGTGATGGAGCTGGGCGGTGTGAAGGATGCGCTGGCATCTGGCACGACGACCATCCTGAAGAACAATCTTTCGTGGCACCTGATGTATCCGGCGGCCAACACGACGCCGTGGCAGCTGGAGGGGACAATCCTGGGTTTACGCAAGGCGGGCTTCAGCGACCTGGTGTGCGTGGAGAATGAAACGGTGGTGACCAGCGCGAAGGCGGGCGAGGTATTGAACAAGCAAAGGCAGGTGTGTGACTACTATGGCGTGCCGGTCAGGTACAACTTCAAGGCGAGCGATATGAATTGGCGGAGATACGAACCGAAGGTGCAGATGTCTGTCTTGAATGAGATATTCCGCAAAGGTATCTATATACCGGACTATTTCGCGGGCAAGAATATAGTGCACCTTCCGACGGTCAAGTGCCATATCTACACGACGATAACCGGCTCGATGAAGAACGCTTTTGGCGGGCTGCTCGACAACAAGCGTCATTATTGTCACTCGCGGATTCACGAAACGTTGGTGGATTTATTAGCCATTCAGAAGGAGATCCACAAAGGGATTTTTACGGTGACGGACGGTACGACCGCGGGCAACGGAGCGGGCCCGCGGACGATGACACCGGTGGTCAAAAACGTTCTTCTGGCTTCGGATGACTGCGTGGCCATTGATGCGGTGTCGGCCAAGCTGATGGGATTTGACCCCATGGAAGTGGGATTCATCCGGCTGGCGCACGAGCGAGGGCTGGGCACGGGAAGAATCAGCGAGATGGATATTGCAGGCGATGTGGATATCGAGAAGGAGTCGTGGGGCTTTGAGGCGGGCGACAATGCGGTTTCCTGTGTGGGCAAGCTGTTCTGGTTCGGACCTCTTCGATGGCTGGAGAAGCTGATGTTTCACAGTCCGCTGGTATATATGTTCATTTTCGGCTCGGCGACTTATCACGACAAAATATGGTATCCGTTTGCAGGCAGGAAGGTCGTGAATGACTGGCTGGCAGGAACTGAGTGGGGCAGACTTTTCCTGCATTATCAGCCGGGGCAGGTCGAGAAGGGCCATGGAGCAGGGTAGCGATTGGGGGTGATTGGCTGCCAAAAGGCGCTTTCTGCAGAGTAGTCAACTGAAGGAAGCAACTAATCCTCTTTGGGCAGGGCGCCGCGGAGGCCTTCCATCTTCAGGTAGCCTTTTTTCCAGACGACCAGGGCCGAGACGGTGAAGACACACAGATGTACTACCGCGGCGTATCTGGTCTTAATCTGGCTCATGGCCAGACCGATCAGAGCATAAAGCCCTGCGAGCAAATAACAGATTGTGACCGTTCTTTTGAGTGGTATTCCGCGGTCTATCATCTGGTCGTAGATGTGTCCGCGGTCGGAGACGAACAGTGGTCTTCGGTTGAGCAATCTTCTCACGAGCGCGACGGCGGTGTCGAGGATTGGCAGGCCGAAAACGACAAGTGACGCCATCCACCATCTTGGTATTTGCTCGGCAAAAAGGAGCATGAGTGCCGCGACCACGAAGCCGAGGAGCATACTTCCTGCGTCTCCCATGAATATCTTGGCGGGGTATCGATTGAAGGGCAGAAATCCCAAGACGCCTCCCACGAGTCCGAGACAGATTATGATTCTGACCGGGTCGCCAACATCACTTGCTCCCCAGGTTGCCAGATGTACTGACAACAGCAGCATCGCTATGGTAATGATGGCGGTGACTCCTGCGCAAAGCCCGTCGAGTCCATCGAGCAGGTTGAGTGAATTTGTTGCGCCGAGGACAAAAAAGACGACGATGAGAATCTGTAGAAAGAGCTCAAGCGAATTCGGCATGGTCAAATTGAGTGGTTGAGTGATCCTGGTAAGGTTGGGCATGATACCTGCCAGGAGCAGGGCAAGTGCGGCAAGGACCTGTCCGAGGATTTTTTGAGAAGGTTTGAGGTCGAATATATCGTCGCCGAGGCCGACGAAGCATGCGATAGCCGCTCCGGCGAGGATGGCGAGCAGCCAGCCTAACATTCGGCCGAAAAACAGCTCATTTCTGAGACAACCTATTCCGGCAAGCACTCCGACGGTCAACCCGATGAGCATGCCGACTCCGCCGAGGTATGCTATGGGCTCTTTATGAGTCTTGACGAGGTCATCAGGCTTGTCAACGATTCCGAATTTGACGGCGACCTTTTTGCACAGCCAGGTGGCGCCGAGCGAGGCGACAAATGAGCCGGCCAGCACGGGCCAGAAGTGAAATACCCAGCTAACCGGTCTGTACGGCCCAATTACCTTGTCAAATATCATTTGGCGACCCTCCTTGTCAGTCCTTATTGAGCCAAACCTCGCTGTCGTAGCGAAGCATGACCAAGCCATCCTTGAAGGCGTCGAACCGAATCTTTGTTCTTTTTTGGAGCAGTTCCTGCAGTATCCACTTTGGAAAGTTTGCGCCGGCCTTTATTGAGAGGGGCACGCCGCCGCCAAAGCGAGGATTGATTTCAATGAACTTGACTTCATCGTGCCTGGTCAGGAATAGTTGCAGCGTGATTACCCCCGGCCCTGCGCCGAGTGTTTCAACGAGTCTTTTTGCCTCTTTCATTATCAGGGGATGCTTTACAACCTGTGCCTTGCTGACCTCGCCGGCCCTGACCTCGATTCTTTTCCTTGGAGCAACGGAGCGGACATTCATATTGAAGTCAACATAGACATCGCAGGTAAACTCGGTCCCCGTGACAAACTCCTGACAGATGGGTTTAGGTATTTCTTTGGCAAAGAAGGCAAGTTCTTTTCGGCTGTTTACACGTGCATTTCCTTTGCTGGCGGAGCCGTCCCAGGGTTTAAGAAAGCAGGGCCATTGGAGCTTCTTTTTCGAAAGAGCCGAACGAACGCTCATGGTTCGCGGCGTATCGAAGGCGTTTTTTACCAGGAACCGATAAGTTCTTCGCTTGTCCTGGCATATATCGATGACGTTTGGTGCAGAGATAAGCACAAGGCAACCGGCGCGTTCGAACTCGCCTTTGTTGGCCGCGAGGAGCTTGAGGTCCAAATCGACCGTAGGTATGAGCAACTTGACGTTGTTATTCTTTACAATGGCAAGAAGCTGGCGGATATATTGGGCGTGGGTTACGGGGCTGACGAGGAATCGTTTATCACACAACTGGAAAGCCGGGCTGAGATTTGTGGTATCGGTGCCGAAGAAGGAGACGGCCGTTCTCAGCTGTTTGGCTGCTCGTCGAAAGCTGTTGAGCAGGGATACACGTCTGCCTATGCAGGTAAACAGCACGGCAATAGGACCAACATGAGTGTTTGCGTCTGCCGTCATATCACACTTTGAGAGCAACCTTAAAGCGTCAGTCACGGGCTTAATAATAGACGTTTTATGCCGTCTTGTCAATCCAAAACTATGATTTCGAGCAGCGTCAATTCCTTTGACATTTGGTCCTGACCATCTTAAACTGGCGGTTCTGATGCAGATAACCGGCAGTAAAAGGATTCAGATAAGTGGGAAGTCGCAGTTGTTAAAGGTGTCGGAAAATCCGCCGATTACATGGCCCGAAGACAAATGTATCCGGGATTTCTCGGGATTTTGGTGGGTGGCTCACACGCGCAGCCGCAACGAAAAAGCGCTGGCGCAGGATTTGATTCGCCGGCATATCAGCTATTTTCTTCCGATGACGTGGCGCGTGCGCCGGCGAAAAGGCAGGACGATGCGGTCGCTTTTGCCCTTGTTCACGGGATACTTGTTCTTTTGCGGGGAAGAGAACGAGCGGCTGGAACTATTGCGGACGAATCGGGTGGCAAACCTCATAGAGGTGAAAGACCAGACAAGGCTGCAGACCGAACTGTCTCAGATAGAAAAAGCGCTTCGGGCGGGCGCCCCCTTGACGCCTCACAAGTACCTCAAGGCCGGTCAACTTTGCCGAGTGATAGGGGGTCCTTTGGCGGAGCTGCATGGCATTGTGGTCACGACAAAGACTGCGACTCGTTTGCTTCTGCAGGTGGACATCTTGGGTCGGGCCACGAGTGTTGAGATAGACGCGGACATGATAGAACCGATTGAAGAAACGGCTCAGTGATTTCTCGTGTTCTTGCTGTGAACAGCCAAGAGCACAGGATAGAAAGTATACGTTGGACAGCAGGAGATAGCAGATGAAGGTTTGTGTGGTCGGTATTGGCTATGTGGGTCTTGTAACGGCGGGGTGTTTGGCGGAAGCGGGCAACGAGGTTATATGCGTGGACGTGGATGCGGCCAGGATTGCAAGCCTGAAGAAGGGAGTGATTCCTATTTATGAGCCCGGTCTGACCGAGATAGTACAGCACAATGAGAAGCTCGGCCGACTGCGATTTACGACGGATTCGAAGGAGGGGGTGGACAATTCGACCATTATTTTTCTGGCGGTGGGGACGCCTTCGGCGGCGGATGGTTCAGCGGACATATCGGCCATACTGTCGGCGGCCGGGGATATTGCCGAGAACCTGCGGGAGTACAGAATCGTCGTAACGAAAAGCACGGTGCCGGTGGGGACACACAAGAAGGTAACCGATCTGATAAAGTCCAGGACCGAAACACCGTTCGATTACGTGAGCAATCCGGAGTTCTTGAAGGAGGGTGCTGCGGTTGATGACTTCATGAGTCCGGACCGGATAATAATCGGGACGACCAATCCGGGGGTACGTGCGATAATGAAGCAGTTGTACAGTCCGTTCATGCGAAGGGGCAATCGTATATTGTTCATGGATGCGGCCTCGGCGGAGATGGCCAAGTATGCAGCCAACGCGATGCTGGCCACGCGGATTTCGTTTATGAATGAGATTGCGGCGCTGTGCGAGAGGCTGGGTGCGGACGTGGAATTGGTGCGCCAGGGCATCGGCAGTGACTCCCGGATTGGGCGGTCGTTTCTGTTTCCTGGAGTAGGCTTTGGGGGCAGTTGTTTTCCAAAAGACGTTCGTGCGCTGGTTCACACGGGCCATGAACACGGGGTGGAGATGAGGATTGTCAAATCGGTCCAGCAGGCGAATGCAGAGGCCCAGGATCGGTTCGCGGGGCGTATCACGGATTACTTTGCGGGACGGGAAAAGGAAACGTTGCTGGCTGTTTGGGGACTGGCGTTCAAGGCGAAGACGGACGATGTACGGGAGTCGCCTGCGATTAACTGCATCAGGAAACTTCTGGAGGGAGGGATTAAGATACGGGCCTATGACCCCGAGGCAATGGCGCAGGCAGCGACGGCGTTGGAGGACCGGATAGAGACTTCTGCGAACGGATACGATGCGCTGGAGCAGGCAGACGCGCTGGTTATCCTGACCGATTGGCAGGAATTCAGGAACCCGGACTTCGAACTTGTCGCCGGGAAGCTGAAGAAGCCGGTTATCTTCGACGGCAGAAACCTCTATGATCCGGCCTACGTGAGGCAGCATGGGATAGAATATCACAGTGTGGGGCGAGCATAAGGATTCTGTCGAGGTTTTATGTGATGATTATTCACGCCAAGGCTTATCCGCGAGCGGGTTTGATTGGAAATCCATCGGACGGGTATTACGGCAAGACGATATCGTTTGCGTTCCGGAACTTTCGGGCGGAGGTGGTCTTGTACGAGACACCGGAGCTTGAGATTTTGCCGAGCGAGAAAGACCAGTCAGGTTTCGACAGTCTGGGCGACCTTGTGAGGGACGTGAAGCTGCATGGGTATTACGGGGGCATCCGTCTGCTGAAGGCGACCATTAAGAGATTTTATGACTATTGCCTGGAGAACCGGATTGAGCTGCACAAGAAGAATTTTACCATCCGGTACAGCTCCAACATACCACACGGCGTGGGTCTGGCGGGGTCGAGCGCCATTATTACGGCGTGCCTGCGGGCGCTGATGACGTTTTATGGGGTCAGCGTTGCCGAGCATATTCAGGCGAACCTGATACTTTCCGCGGAGGTGGACGAGCTGAACATTGCGGCAGGTCTGCAGGACCGGGTGATTCAGGTTTATGAGGGCCTGGTGTACATGGATTTCGGCAAAGAGCTGATGGACAGGCAGGGGTATGGTCATTACGAACGGCTGGACCCGGGCCTGTTAGCGCGGGTGTATGTGGCTTATAGGGAGGACCTCGGCGAGCCAACGGAAGTCTTTCACAACAACATACGTGCGCGTTATGCCTGTGGTGACAGGCAGGTAATACGCGCCATGCGGTACTGGGCGTCTCTGGCGGACAAGGTAAGACGCTGTCTTTTGGATGGTGAGCCGGAGAAAATCGGTCCGCTGCTGAATGCGAATTTTGACCGCCGGCGGAAGATTCATCGATTGAGCGAAGAGAATATTCGGATGGTTGAAGCCGCGCGCTCCGCAGGCGCCAGTGCTAAGTTCACGGGTTCGGGCGGCGCGATTGTTGGTACGTACAAGGATGAGAAGATGTTCGAGCGGCTCAGGAAAGAGCTTGGCAAGCTGCGGATAAAGGTGATCAAGCCAAAGATCGCGAGCAGTCGAGGCCGGAGGTAAAATGATTCGCAAAGCGGTTATACCGGCGGCCGGATTCGGGACGCGCTTCTTGCCGGCGACGAAGTCACAGCCTAAAGAGATGCTGCCGATAGTGGATACGCCGGTCATTCAGTATGTGGTGGAGGAAGCGGCGTCGGCCGGGATTACGGACATTCTGATGGTTATAGGCAAGGGCAAGCGGTCCATCGAAGAGCATTTCGACCGCAGCTTCCAATTAGAGGCGCAACTGCTGGAAAAGGGCAAGACGGCAGAGCTGGAAGCAATGCGGCGGATTTCGGGACTGGCCGATATTCACTTCGTGTGGCAGAAAGAGATGCGTGGTCTGGGTGACGCCGTCTATTGTGCCAGGCACCATGTGAAGGACGAGGCGTTTGTGGTGCTGCTGGGTGACACCCTGATAGATTCGGCGGCGCCGGCGGCGGGGCAGCTGGCACAGTTATATGAGAGATTTGAGCAGCCGGCGGTATTAGTGGAGCAGGTGGAGCCCAGCCGAGTGAGCCTGTACGGAGTGATCGACGGTGAATTGATAGAGCGAGGGGTCTTCCGCGTGCAGGATTTTGTTGAAAAGCCCAATCAGGAGGCGGCCCCGTCGAACCTTGCGATTGCGGGTCGGTATGTGTTGACCCCGGATATTTTCGACTACCTGGGCCGCGTGACGCCGAGTCCGGGTGGCGAGGTTCAGTTGACGGATGCACTGCGGATGATGGTGAAGGACCGGCCCATGTACGCATTGCTGCTCGAGGGAAGGCGGTGCGACATCGGCAGCAAGGAAGGTTTTATCAAGACGAACATCGAGTTTGCGCTAAAGAGGGACGATATGGCCGAAGACCTTCGGCGATATATTCAGGAGCTCGCCAAGAGAATTTAGGAGAAGAATTATGGATTGGGTAATAAAGATCATCGGCATAGTACTTGTGCTTATGGCGATAGCTTATCTTCTAAAGCCCGGTGTGATAAGGGGCCTGATGCAATTCTTCGGCAGGGGAAACCGGATATACCTCGCGGGCGTGATAAGGTTTGCGCTGGCGGTGGTATTTCTGCTTGCGGCCCGTGAATGTAGGAAGCCATGGGTCATATTCGCATTCGGAATTCTCTTCCTGCTGGGAGGACTTTTGATATTCACCATGGGCCCCAAGAGGCTGGCGCCGGTTCTTCAGTGGTGGCACAAGCAATCAAACCTGCTGCTGAGAGTGCTGGCATTGGCAATTCTGGCCGTCGGCGTCGTCATCATCATATTCGCATGAGGACAGGTTTATGAAGGCACTGGTTACCGGAGCAGCCGGGTTCATCGGGTCGCACTTGAGCGAGCGACTTTTGACGGACGGCTGGGATGTGGTCGGCGTCGATAATTTCGACGACTTCTACGACCCGCAGGTCAAACGACGGAACATTGAAGCCTGTCTTGGCAATAAAGCCTTCCAACTGGTCGAGGCGGACATCCGTGACAGTGTCGCAATGAACGGCGTTGTCGGCGGCGGCGTTGACATAATCGTTCACTTGGCGGCGAGGGCCGGCGTGAGGCCGTCGATTGCACAGCCGGTGCTTTATGCTGATGTGAACATAAATGGGACAATGGTCCTGTTGGAGGCGGCCAAAAAGCACAAAGTCACCAGGTTTATCTTCGGCTCGAGTTCGAGCGTCTATGGCAACAACAGGAAGGTCCCGTTTTCCGAAGATGACAACGTTGACTTTCCCATATCGCCTTATGCGGCCACGAAGAAGGCCTGCGAGCTTATCTGCCACACGTATCACCACCTCTACCGCATTGATATAACGTGCCTTCGTTTTTTCACGGTTTACGGTCCGCGGCAGAGGCCCGATTTGGCAATCCATAAATTTACCCGCCTTATCGAGCAGGATAAAGCGATACCGGTATTCGGTGACGGGACGATGATGCGCGATTTTACGTACATTGACGACATCATTCGCGGCGCCGTCTCGGCGATGCAGAAATGCTCCGGCTTCAATATCTATAACCTCGGCGAATCAAGGCCCATATCTGTCAATGATTTGATTGCGGAAATCGAGAAGGCCCTCGGCAGGAAAGCCGTCAGGCAGTACCTGCCGGCCCAGCCCGGCGACGTGGAGCGGACGTATGCTGATGTCACCAAGGCCGTAAAAGAGCTTGGCTATGAGCCTTCGACGGCTATTCAAGACGGCCTCAAAAAGTTCGTTGCCTGGTTCAGAAACGAACGTTAGACGCCGCATTCGCCCGAAATAGAAAAAGCCAGATTCTGCGATTAACAGGACCTGGCTTCGGAGGAGGAGGGTGATGAATGCTGTGACTACAGTATGTATTCCGTATTCACTTGTTTTTGACGCCTTGTTCTCGCCTCCAGGGTTGCCTGCGCCGCGCGATCCAACGTCCTCCATCCTACAAAAAGACCGTTTTTCGTCAATCAGGCCATCCCCTGTTTTTCTCATCAGGTTTTCCCCTATACCCCCACTCTGCCCGCCGCTTACGCTATCGAAACCATAAACAACCTCCTCGGCAGACTGCCCATCTTCGGCATCTGCCTCGGCCATCAGCTCCTCGCACTCGCACTCGGCGCTAAGACCTACAAGCTCAAGTTCGGCCGCCACGGCGCAAACCACCCCGTCAAGAACCTCAGGATCGCCAAAATCGAAACCGCCACCCTTATGCCTCCACCCTCTTGTCATCCTGAGCGACTTGTCCTCCGAAGCCTTGGCGAAGGAGGAAGCGAAGGATCTCGCCTTTGACACTTGTCCGCCACGCCTTCTGGCGGGCTTGTCCGCCTTCGGCGGATTCGCCATTCCTTGTTCGATACTTGTCCGCCGTCCTTTTGGCGGGCTTGCCCGCCGTAGGCGGGTCCCCTTGCTTAACCCGCGCCGACGTCGAGAGGCCTCCCCCGGCCTTTACCCCGTTAGAAATAAGCCGCCTCCTGGCCCGTCACCCGGATCTTACGTGCCTATAAGGCACCCGCCTCCCTTATGGAGGATTTCTAACCGGGGCACACGACTCCCAATACCTCTTCAATGCCTTCACAAAACTCATGGACTAGCCCCCGGCACCGGCGGCGGCCCTTCGCCCCTCACTCTTCCTCAAGAAAACTTCTCACCCGCTTTTCCAAGCTTGGAAGGTCCCTCGTCCAACATTCCCAAACAGTCATAACCTTCCACCCCCGCCTTGCCAAGGCCTGTCGAACCCTCTTGTGCCGTTCCTTATTCCCCCGCAACTTAGGAAGCCAGTATTCCTGTCTGGACTTAGGCCTCCGTCGTCCCAACTCGCACTTGTGCCTGTGCCACCAGCAGCCGTGCACAAATATCACCTTCTTATGTCTTGGCAGGACTATGTCGGGACACCCAGGTAAATCTGCACGATGCAAACGAAACCTAAATCCCAAACCGTGCACAATTGTTCGGACCACCAACTCAGGCTTGGTGTCCTTCTTGCGTATGCGCGACATGCAGTACGAGCGCTGCTCTTTAGTCAAAACATCCATTTCTGAAGACAAAACGTTACTACGCCAACCATGCCACTATTGCAATGCCAGCAGCTTTTTAAGGACTAAGTAAACAACTTCGACGTTCACTGCATTGCCCAGCGCCGTCATTGCCGCCGTGCCCTTTGGCAGGCACTTTAGTTCCTCCATTGATTGAAGTCTCGCACATTCGCGAACTGTCATATACCGGCGCTCCCACGCTATTATCGGTACCTGAGTAGTAGTCATAGCCACCAGAGATGGGGCCGTCGTTGGCCGTTTTACCCTCACGCCGGATGCTCTAAACTGAATGACATATTTCCATATATCTCGCTCCTCTCCCTTGCAGTTCCACTCGAGCTTTTGAAGGCTCGGCGGAAATCTCCTGATGTTCGGCAGCCAAGCATTGATCCACTCCCGCTGCTTTCTGTAGAGTTCCCTATTTTGCCGTATGAATTGTTGCTTCCAGCGCGGAAACGCCCCCTCTGGGGCACGCGCGTAACTCGGCACACGCCTGACAATGTCCTCCCTGTACCACTTGTTAAGAGGCTGCCCAAAAGCACCCTTGCTCCTGCGCAGACGTCCCAGTTCTACCTCTTGTAGCGAATCTTGCTTGTACGGGTACGTGGCCTTGAATTCCATGCTCCAGATGGGAAAGGACGGCAGTTCCTCATCCTCAGGAAATCTTTGCACAAACTCCTGCCAGGTATCGAGGCACCTAATAACCTGCGCACTCAAGCCGACGGCATCAGGGGGATTGTCATCCAAAACACTACGTATCGAAAGCTCGTCACCGTTTGTTTTTGGCTCAGGCCACTCAAACCCGTCCAGGCCCCCTAACCCTCCCACCATATAGATGCGCTCCCGAATCTGCGGCACACCGAACTTGTGCGGCGATAGCTGGGCATGCCTTACCTCATACCCCATCCCTTCCAAACATCGTTTTACTTTTGCAAAGGTATTTCCCTTGTCGTGCTTCACAAAATGGGCCACGTTTTCCAAGATAACGAACGTGGGATGATGCTGCCGCAATATCTCGATGACATTAAAGAAGACTTTTCCGCGAGTGGTATCTTTCCATCCCATTTGACCGCCAGCCTTTGAAAAAGGCTGGCACGGAAACCCTGCACATAGCAGTTCGTGTGACGGAACGTCCTTCGGATCAACTTTGCATATATCCCGCGCGGGTTCAATTGCAAAATTAGCCTGATACGTCTCTCGCAGCTTAGGATCAATCTCACTGGCGAAAACGCACTCCCCCCCCAACCGCTGTGCAGCAACATGAAAACCACCCAATCCTGCGAATAAATCAACAAATTTCATTACTTTTTTATCCTAGTTTTTCTACTCAAGATTAGTCCTCCAATCGAGGTAACTTCGCTATGCGGCTTTTTGACCAAGTAATAAGTCTCTTGCTCAATTCAGACGACACCCAGTTTTGCTTGTAACTAACTGCTGCCAGAATTCTATACCTATCAATAACTATTCCATCTACAAGATTGCAACTACGAACAAAGTCACCATCCAGCAACGCAAAAGGAATTGCGAAACCCTTCTTAGGGATGGCTGCAAACTCCACCAATCTTTTCCATATTTCGATTCTAGGAGTATGTAATTTGTTGTCCCAATCCGCACCGCTAGCACACTGGAAGAGATATAACGGAATACCAACCCGTCCATCGACGAAAGGTCGGTAACACAACATATCTAGTTCGGCGTCTTTCGCACTCTCGTTTGTCCATCGCGAGATATTTCCCACCGATTCACCTAGCTTATTCCCAATTTCATTTACAATTTTTGTAAGTCCGCTTCTTCTTGTGCGTGACCAGCCTGTCACAATAATTTCCCAATCACGAAATTGTTGAACAAGCGATTCTTTTATAACTTCTTCGAAAAGTTCACCTTGTTCTGTGTAATCGCTCCCGAACTGTCGCGCCCAAGGCCGATACCACTTTGAAAGAGATAGAATCAGGCAAAAACTATGTGCTGGAGCTTGTCTCCATGTACCTATTCTTGAAATTCTCCGGGCCATAATCGAAAAAGGGCTCCCCGTACCAATCCAAGATTGTCGGCGCCGCAACTCTGTCCACGCGTTCGAAACTATTTCAGACGCCATATCATTATCATCATAGATTTGTTCTTCCAACAACACATCGATAACATCCGTCTCCCATAGTTCCTCTTCTTCAAACAAAATGTTTGATTCTATCCAATCACAAAATACGTCCAGTTCTACGTTGTGAACATTTACTGACCGTGAGATGCCCCTAGTGGGAAGAGCAAGCATTACCCACCTTCTTTTTCTAGTTCGGCTCTAATAGCCGGAAATATGTCCAATAACTGATTTGCATCAGCACCCAACCTTTTAACTGCACTCTGAATCTTTTTTGACTTTTTATATAAGTGTGTCCTGGTTAGAGCTAATTCGATATTATCTGCCGCCTTTTCGATAAGTCTGAGAATCTCTGGTTCATCGCCGCTGGCAGTTCTTAAAGCAACCTCGAAAGAAGGCTCCTCGCTGCGCTCAAGATACTTAATCGCTTCTTTGCTTTCCAGAATTCGTCCAAAGTTGTCAACTTGGCGCGAATCAGAGAAAATCGGCAAACGTTTTCCATCCCCAAAGAGCCAAAGAGCAAAATTTGCTAAATCTTTCAGCCGTGGTTTCGGTACTGGCTTCCTGGCTGTTTTTGGGTCAGCGTGAATATCAATGTCTAGATATTTCCGAACTCCCTGCGTTCGAAGTGCAAGGTACATAACACTAAACCGTCCTTCAAACTGTTCCTGCGGGATACCGAGAGTATCCTCCATCTGCAATAATATCCTATAAGAAATGTAATTGCGTCGAACCGTGTCTACCCTGCTTCCAATCTTGCGTGTTACTTGGTTGTAGCTCATTTTCCTCTTGTCAATAAGTCTCGCTATGAATGCAGCTTTTTCTGCAGCTTTCCATTCTTTTATACCTGTAACATGCCGAAATCCCAAAAAACTTTCAATTTCCTCTCGAGAACCAACTTGAATATATGGGATTTTCGTGAACAACGAAGGTGGTGCTTTTCCCGTTTTAGCAATCTCAACTAACTTCCGAGGAGCTTTTTCACCATTGAAAGCTCTTTTGAGATACTTTAGAGTAGCAAGGCGGCGATTTCCTTCAACAACGACCAAGCATTTTTTCCCATGCAGTACCTCCTCAGTGACAAGTAAAGGTTCATAGCTCCAGAATCCTCCGCTTTCTAAAAAAGATACAGCTATTTCATCAAGAGCCCAACCTGTCATCAGTTGTAAAACTTCCTCTTGGGTCACCTCAGAACCGGCATCACTCCGGCCAAGTCGAACATTCATCGGGTCAAGATACAAGTCGCCGAGTTTTGCGTATTTAAGTTCTGTGCTTATAGCCATATTTCACCCCGGTTTCTAACTTTTTTCCGTCTGCCTTGTCGACAAAGATGCCAATGCCAGGTCGAGCCATTCAAAGCCGCCCACACATTTTAACCGCAACACTGAAATCCCGCAAAATCAAAAACCCACCGTTTACCCCATTAGAAATAAGCCGCCTTTTGCCCCGGCACCTTGATCTTACGTGCCTATAAGGCACCTGCCTTCCTGAGGGAGGATTTCTAACCGCGGCCGACCTCCGGTCTACGCTCTACCCTCCCCGCTGCATTTTTCGCCCTTTTTCCTTTACTTCCGCCCCAAAATCCGGTATAATACCCCCCGATTTGCCTGCCCCTCAGGGGCCACAAATGGCAAACATAGATAGCGGAGATACGCGTGAAATCAGCCAACCCAGCCCGATCGGTCTTAAATAGTAAATTAGAGAACCCTGCGTCCCCCCAACCAAACCGCCCATCTCGCCACGAAGGGGTCCTCCATCCTCTGTCTTCAAATAGAATCCCGCCCGAAGCGCCTCCACAATTTTGCATTTTGCATTTTGATCTTTGCATTTTCCGTTACAAGTGTCGAATATCCTCTACAAATCCGCCCCTTTCGTGCAAAACGAACCCAATCTTGAAAATGCCCAAAATCACCACAAACCCAGTCCCCACAAAGGATTACGAAAATCAAGGCCCTTCAGCAGGACCCAAAAACGAACCCAAACGAACCCAAACGAACCCAAAACGAACCCAATTTTTGGCCCGCCAGCGGCCCCCAAAGCCAAAACGAACCCAAACGAACCCAACTTGTCGCGGCGCAGCCTGCTTGCCACGGCGAAGTTTCATACGAAGCTGGGTGGCGAAGCCGGAACAAACCCAATTTGTCGCGGCGAAGCCTATGGCGAAGCCGGAACGAACCCAATTTGTCGCGGCGCAGCCTATGGCGAAGCCGGAACAAACCCTATTTCAAACCAAAGAGACCCCTCCGGGTGGGAGCCGAGAACAAGAAACCATTCCTGGGGGCCTCAGAGGAGTTTTGTTACTGCGATGGTGAAGATGGGTCGGTTTTGTTTGAGGTACTTTCTTTCAAAGTTTGTACCGACCCATTCGCCTACGTCGGCGGCGGCGGTGGGGAGAAAATCCGTCGGAGCCAGCCGGTTAGTGTTGGCCTCGAAAAGCTGCGTAATGGTCTCGAAGTATTCGGCGTGGTCGGTAGCCACCCTTATCGCACCGCCGATGCGCAGGGCCTGCAGGAGGCGGTCGAGATTGGCGGCGGAAAAGAAGCGTCTCTTGTGATGCCGCTTCTTCGGCCAGGGGTCGGGAAAATAGATATGGAAGCAGTCCACGGAGCGGGCGGAGACGTATTCGGCGAGGAAAGCCGCGGCATCCGTGCGAATCATGCGCACATTGGTCAGGCCCCATCGGCCCATACGGTCCACCGCGTAGCGATAATACCTGTTGGCCCACTCGATGCCCAGGAAATTGGCCTCCGGCTGGGCACGGGCCTGGTTGAGCAGAAAGGTCCCTTTTCCGCAGCCTATCTCTATATGGACCGGCCCGGCACGTCCGAAAACCCGCGCAAAGTCGATTTCGCCGGCAAGCTCTTCGGCTGCGAGGGCAACCGACGGATAATCCTTCAAGATTCGCCCCATAGGCTCCTCCATCCAAAAGGCGCGCCCAAACTCAGGCAATTAAACGCCCATAATCAGGAATATACGCACAAGGCATTGGCCATAACAGGCGTATACTTCAATAAAGGGCCTGCAAGTCCTGGTGCAGACATCGAGATTGTACACCGAAATGGGGGTTTGGGCAACGACGGAGATATATGAGGCCCTTGACTGGCGGCTAAAGTCGCGGCTTTGGCGGTTCGATAAATTGGTTTGAGCCGGCTGAACACGAGGCCGCGGCTGTAACGGGACCGAATTTACCAGAGGGGCGAGAGGATAGTGAAATGATCCGTCATCTGGTCAGAAAAAGACGCAGGCACATCGTCATCGACTGTGATACACAGCGGGATTTCCTCGTCGCGAACGGCGCGGCCTGCATCCGCAACCACAGGCGGATCCTGGGACGCATTCGCCGGGTGATGGCGTGGGCCAGGAGCAATCATATAGCGGTGATTTCGACGTGTGAGGTTCATCCGAGCAACGGCAACGGCAATGGCAACGCGTATTGTATTGACGGAACCGATGGGCAGAAGAAGGTTCGTTACACTCTGCTGAATAATCGTGTCAAGTACGCTGCGGACGGCAACACGGACCTGCCGACGGATCTTCTGCAGCGCTACTCTCAGATTGTTCTTCACAAGCGATGCGTTGACCCGTTTGATGAGCCTCGAATAGACCGGCTGTTGAGTGATATTCGTGCCGACGAGTTCATTTTGATTGGCGCAAGCGCCGAAGGTGCGGTCAAGGCGACGGCGCTGGGCCTGCTTCAGCGAGGCAAGAGGGTGACGATCGTTGTGGATGCGGTGGGCCTGCACGACAAGAAAGAAGCGAAGATGGCGCTTCGCAAGATGGAGGCAAAAGGGGCGAGGCTCATAGAAACGAAGAAGCTTGCGGGGGTTTCACATCTGAGGCGAGTGGGTATCTGCGACTGTGCGAGCTGCCGGGGCAAGGCGAGGAAGGCGGGGGAGGAAATCGAATTGGATGTGGATATTCACGTGCCGTCCGGGGTAAGGGGGGCGGCAGAAGCCGGCTAAGCGCGGCCGCGGTCAGTCACTTACAAACCTGTACATAAGAATTTCGTCCACGTATTGTCCCTCGGCAATTTTTATTTCCTTTATCCTTCGGCCCTCTTCGGCGAATCCCATCTTCCTGTAGAGGCTGACGGCCGGCTGATTTGTGGCGAAGACGGCGAGCTTGAGCTTTTCAATGACGGGATTCTTCCGCGCCCATTCGATGAGGGATTTGAGCAGGGCGGCGGCGATGCCTTTTCTTCGGTGCTCGGGCAGGACGCTCATGTGTGCGGCGCCGCGGTGTGCGAGTCTGCTGCGAGAGCTGTTTTCGAAGGCTAACATTGCGACGATGGCGCCGGCCAGCTCGGCGACGAGAATGATTTTGCCGGGGCCGTCGATATGCTGTTGAATCCAATCGCGCTCGGCCTCGACGGTCATTTTGAATTCTTCGAGCGTGCGGATATTGTAGAGGTCCTCTGCGAGAATGATGTGGGCGTGCTCAAGAATGGCCTGTGCGTCGTCGGGTGCGGCCGTTCGGATAATCACGCTTTCGCCGGTCTTCAATGTGTATTGCTCAGGCGCTATCATAGCCATTCGAGGACTCCTTCTTGTCGGCGGTCGGCATTATACAACGGCGGGCCCGTTGCGTAAAGCCGGCGAATCGTTCACGACTGCGGATTAGGGGCGGGAGTTTGTATTTTTTTGTTGTTTGCAGTGGTAACGGCGGGCGTTCGGTGTTATGATCCTGGCGATGGCTTAAGCGTACCTGCGAACAATATTTGAAGACTCTTGTGGAGCAGGATGGAAATGGCGGCGAGAACTTTCTTAGACCAGGTAAGAGTACCGGCCGGCGGAATCGGCTTTGCAACCGTATGGCGGTGGGTGAAAATCGCAGCAGTAGTGATCGTGATAATCATCGGACTGGTAACGCCCGTATACACGATACCAGCCGATTCGGCGGGAGTGGTCAAACGGTTCGGACTATACAACCGAACCACGCAACCCGGCATACACCTGAAACTGCCATACGGGATCGAGACGGCAACGGCGGTGCCGGTCAAAAAGGTGCAGAAACAGGAGTTCGGCTTTCGCACGCTAAAGGCCGGCGTCGATTCGCGCTATCTCGGCTCCGAGGAGATACAAGCCGGCAGGGTAAGCAGAGACGACCTGACACGCCTGATAAGGGAAAGCGGCGAGAGCCTCTACGGGCCCGATGGCCGGCAGTTGAACGAAAGGGCATCTGATGTGCTCAGAGGCGAATACACGATGCTCACCGGCGACCTGAACATAATCGATGCTGAGTGGATTGTTCAATACAAGATAAAGGACGCCCGCAACTACCTGTTCAACATACGCAATCCGTCACAGACGATAAGGGACGCCAGTCAGGCGATGATGCGGCAGCTCCTCGGAAACGGCAGCGTGGACGAGGCGATAACCATCGGCAGAATCGAGTACGAAAACGCCGGCAAGGACGCGCTGCAGAAGCTGCTCGATGAGTACGAGAGCGGGATTCACATCGTCACGGTCAAGCTTCAGTCGTCGAATCCGCCGCAGCGTGTAAGGCCCGCCTTCAACGAGGTCAACAAGGCCCTGCAGCAGAAGGAGCAGCGAATCAACGAGGCGATGAAGCAGTACAACGAGGTCATTCCGCGGACGCGCGGCGAGGCCAAGCGGGTGATTGAGACGGCCAAGGGCTACGCCGCCGAAAGGGTCAACCATGCCGAGGGCGACATACAGAAGTTCGAGAAGGTATGCGCCGCTTATAAGGAGGCGCCGGCGATTACGAAGCAGCGAATGTACTTAGCTCGACTTTTGCCAATTTTTAGGCTATTGAACGATGGATAGCAGATTCATTATACCAGCAAACGGACTCCTGCCGATGCTTATTATTGTTAATGACAATAAGTTCGGAAAGGAGTCCATCATGCTTACTATTCCATCGGCAGCAGAACAACTTTTTATTCAGTTTTCTCCCGCATTTACACAACCGACTTTCCAGCGAATCCTTCCGCTGGCCATCGGAGCTATTATCGCCGTAGGTCGAAGAACCGTTACCGCCGTTTTGTGGACGATGCGTTCGGCAGTCGACGGCCATTGCAGTACCTATCATCGTGTTTTTTCCAGGGCGAGTTGGTCCTTGTGGCCGTTGGGTAAGGCTTTGGCTGGTGCGATTCTTCATTTTATTCCTGCTCAAGAGCCGGTTTTGGTCCCCATCAATGACACAACGGCTCAGCACCGAGGCAAGCATGTCTATGGCAAGGGCTGCCATCACGATGCGGTCCGCTCGGCTCACAAACACATAGTCTATCGGTGGGGCCATCGCTGGATAGTGCTGGCCATTTCGGTAAAATTCCCGTTTACTTCTCGACGATGGGCGTTGCCGGTACTGTG
>DATKZT010000054.1:0-26407 GCA_035527845.1 Sedimentisphaerales bacterium | reverse complement strand
TCTCAATCTCAACACCTAACGCATCTTTCAGTTCATCTACACTAATCTTGTCATCCATAACGTTCTCCTTGTTTCATAATTCCTTATAAAACAAAGAGTAACACACCCGCAGAAAATGCGCCAGAAAAATTAGTCGCACACCACAGGTGATATTATTTGTATTCTTGCAGATGAAACTGTTTTGAAAATACCAGTAATTATACATTCACAATAGTTTGAATGGTCTTCTGAACAGCTACTCTAACTGGGTGTAAAGGGCGGAGTAAAACCGCAGCGGAGATAGGGTCGGAATAAAACTGCGGCACTTGCAGACAGCTTCTTGCCTCCGGCAATATTTCATCATCTTCCCCTGGAACTCTGGAAAATCCGCACGGTGTTTTTGCCCGCCTGCTTGGCCGAATATAGCGCCTCATCCGACCGGCTCGCCGCCCTGGCCTGTTTCAGCCTGTTCTCATTCGTCACCCTCTACAAAGGCCTCACCGGCGCGGCCTCCTGCGGCTGCTTCGGCTCGGTCCACGTCAATCCCTGGATAACACTATTAGCCATCGATATACCCGCCGTGATAATGCTGTTGATTCTCCGGCCCTCGTTGCCAGTTCTGCGCAGGCAGGAATCCATAAAACCCCTAATCCGCGAATTCCTCGCTCCATTACCTTCATTGCCTCGTTTTGCGGCCACGGCCAGTATCGGTCTGCTCACCCTCGCCGTAACGACCCCGATACTTGCCCTGAATAAGCCTGCTGTAGTTACCTCCGCCTACGAGGTCCTCGAACCCGAAAGCTGGGTCGGTAAACAACTGCCGATCCTCGAGCACATCGATATTGCTGATACGCTCAAGACAGGCAACTGGCTTATCCTGCTCTATCACTACGACTGCCCCGATTGTGCCGAAGCAATACCTATAATATGAGCGAATAGGCCGCGATTTGGCCGGAAACGGCGATTTCCTGCGAATAGCCCTTATTGAGATGCCGCCCTACGGCCCGCCTTTGACCGGGCCTGATTCACCCTGCACCCTCGGCCGACTCGCCAACACGAAAGAATGGTTCGTTACAACCCCAGCCGTCGCCTTATTGACCGACGGAACCGTAAACCAGGCCTGGGAAGCAAAGGCCCCCGATTTCGATGCGATTCTCAGCAAAACCCGTGATTGGCAAGAAAAAGGGCCTTTTGTAAAAAATATTCGTTTTTCACAATTTTTCTTATCAACAAAACCACAAGCACAAACGCCATAAGGGAGGTGACGCCCATGATTGAGTTGTTGGAGAATTGCTAGAATATGTGGAACTGGTAGACCGTATCAGGGTACGGTCCGTATCCTTGAATGGAGGTCACGAAGTGGTCGCAAGAAGGAAGACCATGAGTTTATCAATTTAGACCTCGTCCAATGCGACCGTTAAAGAAATTGTTCACTTACCAGCAAGTTCAGCTAAGTTTTGTAAACCTGAATACTTGCCTGTTTGCTTTTGAAAGGATATAAGATGGATGTGATTTTTAACAACCACAAAAGAATGAGGATGCTCCTTGTGGCAATAATTCTCTCTATAGTAGTGGTACTTACAGCGTATGCGAATACTTTCAACATGTCGTGGTGCAAATATGACGGCGTTACCTGCTCTGACACCACTATTGATACTTGGCACAAGGAAGGTACGAAACACCTGTGTCGTGATGTTGACGGCCCGGGCGACGACTTGGACGTAGCCGTCAGTACGGCAATAAAGCGACCAGATGCGGTCGATGCCAACTGGACCTGCTTTGGCGGCTCAGCCAATCCCACCGAAGTCAACATCCTGTTTATGGCTGCGAACATGTGGGGTAGTTACGATGGTTGCGCAGTGACCAGCATGACTATCAATGGGTCAGCGTGCCCCGGTTGCTACGAACCCGTCAATCAAGCCATCTTTGTAAAGGCGACAGCGGAGAACGGTACCCTTGTCCACGAGGTTGGTCACCGAGCCGGTTTATCCGACGTTAATAGCACTAACGAGCCTGGCGCCGAAACAGACAGGATTATGTGGTATTCAACCGCCGGTGCCGAGGAAAGAGTTATTAACGATAGCACCGTGAATGGGGACGAAGAGGTTGCATATGAAGCTCTGTGATCAGTTGTGAGTCGCTGAAAACTGCCTCTGTCAGCAGAGGTCGTTACTGATAACATACTGACGCAATTTAGAATAACGGGAGAATCGAATGTGAGCAAGCTCCACAGGGATTTGTTACTTGTTGGTCTGATTGTAACCGCCTGTTTGCTCGGTTTATGTGCCCTTCTCTTAAGAGCCAGTGCAACCCCGTCCCATCCAGCCAATAGTGGAATGCACGTCGGCGGGCCCGATACCAAGCCCGCCGGCCCGTTTCCCGAGGTTCCGGGAACACCCACAGAGGAGGAAATGAACTCTGGGCCCTCCCCCTCGCACGGCGACCACATCACTACCGAGAGCCTTGAGTTTCTCGACAAGGAAATCTTCAAGCGGGCCAATGCTGAAGCAGCCCGAGCAGCTTTTCTGCTGAAATATAGTGACCCACGCGAATATGTAAAGCTGACATGGCGCGACTACATGCCCTTCAACGAAGCCCGGCAACTTATCTCTAAAGACAAACTGCCCCAGCTCTATGAAATGCTTCAAGATGATGCTTATGCCCCCTATTGTACCAATGTGGCAAGGCTTATCGGCTATATTAGTGACGACCCTAATTCGGTTCCCATCATGCTACGCTATTTCGAACGCAAGGAAGCCCTGCCCTTCACCTCCATCGAGAGTCTGACGGGAAAGATATGGTCCCTCGCCCTTATTGGAAAAATTGGCGGGCCCTTGGCTGATGCCACTTTGCGGGAGGCAGTCACTGAGAACGGAGCAGCTCGGCTGGCCAAGGCTTGGATCGATGGACAATTGGTGCCCGACAACTCTTTTTGGGTCGACAAGCACAATGTGCTCATCTACATAAGAACCTGCGCTGCCAAAGGGCTGGTATTCTCACGCAAGCCGGAAAACATCGATATTGTCAAACGAATGTACAAAGACTATAAACAGGACATACAAGGTAATGAAGAATTTGTATTGAAGTTGATGGAAGCACTGGCGATAAACGATTATATTGCAGACCACAGTGGCGTTGACGCTTATTTCGGCCTCAACGCCAACAATACCCTAAGAGCTCTTCACCCATATATAATGCAACTCGCCCAGGATCTAAATACCTCACGACCAGACTGAAGCAGCACCATTACTTGGCTGCCTTGGGCTCGCCCCATCGAGCGACTCATGCTGATGCTCGATCACGTGAGGCGTTTTCCACATAAATTCATTGGTGGCAGCAAAAGACTTGTGAATCCGCACCGCTAATAGCAGTCTGCCGGACTACTCGCGCTCCCGACAGTGTTTCGCTACCTCCGCCTTGAACTCTGAAAAATCCGCACCGTGTTTTTGCCGGCCTGCTTGGCTGAATATAGCGCCTCATCCGACCGGCTCGTTATGTCCTCCGGACTCGTCTGACCGTCATACTCGCCCAGCCCCACGCTAATTGACAACCCTATATGCCCCCCGCTCCACGCCACCGACGAGCTCGACACAGCCGCCACCATACGCTCGGCCACAACCACCGCATCCGCCAGCGCCGTACTCGGCAGAATCACCGCAAACTCGTCACCGCCATACCGCCGTGCAATGATACTGCTGTGGACCCTCCGGTGACGAGCATCCCCCATCTGCCAAAAAACTTGAAAAAGTAAAAAAATTTTGCACTCATAACTCCTGCCTTTCAAAGACCTTACGACTTAGGCCAAAAAAAATCCAAATTTTCCACCTAAGATTTTGGCCCTTTTTGACACTTACTATAAAGCACATTGATATTACGGGGCCTTTTATGGACTGTAAACAAGCTGGAATACTGATGATGCCGCACGTGATGGGCCATCCCGAGACCGGGCACGGCGAATACGCTCAATTCGAGGCCCACCTCACCTGCTGCACCTGTGGCCAGTTGGCCGCTGCAAAGCAATGGTTCATTACAACGCTGGCTGTCGTTCTGGCCGAAGACGGGTTGGTCCAAGCCGCCTGCGAAAGCAAGGCGCCTGCTCCGGCCGATCTGCCGGCGCATGAGGCCAGAAATATTTCAAGAATTACAACAGAGACACGAAAGGGGTGAGCGCTTATGATATAGATACGTCATATATTGTCAAGAGAAATGGGAAGGTGTAAGAACTCTATAATAGACAAGTGTACCTGTTATGAAAGGGGGTGAGCGGCATGGTTGGATTAGGGGACGACTGCCAACTTAGCGGATTTAGGTAATGAGTAACAGCTTATCAGCCCCGGCGGCGTAATTGGATAAATCAGAAACAGACCTTCTAATGGAAAATAAGAATGCGAGAGGTATATCATGACCAAGAAACTAACACATATCATTATATCTTGTGGTTTGACCTGCCTTTGGGCGGCTACTGCTGCTGCTGCCACCGTCGAGGACTTCTATGATGGAGACCACGATGAGGCATGGTTCATAAGCAATGGTTCTGAGGTGCCGCTTCCATACACAGATGGCGATGATACGTATCAGCGAGTCTACACATATCGTATTTTGGTCAACGACGCGCTCATTGATACGCACTGTGAAGATAGCGACGGAACAGAGCATAATCACTACCATATCCTCGAAGACTACAGTGATTGGGGGCTTCAAGATGAAGCAGACGACTACTGGGATTATATCTTCAAGGAAGGCGAGACCGAGGGCGAGATCAACTATCCTGAAAGAGTTTCTGGAAGTCACGCAACTGCGCGAACCAATTGCTTTTGCTATGCCTTAGAGGAGTTTACCGGTCAGTTTATCGGGGTCGTGTATAACCAGTGGTTGGGGCCTGGTGAGGCCTTAGCTGCTCTGCAAGCTGATGCTGACAGCCACTCGAAAACAACCGTTCAAAGTTGTGATGTCCTTGCTTATGGTTTCGGGGGGACTTCTTTCCTTCAGCATATGACAGGGGTAGATGACGTTGACACCGGCGCGAATAAGCCCAATGTTCTCAGATGGAAGTACGCTTTTAGCGGCGCCTATACGCTCGATAGAACAACCTTTGATACACCCAGGTGCACCGGCACCTCTACCACCGTAGACGAACCACTGGGCGGAGGATGGCGTTGGATCGGCACAGGCAGGGAGTCGTACATGTATCCAACCAATAGCGTCTGGCGGGAAGAATAGCAACAATAATTCTCACAACAAAGGATTTTGAAATGGAGTCGAAGCGAACCGAACACAACATGGCCCGCCGTCCCTTTGCGCGGCGGGCCATTTACTTGACCTCAGTCACTGTTTTGTGCGCTCTACTCGTACTGTCCTTTATTCTTCTCGCCCATAAGAGTGCTCCCGCTGGAAAACTCTCTCTCACTACAACCTATGCCCCCCGCGAACCTAACATTGCATCCAGCACTGATAGACCTCCGGCGGTTGCAGCAACAACCGCCCGGTCGGTTCTCAACCAGTCGCCCGATCGGCAATTTGCTGACTTGCTCGAAACTACAACCACAGATGTGGCAGAACAAGCCGAGCTAATCCTGCCGGCCAAGATTTCAGACTTGCGCTCAAAGCTCCTCAAAACGCTCTCAAAAGAAACCACGCTCCAGTCCGTAGAAAACCTCCCCAACTATGACGACACCCAAAAACAGGACTTCATACAAAACGCCACCACCTTGGATTCATATGACTGTCTCTTTCAATTAATCCCCGACCTTACCCGCGTCCGCAAAATCCTTCAAGATACTCCCAACAGCCCGAATGCTCACGAAGTAATCGCCAGACTCATGGCGAAACTCAGCTATTCCACCCATGGCTACGCCGAGGTTCTTCTGGCGTTTCGAGAGGCCAGGCGCAAAGACCGTGAATCGGTCAGGACCTCAGTTCCTCATGAATGGGAGCGCCGCCAAGCCTATTCGGCGGCCGCTGTTTACCTTCTGTCGGAGCTTCATGCATACGAGGCTTTGCCTCTCATGTCAAAGGTGTACTTCTCACAGGAGAAATTGCCACTCAGCAGGCTCTTTGTCTTTTATGCCATGCACCTCTTGGTGGTGGACTATCCCAGGAAAGAACTCTCGCCCCAGGCGCAGAACGCGCTGGATGCATATTTGCAGGCAGCCGCCGACTTACCCAAGCCAATCATTCGACCGCTCACTACTTGGAAAGCTGCTTACGATGAAACCGACGTCAGGGTCAGCGTAATCCACCAGGACCTTCTCAGAAACCAGCCAAGGCTTCAAGTCCGAATCTACCCTCCGGAATTTCGCACATATGAGACCGCAAGCTGGGGCACGCCGCAGACCGACCCGCACTGGCTCAAAGTTGACCCCCAAATCGATGACCTTGCAGGAAAACTAAAGGCGTTCATCGATGCTGCCTATCCTGAGTCAAGTGATCCAAACTGATCTCAACAAAGAATGATTCTTTGTGTGTACCGGGTAGGACTCAACCTGACGCCGGCGGCGTCTTCGTGCGCCTCGTCCTCCTGACGCGCCTAACCGACCCCAGCCGCCTCGCTATCTCCCCCGCGAACTCTGAAAAATCCGCACAGTGTTCTTGCCGGCCTGCTTGGCCGAATAAAGCGCCTCATCCGACCGGCTCGTTATGTCCTCCGGACTCGTCTGACCGTCATACTCGCCCACGCCAACGCTGATCGACAAACCTATATGGCCCCCGCTCCACGCCACCGGCGAGCTCGACACAGCCGCCACCATACGCTCGGCCACAACCACCGCATCCGCCAGCGCCGTTCTCGGCAGAATAACCGCAAACTCATCCGCGCCGCGCTGGCCCGCATTGATTGTGCTCTTGATTCTCCGGCCCAGACTCGGCCTGCCTGTCTTCTCGGAAAATCGAACGTGAATTCGGTTGCGTCGAAAGCATCAAACAGATATAATTAGGTTTTACAGGTCCACACCTGGCGATATATGTGCCTCTTGGCTGTTCGAAGGAGGAGTGATATGTTCAAGAGACGCTTGTGCTTAGTGGTTGTTCTGCTGTTGGCGGTTTTGACAGGCAACGCATTTTCACTCATCGTGATTAGCGGCAACGAAACGTGGGGCGAAACGAGCCTGAATGACGACGTTCAGGTCGTATCCGGCGGCAGCCTGACCGTTACGGGCCTGTTTGGCATAGTCAATGGTCACACACTTACCGTCGAAGCCGGCGGCCAGGTCATCGTCAATGCGAGGGTGGACTTCGACACGGGCGGCACTCTCGTTATGAACGGCGGTACCGCCAGTTTTAACGACACGGTCAAATTTCCCGATAATGCTGACGGCGGCGTTTACATCTACCTGCACGGGGGCCTTTTGACCTGCGGCGACACCGAAAGCTACGCAGACCGCGGCTCCGAACTGCACGTAGGCGGCGGCGCGATGCGAACAGGGCAGATAAACGAGCCTCATCGGGACCCCGACAGCAGTGACTGGAACATACAGCCAATCGCTCCCTACGACCAGATTGTCATCACCGACCTTGGCGGCGACGTAAAGGAAATATCGGCGGCCATGTCAGTGGTCGAGGTGGAGTTCGCTCTGTCAGCCTCCGGCAATCTTGAGACCGTCAGTCCCGCTTTGCTTGAGGTTGTGCTCAGCCAACCACAGAGCGAGACGGTAACGGCGTATTACGGCATCAGCGGCGGCAGTGCAGCGGGCAATGGGGTCGATTATAATCTGCCGGTTATGGGGACGGTGGTGTTCGACCCGTACGAAACGCTTGAGACAATAAGTATTGACATAATTGACGACGGCCAAGATGAGGATGATGAGACGATAATAGTCCTGCTTTACTATGTCGCCGGTGGTGACGTGCAGCTGGGAACGAACGTAGAGCACACTTATACGATTATTGATCCCCGCCCCAAGGTCCAATTTGTCTGTCCGGCAAGCAGAGGGAGGGAAGACGTCACGCCTGCAAGTCTGACGGTCGAATTGTCACATAGCTGGGCCCAGACGGTGACGGTCGATTACAACGTCAGCGGGGGGACGGCGACGCGAGATACGGACTATGTACTGGCCGACGGGACGCTGACGTTTGACCCATGCCAAACGACCCAGAACATATCCATCGAAATCGTCGACGATGATTTGGACGAAGGAAAGGAGACGATTATCCTCACATTGTCCAACCCTACCGGCGGCGGGCGGCTCGGAGAGAATACACAGCACACGTTCACGATTTCAGAAGACACACCCCTGTTGAGGGGCGCCTTCTATTTCAGGGCCGATTCGGATTCCACGGCCAGAGTAGGGCCGCATCCGGATGTAATGGTTCGCCTGGGTTTGGGCGAGGATAAGCTCATATTCCGACGGGACAAAGGCTATTTGCCGGTATGGTACATGGAAGGAAATCCGGAGCAGGACTTACCCATAGAAGTCGGTCGCAGCGGATGCGAGAGCACGGTCAATGCTTTCTCACGGGTGTTTTTGATCGAGAACAGTCCGGCACGGGCCGTTGTGCACTGGCGCTATGCGCGGAACTGCGGCAGTATCGCGGCAACAGACTGGGTCAATGAGTATTTTGCGGTTTATCCGGACGGCGTGTGCATAAGAACGATAAAGAACTCGGCAGGGACCAGCTTCGAACAGTGGAATACCGCCCCACCGGATATCAGTGCCATACAACTGCTGCCGGAAGGAATTGGCTCTCTGGGTCCGGAATGGCTGAATCCTGCGACGCTTTCCGTAACCTCCGGTGACTACAGCTACGAAGGGTACAACGAAGAACGCCGATGCTACACGCTAAGATGCGATGTTAGCTGCGCGCCATCGGCCCTTGACCTTACCCTTGACACCGCCGGCGGCAAGTCGATTCACAATCCCGCGATAGTCCTGGAGAACTGGGGGGATGCGGACGCCCAAGTCACCGTCAACGGCACTCGTCCCAGAACCTATTACGTGGGTTACTCTGACGGCATGTACGGAGATCACCTTGTAGTGTGGCTGGGAATTGAAACGACGAGCTCGACCGACATTTCAATCGCTCCGACCGGCGGAAGCGGGCAGTTTGTAAATCGCGCGCCGCCCCCCGAGTTCGGCTATGACTTCTACGCGGATGTGCCGCCGCTGCCAATGGGCTCGCCGGCGCCCGGTCCCTTCGGCGCATATTACACGAACCTGAAGTTCAACAACCGATTTGACGAGCTGTGGCGCGTCGGCGACCACTCGGACATAGTCGTGCAGTTTGACGACAACACCCACCGATTCGTCTTCTGGCGCGGCACCAACTACTGCCCCCACTGGGCTTCCGACACCAGTGAAACCTCGTATTCCAACTGGTACGGCACGCAGTTTGTCGAGCGCCGCGCCAGCGAGTGGGGCGAGGACGGCTGCTGCGCCGAACCGATGCAGGACTGGGACTGCCGCTATGCCCATGCCCGCATCATTTCCAGCAATGCGGCACGTGCAATCGTCCAGTGGCGATACGCCTCTTGTGACCCGGACTATGACATCGTCAGAGACGGCGGCGGGGATATATGGGGCGATTGGGATGAGGAGTACTTTACGATATATCCCGACGCAATCGCCGTTCGGAAGGTAACCGCATACAGCTCCCGCACAGGCGGCGCAGACATGGAGAGTCCCCATATAGAATTCCACGAAGCTATCCCCATTACAAATCCGGGCACCATCCCCGAAGATAACATTCACTGGAACGCCCTTTCGGCAACGGACTACAGCGGCAACAAAAGGGACTGGCAGGCTTCCGACGTTGATGGCGGTGCAATGACCGACTTGGACCAAATTACAAACAAACCCATCATGGTTGTCAGGATGAAGGGAAGCACGGTACCGGTAAGTATCGTGGAAGGGACTGCTGTTGAACATGACCCGGTTGGGCAGGATAACTGCAGGCCCTTTAACCAGTATGACGACTGGCCCGCCTGGCCCGAGTCAGATCGCAGCGCCGGAGGCTGGTATTGGGAAGAAGACCCCGACACCCATTGTTACAGGAATTTCTGGACAAAGTACCCCTCGCACTGCTCCATACTGCATTTGAAGTGGATGGATTACGAGCACCTCGCGAACGTCAGGAGAACCAAGCTCATGTTGTTCGGCATGTACGACGCCTCACAGGCGGCAAACGTCAATAACCTCATACCCCTTGCCAGGTCGTGGCACTATGCTCCAAGTTTGACTATTACGAGCGTCGGCTTTTCCGGCGGCGCCTATGACAAGACCGAACGGGCATACAAGATATCGCGCGACTCGCAGGGGGCGACCGAACTTGCGCTTACAATTAGCGCTTCCTCGAGTTCACCCGTTAATAATCTGTGTTTTGTGATCGAGAACTGGGGCTCGCCGGCCAGGCTCGCCATCAATGGTCAGCCTGTTGCATCCGGCCCCGATTTTCGCCAGGGAATTGAAAAGACCGCAGATGAAGTAACTTCGTTAGTTGTATGGGTCAGGAAACAGTCAACGTCGCCGGTCAATGTAGTGATATCGGAGCCTCTGGCCGGAGACTTCGATGCTGATGGTGACATAGACGGCACAGACCTTGATGCATTAGCGTGGAACTGGCTGGCAACCGATACCGGCTATCATACTGTCAAGGGCAACTTGAACGGTGACAATCGAGTGAACTTCACCGATTTTGCGATTTTTGCTTCGCATTGGCTCGAGACCTATTAGCAGGGCGACTGATACGGCGTTCGATGAGCTGTGAAAGGACGACGAGGTGCAGTGTGAGCGGCCGGATTGGCGCCCGCCGAGAACGGTGCAAGATGCGGCGCGATAAGACGCGGCGAAAGAAGTCGTGAGGTCACAGGTTCGAGCCCTGTATGGCGCAGTGGTGCAAATCGCGCTGAATGCTATAGTTGGGATACTGCGGGCGCCCGCGGAGAAACGGTTTACATTTGTCCCACGGGCCACACTTTCAGAGAAAGCCTCCCTTCGCCCGGATTTTCAAACGGCCCGGCAGTCGGATTCTTATAGTTTCTCTTTTTGCCGAAATAGTCGGTATCGACTTTCAAAGGCGTACCATCACGATTCATGTATGGCAAGTCCGGTACTTTCGCCTTGCCCAGCAACTTCGTCGTCACAATCTTGTTTTGCATCGCACCCCACGAAGGATCAACCGTAATATGCAGGTACACATCGTTTCCTTCTTCAACCACTTCAATCTTCGGGTCAAACCCGGCCTGTTCGATGCGATTCGACTCGCCGGCGTACGGCGCCGCGCCATTGAGATAAACATTGCCGTCAACGTACATCAGCAGCTCCGCATGGTTGAAAACTGCAAGTCCGTACCCCGTTCTCTGGTCGCCGGCGTTGGCCGAAACCGCGCCGTCTCCGACAAATAAGTTGTTATAAAAGCGTATGTCGCCGACCTTCATAAGGTCACGCAGACCCCCCACCTCGGTGGAATGTTCCTTCATGTACGGTGTCCCGCGGGAGGTGGTCCGCGCCCTGGTCATCCCTGCCGCCAGATTATGCGCATAGGCGCCTCCGTGAGACATATTCAGCAGTGCAACCTCGGAGAGAAACAGGTTGTTATCAATCAGATATGGCCCGTGGTTCACCTCCGAAAAGAAATCGTCCGTGCTGTTGTTGTAGCACAGGTTGCCGGTTATGCGCGTGCCCTGCGCCATCCAGTCCATCCACATGCCTCTGCCTGCATCGTGTATGCGATTGTTTCTGATGACCGTGTCGATGGCCCCGTGAAACTTTATCCCGGCGATCTCGAAGCCCTGGAACTGCCGCTTGGTCCATATATTGAAAATATGATTACCGCTCACCTCGCTGAAAACAGGCCCCAGACTCCCGCATATCCCCGCCTGCTCGCAATTCGAGATCGTGTTGTTTCTTACAATGTGAGAGCCGATTTTATCTTTGTCCCAACCATCCTGCAGCGCCCTGACGATAACTTCGTTGTAGTGTACGTCGCCGCCCTTGCTCGGATCTTTTATGCAAACATTGTGGCCGGTTTTCCTGTCTTTGCCGAGGGTGACACCGGTGCATTTTGAATCGCTGATGACATTGTTCTCGATAATCCACCCTTTGCTCCAGTGGGTTCCAATAAGGCCGATCTGCTCGGCCGTAGGGGCCGCCCATTGAGTCGCGGCCTGGCTCATGTGAAAGCCGCGGACGGTGATGTAGTTTCGGCCGGGCGCATCCGGATAAAAACAGGCGTCCCTGACATTGATCTCGACGAGTTCTTTGTTGGGATTATGGTCGTGAAAATTGGCCCAGATGTGCGTGTCGTTGTCGTCGCTCCGGCAGTACCAGGTGTAGAGCGATGCTTCCTTATCAACCGCCTCCGGATGTGGCTTGGGATTCATCACGTCATCCAGAGAGGCCTTCTCAAACAACGATCTGCCGTTGAGATAGACCTCCCCTGTATGATGTGGTCTATGGTTGTCCTTGAACCAATCGCCGACAATAAGATCCGTATAAGGGTTGTAGTCTCCGAAAGACGCGTTCGGAATCGTCGCTTTCCATACACCGTCCTTGACGTGCTCCCAGCCGGTGACGACCTCGGACCCCTTGATCACCACTTTATCACCTTTGGCCGCCTGATAAACGATTCTCTTCGAGTCAGACTCGCCCCCGCGTGGCGGAGTCACCCGTTCGCGATATGTCCCCGAGTGCACGATTATAGCATCGCCAGCTTGTGCAAGCCGAGCCGCTGCGGAGATGGTTTTCAAATGCTTTGAGGCAGAGCCATCATTCTTATCGTTTCCCTTTACTGAGACATGCCATTCTCTGGCAGCCAGTGTTTGCGTGAGCAATCCGACAACTACGATTAGCGTTAACCTCTTCATTTCCCCTTTTCCTTTCTGAATTTCCAACTGAATAACGATATTGCGGCCCGGCAACACATCATGCAATGGCCGAAGCGTCTGAATATGTCGTTGCCAATAGGTTACGAATATTCTATAGGCTTAGCCACCTATTGTACTTAAACAACTATATTCGCCCAATATTTCTCCGGCGTTATCTTACATTCTTTTCGTGGGTGATGAAGGACAATTTTGCCCCGTTCACCGACAATCAATATCACCGGGTACGGCAAAAAGTTCTCTTGGATACGTTCTGTGTGGTCTTATATTCCAAACGTATCAATGATCCGAAATACGGTGCAATGGAACGCAAACACGCGCAATAAATGCAAAATCTTCAAAACCGATAAGTCTCTATGAATCAAGGAGTTATAGCCACAGGTCTGAAGTGCTGGAGAGGGGTCACACGACAAGGTCAAAGGTTCGAGTCCCGTATCGCCCATTTGACTCAATCATACAAGGTCAAGAGCGTTAGCTGCTGAGTCCGGCGAATTTCGCTCGGATTACGGACCCGGCTGGAACCTGCACAGGGAACTTGCTCAAACAGCCAGGAAAAGGTGTGCGTTGCAGGATTGACGCAAAATCGTGCAGAAAAACCAAGATTGAGAGTCAAATCAGACAGGATTTGCGGCAGCCGGCGGCTTGTGGTATGATCAACGCGGGCAGACTTCGAAGTATTTCGGGAAATGAGCACTGGTGGTTGCGGTCTCATGTTCGGGCCGGCGAACCAATGGCCACAGGCGCAGGTTCGGCGAATCGGCCGCGTCAGGCCGCCGAGACGTTGCCGAAAGGAATTGCAATTAGAGATGACAGATATTCCTGTTACGAGAATCCAGAAGCTCATCGGCGAGAGGATGTTGGAATCCAAGCGGACCAAGCCCTGTTTTTACATGCAGTCCACAGCGGATGTCACCGAACTGATGCGTATGCGGCCGAGGCTCAGTAAATCGCTGGGCGTGAAAATCACGAGCAACGCTTTTCTCATTCGCGCGCTGGCACTGGCGGTCAGGAAATATCCTCTCGTGATAGGCGTGGTTGCGGAAGATGGTAGAAGTGACGAAAGTGTTGCAGGTGAAACGGTCACCGGGATAAGAATACCGGAGACGATTAACGTTGGCTTTGCGGTCAACGCCCCGCAGGGACTGGTGGTTCCGGTTATCAGGGAGGCAGACACAAAGCCGCTGGCCGAAATTGCCCGGATGGAGAAGATGCTCACCGAAAAGGCCCGCAGCAACAAATTGACGCTTGAGGATATGGAGGGTGAGACGATAGCATTGAGCAATCTGGGCGCATACGGGATCGATTCTTTCATCGGCATCGTACCGCCGCCGACCAGTACTATCCTTTCGGTGGGCAACGTGGTCCAAACGGTGGTACCCCGCAACGGCGTGCCAGCGGCGCGAAAAACAATGTCCCTGACGTTGGCAGCGGACCACAGAATTGTAGATGGGGCCTATGCGGCGGGGTTTCTCGATTATATTAGAGAACAATTGGAAAACCCGCGAGAACTGGTGTGAGCATTGAGGCGGCTGAGTCGCAGCCTGGTCGCGGCGTCTAAACAGCTTGTCGGTAGGGTGCACTTCATATTTGCAGGTAGGAAGGCAGGCTATTAGGCTTCTATGATCGTGCAGGCCTTACGAGGGGGCTGGATTCCTGCTTTCGCAGGAATGACAACGGGGGAAAACGAATCGGGAAGAAACGGGGGCAATGATACGGGCAAAGAATCCAGCTACAAACGCGAAGTGCACCCTTGTCGGTATTGTGCAACAGAAAATACTTGTGGCCCAGAGACGGAAGTAGTAAGATTGCGGTTTAGTGGACGTAAGAAACAGTGTTTTCAGTCTTGTGGAAAGGAGATATAGGATGTTAGGCAAAATTATCTTGCAAACAGGTTTGTGCGTACTCCTGCTGGTCGGTACGCGCACCGGTGCTGTCGAATCAGCAGGTTCGAAGGGCACGGCAGATGCGAACAAGGCCAAGGCTGCCGAGACCGGCCTCGCAGAGAAGAAAAGTGCGGCCGACAGCAATGCTTCGGAGGTCCTCATCAGTTTGGGCGATGAGAAGCTGACGATGGAGCAAGTTGGCTGGAGGCTGCCGAATCCGGATGATGTGCAGATGGCCAGGCTGGCGAACTCGTGGCTTGAGACAGAGCTGATGTACGCCGAGGCCGAGAGGCGAGGAATCACGAAAGAGCCAAGAGCAGCGTTTTTCGCCGATATCATGAGGAAAACCGCATTTTCCCAGGAACTCAGAAGACAGGTTGCTGATGCTGTGAAGATCACCGATGAAGATGTTGCCGCCTACTACGAAAAGAATAAGCAAACCGATCGAATGTTGACAACGCCGGGCAAGTTGAGCTTTTCGCATATTAGAACCGAGACCCTGGAAGAAGCTCAGACTGTCCTTGAGAAGCTGAAGGCGGGCGAAGATATCAGCGCACTTGCCAAGAAGTCGTCGGTTGCATCCGACGCGATATTAGGGGGTGCGGTCAAGGAACGAGACTACAATCAGATTAGACAACTCTTCAGCGAGGAGTTTCTGGAAAAGCTCAAAGCGGCGAAGGAAGGGGAATTGGTCGGGCCGATGCTGGTGCCCGGTAGAAAGGGCAACTATGAAGTGGCGTGCAAAGATGGCGAGACCAAACCTACGCCTTTGCCGTTCGAGCAAGTGAAGGAAAATCTCAAATCTCAACTCGAGCTTGCCGGCAAACGGGACGCTTATAAGTCCCTGCTGGATTCTCTGGTGAAAGAGGCGGCGGACAAGACAGTCAAATCGCCGCGGCTGATTGAGGCGGAAAAGGCAGTCCCGGAGCAGCCCCAAATATCAACCAGGACGCCGTTCAGGGCCGCACCGAGACCCGCGCCGAAAGCCGTTAGGCCAAAGAAGAAATAGGCAAGATGTTTTCGGGCGAAGGATTTCGGACTACGCAGAGGTAGATTGGACCGGGCCAAAGCACAGGACAAACCGGGAGAGGATCTTGGCATAGATGAGAAGGGTGGAGGGGGCGCCGACTTGCGCGGCAAATTGCCGCGGTTATATTTTGTGCTCCATGACTAAGGAGCATCCTGCTCAGTCACATGCGGCATCAGTTGCGAAGATGTGTCTTGCGAATCCGGTTGTGCAATAGTCCTTATTTCGAAGGGAACATGCGGCTGCGGGCCCTTGACATCCGCTGACGGTTGCTGATCGGGGCTTTCCGGAGCAGGAGTGCCGGATTCAGGCTGTGTTTCGACCGCGTCGAACGGGTCCTGGGCTTGGTCTGACATCTCCTTATCCGGTTCATCCATCTCTTTAGCAACCGCCGCCGAGGTGCTTCTATCAAGTGTCGGCAGTTCCCGTCCGTGGATAAACGCAGCCACTTTCCTGTAATCCTGTGCCCCGTGACAGTTTTGTTCGTACTCGAAGATTGTTTTACCGTAGCTTGGGGCTTCAGCAAGCTTGATATTTCTTCGGATACAGACCGGTAAGATTTGAGCCCGAGCCCAGGCACAGTTGGTCCCGCGTGCCTTGTCGAGGAACTGCTCGATATCCGCTTTAACCTCTTTGGGGAGTGAGGCCCTGCTGTCGTACATGCAAAGGAGAATCCCCTCAACTTTGAGCTCCGGATTGATTCTCCTGTTGACCAGCCCGACGGTCTGGAGGAGTTTTCCAAATCCCTGCAGGCCCAGGAAATGCGGTTGAAGTGGAATCAAGATCTCCTCGACGGCGGCCAGGGCGTTCAAGGTCAGCAAGCCAAGTGAAGGGGGACAATCGATAATCAAGTAGTCGAATTTGTCCTCTATAGGTCTTATGGCCTCTCGGAGGATGGTTTCCCGTCCCACTACGCTTACCAGCTCGCTCTCAGCTCCGACAAGATTGATATTTGCGGGCAAAAGCCACAGGTTCTGTCGAACGGGCAGGAGTGCGTGGTCGAAATCCTCTGCCTGTGTGAGCACGCCATAAGAACCGGATTGGACCGTTTCGGGCTCCAGACCGAGGTGTATCGTAAGATGTGCCTGGGGGTCGAGGTCAACAGCCACGACCTTCATGCCGGCAGCAGCGAGAGCAGCGGCGGTATTGACCACTGTTGTGGTCTTGCCGACGCCACCTTTTTGATTCAGGACGGCAATTTTTCTCATATTGGCATCTCGTTCAGCATCGGAATCAGACTTCGGGCGATGCAGCCTTTTTCAGGACGGCATCGAGCACGCCATTAACAAACGAGGGAGACTTGTCAGTACCGAACTTCTTGGCGAGCTCAATGGCCTCATTGAGAACGACCCTTGGCGGAATATCGGGGCAGAAGGTCAACTGATAAACGGCCAATCTCAAAATGCTCTTATCGACCGCGGAAAGCCGAGACAACCGCCATTTTATGGTTGAATCAACAATCAGCTCGTCACACTTCGCCACGTTTTTCCACGTCCCCTCTGTCCAACTGCAGGCGAGGTTCCGAACCATGTCATCAGGCTCATTTTCAAGAAAGAACTCGCCCAAGAGTTCGAGCAGGTCGTCGCCCTGAACATCGAGCTGATATAATGCCTGGATTGCCAGCTCTCTGGCCCTTGTTCTCTTGTCCACCCGGCGGCCTCTGAAATCAAATTTATCCGACGAATCGTACAAGTCCGCACATTGGCCTGCGAAACGCAAATGCAAACCACATCCGGACCGCCGCACGCAATAGGCTGTCAAACTTGCCCCATTACACTGACTATTTCCATGGCTGCCGACGCCGCATCGGCCCCGGCATTGCCCATCTTGGTTCCGGCTCTTTCCACGGCCTGCTCGAGGGTGTCACAGGTCAAGACGCCAAATATAGTCGGCACTGTCGAATCATAGTTTATCTGCCCAATGCCCCTTGCGACCTGCTGACAGACATAATCGTAATGCCCGGTTTGACCACGAATGACGGCACCAAGGCAGATAACAGCCACATATCTGCCGGTTTGGGCGAGTTTTTTCGCGGCTATTGTAATCTCCGCTGCACCCGGCACCCAGACTACGGTCAACTGCTCGTCAGTCGCGCCGTGGCGCCTGAGACAATCGATGGCGCCGGCGACCAGTTTAGCCGTTATGAACTCGTTGAACCTGCTGACAACAATAGCGTAGTTGCCCTTGCCGGCGAGCACCTGTCCCTTTATTTCTTTAATCATAGTCTCAATTCTCCAAAACCCGATTCTCAGAAAGTCCCGTGGCCTGCGTTATGACCGACAGTTCGCGGCCCCGACACCTGCAAACCGGCTAACGGGAGAAGATTATAAGACTCTTTGGGGCCGCATTCCAGAAAAACCGTTCCCTTGACCCGATTTGCCGGCTGACGAGCGTGGCTTTTGTTAGGCTAACCTCTTCAGGCAAAAGAGGTTACGAGACGGACGGGCCGGCAATTTTTTCTGCCGACAAAAAAGACCAAACGGCGGCAAAAAAACACTAACCGGGGGCTGCTTTATTAGCGAAACGTTAGTGTGATTGGCTGTTTGTTGAGCAGCAACAGACCCGAGGAAAGAACATGATCTTCGAAGATATGGAATTCAGCTACTATACGGAAGCGGAGCAAAAGGCGCGGAGGGCATACGAGCTGTATGAAGACGGCAAGATGTCACAGGCGCTCGACGAGCTTGAGACGGCTATTGCAATCAACCCGTCCAACAGCTCGTGGCATTTCAACAAGGGGCTTACTTTGGACGCGGTGAATCGGTTCAGGGATGCCATAAGCGAGTATGAGATCGCGCTCGAGCTGAATCCGAACGATCCGGAGATATTGAACTCTCTTGCCGTGGATTATACGCGGACTGGGCAATACGACCTGGCCATAGATGTTTTCGAACAAATCGAGCAGATCGACCCGCAGTTCGAACCTTGTTACTGCAATCGAATAATCACTTATACTGAAATGGAGCTGCACGAGCTGGCCGAGCAGATGTTTTACCTTGCCCAACAGGTGAACCCGGACTGCGCATTGTGTTACTACAACATAGGCAACAGCCTTTTTGTTCGCGGCGAATACAAGAAGGCAATACGTTGCTGGCTGAAGACGGCGGAGCTTGAGCCCGGGCACCCCCAAATCAACTACCGAATCGCCCAGGCCTACTGGTGTGACGGCGACCACGAGCGTGCACGCGGACACTTCCTGGAGGAGCTCCGCGCAAATCCGGGCGACATCGACGTCATTCTCGATCTCGGTCTGTTTCTGCTGGGGAGCGGCGAGATTGACTCGGCAAAAGAAAAGTTTAACAGGATACTGGAGCTGAAGCCCGACTCGGCGGCGGCATTGTTCTATGCCGGAGAGATAGCCCTTGACAACAGTGAGCCTGAACAGGCAGAGAAACTATTCAACCAGGCCCTCTGCATGGACAACACACTCACAGGCCCGCGCTACAGGCTTGCTCAGTGCGCCTTGATGAGGGCAGAAAAACAAAAAGCAAGAGATTACCTGCTGGCCGAGATGAAATTGGCTCCGGAAGACCCGGACGTTCTGGTTTCCATGGGTTCTATGCTCTTGAAGCTGGATGAGGTGGATTGTGCGATACAGTGCCTGCTGCGGGTCCTGGACATTGACAGCGCCAGCTCCAAGGGTTACTACTATCTTGGCCTTGCCAGCGTGATAGACGGCCGGTTAGATGATGCGGCGGAGTTTTTCGGACACGCGCTGGACCTCGAACCGCAGCATATTTGCGCCCTTCGGGATTCGGCCCTTGTTCATCTGGCGATGGGCAAAACAGGCGATGCTTACGAAAAGATAAGCATGGCAAGGGCTCTTGCAGGCAGCGATCCTCAGTTGAAATCTCTTGAGAACCGGGTAAGGCTGGCGGGGGTGACAGAGCAGGTGCGGGATTTTTTCCGGCGTTGCAGGTCTGGGCTTTTCTCGTTCCTGCCATCGGGGCACAGAAATCCTGGTTCACGCAATTATGAGTACAGACAGTGAGTGAAGGTCATTCAAATCTCCGACGAGGTTTACGACAAGCTCAAATCATATATCGCGGACCCGTTCGAGGACACTCCGGAATTTGTGATTCGCCGTTTGATAGGGAGCGCGGACAAGGCAAAAAGCCGGTGGTCTTCGTGGGACGCTTCAGGGCGGGCCGAGCCGGTGAATGATCCGCCGAGGCAGGCAAGGGCGGCAGAATCCGGGGATCCGCGAGGCGAACCGCGTCACAGTTGGAAGCAGCAGGCTGATCCAATCCTTTAAGGGCATTCCTGCTCAAGCACAGGGCACGGCTTGGCAGCGCTAACCACGGGCAGGGTGCGCCAGGCGGATAGCTCGCACATGCGTGGCAGTCAAACCCATTTATGCAATCACCTGCGCTCTCTTCAAAGGGCGTATTGTCATAACTATTGACATTTGAATATTAAATGGAACGTTCCAGTACAGACCAGGCAAAGTAGTCATTCCTGCTTTCGCGGGCATTCAGCGGTTTCATCAACGTTTTCTGGACTCCTGCTTGCGCAGGAGTGACAATGGGTCTGTTCCATTATTTATTTAAAAAGCAATAATTGCGGCCCCGGTCTTTTTCTCCATCGGGCCCGAATGCAGAAAATATGGTAGACTGTCGGGCAATTCGTGGGAATCGGGTTGCGCCGAGAGTGGTCTGGCGGTCTATTATGATGAAGGCTTAACCGAAGGGGCTTGCTTTTTGGACGAGCAGTTGGAGAGACTTTTGGAGTTTCTGGAGAACTCGGGGCCGGGTTTGCACGCGATGCTTACCCGCCTGACGCTGCGTGAAGATGTGGCCGAGGACCTTATGCAGGAGCTATTCATAAGACTCAGTAAATCAAAGGCCTTTGAAAAGGCGCGGAATCGCCAGGCTTATGCTCGAAAGTGTGCCATCAATCTGGCTTTTGACTGGCGGCAAAGAAGCAGGCCGAATTACCTGTCGCTGTATGAGGTGCGGGAGCGAGCCTCAAGTGGGAATTCGCCTTTACGAAGGCTAATCGACAGGGAAGAACTGGAGCACATACTTGAAGCCATCAGCCGATTGAGAGGCAGTCTGCGTGAGAGTTTTGTGATGCGGTATGTTCAGCAGGATTCATACGAGCAGATTGCTCAGGAGCTGGGCAAGCGGCCGCACCAGGTGCGGGCTTTGTGCTCCAAGGCGATGGCCCAGCTTCGGAATGTGCTCAACAGCGGCAGGTCGCAGGCGAGTGAAAAGGAGGTGTGCGATGGCTGAATTTGATGAAGACAGAATCGTTAGGCGTCTGGAAGCAATATCTGATATTGACCCGACGGCCGAGACCACGCAGCATGCGATGGAGCGGGTCCGCGATGCCCTGGTAAACGAGGGGAAAAGGCCGACGGATTCGCGAACGGGGCTCGGGGGAATTTTCTGGAGGGGCCGATTTGCGAGGTTGGCCGCCGCGGCGGTGATAATTGCAGCAGCGATAACAGGTCTGCACTATCTGCCGGGCCCGGTCGGTTTTACGGCGCCGGCCTTCGGCGAGGTTGTCGATAATGTGCTTTCTCAAAAATGGGTGTATATGTTCGAGGAGGACCGCAAGACCGGGCAGATTGCTGCCGAGTATTGGTACAACCCTGCGGAACGAAAGCTCTATGCCAAAAGCCATACTCATAAAGGCAATGCGTTCATGCTGGACCTGAATTCCTGCGAAGAGTACGAATACAGGCACGGTACGCTTACGGTTCGAAAACGGAATGATCTTAGAGATACTCCGGGCTGGTTAGAGCAGCGCATACCCATGTTAAATGGGTTGCTAACGCGGTATGAGCGCGAGGGGGCGGATATTGTTCAGAAAAACGCGATATACAACTCGGAGGCAGCCTTGTTATATGAGATTGAAATAACCCTCCCGGCGACCGGTGGGTTAAGCACGGACAGGTATTCATGGCTTGTAGATAATAAGACCCATCTGCCAATCATCTGCGAGCGTACAGACCTTTACGGATACGAACGTAACGGCAAGTTCCAACAAACCCTGGCTCATAGTCAAAGATACGCGTTTGATTATTCTGAGAAGGGGCCGGTCGACATATATGATCTTGGTGTTCCATCCGACGCTCCTATTGTGGATGAACGACCGACTCCGGAGATGCAGCAATTGACAGATAACATCAATCATTTGAAGGAAACAAAATACAACTCTTTCGCAGCGATCATTGTTAAAGGAGGAAGACCCGAGCGTTTGATTATTAAAGACGGCCCGAAGATGCGAGAGGAGTATTTTGATTTGGCCATAGGCTATTCGCGCTGGGAGGCCAAGAAAGAGGAATACCTTGAGTCTATGGGTAAGACGTTCAAAACCATTTATGGGTGGATCGAGCAGGGAGGCATATTGTCGCGCCAGCGGATTTTGCTTTTTGATGGGCTTTTCAGTTATCAGACGAACGACTGGGATATGGAGGAAAATGAACCCATTGCAATAGGACGTCGCAGAAGCACCCATAACGAGTTTTACTCTTGTTGCTGGAAGTGGATGCCTGACGGGCAAGTTGTAAGTACGGCGTATTCGAGGGAGCACGGTCTAATTTGTACTGAGAGCGATGAGGCGTACAACTATTTTGATCCATCGAAGGATTATTTGTGGGTTCGGCATGAAAAGAAGACGGGTGGAGTTCCGTATGAGGTTGCGGAGTTTGCTCGGACGCCCTCTGGTATGTGGTATCCGCACAAGATTCGTGATTCAGAGTGGGTAACGATTTATGCCGCCGACCTGAACTCTGAGCTTGTTAAGGAGCTTGATCCGCAATCACTGCCGAATTACGTGGACCACCGTGAACCTACGCGGCAAATGAAAATACAGCGGCAGCAGGACCCGAACGGTGAATGTCTTGAGTATACGGGATTCACACCTCTGCATATGGCGATCTATCGGCAGGATTTTGATAGGGTCAGAGAACTACTGCGAAAAGGAGCAGATGTTGAACCTGCGTATGACAGCGGGGCGACGCCAATGGAACTGGCCGTTTCTTCGGGCAATCTGGAAATGGTCAAACTGCTCTTTCAGCACGGAGCGGACTTCATAAGTAATGACAGTGAGAAGCGCGACGCTCTGGGCCTGGCAGTGAAAGAAGGGTACTATGAAATAGCCGAATTCATGCTTGACAACGGCTCACATGTTGATGCCGTTTACAAGAACGGAAGCAGTCCTCTACACTACGCCGCAGCCAATGGGGATATTGCTATGGTCGAAATGTTGTCGGGACGTGAGCCCCGGGTTGACGCTCGAGACAACCAAAATCGGACTCCACTGTACAGGGCGATTGATTCTCTGGCGCAAAGACTTTCTTATCCCACGCCTATCGAAGAAGAGACTATCCAAAGGTTCAAAGATGTCATTACGCTGCTGATTGAAAATGGAGCGGATATCAACGCCCTTAATAATGAGAAGTACAGCGCTTTTTCAAGAGCCGTGAAGTGTTTGGTTCACGACAGTCGTAATGCCGGACAGCAGATGGATTTTCTTGAGTTTCTTTTGGAGTTGGGGGCCGATCCGGACCTGGACGCTGGAAGGGGGAGCAATTCTGCTTTCTGGCGGGCTGTGGAGCAGAGGCGATACGATATTCTCACGGTCCTGCTCGAAGGCGGTGCAAACCCGTGGTTGATAGCGGACGCCGACTCCCCGCCGGGACGGTACAATCTGTTACATTGTGCGCGCATGAAGAAAGATGACAAGCTTTATGACCTGCTTTATCAATACATGAAGGACAGGTACGAGCAGACCAATGAAGAACTTCTCGAATTAACTGCGCAGGTGGTGCAGGCGTCTTTAGAGGATGATATGGCAACGATAGGCTCAATTTGTGCGGATCCTCCTCGTTACCGAAGACCGTGGACAGGATGGTCTAAGCAGATAAAGAGATCGTATCAAGGACATGAGAGCCTTATAGACAAGGCAGTTCCGGGATGGTTCACGGTGGATGGTCTGGCGGAGGTATATGTGCCGCTGTCGGAAGGGAAAGAAGAAAAGAGCATCATGCTCGGGTTTATACAGTACCCGGATGGCCAATGGAAATGTGTTTACTATCGACAAATGAGTTTCATGCCCGAATACGAAAAGAATCTGCGAACGGCGTTCATTTCCGGTAACAGCGGCGATGAATTCAGAAATTACATATACGACCAGGCGGGAAAACGGATGAATTAGTCTGGACGTGTGGGGTACGCTTGAGAGAAGCAATTTAATAAAAGACAGAGGCAAGGTGAACTTGCCTCTGCTTTACAGGTGGTGCGGCTGCGTTGTTTCTCAAGTTGGCTGCTGGTTTTTCTTATTCGGTATGCGTCAGGATCGACGGCTGCAGCCGGGCGGATTATCTGTGGCGAATTTCGAGTCCATACACCAGGTTTCTCTGAACGTAGCTTCCGTAGCCGTGTCTTGTGACTCTGCCGGCGGGCTCCTCATAGACGGTCACAACCTGGCGGGCGGGCCGATGTGACAGCCGGCCGTCGATGTAGACCCACGAGCATGGCCGCATCGGCGGATTTCCGAGCAGGCGTCTGTGGCGATCGATGCCTATATACGTGATGCAGCGACCGTCATGGTCGGCGTGATGCGGACGAGAAGCGCAGTCCGAGCCGATGTAACCGCCGATACTCAGGTTAACGCTGCATCCCGCGGAGGCCTCATTGGGCCAGAGGAGGAGAACACACAGAACCGCCGCCAAACTTAGTGTAATTTTTGTGGTGTTCATTTTTTTCTCCTTCAATTATTCGGTTTCAACCATCCTTTTTTCGCCGGGGCCGCGTTTTATTGCGTGGCACGCATCCGGCGGCCGTATTCGGTTTTGCTTTCCACTAATGAAAGGCACCTAAGCGAGGCGTGGTAACGATGATTTGCAGCAAGTGGCAGAGTCCCGGGCATGGGAGAAAGGCGATAGTGGAGATGTGTGCTGCAAAATCCGACGATGTTGCCTGGTTGACGGCATGCTTTGCGGGGGGACAAAGGGCGGCTAAAAGACGATGGCGGCGTAGCCGACGCTGTCGGTGCTGGAGGCGCCCATCTCCCGCTGCATCACTTCGTTGCTGTTGGTGTAAGCGAGCAGGACGCCGCGGGTTTTGCCGAGCCTTTTTGCCGCTGCGACGGCGGCTGCAGCAGCGCCTGCGCCACAGGCATTTCCATTCTCTGCGGCCTCAACGAGCATGCCGTCGTCGGCCATTTCCAGTGCCAAATCGATGAACTTGCGGTCGTTGACGTCACTGGCCCACTTGAGGCCCTGGGCTCCGGCGCCCATCGGCGTGAAGCCGT
Organism: Sedimentisphaerales bacterium; assembly: GCA_035527845.1. Classification (GTDB taxonomy): domain Bacteria; phylum Planctomycetota; class Phycisphaerae; order Sedimentisphaerales; family Anaerobacaceae; genus JAUWKC01. The sequence goes on along the minus strand of DATKZT010000054.1, from coordinate 1,440 downwards.
AGCGCGGACCGTAGTGGGTTAAATCGGTGGAGCCTATGCAGACGATTTTCTTTTCGCTTTGACTGATGATGTCACCGACACTTGTACCCAACGTCAGCGCGGCGTCTGTGGGCGGAACGAGAATGGGCAGTATTTTTGCCTCGGCAAAGAGGTGCTGAATGAACGGCACCTGAACCTCGATGCTGTGTTCGGACCTGTGGGACTGTGGGTCGCTTATTGCGGACTTTGCGGCCAGGACCGCGTGCGCCAATTCTTCGTCGATGGGCGCGTCGCCGAGCGGGGTGGTCCAGCTTCCGGCCTCAAATAGGGCGGGTACGCGCCCGAAGTAGCCGTGGGCGGCGCCGAAGATTACAAAGGTGTCGACTTTTTCATGCTGCTTCTTTATGGCCGAAAAGACGAGGGCGGCCAGCGAGCCGCTGAAGGTCCAGCCGGCGTGCGGGACAATGCCGGCTACAATCGTCTCAGGCAATGACTTGCTCAACGTTCTTTTTTGGAGGCACTCGGTGATTTCGGCCACGCACGAATTGTGGCCGCCGGGATAAAACTGACCTGCAACAATCGGTTTTCTGGTTTGCATGTTCTCCACCTTCCACTTGCATTTGCGTTACCGGCCGGTTATTATGGCCGCATTGATCGAAACCGCGAATTATTGTAAGCCCGAAGGTAAGAAAAGACAAATGGTATCCAAAAAAACAGCTCCTGTGGCGGTGGTGATGGGTTCGGACAGCGATCTGGCGGTCATGCAGGGCTGCGTGGACACGCTGAAGGAATTCGGAATCGAGCCGGTTGTGCGAATAATCTCGGCCCACCGAACGCCGGAGACAGCGGCTGAATTTGCCGATGGGGCTGCGGCCAAAGGGATAAAGGTGATAATAGCCGCCGCAGGTATGGCTGCTCATCTGGCCGGTGCATTGGCGGCAAGAACGCCGCTGCCTGTAATCGGGGTGCCGTTGATTTCGGCAAATGGCTTGGGGGGGGTAGATGCGCTGCTGAGCACCATTCAGATGCCGGCGGGCGTGCCGGTGGCAACGATGGCCATTGGGAAGGCGGGGGCGAGAAATGCGGCGATACTGGCGGCGCAAATTCTTGCCCTGTCGGATGATACGCTGGCGGAGAGGCTCGCAAAGTTCAAGGAATCGCAGGAAAAGAAGGTGATCGAGAAGGATTCGGCGATTTAGAACCTGTAACGAAATGAGCCTTGGCTTTGGGAAAGGTCTGAGATTGCCGCGCGAACCCATTCGACTGCGCTCAGGGCAGGCTCTGCGGTTCGCTCGCAATGACAGTCTTTTTGTTAGAGGCTCTTAGCTCGACTTTTGCCATTTGATGTAGTCACGCTGCCAGGCTGAGATAATCCAGCAGCATATTCCTTAATTTGGATGGTAGTTTATTAAAACCGTTATGATCAGAAGCCTTTGCAAAAATGCTTTCTTGCCAAAACAG
>DATKZT010000053.1:0-22044 GCA_035527845.1 Sedimentisphaerales bacterium | reverse complement strand
GTTCATATCTTCGCCTGCGTTGTCGCCGTACCGCATTTCAGCGTATGCTCCATCCGTGTCATCCACGCCAACGTACATCTGCTCGGCATCCGTGGTATCATTCGCGGAATCTCCATAGAAGAACAATCTGAGCAGCGTTACACCGGCTTCCCTCCAGTTTTGCTGACCCCCGATCTCCTCCAGAGGCAGCCAGGCTTCAGCATAGTCAAGGTCCGCCCACGGGTCGTCGGTGTCGTACGTGTATGACACGGCCTGGTCGCCCACATGGACGGGTTTAGGAGGCCTTACCAGCTCCAGCCACGCCCCGGTCACCTCGCCCCACTCCTGAGAATACTGGTCGTACCAGGTGTACTGAACAGACTTCTGGTCCAGGTCGTACTGCTCGAAATCATCGAGGATAATGAAGTCAGCGACCGTGAATCTCCAGACTGGCCCTTTCCAGGTGTTGGGACCGTTGACCTCGTCGATCCGCCAGTAGTAACTGGTGTCTAACTCGAGGACTCCGGGATTGTAGTTTTCATCACCTGGATTCTTGGTGGCGCACGGATCAGACATGCTGTTGACGTCTTCCCAGCTCGTACCGAAATATACCTTGTGCTGGACTGCATAATCTCCCGACCTCCAGGCAAGATTTGCGTCGCGGGCCACATCTGCCTGCCCATCATACGGATCCGGACCCCAGGCAATGCCAAGGTCCCCTCCACGGAATATAGCCGCAATCTCGTCCGCCGAGAGAGCACGGTCATACACTCTGAACTCGTCTATCCTGCCTTCATAGCCGCTTGAATCCTGGGTCTCGGCAGCAATCTTGAATCTCTGGTCCCTCATGCCCGCCAGCGTCCCGGAGGATGCAATCGTACTTTCTGCTGCCGGCAGACCATTCAGGTATATCTGCATCTTGCCCTGGTCTTCATTCTTGACAAAGGCGAAGTGGTTCCACGAGTCCTTCCAGGCCGCGGGGTTGCCGCCGTCCCAGGTCATTGAATCATTCGTGTCGTTGCCCGCGCGCCAGGACACATCATGGTCCTCATCCGGAACCGATACCCTCATGTAGGGCAGCTCTTCTCCCCAGCCCGCTGCGCAAATCACGTTGTCATCATCCTCTGAAGTAGCGTTATTGATCCACACGGTTATGGTTATCTGCCTGCCAATCTCCTCGAGCACGCCCATCGGCACTACCACGTTGCCATTATCCTCAAAAGAGATGCACCCGTCGTAGTAGCCGTTGGCATCCCAACTGCCCTCGCCATATACGATGCCGTCATATTCTCTGCCCGATGAATCGGGAGCGTCGCTGCCCGCCGTCTCGTCGAACTTGTACCACACGCGAAGATTGGGGTCAAAAATGGGACTGCCGGTCCGGAAGCTCCAGACCTCCCCTTCCCACGTGTTCGAATCATTGACCTCATCAATTCGCCAGTAGTACCACGTCGAGTAGGCAAGACCGCACGGATCCCAGTCATGCGGATCGAAGTCGGTGTCCTCAATGCCCTGATTGCCCTGGTACGCGACCGTCGCGCCGTCGCTAACATCGTCGAAGTCCGTCCCGAAGTACACATCGTGCGATGCCGCATGGCACCCGGCGCCCCAGCTCAGAATCTGCTCCACGCCCACCATTTTGGCATCATCTGCCGGGGCGGGGCTGTGCGTTTTGCCGTCGTTAATCCGGAATTTCCACACGTTCCCTTTCCACCGACTGTCCGGGTGGCCGGGATTGACCTCGTCAATCCGCCAGAAGTAGGTTTCGCCCGGCTGCGGCGATTCGAGCAGGCCCGCGTTGTATGTAGTACCGGGCTGATTGATTCTGAATTCCGCATCAAGAGTATTGGCGTCCCTTACGTCCCCCCCGTCCGTTCCGAAGTACACATCGTGCGTGACGGCATTGTCCCCCGCCGCCCACTCAAGAACCAAATCTGTACACTCATTCTCGGCCCCGTCCTGCGGACTCGGATCCGACGCCAGGTTCGGATCCACATAATCATTCGCAAGCCGCTCTACTTCCTTCTCAGACAAGGCGTGGTTGTACACCCGGAAATCGTCGATCTGTCCGTTCCAGAAGGTGCTCGGAGTCGGTTCCGGATCCCCTCGGTCATTCGCGCCTATATAAAGGTTTCCCGTATTTGATATGTCTCTGACGTTGTCGGGTGCCGGGTTGATGCCCGTCGGTCCGGGCGGCTCCAGCTCACCGTTAATATAGAATCGAAGCTCATTCACCGATGCATCGCGCACGCACGTAACATGGACCCATTGGTCCGTAATAACGTTTGTGTCCGGCACATCCGTGCGTGATTTCTTGTCATCGTCGCTCCAGCCCGGCAGGCCGTCATAGTTGTATATCGTAAAACGTGCCCACGTGCTGTCATTGTCGTGGTAGCAGTTGACCCCGTGAAGATCATCATTCTCGCCTGATTGCCCCCCGACATTCTTGCCCTTCCAGAAGCAGTACCAGTCGCCCGTAAAATTGGTCTTGGCCCAGAATGCGTAAGTGAATGACTCGGTGCTGAACTCCGCCACCTGGTTGTTCAGCACCTTTACGTAGTCGCCGGTGCCGTCAAGGTCCAGCACCGCGCCCCTGCCGGGATCGTTAATGACCTTCGCATCGCCAAAGAACGTCCCGTCGGCGTCTTCATAATAGTAAGCCTTATCGTTGGCTGTGCCGTCGTCAAATGGATAGTGCGCCACCAGCTCCGCCGACGCATCGGCCGCGATTACCCCCAACACAAGAACAACAATTAAAGACAATTCTCCTCGCCACATGGCAACCTCCTCTCAAAAAAAACTCAACTTGTTTTATTATGTTTGTCGAAAAGACCCCTCTGCGTTAGTTATGAGTCGAAACCCGGCGTGCTGATTCAGCATCACTCTGGGCAGAAAGGGCCACAACCTCACTCCTCGATACAGGTTCCCAGAAAGGGCTTTTCTCCAACGTACGGCCCTCAAAACCGAATTATCATTGCTTATACCACGTAATCCCCCCAAAGTCAAGGATTTTTTCTCGGACAGGCTGTCGGATTATTTGCTAAGAACAACTCGACCTTTTTGGCCTAAAAACCGGGTCGAATCCCTCATAAAGACGCATCTAAGCCGATAACGGACCGCCAGGACCTGTTTGTGCCGGCCGACAGGAACATAAAAGGGCTGCGAGCGGCACGCCCGCAGCCCTATCGTTTGCCTTGCCGGGACATCGTCTCGGCGGATATACCTGCTTGTGCTGGCCTAACGCCGGCACTTATGCTACTCGGGTGGTACGATTGTAATCTCGTCCGTGCCGGTGATTTCCTCTCCGCCAAAGGTCTTTCCGGTCAGAACTGCGTACCCATCCTGCAGGGCGTTAGGGTCCAGATTCTCGGTTGCCACGTGGTTGACCAGGTCGAGCAGGCCGTCACCGTTAACGTCCTCTTGCTGGGCCATGTATTTGTTGCTTTTTCCACGGACCGCTACACCCGCGCCAGCCAGCTCCACTGTCTCCGGATCCACAGTTGTCGCGTCGAACTCAGCAGTTGACAGGATTGCCACGGGTATTAGCCCGTATGAACCGAGGTTTATGGGGTTTGGATAGCTGCCGGGCTTGATGTCAATGGCCACCACCAATACGCCACACGACACGGCCACGGGGTCGGCCAGAGGCATATCGTCCTGTCCGCCATCGAAGACATACGGGCCGGAACCCGACCAGTCGCTCCAGTAGTTTCCTCCTGTTGCCAGGTTGAACACGTTGCCGGAGCCGCCCGTGACGTAGGCCTGCCTGGTCGTGTTGGCAATAAAATTGTTGCTGTAGACCTGGTTGTTGTTGGCGGAAACCAGTGTAATACCGTTGTCATTACCTGACATTGTGTTTTCCATTACGGTGTTGCCGTTCCCATTGTTGATGCGGATTCCCTCGTGACTGCCCGAGGCCGTATTGCCGTTCAGCGTGTTGTTGCTGGAATAGTCGAGCCAAATCCCGTAAGGATTATTCGAGCTTAGCGTGTTGCACGTCAGCACGTTGCCCGGCGCCAAGGCCAGGTAAATCCCCGTCTCAAATCCCTGAACAGTCACATTCTCGACCGTCACGCCCGTTCGGTTGTAAAGGAAGATTCCGTTGCCCGAACCGCTCCCCGTTACCGTATAGCCCGCGCCGTCGAGCGTCAGGTTGCTCTCATCCACTACTATCGAACCCGAGACGTCCCCGGTGAGGGTATAAACCCGGCTGACACTGTCCCAGGTTCCGATTGTCGTATCGCTGGGAATGTTGTACGCAAAAGCCGCCGACCCGCAACAGACCAACGCTGCCACGGCTGCCAGCAGGCGCCAATCAACTAATCTCTTTCTGCTTGAATTGTTCATATCCTTCCCCTTTACAAAATAGCTGTTATGTTAACCAAACGTTTATCGTTCGCCCGGCGGAAGGGAGGGCCGCGGCTGTATCCAAGCGGGCCATTCCGCCCCGACGAATTCTTCAGGCACACTTTAAGAGCAAGGGCTTGGGGGGGCGCCCGTTCGAGCAAATACTCCCGTCCTCCACGCATCAATAACCACTCCTCTCCATGCACTCAGGCGGCCGTGCGAACTCCAGCGCCGGGCGCACGTACAGAACTCAACTTACGGAGGTGAAAACCAACAACATGGTCACGTGAAACATCACACTCGGTTTTCTCTCGTCCTCCGACCGTCAACTTGAGGTGGGTGTGCGAAACCTCCTCAACTCCGGTCCTATAAAGGATTCGACCACAGTATTGCTAACTTCGGCTCGCGCGTCAAAAAATATTTAGCAAAATACGCAAATTTTTGTCGGGCTGTTCCCAGGAAACCTCGCGGCCTTCATACGGGGCCCGAGAATACGACCAGCCCGTTCCAGACCCGCCAGCCAAATGCGGCCCTCCTCGATAATTGCCACATCGCTTTGGGGGACCGATGTGGTCTGGCTGAACGGGCCCAAACTACCTGTACCACAATATAAGCGAAGACCAAAGACGGAGTGTTGATAGAAAATGTTAGTTTTTTTGAAGTTTTTTGCAGATTTGCCCTTTCAGACCCGTAGCCCAGGCCGGCAAGTCAAGACTCAGGCCCCGAACGTACAATCCATGGCATTATCCGGTCTGAGCCACACAACCCAACGGACGGGATTGATGGATATGACTTAAATTCTTGAAGAAAAAAGACTTACGTTAAAGACTCTCCGCGGGCAAAGTCTTGTGTGCCGCGAATGTGCCGCCTCATCTGTCCAAAACGACATGGCCGGTGGTTGCGGCAGCATCTGCCGGTGTGGATTCGCCCTGCAATGGCAGAAAAACCGTGAACGTGCTGCCTTGGTCGACAGTACTTTCGACCTCGATTCTGCCTCCATGCATCATCACGATTCTGTGCACAATGGCAAGCCCCAGACCCGTGCCCTGGACCTGTTTGCCGGGCCGCTCGATCCGATAGAACCGGTCAAATATCCTGGCCAGAGCATCCTTCGGCACCCCCACACCTGTGTCCGAAACACTGATGGCCAGCTCCTCGCCTCGCCTTACAGCACAAACAGACACCCGGCCATGCTCAGGCGTGAACTTGATGGCGTTGCTTATCAGATTAGTCAACACCTGTATGATCTTATCGGCGTCAAACCTGACCTTCGATAAATCGTCCGCGACTTTCACAGTCAGATCGATGCACTTTTTGCCTGCGAGAGAAGCCATGGTGGTGCAGGCATCTCTTACAATCTCGCCCACCTCGTTCTCCCTCAGATTCAATTCCATCATGCCTGCCTCAAGCTTCTGAAAATCAAGCACATTGTTGATCAGCACGGCAAGCCTGTCTATGTTTCTCGATGCAATGTCAAGAAACGTCTTCTGTTTGTCGTTAATCCCGCCGGCGGCTCCGGCCAGCACTACCGCAATGGCTTCTTTCATGCACGCCAAAGGCGTACGCAGCTCGTGGGAGACGGTAGAGATGAACTGAGATTTCATTTCCATCGTCTCCTTCAGCCTCTGCTCCGCCTCCTTGCGGTCCGTGACGTCGTCAATGGCCACGACAACGTATTTGTGACCATCTATCCGGGTTGGTTCGGCGCTTATTGAGAACCAGGGCCTGCCCTGACCGTCTTGCGCCGTCAGGGTGCTGTGAAATTCTGCCTGGTGAACGGGATGTTCCTCATCCAGCACTTTTTGTATTGTTCTTCGCAGCTCACACGCCTCGCAGGCGGCCCCCAGACCACACGCCCCCTCGCTTGATTCGCCGCCGCTGTGGATGCAGCTCAGAGCTTCTGCGACCGGCTTGCCGAGGATTTGTGCAAACTCCTTGCCGGTGATTTGACGAATGGCGTCGTTGACACGCTTCACTGTCATCTCTTCATCTACCAGCAGCATCCCGATGGGCACGGCGTCGAATATGGCTTGCAGACTTTTCTGCTTCTGGTCAAGCACTTCGTAAGTTTGCTCGCGCTCGATCGAGTGGCGAATGAAATCATAAAAGGCGTCCGTATTACAGCCGTCGCCTACCATAAACTCGTGCGTACCCTGCGCAACCACTACGAGACCCGCGACATCCCCACACTCACTTGTGATGACAATATTGCCGACGCGCGGATGACGCTTACGCAAATCAGACAATGTCTCCAGACACCGTTCACGGGCGAGATTCAGGTCCAACAGCAAAACGTCAAAGCAGCTCAAGTCCGAAAGGCTCAAAACCCCATCGAGCGATTCGGCAAACCGGATCTCCCCCACAAGCGATTCCAGCTGGCGGGCTAATCTCCGCAGAAGCGCGGAATTTATCAGCCTGCCCTTCAAGGCAAGGATCTTCAATCTTTTTTCGGCACGCAGCTTCATGCGATGTCACACCCTTTTTGACGTCTTTTTCACCCACAATACACTTGCCGGACTGCCGGCCCTGAGTCGGTCCGCCTGTGTGCCGACAGCCTTATCGTAGCTGCTCGGCTGATTTTGCGTGAATACGGCACGGCCGCCAACGCCCCGGCGATCACTCTCACTGAACTCCCTTCACAGCCTTCCCCCCCAGAACACCGGAGATCTTCTCCAGAACCTCGGTGAAATTGAAGGGCTTGGCGACGTAATCGGCCACACCATAGGATGAGGCTTCAGCAATGTCCTGCGGCTCGCACAGCGCAGTGACCATGATAACAGGTATGTCTTTCAACGCCGGGTCTCTTCTCATGCGGTCCAGCATTTTGTGCCCGTTCATAACCGGCATACTCGTATCGAGCAATATAAGGTCAGGTCTTTCCGCCCGTGCCTTCGCAAGCCCTTCCTCTCCGTTGGCTGCGGTAATAACCTCATAGCGGCACCACTCCAGGCGGCACTGAATTGTGCTGACATAATCAGGCTCGTCGTCGACTACGAGTATCTTAGGCGGGGCCGACTTCCTCTTCGACCTAAATAGTCCCAACATCAACAGTCCTCCTTGTGCGAGTTTCTATGTAAACCTCATATAGGATTCGAGCCCTTCTCCGGCTGAAGAGCATCTTCACTTTTTTTATCGACCCGAAAACGCCGCGGAATTAGCAAAAACGAGCCGAACATCCGAAAACAACATAACCCCGGCGCCGAATCTTGGCCGGTGTATTTATCAGACCATATCCGGCTCTACGCGCAGCGGATGTACGCCTGCCTTCGCCGCCGCTCTTATCCACCACGGGTGGATAAAGACCGAGCATCCGAAAACCGCCACAGACAAAAAAGAGATAGTCGGGCCGTTGCTGAAAAGAAATTTCGGCGCCTCCCCCTGCCGCCAGGGTTTACTGCTCCTCCGATTACGACCCGAGGCCGCACAGTCATCCTCGCACAGAGCCCGCTCAGTTGATCTCACCTGCAGCCAGCGCACTCTCCGACGACGCCAGGGCCTCCTGCAATTCCTCGCTGATTATCTCCTCCAGCGACGACAGCGTCACCAACAACTCGTCACCAACGTCCTGGTTTTCTTGATTCTGCAGCCTCTCGATCTTCTTCAGCAGCATCTGCCTGGTCCGGTCTCTGTCGGACTCCAGGGACAGGGGCGGCCTTTCGGTTATTTCCTTGAATTTTGTCATTTCCGCCTCTGGGACTGGCTCTCCCTTGTAAATGTGGGGGGACAGGAAGATTACAAGCTCCGAATTCTTGACCACCGTGTTTGTGCTCTTGAATAGGCCCCCTACTATAGGAAGGTCGCCAAGAAACGGAATCTGGTCGACTTCCCTGGTCTTCTCCTGTCGTCTGAGCCCCGCCAGAACCACAACCTGGCCGTCCCGCAACAGCAGTGAGGTTTTCGCTTTTCTTGTGTCGACTATGGGAATCTGCGTGTTACTCTGGCCGGTGGCGACATTCTGGACCGCGTCAACGGTAAGAAATATGTCATTGCCGTCGGTCAGGTTCGCGCTGACGTGCATCTGAACACCGACCAGCTTGAATTGGGTGGATGTCAGCGCTCCGGCGCCCCCCGCGGCCGTGTCCATCACTTCCGTATATGGCAGCTCCTCCACCGATTCTATGGAGGCCGTTTGTCCGCTGAGAACCATCACTCGCGGACTGGCCAGTATCTCGGCCTCTCGCTTTTGCTGGATCAAATGAACCACGTTCCGGATTGTGCCGCTTATAACACTGAAGTCCCCCCCCAGACCTCGGGTGACAAATGCCGTTGCATCTCCTGTGGTATCTTCGTTTTCAATTGTTGAACGCAGGCGTGAAGCCGTAAAATTCTGTCTGTAACCAATGTCGTAGTTCTTGTCCGAAAGGATGTCCCAGTTGATGCCTATTTCGGCGTCGTCGCCGAGCTGAACGTCAACTATGACAACTTCTATCATAATCTGCTGAGGTGTTCTGTCGGCCTTCTTGATCTCGCCCACAATCCTGGCGACACGCTCCTGCGTATCGCAGATTATCACAGAGTTGTTTCTCTGATTGATCGCAATGGCGCCGTAGCTGGAAGACATCCTGTCGATCGCCTTTTTTAGATTCTCCGCATCAAGAAACCTGAGCGTCACCATCTCGACAAACAGCTCCGGCGCCTCCTCCGACGGCTCAGCAGGGGTAAACAGCGCCGGTATCACCGGCTTCTTGATCCTCGGAATGTCCTCGAAAGGGTTGTCACGCCCGACCGCCAGTGTTTCGTCGGGCGCGCCGTAAACGGTCTCACATCGCACGAGGCCGTGCCATAGTCCGAAACACAAGACAACGGCAACACACATCATTCTTGTACTCGCTGGCTTATTCATAAAGCGCTCTCCTTGTCCTGGATCACGTGAATTCTAAGGGTTATGTCGCATCTCGGATGCGCTGAATGACGCTCAAGCGTCTGCATCCGCAAAGAATCTATCCAAACCTTCTCGCTGCGCATCTGAAGTCTCTCGAGCAGCTTAATGACGTTCTCGTATCCTCCGATGATGCTCAAAACGGCGATCTTATCGACCATGCCGGCCGCCTCCTCCGGCTGCACCGAGTAGGGGTCCGGCGCCTTGTTGATGAAGTTGAGCGAATAGACACTGCAGCCCGCCTGCTCCGAAATGGCCTCAAGGTCCTCAAAGAACTCCTTGGATTTCTCCGCCGTAAATAACGTGCTCATCAGCTGCGATGACTGTTCGCGCAGCTTCTTCAGCTTCTCTCTCTTGATTTGGACGATCCTGCTGATATGCTCGTTCTTCTTTGCGATTGTCACAACCGACGACTCGTGTCGCTGTGCCGCGCTCAGGTATGCCGCGTGCGGCGCCACTATCCAGTTATACATCGCCAATCCCGCTATCAGGACCAGCGACCCGGCGGCCGCATTTCGCGACGAGCGATTCAGCTTGGCAAGATTATTGACTAACATCACTCACCCTTCTGTCTCGGCGCAAGCACACAATTGATCGAATACTTGACCATCCCATCAAGTTCTCTGTCTCTTTCGGTCTGAATCGGCGAGGCCGATTCGATGTATTTTGACTTGTTAAGCAAATCCACAAAGAGATGAACCGCCTCATACGAAAGCGACGACCCTGCAAGGTACATTCCGGAGTCTTTTTTACCGTATAGCTCTGTTATTCGAACGGCCTTGGGCGTCCGCGCTCTGATATCCTCCAGGATTTTGCTCCAGTCCCGGGCGTCACAGCCGCCTGAAACAACATCCATCTGGTCCGGTCTGTTGGATAACTGCCTGAGCTGTTTCTCCAGCACTTCCTGCTCCTGAAGCAGCGAATGCAGGGCCCGCGAATGACCGCCCCGCTTTTCCTGGCCGATTCTCCGGTTCACATGCCGGGTCATCCACCCCAGCGCACCGGCCGCCAATATCATCACCAGAAGCAATAAGGCCGCTATGTTCGCGGTCAAAAGAACATGGTTCTTGACCGACCTGACTTCCGCCGACTCCGGAGGAGCAAGGTCTATTCTCAGATTGGCCCCATCCATACCCAAAAGCCTCATCGCCAGGCCTATGCCGACCACGGAAGGGTCCTCAGAACAAGCGCTCTTGGCAAAAGGAGTATCCTGCCATGCGCTTTCAGCGGTTCTTAACTGTACGCTCGCGGTTGGCACCGCCCCCCTCAGAAGCTGCTCGCCATCCTCAGGCAGCAGACCGTCTTCCGGCGCCACGACTATTTCCCACTTTTCCCCGACGTTGGTTACCTCGAAATCATAGAACCTGATAATCGCGTTCAATTCCCGGGCAATCCACTCACAGAGCGCACCAGACGCAGGCTCTCGTTCACTGATACTCTTGGTTCTGACAAAATCCAGACTCTGCCCTCTGAATACGCACAAAGTCAGGATGCCGTCGCGCAGCGTGGCCAACAGCAGATTAGAATCAGATTCACCGGCTATCTTCCTCGGATATAACGCTCTGGCCCAGGCGACAACCGGCGGCTCAATCGCCTCCACATTCAGCCCGGCGCGGCTGCAAACCTCCGCAAGCGCCGCTACCTTTTGCTCATCTGTGGCCACGACCAGAAGCCGCCCCTCCCCCTCCCTGCCGGAGCCCACCCGACAGTAGTCAAAAGAAACTGTTTTGCCCGACAACGCAACACACCGCTTGACCTCGTTCTGAACAAACTGCCCAACATTTGTGGGCAGCGGACTGGGCAGCTCGATGATTTGCAATACCAGGGGATGGGCCAGCAATGATACGGCGGCATGGTTCGTCCAGCTTATCTTGTTGCGCACCTTCAGCTCCTTGAGCGCATGGGCAAGCAGTGCGGCATCCGCAACGTTCCCGTCCTTTATCGCGCCCTTTGGAACGGGCAGACTCGCCGTGTTCACCAGCTCCGCACCCTGTGAGCCGCCCTTGAGCAGCACCAGTCTTATTCTGGTTTCCGATATGTCTATTCCCAGGGCGTTCTTGCTGCCGAGCTTCATTCGTTAATCCTCAGATTGTCGATCCTTATCACGTAAGGGGCAGGGCCTCCCAATGTCACGTCGGCCTCGACCCTGGCGACAAACCCACGGGCCGAGCTGCCGGTGGAGACGATTTTCAGATTGGGCCCACTGCCGGCTATCGTGACAGCATACGAGCCTCCCTCGAAGGCCTTGTCGGCAAACCCCGTCGCCCACTTGTCGTCGGCTCGTATCTGGGCAAAGCCGTCATTGAGGCCCGCCTCGGCAATGGCAAGCGCCTCGGCGGCGCCTATCTGATTTCGCATAATCTGTATCTGTTCGGTATTGACCTGCAGAATACCGATCACCACCGCCGAGAGCAGCGCGATGACAAAAATAGCAATCAGCAGCACCGAACCCCCGTTAGAAATCTTCGGTCTCTGCCCCATATTCTGAGCCACTTTGCAATTTCTAACGGGGGAACCATTATGTCTGAACTTCGCCTTCATCATGATGATCTTCACCGCTTACGGTAGTATCCCCCCTCTCGATTCGAGCACTCCGGCATAACCCTGGCTGCTGAGTCCGGAATATGCACACAGGTAGTGGGCCGCATCTATCTGGCACAACCTGGGTCTCGCGCATGTGCCTGGCTCAAAGGTAAAAGGCGGCTTATGGCTTATGGACAAGTCGCCCGTGTCGACAGTTAAAACAGTCACCAGTCCGACATTTGATGGTCCATAATAGGCACAAAGAAAATTCCTATCATCTATTCTGCACAGCTCCAGGTCGTGAGCTGCCACAGAATCGAATACGTAATGAGAATATGCGTGATCCTTGCTCAGCGTCCAATCGGCGGGATCAACTGTTATAATGAGTGCGCAGCCCTGCCAAATGTTGGTCGAGAAGACATAAAGACAGTGCGTCTCGTCTATCTTAGCCAAGTCCGGTTCCGATGCATAGGTGCCGGCGGTACACCCAAAAAGCGTCTCCCCGGAGACTGTCCAGTCAACGGTGTCTACGGTCAGGACTATCGACCAACCATCTTGATATGGTCCGGTGTAGCCACAGAGATAATGCGTATCGTCTATCTTGGATAACTCAGGCGTCACGCCTCCAACGTCAAACGGAAAAGGTGGTTGATTTGTTATCGTCCAGGTCCCTGTGCCCACCGTCAGAACCGTCGCCATCGGACCCCCGGTACCTTTGTAGGCGCAAAGATAGTGCGTCTCGTCTATTTTGGCTAAAGCGGGTGTTAAGCCATTCTCAGCGTCATACTCAAGGGGTGGGCCTTTGCTGACATTCCCAGTGCCGGTGTCCACCGTCAAGACCACGGCCCACCCATCGTCTCCATCCCCCCGGTAAGCACAAAGGTAATGCGTCTGGTCTATCTGGCACAACGCCGGTTCCATGCCATTCTTGGTGTCATACTCAAAAGGTGTTCCTCTGCTGACACCCCAGTTGCCCTTATCCACGGTCAAGACCAATGCGTAGCCGTCATCTCTATCGCCCCGGTAAGCGCAAAGGTAATGCGTCTGGTCTATCTGGCACAATGCCGATTCCATACCAATGGTATCAAAGGTAAGCCAGGGCTCCGATTTTTTTGAGATGCCGCCGCCTGCAGCCGGTAAGGCATTGGTGCGGATATAGGCCTGAGTGGTGAAGGTCATGTCCTCATCGAGCCTGGCAGGGTTTGTCAGCGTGGCCTGGACTTTCACACAGCGTATGGAGTTGACGTCGGTTATTGGAGTGGTTAAATCGAACGCATCATAGCAGGTGAATTGCAGCCGGCTGACCGGCCCCGCCAGATCCGCCAGACTCCCTGCGATCCCAAAATCAACATAATTGCCGGCGCCAACCTCGTATCGCATGTTGTTGCCGTCGCAGGTCTGGAACTCGACGTAGCCGTTGGTTTCGGAAGGACCACTCACCTTTTTTATGCGCACCGCTCCGGAGAGGCGCCGGTACAAATGGTCCATCAGCACCCGCCCGTTTTGCAGCGTCTCCGAGGCGCCTTCTCTCGAATCCCAACTGTTTTGAATTGCTCGCAATTGCGGCAGCACCACTGAAAAGACGATGGCTGCTATGGCCAGCGCTATCACCATCTCGGTAAGCGTCAGGGCCCCCCGTAGGGCGATTGTTCTGTTTTTTCCGTACGGCATCTTCTTACTTCTTTCAGCGCACAGTCTCTGCTCTTATCCCTGGTTCTTTCGGCATGAAAGTGGGGCGATTTCACCTCAGTTTTTGAATATGTGTCGGGTGGCAGATAACCTCAGAAAAAACGTATTTGGCACACAAATCCGCCGATCTGAGGGGGTTTTTATAGGCGTCAATAATCTTCGCAGTATGGATATCCTGGGGGTTTCTTTGCGCGTCCTATAAGTTGCCGATTCTGCTGAGCCTAAAGCGAGCGACAGCACGCCCCCCCTACCATCTTCTGGCCAGCAGTGTGCTCAGCCTGACCTCGATTTCACCGGTCTCCAGGCTGGTGTTGCCGTTCTTATCGTGGCCGACCGATACGCTGATTCGCCGCAGGTCGCTGCTTTGGATGCTGTCGGCCACATCACAAAGATACCCACCCCCGAGCGACAGGCTGCTTTGCGAAAAATCCTGGTCGTAGTTGTATATCGAGCGCGCCCTTATGTCGTCGAGCTTGCCCTGAGCCAGAACCAGACTTTGCGTCCGTCGTTCCACGATGGTGCCGCTGGCAATCGCACCTGTTAGCGCCCTCAGAATGGGCACCATCGCAAGAATAAGCAGCGTCGAGGCGATTACAACCTCGGTCAGGGTGAATCCCGATAGTTTCTGCCGTGTGCGGCCTTGCCGCCCTGCCGTGTGGCATTTCCGACCGGCCGGGTGCCGCTCAGGCCTTGGTGATTTGTCGCCACCTATCCTGCCGGGCGCATGAAGCCACGTCCGACTGTTCAGTTCTCCACGCATTTTATCGCTCCTGTCGCCGGAACAATCGTGATTGTGAATGTCTTGCCTTCAGCCGAGACGGTCATCTGAGTATCGCTGCCGGGCTCCAGATTTCCCAAAGGTCCGAACTCAAAAGTCACGCCGCCCTCGCACGTGACCCGAGACTCAATCGCGAGGGAGTCCACCGTGTCAACGGAGTCGAGTCTTACGATCTCGTAAGAGCTGTAGGGAACAGCACCCAGCATATTGAGTGCATAACCGGCAGGATTGGTCGCAGCATGCGTAATGGCAAGCTGGCGCGTCCGATGAAGGTCGGTGACAATCTTCCTGGCGGCGCACTCGGCTCTTTGCTTGGAGATTACCGCGAAGTTCAGCCGGGGCACGGCAATAGCCGCGATAACGGCGATAAACGTGACGACAATAATCGCCTCGAGCAAACTAAAGCCCTTTGGTTTCCTTGACGCCATCGGTAATGCCGCTCAAAAAAGAAAAAGATGGCCGGCAACCGTGTCCAGCCACCTTTTCCGATCTCTCTCTTCAGCACTGCATACAGAGCTTATGCTCAATCCGCCTCTCTCATCAATGGTTGTGCCCACTGACACGGTGCGTCACTGCGCTGTAACTATAGGTTGTTCCAAACGGGCATTCGGGTGTACTCTCGGGGAAGTAATTGGGGTCGCTGGTCACGTCCGTGAGCGCCGTCGGCCAGGCGTCTTTGTTGGCATAGTATAGCTCGATCTGTGAGTTCAGCATGTCAACGTTTGTCTTGCACGCGTTGATCTTTGCCGTCTTGGCGCCGCCCATGATTCTCGGAACGGCGATAGCCGCCAGCGCGCCGAGGATCAGGACCACAATCAACAGCTCGACCAGTGTAAAACCTTTTCTCGAATTCATCTCTTTCCCTTTCTAAAAAGATTATATTCAGTCCGACTGTCGACAGAGTAATCGACACAAAGTCGCCGCCGCTTTATCAGGACATGACTGCAAACCTTATCCGCCGCGTTTTAGCTTCTGTTGCCGCCGCCGAGACTCTTTTATCGGAAGCGTACGGCGTCGCTTCCATTGCTGTGTCTGATAACTGTAAGCCGCCCAGAATGCGACGACAAAACCCACGCCCATACGCGCTTGCCGGGCTTCTTCGCCCATTTTTCTCGCGACAGGATGTTCCACAGATATGAGCGACGCCTATTCCAGGTGACGCATATAATCGAACATGGGCAGATACACTGCCATAAGGATAATTGCAACGACGACCCCCATTATGACCGTTAGCAGCGGCTCAAGTTTGGCAATCAAAGCATGCACCGTTCTTTCTATGTCCTTGTCGAGAAAGTCCGCGCCTCTATTGAGCATTTGCGGCAGCTCGCCCACTTCCTCTCCGGAAAGGGCCAGTTGCGTGATCGCCGGAGGGAAAATGTCATACTTTCTGAAGCACTCGCCGACGGAATTGCCAGCCTCGATCCCCAGTTGCAGCTCTTTTGTGATTTCACTCAGTTTATGATTGTGGGCCACCGCAGATGCCACCTCCAGCGCCCTGATCAGCGAAACGTCCACGGAAGCCAGCATCGCAAACGTCCGCGTAAAGTGCGACATCACAACCATGTGATTGAGTTTGCCGAAAACCGGCATGGTGAGCTTCACAACATCCAGCCTCGCGCGGATACGTGGGTCCCTTGAGAGCCGGCGCCATAACATTGACGCCCCTATCATCACCAGCACGATTATCCACCAGTAGTGCCTCAGTATATAGCTTAGACTGACCAGCGCCTGAGTGGGACCGGGCAAACGCACATGAAGCTGCGAATACAACTTGGAGAAAACAGGCACCACAAACCCTACAAGCCCGCTGACAACCACCAGACATACGATGCAAACCATGATCGGATAGGCAAAGGCGGACCTTATCTGCCGCCGCAGGTCCATTCGCTTTTCCAGGTAAGCCGCACTCATCCCGAGGGCCTGCCCCAGCTTGGCCCCGGACTCGCCCGCCTCCAGCATTCCTACGAAAAAGTTCGAGAATATATCAGTATACTTGCTGAAAGCTTTCTGCAGGCTCGAGCCGGTTTCTATGTTTTGACGAATATCGGCGATTACCCCCCGAAAGCTCGAATTATCTGTCTGCTGCTCCAGCGTCTCAAGCGACTTGGCTATGGACAGCCCCGCCGAATACATCTCCGCAAATTTATAGACAAACGTAACTACCTCCGACTGCTTGACCTTCTTGCGCCTCGCCGCGGGCTTCCTGCCCCGACGGGCCCGTACCAAGACATATCCCATCTTGCCCAGCTCTTTCCGAAGAGCTGCCACGCTCGCAACGTCATCATAGGTGCCCGAGTACTGCCTGCCGGCCTGGTCTTTTGCAGTGTACTGATAGAGTCCCCTCATCGCAGCCTCACCTCCACAACTCGCATCACCTCGTCCAGCGTGGTTGCGCCGGCGCAAACTTCACCAAGCGCGCTTTGCCGAAGTGTTCGCATCCCTTCGTCGATGGACTGTTGTTTGATTGCATCATCGCTGCTTCCGTGAACGATCATTCTTCTGATTTCCGCCGAGATGCTCAGTATCTCATAAATGCTCTTGCGCCCGTAATAACCCGTATTGTAACAGTTGTCACAGCCCCCGCCCCGGTAAAGCACCGGCCGCGCATCCGCGCCGGACTCACCCAGGAGACACTTGAGTTCCTCTTGCGAGGGCTCGTGGCTCTGTGTGCATTTCGAGCATGAGACCCTGATCAGCCTTTGCGCAGCGGTGCCCAGAAGCGCCGAAGCAACGAGAAAGGGTGGTATTCCAAGGTTGAGCAGACGCGAGATGGCACCGGCGGCGTCATTGGTGTGCAATGTGCTCAAGACCAAATGCCCCGTCAGGGCGGCGCTGACCGCTATCTCGGCAGTCTCCAGATCACGAATTTCCCCGACCAGTATGATGTCCGGGTCCTGCCTGACTATACTGCGAAGAGCGGACGCAAAAGTCCTGCCCGCCGCCGGATGAATCTGGACCTGCGTGATACCGTCAATACGATACTCGACAGGGTCCTCAACCGTAATTATGTTCCTCTCGGGAGTGTTAAGCAGTTGCAGGATCCCGTAGAGCGTCGTGGTCTTGCCGCATCCCGTCGGCCCCGTAAGCAAAAGCATGCCGTTGGGATTTTCCACCATGGACCGGAACTTGCGATTGTCCAGAGGCGATGTGACGATCTCATCGATCGACCACCTGTCCACATCCTTGTCCAGAATTCTGATGACCACTTTCTCTCCTCCTATTGCCGGCAGCGACGAGACCCGCAGATCATACTCTTTGCCGTCGTGACGTGTAATCATATGCCCGTCTTGGGGCAGCCTGCGCTCCGAAATGTCCATATCAGCGATAACTTTGATGTGCGAGACGAGCTCAAGCTGTGCGGACAACGGTACGTTTATGGCGGGCCGCAGCGTTCCGTCTATGCGGTAACGTACACTCACCTCCGAGTCCCGCGGTTCAATGTGTATATCGCTCGCCCGAGCGTCGATAGCACTGCTTATTATGGATGAAACCAGCTTCGTAATGGGTGAATCCGCCCTCCTTATCACACTGTGCTCGGCGCCGCCGTACAGCGGCCCCTTGTCCCGATCCTCTTTCAACCGCATCGAGACTATCGCCTGTTTGGTTACATTCGCCACATTGAAATGACAGTGTATCGCCTGCTTTATGGCCAGAGCCGTAGCCGCCACAGGGACAACCTCGTATCCCGTGGTTATCTCAATTTGGTCCCGAACCGACAGATTCAAAGGCGAGCTCATTGCCACCAGCAGCCGGCCACCCTCCTTACGTACCGGAATCAAGTTGTACCTGCTGGCTACATCGTAAGACACCAGGTGCGCCAGCATCGGATCCACCATATCGGCAGAGAGATTCACAAACTCGATCCCATTGACGCACGCAATCGCCTTCGTTAACGACTCCTCATCCAGAAAATTCTCCTCCTTCAGGATGCTTATCAGACTTTGCCCCGTCTGCTGGTGTTTGTCCACCACGGCCTGAAGAGCTCCCTCGTCAAGTATCTTCTCTTCTCTAAGAAATGAAATTATTGGGTTTTCCTTTTCCATACCTATATTCTCTATCCAGACCGTGGGAGCATACTGCAATCAGCATCGACAATAGACGGCGGCAACTTAAAGAGATAGCACCACGAATCCCCCGCCAACCGCCCCCGAGAACCCTTACGGGGATTGTTTCCGGGCCAGGCGACCATCTCGCATCTCCAACCTGCGAACACACGGGGGTTTGGCTTCACCCCTCCGACCCCTCACTCCGGGCGGTCAGCACCCGTACATACAACCGACGCCGGCAATTCCCGGACTTATGGGACCTGCTCAAACTGAAAGGCCGCGCCGGGCACTGCCTCTGCTCCAAAGGCCGCGTTGCCAATCATTTTTGTAATACTGCCGCCATCATTTGTCGATTAGCAACACATTTACGGAACCTTGCTCTTGGTGCAAAATACGATGAAAAAATTTGTCATGTCACTACAGGCAAAAATACTGCTTATCGTGCTGGCTGTGGTCGCCCTGTATGCCGGCGTCGATTATACAAGCCAGCAGTTCTTTGTCCTGCCCAGCTTCGTCTCTCTCGAACAGACTGAAGCCCAAAACACAATCAGACGTTGTATCAGCACGCTCAAAAGAGAAATCTCCAATCTCGAAAAGTCTGCAAATGAGTGGGCAACATCGGACGATACGCGCCAGTTTGTCAAAAAACCAAACGACGGTTACGTCCGAACAAAACTGGGTATCGATGCTTTCACCAACAACAAAGTCAACCTCATCTGCTTCTGTACCACAGAGGGCGACGTGGTCTGGGGCGAAATCCGAGACCTTGAAACAAAGCAGAAGATTCAGCTTGAGGAATTTCCAGCCGCCTTCTGGCCAATAACCCATCCACTGCTCGGCCATAATACTCCTGACGCCTCAACCGCCGGCCTATGCCTGACCAGCCACGGCCCGATGCTGATGGCCTCCAGCCCTATCACCACCTCCCCAGATACAGGCCCGAACCACGGAACACTCATCATCGGCAGGTTCCTTAATGACATCTTGCTTAAGACCCTCGGCGAACAGACTTCCGCCGACTTCAGAGTCTGGATGGTGGCCGACCGCCTTATGCCGGACTGCGAAAAAGAGGCGATTGGTCACATCAAAGCCGAATCTCAGTTCTACATGCGACAACTCAGTGACGAGTGCTTGAGCGTCTATGCCGTCTTGTATGATATCAAGGCGGTCCCGGCGCTTTTGATGCGCGTGGACCTGCCCCGCGACATCAAGTCCGGGGCAATTGCCGGCTTCATCCGGTCCAATCTCCTGTCCAACCTGACCGCCGGGCTCATCGTGCTGCTCGTCCTGTGGTTCCTCCTGCGAAATACCGTCGTTGGCCCGATTAGTAAGTTGACCAGACATGTCACCGCCATCGGCAATAGTTGCAGCTCCACCTCACTGTTGCCTTTGGACCGGCGCGACGAAATCGGCGCACTGGCACGAGAGTTTGACCGGATGGTCCAGCAGCTCGCAGAGTCTCGAAGGAAGCTCTCTGAGCAGTGCTACAACCTCGGCAAGGCAGAGGTCGCCGCCGGCGTCCTGCACAATGCCCGCAACGTCATGACGCCCCTGGTCACACGCATCGGAAGCCTTCGCGAAAAGCTGCACGAAGTCCCCCTCGAGAAGATTCAAACCGCACAGGCCGAGCTGGAACAGGTGCACGACTCATCTGCAAGAAGGAACGACCTTATTGAAGTCATCAATCTTTCGTGTATGAACCTCGCCGCATTTGTGCACTCGACAAAAGAAAACCTCGACGACATCGCAAGGATGCTTTCGCAAATTGAAGAAATGCTCGACCAGCAGGGCAAGTTCAGCCACGCACAGCTCCCCGCCGAGCAGGTCAGACTGGACGAGCTCCTGCGGGACTCGATTGCTCTGCTGCCTGGAGATATTGCCCGGCAGCTTTGCATCAAAATAGACCCCTCCGTTGAAACCATTGAGCCGATGATGGCCCACAGTATTACCATCTTGCAGGTATTCAATAATGTGCTGCTCAACGCGGCCGAGTCAATATGCAGAGCCGCCTCAGCGCCAGGAAATATTTACATTCGAGCAAGTGTGGAAAAAGCGGACGGCGTTCAGATGGTCGATGTCCGCATCAGCGACAACGGAGAAGGTATCGAGCCCGAAAATCTGGACCGCATCTTTGAAAGGGGCTTCTCGACAAAGCATAACATCCCTTCCGGCATCGGCTTGCACTGGTGTGCAAATGCCGTCAGCATGATGAACGGACAGATCTACGCCGAGAGCAGCGGCAAGGGGCACGGCGCCTGCTTGCATATACTGCTACCTGTCTCTCGAAACGCCGCCTGCCTTCTAAATGAAACTGCCGAGGCAAAATCATGAAGCAACAAGAACCATATAGTCCCCGGATACTTGTGGTCGACGATGAACAGGCCATCCTTGATGAATTTCGGGAGATTCTATGTCCAAACCGTGTGCTTGACGAGGTAAACCGAAAGTTCCAGGACCTCTATGCCAAACTCTTTCCGACGACTTGCCCGGCCCCACTGGCCGCCTCGTTCGACCTCGTGCTGTGCCGTCAGGCCGAGGAAGCCGTCGAAGAAGTCCGCGCAGCCGTTAAGCAGGACAAACCATTTGCAGTGGTCTTTGTCGACGTACGCATGCCGCCGGGACCGGACGGAGTCTGGGCCGCAGAACAGATAAGAGCACTGGACCCCCACGCACAATTAGTCGTCGTAACGGCCTATTCCGATATTGACCCTTCGGATATCAGTCGTCGAGTCAGGCCCGCCGATAAGTTGCTCTACCTCCAGAAGCCTTTTCACCCTCACGAGATTCGCCAGTTAGCCGTCGCTCTGGGCTCAAAGTGGGTCGCCGAGAGGCAGCTGCACGAACATACCATTGAACTTACCAAGTCAAACGAGCAGCTCAGGCGCGAAATCGCCGAGCACGAACAGACCGAACAGGAACGCCAGTTGTTGTCACGTGCAATTATGAGCACGGAAGACTGTGTCTACATCACCGATATGGACGGCAGAATCATCTTTGTCAACCAGGCCTTCTGTGGGACTTACCGGTACACTGAAGAAGAAATTCTCGGAAAAGAGGATTCTATCCTCTGGGCCCGAAGCTCACACGCCGGCGGCGCCACGAGTGCTTACCAGGTCATCGGCGGATGGGAAGTGGCGTTCTTCCACCGAAGAAAAACCGGCGAAGAATTTCCGGTTTCTCTTTCCAAATCCGAAGTCAGAGACGAAACCGGCGAGCAGGTCGCACTCGTGGTAATCGCCAGGGACATCTCCGAGCGAATGCAGGTAGAGAACGCCCTCAGATCTGAGATTCGACGACTAAAGCAAAATAATCGCCGCAAGAAGCAGACGGCTGCTGAAGTGTTGGACCAGTTGCTCGACCCTTTGGCTGTCTTGAAGGATGTCGTCTGCGATGCCGGATCCGGCGCCTTCGGGCAAATCAGCCCCCAATTGAAAGAGAGTCTGGAGTCTGCCGGGAACAATATTGACCAGGTGATGCAGGCCGCCGGCAGCCTCCACGAAATTGCCGCTCCTGAAAACGAGGAAATAGAGCTCATGGCCGATTGAGCTCCGGCTCCGCTGCCATGAAAAAAACTATCGAGAATAAATGCTGCTCGAGGTAGCCAAATGCTGCCAACGACACAAACAGGAAAAAAGACACAAAACGCCGAAGTTGATCTTCTCTTCGGCGAGTTCCTTATTTCCAAGGGACTCATCACACACCGCGAGCTAATCGAGGCCCTCAACGAGCAGCGCCTGCACGGCGGACGCCTCGGAGAGGTCCTGCTGCGGCTCAAAATGCTCGACGATGCCGAGGTGACCGGC
>DATKZT010000052.1:0-4971 GCA_035527845.1 Sedimentisphaerales bacterium | reverse complement strand
CTATCAACAGTTGTGGATGCTGGATGCCAAGCTCAAAGCACTCGCAGAAGACGATGTGGTTGACGCGAAATCAGAGGTAGCATAAGCTATGAACCAATGGAGTAGCCAACCAACCTCCAACTACGATAGGGACAACGTCCTCCTCTCGATGCAAGTTGTTCTTTCGCTTTTGTGGACAACCGGTCTTTGTTAAACCAGCGGCCCAGGTGAGTATATACAGTAACTTTTTTATGCCTGTACCCATTGCCCAGCCAATTCAAAATATTGGCCGTAAAAACGTCATTTGCGCTCGGACCAATCAGAAGTCCGTCATGACCTAAGGCCACAAACCGCCCTTTTTGATATTCACAGGCAATAGCAACAGGAGGATAGGAGTTTTGCGGCCACCTGATGTCACCTGTGTAAGCCTTGTGATTGCCCCAAAATAAGGGAAGGACATCGGCTTCTAATGGAGCGATGGCTGTAAAGCGCCAGTCTTCGGCGCCGAGAGATTTGACCCCCTTGGTCAGCGCGTTGAACATCCCTAATTGGCGCTTTGAATACTCCTGTGCTTGTACTAAACCGCCAAAGACCGCCAGGGTTAAACACAAAGTGGGCCGCCGGACTAATACGATTCTTCTTGAGGTCAATACCATCATCAATACTATTCGGAATACTATCAAAACCGATTCTATTTGTCACCGGCTACTTGCCTAATCCGGGGTCACTGCCTTTTCGTAGCATGTCTTCAGGTAATCACGCGATTTGGCCAGGTCAGCGGCCATTACGTCGGGCTCGGTTTCACCGTGTCTGAAAGGATTAACGTACCCTCTGTAGCCGATGTCCGCCAGCGCCTTAATCCAGGGCGTCATATCCGTCGGGCCAATGCCGGGAAGCTGCTGCGCATCAGGATAGTACTGCCAGGCATAGAAAAAGAAAAGCTGCCTGCCGCATATCCGAATCGCCTCCGGCACCGAGGCCTTGATTGCCTGCAGATGGTACGGCGCAAGCGCAATGCCCAGTCGTCGCGATTCGTTCATATCGACAAACGCCTTGAAGGAATCAGGGGAGTTGAGCAGCGCCCCGCCGTGATTCTCGATTGCAAGATACGAATCATATTTCTCGGCCAGTTCTACCAGAGGCTTGATTTCTTGCATAAATTGGCGCATCCGGAGGGTCAGCTCGTCGGGTTCACATGGCTTGGCGCTGCCGCGAACGGCTACCCCGCCGCCCGCCCTGCCCAGCAGTTCGGCGTACTTTTCGTACCCTCCCTTGTAAACCGAAAATGCAAAGAGCTTCAGATTGCTCCTGGTGAGCAGCTCTTTGAGACCTTCGGCGCCGAGCCGCTCCTGTACATCGTCGAGGTGGGGACACCCTGCGTGGGCCGACCAGATGTCGATTGCTTCGAATCCGAGATTGGAAATGCGCTCACAGGCCTGCTCGATGGGCAGTTGCATGAAATGAATCGACGAGGTGGAAAGGCGCATCCGCCACCTTGTCCTGCCGGCATCCCTATGGCTGTTGGTGCACGAACCAATCCCCAGGCCCGCGCACGCGCCGATACCAATACGTTTCAGGAAGCTGCGTCGATTAAAGTCGTCCTTCATCGCAAAGCCCTTTTTCATACCGAATGCCGTTACACCCAGATTGATTTCAGATTCGACAACTTGAGGTTTTGAATCCTGGCCTGCCCGCCGCGAGCAAATACCTCGAGCGATTTATTCTCGGTATCCAGCGGGAAACACAGGAATATCGGCATGAGCCCCTCATTGGGGAATATCTCAATCGTGGTGCGGTCAACGAGAATATGCAGCCTGATCTTGCGGTCCACCGGCTCGACACGGACCGTTCTGTCTTTGCAGGTGAGGGTCTTGTCGCTCACTTTATAGACCAGCGGATTGCCGCGGAGATTAAACCCGACCTCTGCCGCATCGCCGGGCTCAATCTCAGCCTCTATCTCCAACAGCTCCTGCGATACGTGGGACAATATATTCATGCCCGGCTCAAGAACAACGTTCTTCCACGACATCGAGGCGCCGCGGATATTCCTGATCTCCTTGACGGGGAGCATGCACAGGCGAACGCCTTCGTCGAATGTGCGCAGCTTAAGCTCGCAGGGTATCGACATCTGCTGATTGAACGGCATGTCGGGGAATTTGCCTTTGGCCATCCAGGCGATTTGGATCCTTCGCCCGTCGGACTCCGGGATGTCACTGTAGGCCTGCGCCGCGTAGTGGTTTCCAACGCGAGATTCATGCGGACCGCTCTCTGGGGTGAACTTCTTGCCGTCGAACGCGCCGAGCAGGTATTTTCCGTTCGCCCCCCAGAAGACCCACCGAACATTGCCGCGGTCGCCGTCCACCGCGAGCGGAAAAAAGTCCGGGCATTCTCTGCTGCCCGGCAGCATCAAATATTGTATCACCTGCCATTTTTTCAAGTCCTCCGAAGACAGCAGTGCAAACTCGTCATTGGCGTCGAGAAACAGCGCCATTATCCATCGCTTTGTCGGCTTGTGCCATATCACCTTCGGATCGCGGTTATCGTCGCCTTTCATATTGCCTATGATGGGGTTGTTCTTGTACTTTACCCACGTTCTGCCGCGGTCGTTGCTGTATGCAAGGCACTGGGTGAAAGGCTTTTCCGGTTTTGCGAATTTCCCCGCCGCCGTATAGAAAGCCGCCAGCACATTCTCTTTGCCCGTCTGCAGGCCAGACGTATTATTCCAGTCCACTACCGCCGAGCCTGAAAATATCGTGCCGAGGTCGTCCGGGTTGATGGCGTCCGGCAGCTCCCTCCAGTGCATGAGGTCCTTGCTTATGGCATGTCCCCATGTCATGTTGCCCCAGTTTATTCCGGACGGATTGTGCTGGAAGAACAGGTGGTATTCGCCCTTGTAATAAACGAGCCCGTTGGGGTCGTTCGTCCAGTTCTCGCGGGGCGTGAAATGAAACTGCGGCCGGTACTTTTCGTTGTAAAGCGCGCCCGGCGGCAATTCCCGCCTCTGCGCAACCGGCAGGCCGGCACATCCCGCCAACCGCCCTGCCGTCAGCGATGCGGCCCCTACACCAACGGTCTTGAGAAAATCGCGTCGATTCACATGCCTGTTCACTGTCAAACTCCTTTCCGGTCATTTGCCATTTTGCAGTTTTTGAAACTATTTTCAATGTCCTTCAACACCATAGGCTATCAAGAATCTTCTTGAATTTCAAGAATCCAGGCACCCTTTTTGAAATCACGCCGGAAAAAAGACACGCTAATGAGACAGGCAATGAACTAATCCTCCACAGGCTTGCAGATTAGCAGATACCTTCGGTATGGCAGCCTCACCGTCTCGATAGACATTTTCCGCTTATTCATGACGTCTTTGATTTTAGTCAAGTGCTTTTCGCCTTTTACAAGGAACAGGTGGTGCTGCTCGTCGGCAGGCATTTCTGCTAACTCTAATAGTACCGTTTCAGGGGTGGCAAAAGTTGGGTAGGGGTGTTTCTTGCCTGTCACGTTTTCCACTTCCCTGGCTCCATAGAACAGCAGCCCATCGGCTCTGTCGTCCACCGTTACAATCTCGTAGTCGCCTTTGGGAAGATAAGGCTTCATCGCAGTCCACAACGCCCTGCTGTCATTTTCAGTGGGGTAGTAGGCCAATGCCAATCTTGATACAAGCAGGCTTGTCATCCATAAAACAATCATAACAACAACCCTTGCTTTGGGTTTTGCCCCCCTATCTGCGCTATTTCCAAAAAGAGGGAACGGCATTTTATGCACCCACAGCGGTGCGACACCCAGAGCCAGAGGCGGAAGGATCGGCAAGACATACAAACCAAGTTTCGAACTCGCCAGGCACAGGATAAAAAGCGGAACGAAGAACCAGCTCAGAAGCAAGAGTGCAACGGGCCGGCTCGGCAAACTTGACCACCAGCGTCTGTCGAATAAAGCCCCCATTATCTGTTGCCTCTTATCCAGCCAGATTGCGCTCCAAGGCAGGGAACCGAAAACAAGCACAGGCACATAAATCAAGGCGCCTGTGAAGCCGGGATTACGCTTGTATTTTTCAGAGACAAGCCGTCCCCACACTTGGTTGTCGAAAAAGTACCGATCGGCCCCCGGTACTCGTGCAGCGACGTAAAAGTACCAGCTCAAGCCAACCGCGCAAAAGACCAGTAAAGCAGGCAGTGCCCACGGGGTCCAGAAGTATTGCCCTGCTTGTCGCCTGACTGCCAGGAAGACAAACATCCCCGCACAAGCCAAGAGGACAGCCGGGCCTTTGGCAAGAAAACCCAGACCCAGTGCGATACACATTAGCACTTTCCAAAAGGCTGGGCGGCGCACGTTCGGCTCGGCGCTCTTCCAGAAGAAAAGCACCGCCAATGTAGTCCACAAAGTCAATGGAGTATCAGGCGTAACGAAGTTGGCGGCCAAAAAAGGCAGCACCATTGTCGCATAAAGAAAACTTGATAAGAGGGCAATACGCCGGTCTCTGAACATCTGCCATCCAAGCACTCCCACCGTTAAAGCGGTCGCCATGTAGCACAAGCCGTTGAACGCCCGAGCACCGAATTCGCTGTGTCCAAATAGTTTCAGGCCCGCCATGATAGCCCAGTAGGTGATAGGCGGCTTATCGAGGAAGACCTCCTCGCCCAGATATGGTATCAGAAAACTGCCCTTGTCCAACATTGTCACGGCCGACCCGATATAATAGCCTTCGTCGGGCTGCCACAGGCCGCGTGAGCCCTGGAAAACAAAGGCAAGAACCGCCAAAGAAGCGAGCAAAGCCGCGACGGTCATCAGAGCCGCCGGGCGGCAATTTCTTTCCGGGCTTTCTTGTTCGGACATTGCGACCTTCTTAACATGCCTGCTTAGCTCGACTTTTGCCATTTGATGTAGTCACGCTGCCAGGCTGAGATAATCCAGCAGCATATTCCTTAATTTGGATGGTAGTTTATTAAAACCGTTATGATCAGAAGCCTTTGCAAAAATGCTTTCTTGCCAAAACAG
>DATKZT010000051.1:0-30701 GCA_035527845.1 Sedimentisphaerales bacterium | reverse complement strand
AGCCCGAAAATCCCGATTGCTGTATGGGGGTAAGGGGCTGTTGTGCGCCGAATGTGTCAAAACAAGCCTGCTGAACCAACTTTCAGCCAAAATTACCCGTCGCCGCTGATTTTGATTCCCCTGTGAAATATGCGGGCTAAGATGGAGAAGTGCACCAGAGGGCGGTCTTTGGAATATCGCGTGCCGAAAACAGCCTTAGGTATTCACTTCCACACCTGCGAGGAGGATATGTGTGCGTCTGCTGCCGGGCTTTGGAGAGGAGGCCAAGAAATCGCATTTCTTTGCGCTCCGAGAATCAGGAATGTCCTGATAAGAATTCCGTGCGGACAGGCGTAAATTCATAGACACATAAGAGACATGTTCCGGATATGCTTGAAATTCGAGCTTGGTCAAGGCCCTTGTTATTACCTTCAGATCGAAGCTGCTTTGGAGGAATTGGTAATTATTGGTTTTTTTTAAGGAGTTCTATTATGTACAAGAAATTGGTTCTTTTAACTTTTTTGGCGTCGGTGGCGGCACTGGTGGGTAATGCCTCTGCGGGTTTGCAGATTTATTACCCGTTAGACGAGACCGAAGGCGCCACTGCCGAGGACTTTTCCGGCAACGGTTACGACGCCAACATATCCGGGAGCTGGACAGACGTTGCGGTGTTCGGCGGCGCCCTGGACTTGAGTGGTGATGGGTACATCGACGTGACCGGGTTTACGCCCGGCGCCGGAATGACCGACTTTACGTTCATGGCGTGGATGAGAAATGACGACTGGCCCGGCTATGCCGGAATCTGGTCAAACGGCGAGTCGCTTCGCATCAGCGGCGGCCTGGAGAACGAGGGGATGGTGGAGATCGTTTTCCGAGGTGAACCACCGCTGGAGCAGTGGTACGTGCCCTATCCCGTAAACGAGTGGATTCATGTGGCTGTGGTGCGTTCGGGCACGTCAATCAAGCTCTACTGGAGGGGCGAGTACAAAGGGGAGAGGACGTTGGTTGAAAACCCGGATTACACCGTGTTCCAGATCGGCAATTCCAGTCAAAACGAGCCCATGAACGCCATATTCGACGAGGTGGGCATCTGGGACGAGGCGCTGGATTTCACCACAATCACCGACTATATGAACAGCGGCATTCCCGGAGCGATAACCTACACTGCCACCAACCCCAGCCCGGCGAGGAATGCCGAGAACGTGTGCCCGGGCGCAACGCTTACCTGGACTGCGGGCGATCTGGCGGAAGAGCACGATGTTTACTTCGGCGCCGACTATAATAGTGTGCGGGACGCCAACACGGTGGTTCAGCTCGGTGTGTACGTGGACAGGCGCGGGACCACCAGCTACGCGCCGTCGCTGGATATGGGTGTTTAAGTTATTGGCGGATTGATGAAGTCAACGACGCCAATCTCTGGAAGGGCAGTGTCTGGCAGTTCTCTACAAACGACGGAAACGCCTTCGATTTCTCCCCTGCCGACGGTCAGATTCTCGTTGTTCCGGGGGCCGGGCTTGGCTGGCAGGCCGGCTGCGATGCGGACTCGCACGACGTGTATTTCAGCGCCGATTACAACGAAGTCAGGGATGCCAACAACAGCCTGCCGGTAGGCGGCGTCTATAAAGGCAACCAGATGTTGAACTACTATATTACCGGTACGTTCGATTATCTTACCACTTACTATTGGCGAATCGACGAACGCGACGGCCCCAACATATTCACAGGCGAAGTACTGCAGTTCACCACCAGGCCTGCCGTTTTTGATCCCAATCTGCTGGTCTGGTACAAGTTCGACGAGACCTCAGGTAATATTGCCGAAGACTCGTCAGGCCACGAGTATGATGGTGAAGTACAAGGTCCGGAAGACGGCTGGGACGTAAATGACGCCTTCGATGGCGCTTCGCGCATCTTCGATAATGACACCGGCATAACAGTCCCTGGAGACATCACCAACCACATTTATGACCAGATAACCGTTGCGGTCTGGGTGAAGACCGATGTGCCCGTGGGGGACGATATGACTGTGTTAGATATCGGTCCGCCGCGCCACGACTCTCTCTAAAAGATAACCGCAGTCATCCCTGATGAGAATGGAGACGTAGTCTGGCGGGCGGGTAATGGCGAGCACAATGATCCTGACGCTAATGACGTGCTGGTCTGGACCAAGGCCGCCGAGGCGGATTACAGCGGCGAGTGGCACCACTATGCCTTTATCAAGGATGAGGTCGCCGATGAGATGAGGATATATCGCGACGCCGAGGTGGTGGCCGATTCCAACAAACTGACGAACTACCTGGCCAACATCTGGGATACAACCATGAAAATCGGCGCATATACCCAGAACGGCAGCGATTACTCAGGAAGGCTGGATGACTTCAGACTCTACAACCGCGTTCTGACGGACCCGCAGATACTTGCTCTGTTGAGAGGCTCGGACCTCGGAGTTGCCTGGGCGCCGAACCCGCGCAACGGCGCGGTGAACGTGCCTCCGGACGCCAATCTCGCCTGGAAGCCGGGAGATTATGTTGTCCAGCACAAGGTCTTCTTCGGGACAAGCTGGGAGGATGTCAACAGCATGATCAGCCCCACTGCGACGAAGAATCTCGGTCAGGAGCTGTTCGACCCCGGCGAGCTTACGCTGGACACCACTTACTTCTGGCGGGTCGATGAGGTCAATGGTCCGAACACCTGGAGAGGCCCGGTCTGGAAGTTTACCACGGCGAGGTTCATCGTCCTCGACGATTTCGAGCAGTATGACCTGGACCAGAAGCGTATTCAGTACACATGGTATGACCAGTATTCTCAGGAGTGGGGCGAGGCCACCGGCGCCTGGCTGGAGCTGGCGAGGTCTCCGAAACCCGTCCATGAGGGTGAGCAGGCCATGTCATACACTTACGACACCACTGACCCGTGGGCGGACCTGCCCTATGCCGAGGCGTGGCTGCCGCTGGAAGAGATCGGCGGATATCAGAACTGGACCCTCGCGGACGTCAGACTGCTGACATTGTTCTTCTATGGGCAGGCGACGAATGACACCAACGAGACGGAGCAGATGTACGTTTCCATCGATGACACCCTCGGCACTTACGCTGAGATGCGATACGGTGACAACCCCGGCGAAGCGCTGAGCGATCTTAAGGTGGAAGAGTGGCAGCGATGGGACATTCCGTTTATTTATTTCAGCGACGGCAACTTCGCCGCTGTGCCCGATGACGTCGACCTGTCCAGCATTAGAAACGTTTACATCGGCTTCGGCAACAGGCGCGATCCGCAGGAGGCCGGCAAAGGCACGGTCTACTTCGACGACCTCCGCCTGAGTATGCCTATCTGCAGGCCCGAGTATGGGCCGCCCCGCGATTTGGACGGCGACTGCGTAGTTGGTTTCGGCGATGTCGGCGTGACAGGTGAACAGTGGCTGCGGGCCGATGTAAATGTCAAGCCGGTCCTGGATCCCGGTACCGCCAACCTGGTTGGCCACTGGGCGCTTGACGGTAACGCCAATGATTCGAGCGCCAACCCCATTAACGGGACTGCACAAGGCGCTTATGCGTGGGTTACCGGCCGCGTCGGCTCCGGCGCCATAGACCTTGACGGCGGCAAGGTTCTCGTGCCCGACGGCGCAAAACTCAGGCCGCCCCTTCAGATCTCGGCGGCCGCCTGGATTAATTACAGCGAGGAGACCGATTACAGCGCCCGCGTTGTCGTCAAAGGAATAGACGCCAACGACAGCGAGAGTTTCGCGATCGAGATGGGCGGCAGCACGCCGGACTTCTTCGTCCGTGACGTGAATCACGGCCTCCACAGTGTGGAAGGAGATGAGATCGTTCAGGGTGAGTGGGCCCACGTCGCCGGCACATACGACGGCAACTCTGTCAAGTGCTACGTCAACGGTCAGCTCTCGAACTCCGCTTCTATCGGTGTGATCACCCTCCTGCAGGACGCCAACGACCTGGCCATAGGCAACCGCTCCGACGCGGACGACCGTGCATTCATGGGCATGGTGGACGATGTGCGTGTTTATAACCGTGCCCTGACCCGTGCCGAGGTGGCATACTTCGCTTCGGACGGCGATGGCGTCATCGAGCTTGTCTCGACGGCCAACTTCTTCAGCGGCGAGAGTCCCGAAGTCATCAACTTCAAAGACTTTGCCAGGTTGCTGGAAGACTGGGGCGACGAACAGTTGTGGCCGCCGTCGCCGTAGGCTTTGCATAAAGGCTCGGCGAATTAGCCCACCGCTGAGCAAGCATTAAACTCGGGGCCTGTGCCGAATAGTTCGGTACGGGCCCTGTTTATTTGTTGGAATGACGAATGCGCAAAAAAACGCCCCTGCCTGAGACGGGTGGAGTGACCCAACTACGGCAGGGGTGAGAAGAGTAGAAAAATCCGTATTCAGTATAATTATACCCCTTCCGGGCCGCGGAGTCAAGGCAAACGCGCCACCGGAATCCTGCAAACCTGTCGGTTTCAGGGCTTGAAGCGAAGGTTTTGGTCGGGAGCCTCGCCCTCGGCATAAATACTAATGCTCAAGTCAGCAAACAACACGTTGGAGCCCATGTGATTGTTACTCTTGTGCCTCATTCTGAGCAGTTCCAGCCCGCCGGGTCGACAAGAAACTCTTCAGAATTGCATATACCCCGCCGCCTTCAAAAGAAACGTACTATCCACCCCACCGGAATAGGCAACAACGACTTTGCCAATATTCCTTAATATTTTCTGAAGCGAATGATATTCTCGTGTGTGAGCATAACTTCTTTAGATATAAAGTGTTATCAATACCATTTGGCAACCGAGACTTTGAAACTCGCCAGCAATCTTAACAAAATATGAAAAAAACAAATTAACGTCTTGACAAATTCACTGTGTGCATCTATCATGCTATATACGTGCTTACTTCTGGCATATTCTATGCTAATATTTGGAAAAGGACACTATCATGGAAAAGGCAAAAACGAATTGGTTAACCATCCCAGAAGCGGCAGACTATTTGCGCTGCGGAGAGCGCATTCTGAGGGAATTGGTAGCTAACAAGAGAATTCCCCACTCTTTCTTTGCGGGGAAGGCTTTGTTCTACCCAGCCCGTCTAGACAAATTTCTGTTGGAGCGAGAAGAGCCAGGCGAGTTAGCGAAAGATGAGTCAAATGATGACAACCGTGATCTGTCAGAGGAAGCACGCAGAATAAGGCCCGATTGTCCGCGTGATAAAGTCGACTCACTGGTCGAAGAACTGATCGAATACAATCAAGGCAAAGAACGCTTCGTAAACGGGCTCGGCAGAAATTTGAGAAAAGACCTGATGGACTTGGACTATAGGCTTCTTTCCCCAAAGGTCTTCGCACAGTTGTCAAGATGGTGCCACCCTCGTAAACCCTCACCTAGAAATGACTGGACACAGGAAATAGCACAAAACATATCTATGCTGATGTTTGGAAAAGTTATAGACCGGGTTTCTCATCCAAGTTACCGAAGTTAAAGAAAGATTATCCACAATTCAAATGAAAGGAGCAAGAATTATGGCTAGCGAAATGACATATTTGACGGACGAAATATTGAGGCAGGCGGTTGAGAGACAGGAGTATGAGTTTGATAGTCATGACTTGTTCGCCACTCTCATGCGAGAACAGCCAAATGATTATGCACACGAACTTGATGCATGTACCGATCAGAGGGACTGTTTTGAGAAGCTACATCCGCGAATTGCTAGGATGCTTACAGGTGAACGTTTCCACGACTGCGTAAGGCAGACGCACAGGAAGAGACGGTCAATGAACTGTCGCGGTCAAGAAACCGAGTGTGAGATTTGGGAACGAGTGAAGGCATAATTTCTGGATTCCTGTTTTTGCGGGAATGACAAGAAGGGACAGTTGTTTTCTGGAAACGGGATTAGAGTATCTCGTCAAGTATTTCAGTAGCGCTGCGCACTAGGTCCCCACAGCCGATGGAGGGATTCGAACCCTCAACCCCGGCTTTACGAAAGCCGTGCTCTACCGTTGAGCTACATCGGCGCGTTGGTTCTATGATACGATTTCTCGGCCGCTTGTAAAGCCGTAAAGCCTGTAGGGTCTATCAGGCGGTGAGTTCGTGCCAGAGGTCGAGCATGGCCGCGCACTCGGCCCGGCCCTGCGGGAATACGAGGGGTCGAAGAATGCAGCGGGCGCCTGTATCCTTGACCAGCCCCGCCAGCCGGCGCACGTAGCCCTGCCAGTCCCGCTGCTCTTTCTCGGTTTCCTGTGCTGCAACGCGGCTGTAAAGCACCGTATTGGTTTCGGCGGACAATTCGAAGAGCCGGCGCGTGTCGTACATCTCGGGGTTGCCCAGGTCGATTGCCCTGACACCTTCGCATCGGCAGAGCCGCTCGAAGAAATACTCATGCCTGCCGCAGTAGTGCATAAAGACGCCGCCGAACTGCTCGGCGCACCGCTCAATCGGACCTATGACGAACCGGTCAATCTGCTCAGGCGAAATCATCGCCGGCGAGTCCTCGGAAATGCGTATGCCTGCGTTCGGAAAGTAAACGCCCTGCTCGGTGCCGTGTCCGTGAATCATCGAGGCATCTTCTTCTCCGATGAGCTCTTTCAAGCGCCGCACGGCCCGCACCATGAGGTCGAGACTGATATTGAGCAGCTCATCGACCCACGGAATCTTCTTTTCATCCATTATGTCATAGAAGATGGCGTCGCCGTAAAGCAGGTGGGCAATGTCGAATATCCCCTGGTTGTCGGCCTGATAGGCGGCGATTTCGCCATCGCTGTTTTCTCTGTGAATGCGATAAAACTGTGCCGCTAATTGCATAAGCTCGGCGTTGGTGACATCCACATCACGCGCGGCACGGATTTGCTCGGGACTGAGGGACTCGCCGCACCAGGGCATAAGGCCCTGGCGGATTTCATACTTTTGCCCGGCGAGCGATGGGACAAAGATGACGCCGAGGTTCGGCCTGACAGTGGGGATTCCATCCGTGGGCCAGTCCAGCACCGGCCAGGCCCGCGCCATCTCATTGTCCCACATCTTCGCAGGATTGTAAAAACGCTCGCGATAATCACCGGTATCATAAATCTGCACCTGCCACATTTCCTGCATGTCCCTGCCCGGCGGGATGAGCATAAGACACGGGCCCTCGCCGTTCCAGAACGCCCTGTGCATCTGTATCTTTTCTGCGGTTGTCACTGCCATGTCATCCGACTCGCGAATCAAGCCATGCTCTACCTTTGCTGCACTTGTGCCGGCGGCGGGGTTTGGAGCCACTTCAAATTGAACGCATAATGCTGCCGGCTGCTTATCAGGTGAATCACGCCGTTTCGCGCCTGACAGATGGAATTATACCCGCCCGGCTCGGCGGTGCTAAAGCCCAATTCGAACGGCCGCCCATCCATCGTCTCGTGGGTAGTATCGGGCCCATCGTGGCTGACCAGCCGAATGTTCGCCCACGTCTTACCTTCGTCATAAGACAACGCCGCGAACATCCCGGCAACATTCCGCTGCCTGCCCGACGCATCGGTTATCGGCATACCGCCTTTGCCCCTTCGCCCCCCCGTAAAAGACACAAGAACAAGCGGGCCTTCGCGCAGCCTGAGCAGCAGCGGCCTTTGTCCGCCGCCGACAGGCGGAAACGGGCTCGCGCTGTGTTTCCAATATCTGCCCATGTCACTTGAAATGCTCATCGGCATTCTGCCGTCGATGTTGTCACCACGTCCAAAGGCCATCAGCCGACCATCCTTAAGTTGGGCAACACATGCGTGAATGCCCGCAATCGTGCCGCCCGCATCCTTCCAGTTGAGGCCGTTGTCATCGCTCAGGTAAATCGCCGTCCCCCCGCTTCCCCCTGTCACCGCATCGCAAGGCAGCAATATCCGCCCATCCATCGTTCGGAATATCGACTCGATAGGCATCTGCCGCCTGTTATGCTCCGGCAGAATCAGCCTGGCCTTGCTCCAGGTTCGGCCGTGGTCGACCGATGTGCGCATAATCACCGCCAGCGGCCCCCATGTTGCCGCCACTGAAAACCCGTTGAAGTGATAAAGCGTACCGTCGGCGTCGCACCACAAAGAAGATGTGTGCTCGTTGCGGTCGGGCTGGTCCCAGAACATGGTCGCCGGTTCCCACTGGTCGGTCCCATAGCGCATCCGGCTGGCGACAATCGCCAGCTCCCTGCCCGATTCCGACACGCAGGTGTACCAAATCGTCAGCAGGTCGCCGTTGGCGCACTCGACAATCTTAGGGACATGGTTGTGGTTGGAAAAAATCGGGCCGTTCGAACCTTCCGGGATATTGACATACCTGCGAGGTCCGCTGAAATAAGGCTTGTCCTGGTCGGGGCCCTCGGTGATATCAGGAGGAATCCGCTGGCTTACCCTCTGCTGATTAAGCGGTGCAGGGCGTACAGGCAGAAAGTCCCCGTCGGGCGGTTCTGCCAGAACCACGCGGAAGCCTATCAGCCAGTTCCGTTCCTCTGGGATGGCGCCCATGCGGTTGGCCGAGCGCAGGTAATAAAGTTCCGTCGAGTGACTGCCGCCGCGCGTCACCTTGAAGTCCCCGTCTGCCCGGCCAACCGGGTCGACTTGAAGGCCACCATCGTACGGTCCGTACCAATCCTCGCACCATTCCTCGACATTGCCGTGCATATCAAAGAGTCCCCACGGATTTGCCGGCGTCTTGCCCACGTGAAGCGGCACTAAATCCTTACGCCCCTTGCTCCGCTCAGGGTCCGGATACCAGCTCCTGCCGACATTCTTATGGAAGGCCTCCGGCAGCGACTCGCCAGTACTGAACGCAGTGGTCGTGCCCGCCCGGCAGGCGTACTCCCATTCGGCCTCGGTCGGCAGACGATAAGGCAGACCTTCCTTCTTGCTCAGCCAGTCGCAGAACGCCTTCGCCTCATGCCAATTTACAAAAACGACCGCCTCATCGCTCTCGATGGAAAAGCCCATCTTGCCGCGAATGTAGCGGTGCGTCGGGTCAAACTGTTCATACTGGGCATTCGTTACCTCGCAAATACCCATATAGAAAGGCTTGCTTATGGTCACCCTGTGCACCGGCTGCTCGTCGGGGTCGCCGTCGCCAAGATGCTCGCTTTTTGCCCACGGCTCCGGAAGTGGAATCTTCTCTATGCCCATCTGGAAATCGCCCGCCTCCATACGTGCGAACTTCATGCCAATCGAGTTGCCGAACTCCTTTTCCTGCGGAATTTCCGCCGCCATGCTGCCGGCTGCTGCCGCCGCAATCAGAATCGCCACCCCAAAAATCCTTTGCATCGCCGTTCTCACTTTGATTTCCTCCAAAAAGTATTGTCCAGCCACCGTCTTGGCAAACCTTTACGATCCAGAAAGGCAAAAGATTACGCCCCATGGACGAGTCTCAGGTGTTTGCACATTATAACCCTATCGGCTCATTATGCAATCCAAAGTCTCCACACCCGCCATGGTACGGCTCATAACAGAATAAGCCCACATCGCAACAGCAAAACAATTCCCCGCGAGTCTGTTTGTACGATGCTCAAAAAGAATTCTTCTTGAAACGCCGGCGGAGAAGCTGTAAATATATATGTAACTCGTTGAGAGATTTGGGTCGGTGCCCGAGTGGCTAAAGGGGACGGGCTGTAAACCCGTTGGCGTAAGCCTGCGTTGGTTCGAATCCAACCCGGCCCATTTTATTCATAAGAGCCTGCCGAGTAAGCCGATAGTGAACGTATGGCAGGCTCAATCCCCAAAAGTCCAACCAGCCGTGGTTCACCTGGACAGGCGGCCCCCTTCCATCAGGCTGGCTTGCGGACCCACCAATTCACTCATCGTTTTCAGGAATAACAGAAATGAAAGAATCGCAAACACCCCTAAACGTAATCATCAGACTTGTTATCGTCGCAGCAGCCGTAAACTGCGTGCTGCCCGATCTATCTCATGCGCGTCCACGCCCTGTCGTAGAGGTCAGAATCAAACCCGTATATTACGTGGCCCCGGTGGATACCATCTGCCGCCAGCAGTTGACTTATCACATTCCCGAAAAATTCAGCACGGGCCCCGCAACCATCTCAATACCACACGGCGTTCGCTACGGAGCCGGGCTCCTGGTCGAACATGTTGCGCCTGACGGGACGGTAAGCACCCAATCGCTCCCACCTGAGCCCTGGTGGTTCTCCAACTTTCAAACGCTTCCCATAGAATCATCCATATTGCCGATCGACTTCAGTCTGCCGGTCGTCCCTGGAAATCTCGACTTTTCTCAACTCGGCATCTATCACATCTCCTACGTTCATCCTTTGCCGGAGACGGAAGAAGACCCCAACAGCCCTGTATTCGTGTCCAACACCCTGACCATTGCCCGCGTCACCCAGCAAAGATATGACCGGCTTTATAAGATTCTGCGGGAAGACACGGAATTGGCCCTTGCAAGCTACATGTTCAGGAACCCGCCTGCAGCGGCGGAATACCCCCAATATCGGCGGGGCGTCGGCCCGATTGACGAGGCAATAACGCCAGGCGTCAGGCAGGATGAAGTACTCTTGCTTTTGGGTTCTCCCGACATGATTCAACATACGGCCCCATCAGAGCAGGAATACTGTGACGAAAAATGGTTTTACGAGACCAGCCCCGTCGGCGGCTATTACGTGTACTTCAAGGACGGCTCCGTTGTACAGAAAGGACACTATGCGGATTGGGCGGGCGACTAAAAATAATATTCCTTGACCGCAACGAGCTATAGCCCAAATAATAAAGCCGTTTGTGTCACATATCAGCCGGCTTAACCGAGAAGAAGTATGACTAACAAAAGGAGCGGGACAGGAATGTTATTTCCGACAATAATAATGGGAGCGATTGCGCTCATTCTTCTATTCGTGGGATACCAACGGGGACAGGGCCAGCACATTACGGGCCTGAAAGCCGCCCTGCATACGACCATCCAGATCCTGCCGCTGCTGATTTTCGCATTCCTAGCCGCAGGTATGATTCAGGTTCTCCTGCCGCGGGAGCTGATATCGAAATGGGTAGGCGCCGAATCCGGCATCAAGGGAATATTCATCGGCACAATCGCCGGTGCCCTGACCCCCGGTGGACCTTATGTCAGCCTGCCTCTGGCGGCCGGGTTCCTGCGGGCAGGCGCCGGCATAGGCACCATGGTCGCCTTCGTTACCGCCTGGTCCCTGTGGGCCGCGGCCCGCCTGCCCATGGAAGTTGGAATTATGGGGTGGAAATTCACACTCATCCGCCTGGCCAGCACCTTCTTCTTTCCACCCATCGCCGGCCTCATTGCCCATCTGTTTTTCGCAGGCGTTAAATGAAAGGAGGACAGAACCATGAACGACATTCGAATCTTCACAACGCCAATCCTTGACGGCATAAAAATCAGGGAATACAAGGGAATCGTAATCGTCCGCAATGTCAGGGCCGTTAATATCGTCCGTGATTTTTTTACCTCGTTACGTGACATATTCGGCGGACGATCAGCTTCCTATCAGGAAGTTATGAAAACTATGCAGCATGACGTCATTGCCGAAGCCAAAGAACAAGCCGCAAGACTGGGCGCAAATGCCATCGTTGGTTTCTCGCTCGACTACGATAATATCGGCTCGAAGAGCAAATCTCTGTTGATGGCTTCTGCAAAAGGCACCGCAGTTGTTATAGAATAGCCGCAACTAAACGGCTGAAGATTACTTCGAATCGTTGCAGTCATAGAGGAGACCAGGAAATGCCGGTTATCATCATTGTCATTGTTGTAGTCATCCTGATTCCGGTTCTGATCTACAACAGTCTTATCTCAAGAAAGAATCGGGTGCTGAACGTATTCGGCACCATCGACGCCCTGCTCAAGAAAAGATACGACCTGATCCCGAACCTTGTAGCGACGGTCAAGGGTTATGCGCAGCACGAGAGGTCCCTGCTCGAAGAGGTCACCAGAATCAGGGCGCAGGCGCTCTCGGGGCAGGTTTCCGATGACGAGGCGGTCGAACTGGATAACAGGCTGACAAAGGCCCTGGGCCGGCTGCTGCTGGTGGCGGAGAATTACCCCAACCTCAAGGCCAGCGAGAATTTCATGCACCTGCAAAGGACGCTGACCGAGCTGGAAGAGCAGATATCCGCCGCCAGGCGCGCCTATAACGCCGCGGTAACCGATTACAATAATGCGGTCGAGATGTTTCCCACTAACATAGTGGCCTCCATGATGAATTACAAGCGAAGGCGGTTTTTCGAAATCAGCGAAAAGGAGCGTCAGGGCATTGATGCGGGAGAACACTTTCGCCGTTGAAGCATGACAGTACCAGGAAAGGACTCTGCGGGCAGCCATGAAAATGAAAACGCTGGATGACTTCAAAGAATTTTGCAGGACCGATTTGTCTGCTGACCTGCACGCGCTCGAAGCAAGGCGCAGAGCAATCGCCCAAAAACTCCTTTACGTGGGCGCCGCGGCAGCGGGTCTGGCCGCGATTGCGTTATTTTTCATTATCCAAAGCGGTATACCCTTTTTCCCGGGGATAACGTTTCCTCTGATAATCGGTGGCGCCCTTTTTACCTTTATCACTCATCTGAGCAGCAAAGGTTACGTCCGCCAATTCAAGAACACCATAATCCGAAAGATAGTAAAATTTCTCGATGAGGACCTCGACTATTTTCCGCACAGATGTATCCCCCGGTCAACCTTCATGGCCTCTCAGATTTTCAAGACCAGACCAAACCGTTACAAAGGGGACGACTATGTGGCAGGCAGGATAGACGCCACGCAAATCGAGTTCTCTGAGCTTCACGCCGTGTATGAAAGCGGGTCAGGCAAAAACAAGCGGCGGCGAACGATTTTCAGGGGCCTTTTCTTCATCGCCGACTTCAACAAGCATTTTACCTGCCAGACAATCGTCCTGCCGGACACCGCGGAAAACCTTTTCGGCAGTTTCGGCAAGCTGTTTCAATCGTGGAACGTCCTTCGCGGCCAGCTCATCAAGCTCGAAGACCCGGAATTCGAGCGCTATTTCGTCGTATACGGCGACGATCAGATCCAGGCCCGATATATACTGTCCACAAGCCTGATGGAGAGAATCGTCAATTTCAAACAGAAAACGAACAGGCGGATTTACCTGTCTTTCGTGGGCTCAAAAGTGTTTGTCGCCGTATCATTCACCAGGAATCTCTTCGAACCTAAATTGTTCCAAACGCTTCTGGATTTTGGGCTGCTCCAGGAATACTTCGAAGACCTGCGGCTCGCGGCGGGCATTGTCGATGACCTCAACCTGAACACCCGCATCTGGAGCAAGGAGTAACCCCGAAACAAGTACGGGACTTGACGGCGGCGACGATTGGCCGTCTAATGAATGCCAAGGAGACTATATGGATGCTTACTGTATCAGACCGGACGAATTGCCGGACCTAACCATCGAAAAACTGGGTCCTGCAAAAGTGGACCATCCCCTGAAACGAGGTGAATGTCATTTTGTCGATGACCGTGAAAAGGTCATGGTCCATGCGGATTTCGAGTGTCTTTGCGCGTACAGGGAAAGCGGCAACGAGCCCCCTATGTTCGAGAGGGCGGGCCCCCGCCGTAAAATCTTTTTCGACCCTGAAAACCTGAACTGCGGCATAGTCACCTGCGGCGGATTATGTCCCGGACTCAACGACGTCATCAGAACTATTACCCTGAGTCTGATCTGGCAATATGGCGTCAAGGAGATATTCGGCTTCAGGTACGGATACCTCGGGCTCTCGGCAAGGGCGCCGCAGGAGCCGCTCCTTATGACGCCCGAACTGGTCGATGAAATCCATCTCAAGGGAGGAGACATCTTATCTTCGTCGCGCGGGCCGCAGGACCCCAACGAGATGGTCGACAATCTGCAGAAAAGACAAATCCGCCTGCTTTTCGTTATCGGCGGCGACGGAACCCTTCGCGGAGCAGAACAACTCTGTGCGGTCATCAGAGAGAGGCAACTGGAAATTGCGGTAATCGGCGTCCCCAAAACCATCGACAATGATATAATGGGCATTGAACGGTCTTTTGGTTTCTCGACTGCCGTTGAGGCAACCCGCGCCGCAATCTGGGCCGCACACGCAGAAGCCAAAGGCGCCTGGAACGGTGTTGCGCTGGTCAAGCTGATGGGCAGGGATTCGGGCTTCATCGCCGCCCACGCAACCCTTGCAAACAGTGATGTCAACTTCTGCTTCATTCCGGAAGTGTCGCTCGTGCTTGAGGGAG
Source organism: Sedimentisphaerales bacterium (assembly GCA_035527845.1). Lineage (GTDB taxonomy): Bacteria > Planctomycetota > Phycisphaerae > Sedimentisphaerales > Anaerobacaceae > JAUWKC01. The sequence continues at coordinate 16,559 of DATKZT010000051.1, read as the reverse complement.
AGAACGGGTTTTTGAACTCACTCGAAAGAAGGCTGGACAGCAAGCACCATGCCGTTATCGTGGTCGCCGAGGGCGCCGGCCAGGACATCGCAGACAATGGCCGCCTCGCCCTGACCGACGCGTCGGGCAATGTGGTTCTTCACGACGTAGGTCTTTTGTTAAAGGACAGGATCGAGAAGCATTTCAAGAACAGGAACAAGGCCGTCTCGCTCAAGTACATCGACCCGAGCTATATGATTCGCAGTCTTACCGCGGATTCCAACGATGCCGCCTTCTGCCTGATGCTGGGCCAGAATGCCGTCCACGCCGGCATGTCCGGGCGAACAAATATGGTTATGGGCTACTGGAACCAGTACTTCGTCCACGTCCCGATATCACTTGCCGTACTGAAAAGAAAAAAGGTCGATCCCGAGGGCGACCTGTGGCAGACAGTGTTGGCGACCACGGGCCAGGGACGAGCCTGATTCGAAGCCGCACACATTAATTTGGAGACAGTGACAAAATGATCAAGGATTTAGTGACGAAGAATCGAAGCTATCGACGCTTCTTTCAGAATGTGGCTGTGGAGCGCCAAACGCTGACAGAGCTGGTCGATCTGGCGAGGCTGTCACCGTCGGCGGCCAACGTGCAGCCGCTAAAGTATGTTCTCTCCTGCGATGCCCGTACCAATGCCCGAATCTTCCCGAATCTTACCTGGGCCGGCTATCTGAAAGACTGGCCGGGCCCATCCGAGGGCGAAAGACCTTCTGCATATATCGTAATTCTTGCCGACAGACAAATAGCCGTCTCCGTGGACTGCGACCACGGAATCGCCGCCCAGAGCATTCTTCTTGGGGCGACGGAGAAAGATCTCGGCGGCTGTATCCTTGGCGCCGTCAACAGAGAAGGACTCCGCAGGGTATTGGATGTCCCATCCCGCTACGAGATCCTTCTCGTGCTGGCACTCGGAAAGCCCAGGGAAAAAGTGGTAATCGAGACCGTCGGCAGCAATGGGGAAACCAAATATTGGCGTGACGCACAAGGCGTACACCACGTCCCAAAGCGACCTCTGGATGAGGTCATCATCGGCTGAGCCCCCGTTCATCCGGCAAGTGGAGTAACTTATGACTGATAAGGAAAAACAGAGCAAGACGATTGAGATATTAGGCGGTCACGAGGTTGCCATAGGCCGGCTATACAAGGCGTATGCCGAAAAGTTCCCGTACTATAAGGATTTCTGGCTCAGCTTATCCAACGAAGAGACGCAACATGCCAACTGGATAAACGAGCTTCAATCCAAAACCGAGGAAGGTTCATTACATTTCAACGAAGACAGATTCCAGATACCGGCGATACAACATTCACTGAACTATGCACAGAAGATGCTCGCCAAGGCAGAAGAGTCGGACCTTGACTTGATAGGCGCCTTGTCGACGGCCTCGTCCATCGAAGACGCCTTGATAGAGAAAAGGTTCTTCGAAATCTTCGAAGCCGATTCTGCGGAATTGAAAGAAACACTGCGCAAATTGGCACAGGCCACCGAGGACCACCGTCAGCAAATACTCAAGGTTAAAGCAGAGAACAAATAGCACACGTTTTCGTGCGATAAGCCTTACCCGCCAAACCCGCAAATCAGGCCCATTTACTTGAAACCTGTTGCCTTTGTAACCGCTTGGCCGCAGAAATACGCAAATGACGGCGCCAATCCGCTGAGGAACCACACACTACTACAAAAACAGGCCGCCTGTATATTTCTCTTGCATCCGCCCGCCGATTTTGCTTCAATATCGTCTCTCCGGCCGGCCCGGCTGCGAACATCCGCCGAGTTGTCCGGGCAACTACAGGAGTTAAGAGAAGTTAAGTAAAATTGCTGTCTCTTTTTGAGGGTATCGCGTATGAAACTTGACCCGACCAAAATGAAGGACTGGCAGATAGCGGAAGCCGCCGAGCAGTCTATGAAACCAGTCAGCCGGTTGGCCGCGGAGCTGGGATTGAAAGAGGATGAATTGCTGCCCATGGGACGACAACTGGCCAGAGTCGATTACGCCAGGACACTCGAGCGCATAGAGGGCAACCCAATTGCAAAATATATCGACGTTACCGCCATCACGCCTACCCCTCTGGGCGAGGGCAAATCCACAACTGCCATTGGACTGATTGAAGGACTTGGTAAACTGAACAAACGAGCAACCGGCGCCATACGGCAGCCGAGCGGAGGCCCAACTTTCAACATCAAAGGCTCCGCTGCGGGCGGTGGTCTGTCGCAGTGCATCCCACTGACCCCGTTTTCTATCAGACTCACCGGCGACATAGACAGCATCACTAATGCGCACAACCTTGCAATGGTTGCCCTGACCTCCCGCATGCAGCACGAGAGAAACTATACCGACGAGCAGTTGGCCAAGAGAAACCTGAAGCGGCTTGACGTAGACCCCAACCGTATCCAGATGAGATGGGTTATGGATTTCTGCGCACAGGCCCTGCGCAACATCACCATAGGCAAGGGCGGAAAAATGGACGGCTACGAAATGGAGTCCGGGTTTGCCATCTCGGTTTCCAGTGAGCTGATGGCTATCCTGGCGCTGGCCAAGGACCTCAAGGACCTGCGCGAAAGAATAAGTAGAATAGTCGTCGCCTATGATAAGAAAGGCAACGAAGTCACCACCGCCGACCTCGAAGTCGATGGCGCCATGACCGCCTGGATGGTCGAGACGCTCAACCCAAGCCTGCTCCAGTCCATCGAGGGCCAGCCCGTGTTCGTGCATGCCGGCCCATTCGCAAATATTGCCATCGGGCAAAGTTCCATAATCGCCGACCTGGTGGCCACCAAACTGTCGGATTATCATGTCACCGAAAGCGGCTTTGGCGCCGACATCGGCTTCGAGAAGTTTTGGAACCTCAAGTGTCGCATGTCAGGCCTGCATCCCGATGCGGTGGTCCTCGTCGCCACCATCCGCGCCCTCAAGATGCACGGCGGCGGCCCCGCCGTCAAACCCGGCCTGCCGCTGGCGGAAGAATACACCAAAGAGAACCTCGAACTCGTCGAGAAAGGCTGCGAAAACCTTATCGCACACATCGAAACAGTCAAAAAAAGCGGCGTAAAACCCGTCGTCTGCATCAACAGCTTCTATACAGACACCAAGGACGAAATCGAAATGGTCCGCAAGGTCGCCGAGCAAAACGGCGCGCTGGTCGCATATTCGGAACACTGGCTAAAAGGCGGCGACGGCGCCATCGAGCTGGCCGAGGCCGTCATTGAAGCCTGCCGGGAAAAGCACAAGTTCAAATTCCTTTACGAGCTCGGCACCCCTCTTAGGAAGCAGGTGGAGCTTATCGCCACTGAAGTCTACGGCGCCGACGGCGTCGAGTACACACCGGAAGCCACCGAGAAAGCACAAGCCCTCGAAGACAATCCGGACTTCAAACAATTCGGCACCTGCATGGTCAAAACCCACTTAAGCCTGTCACACGACCCCGACATCAAGGGCCGACCTAAGGGCTGGAAACTGCCCATCCGAGATTTCCTGATATACAAGGGCGCTGGATTCATCGTCCCCCTCGCCGGAGCGATAAAACTTATGCCCGGCACAAGCTCCGACCCGGCCTTTAGAAGAATCGACGTTGACCTCAAGACCGGAAAAGTCACCGGTCTGTTTTAGTGGAAAAACAAAATGATTCACGCTCCGGACTTTGCCCGGACATGAACTATTCGGAGAATCAATATGGCTGCTAAAATTATCGATGGTAAACAAGTCGCTGAGAGCATGCGAGCTGAACTAAAAGAAGAAGTTGCGAAGCTCAAGCAGGAAGGTATTGTCCCCGGCCTCGGCGTCATCCTCGTCGGCGAAGACCCCGCCTCGAAATCCTATGTCACCGCCAAAGAGCGAACCTGCGAGGAGCTGGGAATCTATTCGGACGATAACCGCCTGCCCGAGGACGCCACGCAGCAGAACCTGCTCGCGTTAATTGACAAAATGAACAAAGACCCGAAAATAAACGGTATCCTCGTTCAGCTACCCCTGCCCAAGCACCTTGATGAGGCCGAAGTGCTCCTGTCGATCAATCCCGACAAAGACGTCGACGGCTTCCATCCGACGAACATCGGAAAAATGGTGGCCGGACAAAAGGCCTTCCTGCCCTGCACTCCGCACGGGGTGATTCAACTGCTCATCCGAAACGGCGTCAAGATCGAAGGCGCCCACGTTGTAATCGTCGGGCGAAGCAATATCGTGGGCAAACCGCTCGCCAACATGCTCATCCAAAAAGCCACCAATCGCAACGCCACCGTGACTGTCTGTCATACGCGAACCAAAGATCTATCTCATCATACGCTCCAGGCGGACATTATCGTTGCCGCCGCCGGAAAACCCAACACCGTCACCGCAGATATGATAAAGGATGGCGCGGTGGTAATTGACGTCGGAGTTAACCGAGTTGAGGATGCCACCAAGAAGAGCGGCTATCGGCTGGTCGGCGATGTCGATTTCGAGGCCGTAAAGGAAAAGGCATCCCTTATCACGCCCGTCCCCGGCGGCGTCGGACCCATGACCATAACCATGCTCATGTACAATACCGTCGAATCGGCGAAGAAAGCCGCGGGAAAAATCTGAGCAAAGCCTCATGTCACGATGAACCTGAAAGAGATTCTGGTTCACAACATCGCAGTGCTGACGCGCATTCCTGAGGGTTGTGCTATCGGCCGTAAGAAAACGGTTCTACTTGTTCGCGTCTTCGGGGTTTTCTTCCTTGCGTTTCAACAGACCCCCGAGGCCGCCGGTAATTCCCCTGCCGATATCCTTTCCTCCCTCCAATATGCCTTTGCCTAAATCCGTGCCGCCCTTGAGGACATCGCCTCCCTTCTTCAGCAAAGCACCCGACAGGGCCCCAAGCCTTTTCAGTTGGTCCGACAGCGGACCAATAATCTCATCCGGCAGAATACCCGCACCCTGTTTGGCTATGCCGCCGGCAAGGGCAACAAGGATTTTGCCCGACAGCGCCGCGACGTCCATTTTATTGTCACCGCCCAAATCGGTCATCTTGATCGGATCGAGTTTCAGCGGGATGTCCGGAGCAAGAGACAACAGCTTCACGTTGACCGTAATCTCCGAAATCTCAAGAGTATCTATGTGCAGCTTCCTACCCGATGGTTCCTGCGCCTCCTGGTCTGCGGCGGGAATCGACTTTATTATGTCCTGAAGATTATTGCTCGAGACCCCCCGTTGCTCGAGAACAAGGTTCACCCCCTCGAGCTTGATACTCCGTATGTTTACCGTGTCGGTAAGAAGCGACCCGATATCCACTTCCGCACTTGCATCCCTCAGTTCCAGCAGCCTTTCGTGCTTATAGTTCGGCGGGTTGTCGATCACGAGGTTCTTCAGGCCGATTCTGCCCCTCAAAATCGAAAGGTCAACATCCTCCACCCGAACGCCGACTTTCAAAGCGCCCGTTCCCCCCTTCTCGATACCCATCTTCACCGCCCGGTCCGCAAAAAGATGCACAAGCACCGCCACAACAACAACCAGGATTACGAACACCACCAGAACGATGCGCAGTATTTTAAGATACTTCTTCATTTTCCCACCCTTTCAGAAACCGGTTCCGCGGTATTTCGCTTCACCGCTGGCGTTTGACCACTTGCCTTTTCTGGCGCACCGAAGTCGCCGCACGCCAATCAACATTATATCATACCCCCCGGCCGGGATACATATCTTAGAAGCTCACACCCACACCAAGAATATACTTGGTATCTGTACTGCCCTTGCCTATGGCCGGCGTCGCGTCGTAATCCAGTATAACCTTGAAATTAGTGAACATGCTCTGGGTAAAATGGGCGCGAATTTCAGCGGTCGAAGTAAGGAAATAGTCTGAAAACTGCCCCAGGCTCGGATAGTAAGTCAGGTCGTTGATGAACTTGACCTTTTCCATCAGCTTCTTGTCAAAATGATAACCAAGCTGAGCGGATATCTCGCTGTTGCTCTCGGTCTGATTATCGAACTTCTCGTAAAGCGACGCCAGACCTGCCTCCGTTGAAAAATTCATCTCGTCCGACTCAATCCACTGATAGCCGGCGCCGCTGCCCACTATCACGCGGCGATCCAGAGCAGCGATACTGTCCTTCTCATAGCGCCCGTCCAGATAACCATATAGCTTCTTTGTGAAGAAGTAATCGTATTTTGCCCGCGCACGCCACCAATCTTCGGTCGTCACTTTCTCCCCTGTGTCGGGGTCTTCGTGACGGCCTTTGGCGTAATCGGCGCTCAGTTGCGTCCGGTCCCTCTCGGTTCTCTTTCTAAGGTTGGCGCTTCCGGTCATGGATTCGGTTCGCGTGTTGCCGTGCGTCGAAGTCACCCCCAAGGATATGTCGCCCGACCACTTCACCTCGGGTTTCACCGGCGGGTTGATCGAGGCGATAGACGCAACGTCAAACTCCTGGGCCTTCAGGGTCTTCTCGCCCCCCACAGAAAACTGCCCCGCCTTGGATTTCAACACCCTCTCCTGCAGAACCGTACCGTCGTTTAGATGAACCTCGATTGGCGCGTCGCTGCCGAATGTCTGCACGTTTGACGCATCGATGGTCAACGTACCCGCAAGCTCCGACTCGAGAATCAACTTCCCGTCAACGAGCTGTTTGACTTTGCCGGTAAGCCGGTCGCCGTTTTTCAAAACGATTTCATCAGCGCCCACTGTGCCGCAAAACCCCGCCAGACAAATCAATAGTACAAACCTGCGATAATCCATAATCCGTCCTTTCAAAAAGAACTCCTGCAATCAGCCGACCAAAAATCAAGCTGTCAGGGCCTTTTTCAGGCCGTCATTTTTGATATGAACATCCCGCTGTGGATATGGTATCGATATGTCATTCTTATCAAGGGCAAGCTTCACCTTGGCGGTAATGCCGAAATAGGCGTCCCAGTAATCCGCCGCATTGACCCACGGCCGCACCACAAAATTGACGCTGCTGTCGCCGAGACCGGAAACCGCCACGGTGGGCGCGGGTTCACGAAGGACTCGCTCGTCGCCGGCCAACACCCCTTCGATTACGCTTCTTGCCCTGTTGATGTCATCTTCGTATGAAATCCCTATTACCAGATCGACGCGCCTGGTGCCATTAGCTGTGTAATTCATTATAGTGCCGCCCGTAAGCTGGGCATTGGGGATTATGACGCGGATATTGTCCGGCGTATTGATAATCGTGTTGAAGATTTGAATCTCCTGAACGGTTCCTTTGACCCCGGCCGCCTCGATGAAATCCCCCACTTTGAACGGACGAAATATCACCATCAGAAAGCCTGACGCGAAATTCGCCAGCGAGCCCTGCAGCGCCAGCCCGACGGCCAGACCTGCCGCACCTATTACCACGGCAAACTGCGCTGTTGCTACTCCCGCCGTACCCAAAGCAGCGATCACCACGATAACTAATATGCCAATGTGGGTCAGATTCTTCGTGAATGAAGCGATGGTCTTATCGATATGCGCCTTGACCATGGCCTTTTCCACGATCCGCCCTGCCACTCCAGCCAGCCACCGGCCAACCAGAAAGATTACGAGAGCCCCCAGCGCTTTCGGGCCGTACTGGGCCAAGTCCTTGTAAATCGTATCTAAAAACGCATCCATATTTTGCCCCCTTTCAAAAAAAATTCCCGCTGGTTATCCAACTTCACGACAACCGGCTCAAGCCCCCTGCAGGAGCCGGCGGTCGTACGCACACCTTAGATTTTCAGGTCGGACAAGTCTCCGCCCTTTTCCTTGAGCCTGTCGCAGTAGAGCTGGAACCGTTCGGTGAGCGCTGCGATCGACTTATTGGCGCTTTCAATTTCAGCCTGCAGACTCTTTGCCTCCTCACCGAACATCTCATCCAGCGGCAGCTCTCTGAATCTGCCCATCAACTGCTCGGTCTCCGCCCTCCTGGCGACGACAGCATCTTTGTACGCCAGCGCCGCCGTTCTCAGCCGCTGCAAACTCATCTTCTCCGCCTCGGCCTTGACCTCGGGTATTGGCTTGTTCTCATCGGCGGTAACCGCCCTTTCGGCCTTCTTGCCACAGCCGGCCGCCGCAAATAAGAACCCCATAAGCAATAGAAACAAACAAATGCTCCTCACAGTTTTCATGGCTACAACCCTTTCAGTCTTCTTTCCTTCATACTCCGAAATTGTCATCCTCATTCCAAACGAAATAAAATAACCCCTGCTTATCGCGCGCCCCCGAAATTAAACTCCTTGTCTGCCGGCGCCGATTTGATATTATACCTCACTGAGAGTCTATGGACACTATTCTTTACATTACTGCCGGACCTCTGTTCTTGGTATCGCTCGCGGCACATATTTACGTAAGAACCCGCCTCCGACCCGTGCCCGGCTCCGACCTCGATGACTACTATCACGAATTCGAGGACCAGCACCCTGCTTATGCAAGATATCTCAAATGGTCAAGAATCACTTTCACAGGCCTGGTCATCAGCGTCCTGCTTTTGTTTATTGCTGTAGCCATTTAAGAGCCTGGCGGACACTGTGCATTTGCCGCCTCATTTACTTCTGCGACGCCCAACCAGTCTATGTTACCTGCCGCCTTACAGATCAACGCTCCGGCCGGGCTGCAGCACGATAACTTCGCAATTTGCCGTCCTGGAGAACTGCTCCGCATCGCTCTGCTCGCCTACAATATCACCCCAATGATACGGTATGGCCCGCTTGGGCCCAATGGCATCGACCGCCGCCGCCGCCTCTTTTGCATTCATCGTATACGTTCCTCCCACCGGCAGCAGTGCAACGTCAATGTCACCCAGCGCCTTCATCTCATCCGTCATATCCGTATCGCCGGCATAATAAATGCGCTTCGACCCAATCTCTATGATAAATCCCAGCCAGTTATTTGCCTTCGGATGGAATTGTTTGGCGGGATTATACGACGCCACACCGGTTACTTTGATGCTGCCGACGGTCACCGTCTCACCGGGCTTTATTGACTGTCCCTTTCCTTCCTGCGCAATAACGTCGCTCGGCCCAATTGTTTTCGTCCCGGCTCCACTTACCTCCGCGATATCCTCCGCCGAATAATGGTCGTAATGGCTGTGGCTCACCAGCACCACCGTCGCATCATGCGGCGATTCACTCAGCTTCCACGGGTCAATGTAAACAACCTCGCCGTCTCCCGCAATCCTGAAACTCGCATGTCCCAGCCACTTCAGCGTCACTGCCATACCCGCCCCTTTCCATTCTTCTCTCGGCTCCGTCGCGACCCATTCAGAACCAACCTGCAGCGCCGTCCGAGGACCGCTAATTTCCTCCTAACCCCGGTTGCCAGAGATATAGAAATTGCGTACCTTCAGACGTCAGCCAATCCGGCAGTTCCACATTTACCAATGGAACCAACCCCTCTGCACCGGCGGCGGTCGAGGCGTAAATGTTGGGCGCATACCCGGAAGGCCGATGATACATCACCACCCGCGCCTTGGTCACACCCGCCAGCTTCTTGGCCCACGATACGGCGTCGGTGGGATAGCCCACGCGATCTATCAGCCCCGCATCCAGCGCCTCTTTGGCGGTGAACACCCGCCCGTCCGCCAGCGCGCGCACCCCATTTTCATCCAGCCCCCTGCGCCCCTCATCAACTACATTAACAAACTGGTCATAATATTGAGTCACTATCCCCTGCAGAACCTCGCGCTCTTCCTCGCTCAAATCATGCAGCGGCGACGCCATATCCTTCAGCTTCCCGCTCTTGATAGCCACCGACTTGATACCCAGCTTTTCCATGGTTCCGGCAAAGCTCATCGTCTGGACAATCGTCCCTATGCTGCCTGTCACCGTCGTGGGCTGAGCGACAATCCCATCACATCCGCAGGCCAGATAGTAAGCTCCGCTTGCCGCCACATCCAGCATGCAGGCCACCACAGGCTTTCGGCTCTTGGCCCTAAACTCCCGCAGGTGGTGGTACATCAGGTCCGCCGCACCGATCGTGCCACCCGGTGAATTCAGCCGCAGCACAACGGCCCTGACGTTCCCGTCCCTGCGGGCCTTCTCCAGCTTTTCCACAAACATGCTCACCGGGTTCTCCCCCTCACGCAGCAGACCGGATCTTCGCCGGTTCGCCATCACGCCGTCCACGTCAATCACCGCGATTTTGTCGGTTACGAAAAATCCCTTGTCCCGCTGTATTTCCGTCTCCGCCAGTTTCCTGCCCCAGGACATCGACCCTAACAGATACGACTGAGGACTGCACCCTGTCACCAAACAGGCTGACAAACACAATCCCGCTGTACACCAGTTCATTTTCCTGAACATAAACATATCTCCAATGCCCGCCATATATAAGACACGGCCCGCCGGATGCAGGCACATCTGCAACCCTCTTGCCGGTGCTCGTCGAGTCATACTCACTCTGGGCCTGTCTGGCGACCCGATCCTATCGCTCGCACAATCCAGTATCAGCCGCCGCTGCCGATGAAGTACTCGCCGCACCAGTGGTCGTTCGCGACCGCCGGCCAATAGACATGGTATTGCTTGTCCGCAGGCCGAGGTGCATACCTGTGGCAATAACCATAAGTCGATTCACGCTCCGTCCTGCCCTTTACCTCCGGTGCAAAGTAAATACAACGGTCGCATCTGCGTTTACCTTCTGGATCAGTCATATTCTTCCCCCTTCTGACAAATCGCACAGGCGGACATCATACCAGGACCCGTAAGTCGTCCGTTCATCTTTTGCTCAAAAGCCCCCAATGCCGCAACGAACCTGCCGTTCGACCCGGCCCTCTCAGACTGCCTGTCTGCCGAATACTCTGACCGTCTTCCAGCTTTCGCGCTGCTGATTGGCGACCCCAGGGGGCGCGTTGCTACCCGACTATTATAAGCGGCTGATTGCCGCCAATCAACCGTTGACCTGCAATTATGATACCCGCCAATTCAGATACTTTCACGCAGGATATCAGCGCCCACCGGATTTAGCCTTTCCTCGATCTTTTCGTAACCGCGGTCGATATGATAGACCCGGTTGACGATTGTCGTTCCTTCTGCCGCCAGGCCCGCCAGAACCAGTGCCGCCGACGCCCGCAGGTCAGAAGCCATTACCGGCGCAGCTATCAGTTTCTTCACGCCGGCTATGATCACCGCCGGCCCTTCTTTGCGCAAGTTCGCCGCCATCCGATTTAGTTCGGCCACGTGCATGAACCTGTCCGGGAAAACCTTCTCGACTACCACGCTGTTGCCATCGGCCAGCGCCAACAGGGCCATGAACTGGGCCTGCAAATCCGTGGGGAAACCAGGATATGGTTGAGTGGTAATATCCGCAGTCCCTATTGGGCCGGTGCGGGAAACGACGCAGCCGTTATCCGCTGCATCCACCGTCACGCCGATGCTTCGCAGCCGGTCAACTACCGCCATCATATCTTGGAGCCGACAGTTAATCAGCTTTAGCTCGCCGGAGGTTATGCCCGCTGCAACCATGAATGTCCCCGCCTCGATACGGTCGGGAATAACCTTGTATTCGACGGGCTGCAACTGCTCGACCCCCTCCACCGTCAACCGAGGTGAGCCTATACCGCTTATCTTCGCGCCCATTTTGTTCAGGCAGTTTGCCAGGTCGGCGATTTCGGGCTCGCAGGCTGCCGATTCGATGACGGTGCGCCCTTTTGCCAGGGTTGCAGCCATAAGTACATTTGCCGTGCCCAAGACCGTCGAGCCGAACGGCCCGCCGAGGAAGATGTCCGCCCCTTTAAGCCCCTGCGGTGCTTCGGCGACAACGTAGCCGCTCTTGAGGTGTACCTGTACCCCAAGCTCGCGCAGGCCTCGCAGGTGAATGTCAATGGGTCTGTCGCCGATGGCGCACCCGCCGGGCATCGAGACCTCCGCCCGGCCGCAACGGGCCACTAACGGCCCAAGTACACAAATACTCGCCCGCATCCGGCGGACAATGTCATACTCTCCGACCGGATTATCAATAACCGTCGAATCTATCGACAGGTCGCCGTTCGGACCTCTCTCGACCCTGCAGCCAAGCTGACTGAGCAACTGACTGAATACGGAAATATCCGAAAGCTCCGGCAGCGATTTCAAAACCGATTTGCCCGGCGCCAGGATAGCAGCGGCCATTATCGGAAGCGACGCGTTCTTCGACCCGTTCACCGTCACGGTCCCGCGAAGCTGAACGGGCCCCTCAACGTGAAAAATATCCATAATTAAATCCCTTGAAAAAGGTCGTAATCCTGCAACATTTCACAGTGAGCCTCTATACGGCAACCAATGTAATACAAGGTCGATTCCATTGCAACCTTGCTCAGACACATTATCTTGTGGTAAAATGCCCCGCGACAGCCGTTACCTTTCGGACTGTAAGAGTTCCTGAGCAGTTGGCCGGGGGGACCTCCCTCACGGCGAAGTCAGCCGAGCAACTCGTCGCACGAAGGGTAACTCTTGTGTTTTTGGCAAGCTCTAAGAACAAGGAGAGTGAACGACGAACCTCATCGAAATAATTGAACAAGTGGTCAGGACAATAACGATAACGGACGTTATCATTTGTCTGCCGGGAATGATACTGCTGGGCATTTGGCTGCTGAGGTCCTCGCTGGGCAGAAAATCCCTGGCCGAGTCTCTGCCCCGACGAAACAGTATGCCTATTTATCTGCCTTTTGTTCCGCTGTTTATTTGGCTGGCGGTATTGGCAGTCCTTACGTTTTTCAAAGAAGTGCAAATGCCTGAGCTGCCGGACTGGCAGAACTCGTACTTCGACCATCTGATTCTGTGCATCGGCGCGCTGGTCGGAATTGCGATGATACTGTTTTTGGCCCGGCGACACTTTGCCCGGCGACTGAAGGGCTTCGGACTCGGTGTTCGAAGAATCCACAGGGACTTCGCCGCCGCGGCGCTGAACCTCGTCGCGATTTATCCTCTGGTGGCGGTCGCCCTGATACTGACGATATTTATGGGCAAGGTCATCCACGGGCCCGAATTCCAAATGCAAAAGCATCAGGAGCTTGAGCTGATTGGCCTTTATTCGCAGCTCGAGCTTAGAGTGCTGATTATCATTACCGTTATCTTCGTTATGCCCGTTTTCGAAGAGATGCTCTTTCGGGGCCTGTTCCAAACGACAATCAGGTCCTTTCTCGAAGTGTCGCCCTTTACCGACCGGCTGAGGAGTAGGGCAGCTCGGTCCTGGCTGGCCATAGCGATAAGCTCGGGCCTGTTCGCGGCAGTGCACGCCTACGCGGGGCACTGGCCGGCCCTGTTCGTGCTGGCGGTATGTATGGGATATGCGTATGAAAAGAGCGGCTCGCTTTTCCGACCCATTTTCATCCACGCATTCTTCAACGCCACCAGCATAATCGCTACCCTCACCCAGCCGGCCGGCTAAATTGGGTTTGTTCCGGCTTCGCATCCAGCTTCGCCGCGATAAATTGGGTTTGTTTGGTCCCCGGCTTGAGGATTTCACGAAGGTCACCCGTAGGGATCTCCGCTTGGCTTCGAGTTCGTTTGGCTTTGTTTTGGTTTCGGGCGAAAGCGGGTTTTTTACATAACCCTTTGTGAGAGAGGAAGTTGGGTTGTTTTTTTGGTTTTCTTGGAAAATTGGGTTTGTTTGGGTTCGTTTTGGCTTTGGGGGGCCCTCATGGGCCAAAAATTGGGTTTGCTTTGGGTTCGTTTGGGTTCGTTTTGGGTTTGTTTTTCGGGGGTGCGAAGGCTTTGTATTTTTATAACCCATTGTGGATACGTGGTTTAGGTTCATTTTTGCTGTTTTGGAAATTGGGTTCGTTTTGCACGAAAAGGGCGAATTTGTAGAGGATCCTCGACAGAAATCGAACGGGCAAGGCAGTTGCCAGTTGCCGGTTGCCAGTATCTCGCATCTCGTATCTCGTATCTCGTATTGCGTATATTGGGTTGGGTTGGCTGAATTCACGCTTATCATCCGCTATAAGTACCGCGTAGCGACCCATAAGGGGCCGCAAACTGGGGGTATTATACCCGATTTTTGGGCGGAAGTAAAGGAGATTCTTCTCGGGCCGAGAAGAAGCGGACCAAGATATCAGATGATCAGGGTGTGGGGACGAAGAGAGGGGGAAATCAGAGAGGGATTGGGCGCCGGTGGGCGGCTTATTCTTAGCGGGGTAAAGCGGGCTACCCGCCAAACGACGTGGGGGACAAGCGGAAAGTGGGCAAGCACAGATGGACGCGGATCGTTGAGTGGATTATGAAAAATGGGTGGTTGTTTAGGGGGCGAGGGGGCGATATACTCTATGAAGAGCGTTTGAAATCGATGAACAAAGTAGGATTCAGAAGAATAATAGGTGGGTGTCGGTAAGGCTTCGGTTCTTAGTTTTTCCCTGGGCGTTGTTGTCTAGGACTGGATGGTAGCTGTAAAAGAATGGAATCCGCTCAAGAATTATTAGATGCTGCATATGAGCGTTTAGGATATGCGGAGGGCGATCTATTGGATGCTACGGATTCGCCGTCAGATTTGACGTCAGAAGATTGGATAAATAAGGGGGAGTGGTTAGCACTTGCCGAAGGTGTTAGGGCCGAGAAAGTATTCTTTGTTGATAACAATCCTGTAATCGTATTTGCTGCGACAGTTTCAGGCAAGGAACAAGAGAAATTCCAGCAAATATGGAACATGGCAAGGCCTCCTTTACTTTTTCTTGCTTCTCCGGGAGAACTGGCAGTTTATAATTTGAATCAGGGCCCAGCCAGAGGTCAAGCTGACTGGGAACGGACGCTTGAAAAACGCCAACTTAAGACGGCCGGAACGATAGCGGAGGTATCCGAGAAGCTGCAGGAGTTCAGGCGTGAACAGATTGAAACGGGCCAACTGTTCGAAGATCAGCGATTCGCTGATGACAAGCGTGCGGATAAAGTACTGATCAGGGATTTGCAGGTTGTTCGCAATGAATTGTGTGCGGCTGGTCTTGTAGCCAAGTATGCACATTCACTTATTGGCCGGTCTATATTTATACGCTATCTTGAGGATCGAGGAGTTCTTAAAGAAAGCTATTTCAAGAAAATTGCCAGAGGAAAACGTCAGTGGCAGGAGATTCTCAATGGCCCGGCGCCCGGTTCTTTTGTTGATCCTGAACTTGCCAATCGGCTTTATCTTAAGGTGCTCAGTGACAAAGATTTTACCTATGCCTTATTCAAGGAACTGAGCGAAGACTTTAACGGCGACATGTTCCCAGATATAGAAGAAGAGAGAAGGAAGGTCGAGCCGTTACATTTAGAGAAGCTGCAAGATTTCTTATGTGGAAATGCAGATGGCGACCAGTTATTCTTCTTTGCCTATAAGTTTGAGGTGATTCCGATTGAACTGATTAGCAGCATTTATGAAGAATTTTACAACACGGGTAAAAGTGAGACTGGGAATAACGGTTCTCATTATACTCCGCCTGCGTTGGTGGAGTTCTTGTTGAGCCAGGTGTTATCGCCTGAATGGTTAGATAAGAAGCCCAAAATTCTTGACCCGGCATGTGGGTCGGGGATATTTCTTGTGGAATCTTTCAGGCGCATTGTCCGGCATCGAGCTTGGTCGCAAAATGGAAGGCGACTCAGTGATATTCAACTTAGAAAAATTCTTCGCGAACAGATTTCGGGTATTGATATCAATGGAGAGGCCGTTCGAGTTGCGGCATTCAGTTTGTACCTTGCATTCTTGCATTACCAGAGGCGACCGGACATTTTAGAACAAATAGAACAAGGGAAGAAACTACCCAACCTAAAGTATGAAAAGGGAAGGCTCAGGAAACCGGAACAACATTATGATATACTACTTGAAGCCAATTCTTTTGATGTAGAGTCTAAAATCGCAGATGGGGATGTTCTGTCCGAATTCACGGAATCCTGCGCAGACATTGTTGTAGGAAACCCGCCTTGGGGTTCACCCGGCAACAAAGAGGAAGAAAAAGAAAGCCGCGAAGCAATGAACATTGCCTTGCAATGGTGCGAGAAACAAAAAGCGAAATTATCTGTAGGTGGCAGAGAGTGGTCCCAAGTATTTATTCATAGAGCAATCAACTTGTTATCTGATAAAGGGCAAGCGGCACTGTTGGTTTCCTCAGGAGTATTGTTTAAAAGCCATGAGAAGAGTCAGGATTTCAGAAAACATTGGTTAGCGACAACAACCTTACATTCTATTGTAAATTTTGCACATGTTCGTGATGTGTTTTTTAGAGGAAAAGCTCGGCAATCAGGTGCACAGTCGCCTTTCATTGCTGTTTACTTCACAAAACAAGAACCTGATTATGACACTTCCTTTAAGTATTGGTCTGCCAAAAAAACCGCCATCGTCAAGGGGATACAATCAGTAATATTAGGCAGTTCTAATCTTAAGCAGTTAAGCCAAAATGACGTTTTTGCTAATGATGACTTTTGGAAAGTATATTGGTGGGCTAGCCATAGAGATGCTAACCTGATAAAAACTTTACGGATGGGAATACCATTTATCGAACTGGTTATTAATCAAACCAAGCTTAGCTCGACTTTTGCCATTTGATGTAGTCACGCTGCCAGGCTGAGATAATCCAGCAGCATATTCCTTAATTTGGATGGTAGTTTATTAAAACCGTTATGATCAGAAGCCTTTGCAAAAATGCTTTCTTGCCAAAACAG
>DATKZT010000050.1:0-11755 GCA_035527845.1 Sedimentisphaerales bacterium | reverse complement strand
ACTGTTTTGGCAAGAAAGCATTTTTGCAAAGGCTTCTGATCATAACGGTTTTAATAAACTACCATCCAAATTAAGGAATATGCTGCTGGATTATCTCAGCCTGGCAGCGTGACTACATCAAATGGCAAAAGTCGAGCTAAGTCACAACCTCAATGCCGTAAAGCTGACAAAAGGCCCGGAGCTGTTTCGCGTAATTGCCGTAGAATATAATCTGGTGCATACCCTTGACGTCGCAGACGTCGTCCACCTCGTTGATGGTCATCTCGATGTTCGTCCGGCAGCCGCCCGCCGGCGGAATAGGGGGGCAATCCACCACCTTGCCGGAATAAATCAGCATTGTTGGTTCTTCCGCCACGTGGTATTCCGTGAGCGTAACATCCTGCCCCTTCGAAAAAAGCACCCGCGGCACACAGCCCCACCCGGCCTCGGCGTGGTTTCTCAAAATGTACGGCTCGGCTGGGGCCCCCGGGCCGTGCATCTTGGAAGGGCTTGTACAGTGCGCACCGAAATACAGGTTCTTCTCCGTATCCATCGCGGCGTTCTGCTGAAATCCGGGCAGACCGAAAAGCTCCTGAATCAGCAGCAGTGTAACCGTGGCATCCAGGTCCGATTGACAGCCCGCCGGAATACCTTCGTCCCGCAGACTCATAAAGCCCATGCAGGGCGGCACGTGCTTGTGCGGCCTCTTCAGACCCGGCAGACAGTTCATCATAATCGCATCCGCTTGTTCGGCCTCCACAACCTTCCTCAGGGCGAAATAGGCCCTGGCGGCCTCAAGAATATCGGCCTGCGAAGGCTCAACCACCTCTTTGGCATTCTTCAGATACGAATCCGCCAGCTTCCTGACCGCCTCGGTGGCCTCCATCCGCCGGAACTCTTCGTAAAACTGCTCGTGCGGAATCGTCCGAATCTCCGTGCCGAAGACAGGGACCCGCGTCTCCTTCACCTCTGTACCGTCAATATTGACTATCCGGTTTTCTTTCATCCGACGGCCCGTTCGAATCATCCTCATCCCGTACTCGACCGCATCGAGGTCCTCCAGCGAGCTGATCATGTACACTCCCCTCTTGCGATGAAGCTGATTGATGCTGTCCACAAGCAGTACGCCGAGGGTTGCAAGCACAACCGCAGGCAGGCCGGTCTCCTCAATGATGCGCTTGATGTGTCCCCAGTGACCTTTCTTGAAGGGTATCAGCAGCAGCCCATCGGGCTTCGACTGTTTGACCTCGCTGATGAATTGCGCCACATCCGCCTCCTCGTCCAGCGGCTTTTCATCCATTAGAATCCGCATACCCAGATTCCTCTCCATCTCTTGGATTCGGCGCATGTACTTCTTCTGTTGACCTTCCGCGTCGAATGTCGAGCCGGGCCAGCTATAATAGCCGACCTTCCTCAGCGACTCGGTGGGCGGATAAACAAAGGCGCCGCGCACTACGGCAATCTTCTTCTGCCGCTCGCCCATCCCCACCGCAGAACCGCTCGCCAGCAGCTCATTACCACGTAACGTAATCCCAGCCGCCGTAATTCCGGCTGTCTGCAAAAAGCCGCGCCGCGACATCTCCAAAGCTTTTTGTGATTCTGGCCTTTTCACATCAATTCCTTTCTCGTTTAATATAAGAACTGTCGCATCGCTCCATTCTCTTATGATACCTGAATGCACCGCTCAGTTCCACCCCATTTTGTGACGCCCGCCGGGGCACAAACGGCGCATTGTCATTGCGAGGAGCGCGCGAAGCACGCGACGCGGTAATCAATAATCAATAGAAAACAATTAATTGAAAATCCTTAGGGCGGACAATCCTGATTGCCCGTTGACGGGCTGTGGCCGGTTGTAAAGAAATTCACCTTGATAATACCGAGGTCAAGGAAGTCAATGCTCCCATCGTGACTGAAGTCGGCGCAGCAGTTGTAACCGGCGTCGCCTTTCAAGCTAAAAAAGGCGACCTTGAGCGCACCGAGGTCAAGAAAGTTAACGTTTCCATCGCAGGTAGCGTCACCGAAGGGCTGGCCTGTACACACAGATTGGTCCCAGCAGGTATTGCTATAGTATCGGTATTCGTACGCACCCATGTCAACTATGTCATTGTAATCAGGCGGGTCCGGGACGCCGCTATCGGGCGTGTTCGGGTCATCCGCGAAGCGTTGGCCACAGTCGATGTCGAGCGGGGTCCGTTCGGTAGTATTGCCGTCATTGTCGAGGTCGGTGGTATCGGCTGGTACAGGAGTATTGTCGCCGGCGTCGATGCATGGCGAATCGGGCCGGAGCCGCAAGTCGTCGTCCTCAGTGCCAACGATGTTGTCACCGCCATCGCTGTCCACAAAGCAGGGGTCCTGATTACTGTTGCCGACACCACCCCACCCACCTTGAACGTCACTATAGCTAATGTTTATCGTGGAATCATATTCCAAGGCGATCTCGTTTCCCAGCGCAGCAGTGTCGCCCCAGAGAATGCAGTTAGTTAACGTCGAGCCGCTGTGGTAGTTGTATATAGCGCCACCTTCTGTTGCCGAGTTGGCAGTGAAGGTGCAATTGACCAAGGTGCAAGTGCTCCAAGTGTTATCAACAGCACCACCTTCGTCTGCAGCCGAATTGCCGGTGAATATGCAGTTGACTAACAGGGGGTTGCTATAGCCGCCGTTACCGATCCCTGCGGCCCCGTAGTAGGGTCCCGTGGAATTGCCGTTGAATTTGCAGTTGATTATCGTAGGTTCGCAGTAGAAAAAATTATACATTCCACCACCTGCACCTGCCCAATTCTCAGTAAACATGCAGTTAACTACGGCGGGGTCACTATAAGTATTATTCTGGATACCGCCGCCATTATACGCCGCGTTCGCCTGGAATGTACAGTCAGTCACTGTCGGGCTGCTGTAGTCCCGGTTATGCATCCCGCCGCCCCGGTCAAGAGTTGAATTTGCCCTAAACGTGCAATTACTAACAGTTGGACTGCCGTGGTAGTTATACATACCGCCGCCGCCAATTCGATCTCCCTCCGGGTCTATCACAATGTTGTTATTCCCACCGGTTATGGTGAAACCATCAAGGACAGCAGTTTCGTCGGTCCCACCTCCGGTGACCACATGGTCACTGTTCTCGGTCCGTGTTGGCTCGGTGGCCAAATCCCGAGGGTGGTTTACGGCAACGTCATTGCCATCGAGGTCTCCGCTGAGGATGGTTTCGTAGGCATTTGGGTCGCGATTGGACCAGTCACCGCCGCCCGAATGAAAACCGCCATAGATGCCTACACCGCTAATAAGCTGGAATGCGGCGGTCCGGTCGCCAGTTCCGTCGGGCTCGGCTGAATTGCTGTCGGGGGTATAGACGCCCTGGGCCACCCATATGTCGTTGGGATCAGGCTCAGAGTTTGCATCCGCCATGGCATCCTGTAGATACTTGTAAGCTGCAGCCCAGCTCGACCCATCACCGCCCGGCGGGGCATTGGCATCAACGTAGATCGGTCGGCCCACAGCAGTTGCACAGTGAATGCCGAGTAGTAACACTGCCATTATCAGAACCGTTTTTTGACTTGTTCTTGCACCCATTTCTCAGCCTCCTGAAACAAGTGTGCCTATTCTTGCGATTTGTGCATTGCAAAGCCTCACTTAGCTTATGGCAGTTCAGAGGGAAATGGTGAGAGAAGCCATATCTTAGCCAAACTGCCCTCCAAAAGCCAAAATAAGCACTTTCCGATAATATACCATTTTTTTTACATATTTCAAGAAAAAAAGAGATTTGCCCCACTTGCCGGGTGCACCTCATATTTGCAGGTAGGAAGGCAATGATACGGGCAAAGAATCGACCTACAAACATGAAGTGCGCCCCCGCTTGCCGAATCTACGTTAGGTGGTGTCCGGCATCAAATACCGAGCAGAAAACGCAGTGAAAGGGCCGTAAGGTGATGGCCGGGTAGAAAACAGGCTGTGGAGCAACAAAAAAAGGATGGCACAATCGCCATCCCTTTAGCATTTTCCATTCATCCCGCTCTTTTTCAGCACACAACGTGAACTTTTCGGCCCTGAAAGCGGATAGTCCCGTCTTTAGTGGCAAAAAGCGTATAATCTCTGCCCATACCGACGTTCAGGCCGGGGAAAAACTTTGTCCCGCATTGACGGATTATGATGGAGCCCGCCGCCGCCTTCTGGCCGGAATAAAGCTTCACGCCCCTGAACTGTGCGTTGCTGTCTCGCCCGTTTCTTGTGGAGCCCTGTCCCTTTTTATGTGCCATAGCCAAACGCCTCTTAATCTGAAATAACCAAATTTATCTGCTCATATAACGGCTCTAATTCTAACCGGCCTTTGCCGAATTGTCCAGGTAAATTCCAAAAAATCTCCGCGCTCGCACTATTGCGCCTGCAGGATGGCCTTCATGTAGCCCAATGACAGCATCCCGCTTGTCGCCAGCTTTATCCTGCCCTGCGGGTCAATGAAGAAGCTCGACGGAATCCCCTCTATCATATTGTAAGGCGCCGGCATCCGGCTCTCCTCCGCCGCAAAAACCGGATAATTTATCCGCTCATTGCTCGCGACAAAGCCCTTGATCATTTTCTCTGTGTTCATCGGCGTTATGTAAGATATCGCCAGAATTACCACTTTGTTCTTGCCCATCACGTTCTGAAGCGCGATCAAATGCGGAATCTCCATTATGCAGGGCCGGCACCAGGTCGCCCACATTACGAGCATCACATCCTTGCCCCGATAATCGCTGAGCCTATGCTCTTTGCCGGCAATATCGGTCAGAGTAAAATCCGGGGCCGGCTTGCCGTACCAGGGTTGGTAAATGGGCCCCCAGCCGGCCGCACTGTTGATAACATCTTCCAGACGCGGCCTGGCAGGATCTGTCGGGTTCACCAGCGTATTCGCGGGCTTGACCGGAGCCTCCACTACCGGCTCATTCGTCGGGACAATTGAGTTCGTCTGTGTGTTCTCAGGGGTTGGCGGCGCTCCGACAACCGCCTCATTGACAGCGGTTACGGCGTTACCAGTATCCGTATTCGTTCCTGCCGGTGGTTTCTCTTTGCAGCCTAAGCCCACCGCCATTGTCGCAACCAGGACCACGCAAATCACACCAACCCGCCACGGGACCCTTATTCTATTCTTATTATTCGGCATAATACTCCTATACGAGGTTATCGTTAAACCATTGCATTATACATTATTTATACTGGAGCATCAAACCAAAGTTCGCAGAATCACGGCGCGTCCCCCCGGCCATCCTCACCCTTATCCTGCACCACCCTCCCGGCTCAGCCCCATAAATGCCTCTGAGACCGGGCGCCCGTTGCATTCCAGCGAAGGATCGGCGCCATGCTCCAGCAGGATTTCTCCGATTTCGACGCCAAGTTCCAGGTTGACTACTGGCCCCTTACCAATTAGTATTTGTCGATGTTTCGCGCCCGTCCGGATGTATCTCTTGCGCTGCGAAATCGCCGAGAACACGCCGGTTTGTTTTATAACCACTATTGTTATTGAGGAGTCAGAAGATGAGTCGCACAGCAATCCAACCCGCTCGGTCCGTCATTTTTGTCCTTGTTTCGGTCCTGGTTTTGGTCTGCGCCGCGGCATACGCCGACGTTAAACTGCCCGTCATAATAGGTGATAATATGGTTCTCCAACAGGGCGTCCAGGCGCCAATCTGGGGCTGGGCCGACCGGGGCGAGAAAATTCACGTTCGTCTGGGTGATTCCGCCGGTTCTTATGAAACAACTGCTGATAAAGACGGCAAGTGGCTGATTAAAATTGGTCCGCTCGAGGCAGGCAAAACGCTCGATCTGACCGTAACAGGGAAGAACACGATAAATGTGAGAAACGTTCTCGCAGGCGAAGTATGGGTCTGCTCCGGCCAGTCCAATATGCAGTGGTCCGTCCAGCGGGCAATTGACGGCGAGAAGGAAATCGCCGCCGCCGACTATCCGCACATCAGGCTGTTCACCGTCCAGCGAAACACCTCCGGCCAGCCGCTCAATGATTGCGTCGGAACCTGGACGGAATGCAGCCCCGCAACTATCGCCGAGTTCAGTGCCGTCGCCTATTTCTTCGGCCGGAATCTTCACAAAGAACTCAATCTCCCGATAGGCCTCATAAACACATCATGGGGCGGCACACGAATAGAGCCCTGGACGCCGCCTGTCGGCTTCGCCTCCGTGCCGGAGCTAAAGAGCATCAGCAATGAAATTGCAGGCGCCGAGGCTGAATACTCCAAAACCGTCGCCGAATCTCTTGGCGCAATTGAGCAGTGGGTTCGCGAAACCAAGGCGGCACTGGAAGAAAACCGACCCCTTCCCCCGACCCCGACGTGGCCCACACACCCCCTGAACAGCAATCGTCAGCCCACTGGTCTTTACAATGCGATGATAAACCCGCTCGTGCCCTTGGCAATCGGCGGCGCAATCTGGTATCAGGGCGAATCCAACCGGGAGGACGGATTGCTGTACCATCAAAAGATGCAGGCCCTTATCAACGGCTGGAGAAAGGTCTGGAACGAAGGTGATTTTCCATTTTATTACGTGCAGTTGGCGCCCTTCCGTTATGGCGGAGATCCGCTGCTCCTGCCCCAAATCTGGGAGGCCCAAAACAACGCTCTGGCCATGCCCGGCACCGGAATGGCCGTCATCACGGATATTACAAACCTCACCAACATCCACCCCCAAAACAAGCAGGATGTCGGCAAGAGACTTGCCCTCTGGGCCCTGGCAAGAACCTACGGTCGAAAAGACCTCGTCTATTCGGGCCCCCTCTATAAATCAATGTCCGTCGAAGGCAACAAAATCCGCATCCGGTTCGAACACGTCGGCGGCGGGCTTGCTTCACGCGACGGCCAGGGCCTCAACTGGTTCACCATCGCCGGCGATGACAAAAACTTCGTCGAAGCACAGGCCCAAATCGACGGCGCCACTGTCCTGGTCTGGAGCGACAAGTTAGACAAACCAGTCGCCGTAAGGTTCGGGTGGAACCAGGAAGCGGAACCGAATCTTATGAACAAGGAAGGGCTGCCCGCTTCACCATTCAGAACCGACAAATGGCCCGTCGGTGAAAAAAGCGAGAAGTAGGATTGCTCGATACGTCCTTTGCCCCTGGTTTTCACAGGACCTCAGCGCTGGACCGACAGACTGATATACTCTGTACAAAAACAGGAGCCCCTGCCTGCTGGCAGCGGCTTCCAGGCCGGGCAAATTTTTTGCCAATAGTGCTTGGATTTTGAGCCCCTTTAGCATAAACTCTTGCGAATCCGGCCCTCCGATACTTCGCAGTCTGCAATATCTTCTTGGGCCGAACGTATTTTGTTTTCGTCCGGTTGCATGACACCGGTCCGGTGGAGCTATGAACGTACAGGAAGAAGGACTTAATATCATCCTGCTGATAGGCATCGCCGTCTTCGGCGGAACCGTCGGCGCCAGAATATTTCAGAAACTCAAAATCCCCCGGATAGTCGGCTACGTCGTTATCGGCATACTGCTCGGACCCGTCTTCAACGTCATTTCCCAAAAGGCCGTACAGGACCTGCAGGCCTTCGATATCTTCGCTCTCGGCGTCATTGGTTTCCTCGTCGGTGGCGAGCTAAAAAAAGAAATCTTCCTGAAGTTCGGAAGACAGGTCCCGCTTATTCTGCTGCTGGAAGGCGTAACCGCGTTTTTCCTCGTCGGCATCCTGAGTTTTCTCGTCATGTGGCACTTTTCCGACTGGCACACCGCGCTGGCCGTGGCCGTAGTCTTCGGCGCCATCTGCTCGGCAACCGACCCCGCTTCGACCATAGCCGTGCTCTGGGAATACAAGGCCCGCGGCCCCCTGACCTCCATGCTCACCGCCATCGTTACCCTCGACGACGCCTTGGCGCTGGTCCTGTACGCCATAAGCATCGGCGTCGCCGGCGTCATTACCGGACACCAGGAGAGCGGGTTTTCGAAGGCCCTGCTCGATTCTTTTTACGAAATGTCCGGCTCGTTTCTGGTCGGCGCAGCCGCAGGAGCGGCGCTGAGCTGGATAATCAAGCGGCTCGAAGATACCGAAATACTCATGGCCTTTACCGCCGGGTCCATCCTGCTGTTCATCGGCACCGCCGTCCACATGCACCTCGACGTCATTCTCACCTCAATGGCCGCCGGCGTCACACTCATAAATATCGAATCGAGGAAAACATCTTCAACTTTCCAGCTCATGCACAGATTTGCCACCCCCATCTATGTCCTGTTCTTTGTCATGGTAGGGGCCCGGCTGCGCTTTCAGCACGTTGATAAAATGATTCTGGCCCTGGTGGCCGCCTACGTAATCGGCAGCACTGTCGGAAAGACCCTCGGCTCCCACTGGGGCGCCCGCATTTCCGGCGCCGTGAAAACGGTAAGAAATTACCTCGGTTTCTGTCTCTACCCACAGGGCGGTATCGCCGTGGGCCTGCTGATAATGGCCAGCCAGAAGTTTGACACGAGAATCAGCGAGATAATGCTGCTGGTCGTAATCATGGGCGCGTTCGTGCTGCAAATCATCGGCCCCATCGGCGTCAAAATTGGTGCAGGCAGGGCGCATGAGCTCGGCCTAAATGTCACCGAGGAAGACCTCATTAAGACCTACAAGGTCGGCCAGGTGATGGATACGCAGATGCCGGTCATTTCCGCAGGGATGTCGCTCAGAGAGGTTATCACCGTCTTCAGCAACACCGACAGGTTTTACTATTCGGTAGTCGATATTCACGGAGTCCTCATCGGCGTCGTTACGCTCGATGGTATAAGGAATACTTTTGCCACCCAGGAATTGAATGACTGGCTTGTGGCTATGGATATAATGGAGCCGGTCGTTGTGAGGGTGTCCCCGGATATCTCGCTGGCGGATGCTCTTGAAAAGATGAAAGAGTTTGAAGTGGAATATATACCTGTCATTGCTTCGGCGCAGGACGGCCGGCTGGTCGGCGTACTGAACGGCCGCGCCGTCCATCGAAAACTAAGCGCACAGGTTCTGGCACGACAAAGAGAAGCCGATGCGATGTTCGAAGTCAGCCCGGTCTGAATGAAGGCTGGGTAAGGAGGCCGAACGTAAGTTTACGGCCTATACTATGTATAATATACAATTGCTTGCGCAGAATGGTTGGCGCGAGGGGTTGGACCTGTTGTTCATTCTTGGCGTGGCCGTCTTCGGCGGAACCATCGGCGCCAGAATATTCCAAAAACTGCGAATACCACAGGTCGTCGGCTACATCGCCATCGGTATCCTACTCGGCGAATCCGGCTTCAAGATCATAGACACAGACCTGATCGGATCATTTGTCCCCTTCAATCTGTTTGCCCTCGGAATCATCGGCTTCATGATCGGGGGAGAACTCAAATACGATGTCTTCAAAAAATACGGGAAACAATTTATCACCATACTCCTCACGGAGGGGCTTTTTGCGTTCTTTGTCGTCACGGTCCTGACAACCGTCGTCGTTGCGCTCTTCGGCAAGTCATGGAACCGCGCACTGGCACTGGGCCTCGTACTCGGCGCCATTTCCTCGGCCACGGCGCCTGCGGCAACAGTGGACGTCCTGTGGGAGTATAAAACCCGTGGAATACTTACCCGTACCGTACTTGCGATCGTCGCACTCGATGACGGGCTGGCACTGTTGCTGTACGGACTGGCCGGAAGCGTGGCGGGTGTGCTGCTCGGCCGACCGGAGAACATCGGCCTGGCGCACGACCTGCTCGTGACCCTCTGGGAAATCACAGGAGCGGTTGTCCTCGGCATCATGGTCGGACTCCTTTTCACCTTCGCAATAAAATACATCAAGGCTACCGACAAAATCCTCGCTCTTGCAATTGCCTCCGTGCTCCTGGTTATGGGCGTTGCCGTAACCTTGAACCTCGAATCAATTCTCGCTGTAATGCTCTTCGGCGCTGCCTTAGTCAATCTGATACCACGAAGAAGCCGAGCCGTCTTCAAGATTGTCGAGCAATTCTCCCCGCCGGTATACGTCCTCTTCTTCGTGCTTGTCGGCGCCAGGCTGCAACTGTCCAGCGCCCCCACGTGGGTTCTCATCACGGCCATCGTTTATGTACTTGGCAGAACCGCAGGAAAAATGAGCGGCAGCTGGTTCGGGGCCGTGCTTTCCGGCGCACCTGCCTCCATCCGAAAGTACCTCGGCCTGTGCTTGTTCAGTCAGGCCGGTGTGGCCGTCGGCCTGTCCATACTTGCCGGAGAGCGATTCGGCGCCACCATCGGCGACGCCATTATACTAATCATCACTATCACAACCTTCTTTGTTCAAATTATCGGCCCGCCCATGGTCAAGTTCGGCGTCAAAAAGGCCGGCGAAGTGGGTATGAATGTTACCGAAGAGGACCTCATCGAAACCCATACTGTCGCCGACGTCATGGATAAACAGGTGCCTCTCATTTCCGCAGGGACGTCCCTCCGCGATGTCGTCACAATAGTGAGCACCACCGACCGCTCCTTTTATCCGGTCCTCGACCACGATAAGAAGCTCATTGGCGCCGTTACGCTGGACGGCATCAGAAATACGTTTACCACTGAGGAGCTCAACGATTGGCTGGTGGCACTGGACATTATGGAGCCGATTATTGACAGGATAACGCCGGACGCCCCCTTGTCCGAGGCCTTTGACAGGGCAAAACGGCTGGATATCGAGCATTTGCCGGTCGTAGCGCACTTGGAGCAGAACACGTTTGTTGGTCTCTTGAATTGTCGCGCGGTGCACCGCTCGCTCAGCGCCGAAGTGTTGGCACGCCAGCAAAAAGCTGATACTATGTATAGGGACACGGTCTGACAATGAATCAGAGAACGAGATCCGTAAGTTCGACATAAACAGCTTATGTAGACTGCCCAGACGTGTTTGCTGCGACATTTGGATTGTTTAACGCGAGCATCGGCATTCTCGGCCATACGGTCGATATTATATATGCCGGATAAACCGTGTTTTCGCAAACAGCCTCAGACGGTTCAACTACGGCAGTGGCTGCGAACGCCGTAAAACGGGTGTTGTCGGAACCCTGAAGAGTTTCTCTTTTCCGAAAACCAGCACGCTTGTCTGTAACAACCGGGAATCTGCCTGCCCGCAAAGGCCTTTTCATCCTCTTTGCCCCTGCAAACCGTCGCGGCTTTGCCCGACTCGGAGGCTGTGTTACCAAAACCTGCGAGCTTTTTTAATCACCCTGTGAGGTAATCTTCGATATAATAGGTGGCAACGGCTTGACGAAGAAGGCGCCGGCAAGAATGGATGATCAAGTTTTCGGAGTATGGCATGAAGACCAAAATCTCTCTTTTGGTGTTGTTGGTAGCGGCAGTTTTTACTACTACGAGCTGTCAAAGGCTGGCGGCCAAGCTGCCGTACGATCGCCAATTGCCGCCGGGGGCGCTGGCTTTGCGGAAGATTACGAATCCCGATAAAATCCCCGATTTTACCGCCGGCTGCTACAATATGGCGGGGATGCGCACCGCGATAGACAACAGCCTGAATTACCTGGGCAAACCGTCGAGCAAACAGTTTTTCCCTTATGGTGATATCAGCCACCAGCGTGCGGTTGACAGCCTCAAGGCGTTTGGGGACCTGGTAGATTCGGGACTGCGGGGCCGGCCGCTCAACGACGCCATCGTCCAAAAGTTCGACGTCTATATCTCCGTAGGTTGTGACGATATGGGTACGGTGCTGTTCACCGGTTATTATACACCCATTTTCTACGGTTCGCAGAGTCCGACCGAACAATTCAAATACCCGTTATACAAGCAGCCTGATGACCTTGTTAAGGACTCGTTCGGGGAAATTCTTGGGCGGCG
>DATKZT010000049.1:0-4583 GCA_035527845.1 Sedimentisphaerales bacterium | reverse complement strand
ATCGGAGAAGGCGTCGGCAATGGCGATCGTGAGAATACCTCCGAGAACGACCAGCTTCGACCCTGTGCCAGCGTGCAGGCCCACCATCAGCCCAAGTGTGGTAATGACGGCTGATGTGAGCCCGAACGAAATACCAGTACCCAACGAATCCTTCATCTGTGTGTCCTCCTTAGCACCCAACGATTACATCAGGGGCCGCTGCAGTGCAAACCCTGACGCACTTTTGCTCCGATTGAATTACTCAAAAACGCGCCGCTTATCCGCGCTGCCTAGCAGCGGTCGCCTGCATGTGGGGTTGGGTTGCAATGAACTTAGAGTTCAACCCGTCTCAAAAGATAAATGGAACAAACATCTTTGTCAGTTTCATGTACTCCTGATACTTTTTACCAAAGTATTGAATATTTTCGATCTCCTCTTTCTTGGCAGTTATTATCAGGAGGATGGTGGTTATCACTGCTAATAATATTCCGATCCAACTTACGTTCTTCAAGAGTATTCCCCACCCAAGAAATAATAATGAACTGTAGAATGGATGCCGAATGTAATCATATACCCCAGTGGTAACTAATTCCGTTGTTTTCTCTATGCCCACCAACGCTGGATCATTGCGTTGTTGGTCTGGTTTTCCTTTTTCTCGGAATAATTGGACACCTTGATAAATTAGCACTAGAGAAACGATTAGGAATAACCAGGAGATGATCTGCCTGAGACTAAATGGATCGACAAACCAATAATTCATATTCATCAAAAACAAGATTAGAATTGTTTCCCAGGCAAAAAAACGATAGAAACCGTGATATTGAACATTTCGCAATGATGATCGTGACACCCATACGATACCAATAGTTCCCAACACAAATAGGGTTACTTTGTATGCAACAGTCATCGTTCTTGCCTTTTTCCGCCGTTTCGTTTTCTCTTCTTGAATATCTTATGCAACCCAACGGGCTCTTCAGCCGCAGCGGGTAGCTGTCGGCTGCAAGAGCGTGGTTAGGCGAAAACGTCCCATGTTAAGGGCTGATCCCACTGTTCGAACTTTTTAGCCGGCTGGCTTGTGATTCCTAGGACCTACGGGGCTGGGTGATTGGGGCCAAGGCAAGGGTTGATCCCGAAACATGGCAAAAGAAAAGATTTGTACCCCTGTCACACGTGTCCGCCATTAGAATACGTCACCGGAAAATAGCGCACTTATGAAGTCTTTTGCCGGCCATACCTGGACATCGCCGAACAAGTAGCTGCGCGGTCCGCAATAGACCCCGATCATGCGATCCACCTCGACACCGGCCGCCAGGCCCAGCCCGCGCATCGGTTTTTCCCATGCTCGCTGCCAGCGCTCGGCCCTCTTAACTTCGATGGCTACCACTCTTGGAGGGCCATGCGGCCTTCGAGGTGCGGTCTCAATGATAAAGTCTACCTCAACCCCGCCGGGGTGCGGTAATAGGCGATAGGACGATGCTTGCGGCTGATCTCGTTGTAGATCCGCAATTCATGATAGATCAGGGTCTCGAAGGCCGCTCCCTGCCATAGCCGGTCGGCCGAATCTCGCAACAACCCGGCGGCGGCCCGAGCCACCCCGGGGTCAAACCAAAAAAACTTCGGTTGGGCCGCCTCGCGGACCTTGAGTCCCGGACGCCATGCGGGGAGCATGTGACCAACCAGCGTGTCGTTGAGTATGGAAAAATAAGAGTCCACCGTGCTCCGCGCCACCGCGGATTCCCTGGCAATGTTCGTGGCATTGATCACCTGCCCGTTGACCTGACCGGCAACAGCCAGGAAACGCACAAACGGCGGTACCTTGCGGATCAACCCTTCAGCCTGCAGCTCTTCCTTTAGGTAGGTGTTCACGTACGCGGCCAGGATATCCGCGGCTGCTTCCGGCTCGTTTATTACGAACGGCAGCACTCCCCAATTGAGCGCGAAGTTAAGGTCGAATGCGTGGCCTAGCTCTGCAGCCGAAAAACTCTCCATGGAAAGTGTTAAAGCCCGTCCGGCTAAAAGATTGGCACCGCCCCGGCGCAGTTTTCGAGCCGAGGAGCCGCACAGCGCAAAGCGCCACCGCCTCGATTCCATAAGACGGTGAACTTCGTCCAACAGGGCGGGCACCTTCTGAATCTCGTCCAGCACGACCCAGTGGCTCTGGGGACGATCGCCAACCAGGGCCTCGAGACGATGAGGGTCGCGGGAAAGCTCCAGAAACAGCGATGCATCCAGCAGGTCCAGACGGAGGGCATCAGGCAGAACCTGTTGCAGCCAGGTACTCTTGCCCGTGCCGCGCGGACCGAACAAGAAAAAAGATCGATCGGGCCGCTGGAGGAACCGAGGTATTATGTCGCCTTCATTATGCATCCAGACTACCATCTTGTAAAATTACAATGTAAATTTACAACAACTACTACAACACTATCAAGCATTTTTTTGCAAAGTCAGAACCCAATACCCTCCCCTAATGCCATTTCCAAAATATGCACATCATAGCGTTTATTTTTGGCAGGGGAATAGATAATTGCGTATTCTCAATATGTTACATGCTGCAAATTAGTGGGCTGCCTGAGTGCTACGGGCGTTGAGCAGTTTAAACAGGAAGGGCTCGCCTTGCTGAAGGTCTTGTCCGCCATTCTTCTTGTCCGCCATGATTGTGGCGGAGTGGCGGGCTCAAGATTAGACATCGGCGTTCGGCTGGCAGAAATTGACTTCATCGATCCGTGGTTGTTGCGAGAGAAAGGCAAACCAAGCATTGTCTGTGAAGCCGAGTAAACCCTTCATTGTTGGGCCTATTTTGTTTTAAGGAAAATTTGCCCGTTTAGGTTTGCAGAGAATGCAGCCCCAACCCCCTTTTCGCAACTTAGTTCCTTAAGGGCGTCCCGCTCTTCCACGCTGTGCGCCGAGGAGCAAACGCGAAGTCGCAGCCAGCGGCAGCTCAGTGGTTGGGCAGCCCCGTTCCGTTAACATCCGATCCCACTTCCCCATCCGCGACCACCACTACCCGGTCCTTTCCGCTTCTCTTGGCTTGGTACAGTGCAACATCTGCCTTCTCCACCAGATCTCGATACGTGCCGGTCTTTTTCCCGCATGAGGTCACGCCTATGCTAACGGACACTGTCCGGCCGCCAGGCAGGCGTTCCACCAGTTCCGTTTTCAGTCTGTTGGCAAATACCCCGGCTTTATGGACATTAGTCAAAGGCAGGATTACCGCAAACTCCTCTCCGCCGTAGCGACAGCAAATGTCCGAATCTCTTGCCACGCGCATAAGGGTTCTTCCCATCGCGGCCAGGATCCTGTCGCCTTCCCGGTGCCCGTATGTGTCATTGACCTCCTTGAAGTCATCGATGTCGATCAACACCAGGGAGACGAGCGCGCCATATCGCAGATAGCGCCTCAGTTCCACGTCGATCTGTTGATAAAAGTAGGTATGGTTGAAGAGGCCCGTCAGACCGTCGCGCAAAGACAGCCCGACTATTTCTTCAATATACGCTTCGCCGACCAGTGTAGCGGTGCCGATGTTGCCTGTTATGTTCGAAAGGTAATCCAGCGCGGCAACAGCAATCCTGACATTCCTCCCCAAAGCCTTCGATAGCCCACGTTTGTGTCGCAGAACTTCAGCCCACAGGCCTTCGGCAACTTCCGGGGGAAAATACTGGTGGCTAATCGAATAGAGAAGATCGGAAAAGAATCTGAGGCCGCGGCTCTTCTTGAGATCGCCGAGACGATTCTTCTCGGCCTGCCTAAGCGGTCGATCTCCGGCAAGAGCGGACACCAGATCCAGAGATAGGGCATTGTCGGCAAGGATCCCCCGCCGACGATCAGCATCGGTCTCATCGAAAAGCGACGAATTTTCGTTCGGCACCGTCATGGTTGGAACTCACCTCCACCGTGAAGATAAGGTTCACATCTTAATTATTTGGTTTCTCGTCTGAATAATTAATATTTAAGATGCGACCCCCTTGTTCCCTTCTTGTTGAGTCTCGCCCTCCGCATCCGACCACAGAACCGAAGCAAATTCCAAATGCCCTCCCTTTTAGCGGCTCAGTCCAACCCCGACTTGCAGGCGGACCCTTTAGGTCCGCTGCGAAGTCTTATTCGTTAGGTGGAATTGAACGGATGCTTACGACGGATTGATTGAATCACTTCGTCGAGCTGTTCAAGAAAACGTGATCGGTCACGCTTTTTTAGCGGCGGCGGCCCGCCCGTTATCTCTCCTGCGTCACGAAGCTCTGACAACAGGTCCCGAGTCGCGACGGCCTCACCGATGTTGTTTTCCGTGAACGGCTTTCCGGTTGGACCAATTACACATGCACCTTCCTTCAGGCAGCGGCTCGCAAGCGGAATGTCAGCGGTGACCACGATGTCGTGAGGTTGCACGTGTTCGACAATCCAATCATCGGCAGCGTCGAATCCGTCCTTTACAACTTCGAGTGCAATCCATCTTTCATTCGGAACTCGCATCCATGAATTGGCCACCAATGTGACATCAAGGCGATATCGGCTTGCGACGCGGTACACCTCCTGTTTGACCGGGCACGCATCAGCATCTATAAAGATGTGCAGCAAACGAAGATCCTCACCATCACCCCGGCTCTGGTCCG
>DATKZT010000048.1:0-64254 GCA_035527845.1 Sedimentisphaerales bacterium | reverse complement strand
GTCGAATAGCGTTGCATCTTGCCAGCGGCTATCCGCTCAAGGAATTTTTTGCTCGTGTACTTGCCCGCCTGAAAGGCCTGACACCCGCCGTTGCATCTGGCTGACAGCCCGAAAATCCCGATTGCTGTATGGGGGTAAGGGGCTGTTGTGCGCCGAATGTGTCAAAACAAGCCTGCTGAACCAACTTTCAGCCAAAATCACCCGTCGCCGCTGATTTTGATTCCCCTGTGAAATATGCGGGCTAACAGCAACGCCGCCAGCGACGTACAAAGAAGAAAAACTGCCGACAGGACGAAGTACGCTCTATTCACCCGCTCAGGGTACGGGTAAAACGCGGCTAATTTGGCAGGCCAGAACATCATTACTATATACTTGCCGTAGGAAATCACTGCATTGCCTATCCTGCTGGGCAGACCTATATCGCCGATCGCGCCCGCGCCTCGCTGGGCCAGGAACGCAGCTGCCACTGAAGCGGCTGCCAGAATGAAGAGCGGGACTTTCTCTGCCGCCAGACGGATCATCATCCGGACAAGACCGGCCGGTGCAGCGCCTTCGCCGGTTTCAGTTTGTGTCTCGGAGCCGGATTGAGCAAACCGCAGCCGGCCCAGCGGCCAATAGTCCAGCAGCAACAGTACGAATGGCAGCGTCACAAGCATCGGCTTGGCCATAAGACCAAGCACAAAGAACAATACAATCGCCAGGTACCTCCCAAAGCCCGGACGCTCGGTGTAGCGAACGTAGGCCCACATTGTCAGCATCCAGAAGAAGGTGCTCAAAACATCCTTTCGCTCCGAAACCCACGCGACGGATTCGACGTGTGCCGGGTGTAATGCAAAGGCCGCTGCGACGAACGCGCCGGGCCAAACGACGCCGGTCATCCGTTTGAGCACCAAAAACACCAGCAGGGTGTTGGCTATATGAAATAGCAGATTGGTCGTATGACACGCTGCGGCGGGCGCTCTTGAGAAGTGGCAGTCCGCCATCAGCGACAACCACGTCAGGGGATGCCAATTACCCATCGTGCGCGTCTTGAACGCCCAGATGATTCCCTGCCGTGTCAGTCCGTTGAGCACGTGCTGGTTCTCTTGCACGTACGCGGGGTCGTCAAGGCCGACGAACTCGTGCCCGCGGACCTGCCAGTAGGCCGCTGCCGTGGCGAGGACCAGTGCCGCGCAAATCAGAACGGCGCGCATGGCGTCATCGTTTTGTTTCATCGACGTGGAAATAACTTTGACTTGATCAGATTCATTCTCGCCAGGCGATACTTCATTGCGGTCATCAAACAGCCGAGACCGTACTTGACGCTGCGCCGGAAGTTGATAGACGATGCATCGGGAAAATATGTGGTCGGGCAACTGACCTCAGCTATACGATAACCCTGCCACAGTATCTGGGCCAACATTTGATTATCGAACACAAAATCGTCCGAATTTCCTTCCAGCGACAGCTCTTCCAGCAGCTTCCTTGAGAAGGCCCGGTACCCGCTGTGGTATTCCGATAGCTTTGCTCCGGTCAGGATATTTTCGACCAGGGTCAAAAAGCGGTTGGACAAATATCTCCACCAGGGCATGCCGCCTTTTAGGGCGTATCCCCCCAGGATTCGCGAACCCAGCACGCAATGATACAGCCCGTTTCCAATCATCGAAGCCATGGCAGGAATCAATTTCGGGGTGTACTGATAATCGGGATGGACCATGATAATAATATCGCCGCCGGCCTCAAGCGCCAGCCTGTAACAGGTTTTCTGGTTGGCGCCGTAGCCTTGATTCCTGGTGTGGGTATGAACAACGGCTTTAGGCAGCGCCAGGGCAATCTCCTCGGTCTCATCAAGACTGGCGTCATCGACCACTATGACCTGGTCAACTATCTCCTGGGCCATAACATCATCGTAAGTTCGACGCAGGGTCAGGGCAGCGTTATAGGCAGGCATGATAACGACCACTTTCTTGTCCTTGAACATAGCGGCCATTATGCCAGTTCTTGCTTGAATCATAAAGGCAAATTATGTACATCGATGGGGGCAGGTTCTAAGATGTGTTGTTTCGGGCTCGAAGAGCGTTTCCCGTTTCGCTGCCAGACCGCAACCCAGTACCTTGAGCGCGGTCTATAATTTTCACATTCTCGCCCCCAACGATAGACCGTAAGCTCCTGCGAAATAATGTCAATGATGCCTACTTTTCGATAATATTTGTCCGTATATCGCTTGAACCATTCAAAAATCATTTTTTCCGAGTCAGGTCGGGCCAACCAGGACGCTGTAACATTCACAAAAACTAACAACTCTGGACTGGCGGATTCTACCTCTCTAATCATTTGCTCCTGCATTCTTCGGGCGTAACTGTTATCTTCCATTAATGCATAAGTATAGATATACCCGGTGGCGGCGCGCCTATTTGAGTAGAAGTATATTTGCGGCTCAGAACCAATAACGGCGATAGTGTCGTCGCTCGCTGAGTGCTCCTTGATGAAGCGGGCGACCTCGAGAGATTCAGGGAATGGATTTGCACTGTAGATTATCCGTGATAGCGCCCTCGGATCGGCCTGGAAAATTACAATTCGCTGCTGATAGCTCGCGTGACAGAGCACGGAAACGGCCAGCAGCATCGGTATCACCTGTGCAGCCGGCGCCGAACTGCCTCGGACAAAGAGGTCTCTGATTGAAACGGCGCCGACACCCGCCAGTAATGCGATTGCCGGCAGCAAGAGAATGAAATAATGCGGTCGAAAATACAAGCCCGGGCAAACAGCCACGAAAGAGAAGAACAACAGACCACCCGCAAATAAACTATGCTTGCGAACGTTCTTGTGCCAGAAAAAACTGGCCAAACCTGCGCCGGCTAAAATCCAAAGCAGAATGGCTGAGCCGGCAATATCAATTACCTTCCCTTGCAGCTTCTTCAATCCCACTGACAGCGGCATAGCTGAAACATACTCGCGGGCATAGTCAAATGTCCAGAACCAGAATTTGTCGAATACTCCGAGACCCCAAAGAAGCAGACAGGTCACGGCAAAGGGCAGCAGCACACCCAA
Organism: Sedimentisphaerales bacterium; assembly: GCA_035527845.1. Taxonomy (GTDB): domain Bacteria; phylum Planctomycetota; class Phycisphaerae; order Sedimentisphaerales; family Anaerobacaceae; genus JAUWKC01. The sequence continues at coordinate 61,224 of DATKZT010000048.1, read as the reverse complement.
CAGGAACAGCACGCCTCTGGCCGCAAGGGGTTTCCAAGTAAACGGTCGTCGCCTTAGCTCGACAGAGAGCAGGTACACGGCCCCAAATATGATAAAAGCCGCGCCGTGCTGCTTCATAATAAAGGCCAGACCGAGTAACACCGCTCCGGCCAGCAGTGCAAGCCCTCCTTCGCAATCGACGGCACGAACTAACAGCACGAGACCGCCGAGGGCGGCAAGTATGACGAAGTGTTCGGCATTGGCGAAGACGCCCTGGACCTGCTGGCCCAAGGACAGCAAAGCAAAGGCTGCTCCCGCCGCGACACCGGCAAGAGCCCCGAATAGTTTTTCGACCAAGAGAAACAGCAGCAAAATCGTGGCCGCATTGATGATGAGCAGACCAAGGTGAATACCAGTGTGGGTCTGGCCGAAGGCAGCCATAATCAAAGCGTACGCAACGTAAATACCCGGCATCTTCATATTGTAGACCTGGGCGTAGGGAGCAACGCCCTGCAGTATGAGTTGGCCGCCATAAGCATACTCTCCTTCGTCCCGCTCCAGCGGTGCACCCAGTAGGCGTACACGCACGGCCGCCGTCAACAAGATGACCACCACAAGCGCGGCCCAAGGCCAGTAACGATAATGCCGCCCTGCCCTTTTGCAGTCTCCGCAACCCTGTTTTTTACCTGCCATGTGCAATTATCTCCGGTTGAAGCAACGCTCTGAGAATACTCCTCCGTATTTCTTAATAGCTTTCCCTTTGGCGTAGAAGATAGTTGTTGAGAGCGTTGTCTAATATATGGTGCAAGCTTGCCTGTGCAATAAGAACGCAGCTGGTTCACGCTCGGTTGGCGATTTCACTTGTCAAGCGGTGGTCGCGAATCCGTCAGGCAAAGTTCGGCAAGCTCATCAATCACCGCCGTGCCGGCGCACATGACCTTGTCGGCGCCGCCCCAATAAAGTTTCAACGTCCCGTCATCTTCCGGCACGGCGCCGCAGGTAAAAACAACGTTATGCACGTAGCCGACCACTTCCCAGGGGTCCTCCGGCTCAAGAATCCATCGGTCGGCCACGCCGAGAACCTGCGAGGGGTCGTCCAGCTTGTGCAAAGCAACTCCCAGCCTATAGACGCAGCCATCCATGGTGGGGAATACGCCGTGATAAATGTTCAGCCAGCCCTTGTCGGTGCGAATGGGTGGGGCGCCGGGGCCGATTTTCATCTGGTCCCAGTGATAGGCGACGGGTTTGATGACGACCCTCGAGTCGCCCCAGTGACGCAAGTCCGGTGAGTAGCTTATCCAGATGGCCCAGGGACTTATTTCCGAATTCGGGCGGTCCAATTTTGCATATCTGCCGTCGATTCTTTCCGGGAACAGGACGGTGTTTCTGTAGTCGGCCTGGGTAATGAAGGCTATCCTTTCGACCGATTCGAAGTCCAGCGTTTTGGCCAGACCGATTCGCACCCCGTGTCGGGAATAGGCGCTGTATGTTATGTAATATGCTCCTTCGAGTGGAGTGATGCGGGGGTCTTCGACGCCGTACTCTTCGTACTCACAGAATGGGGGCTCTTTGGCTGGCAGCATGAAGGGCTCCGGTCTGGGCTTGAACTTGAAACCATTGTCGCTTTCGGCCAGGCCGATGATGGACCGGCCCGTAGCAAGGTGCGAGCGAAAAAGCATCATATATCGGTCGTTTAATTTTGCGACGCCGGCATTGTGCACCGTCGCGACGGGGTATGGAATATCATCCTTTGTGAGGATGGGATTGCCCTCATAACGCTTGACGAATTCCTTCTTCATTTTGTCGTCCCGCTGCTAACGTTTGTTTTTCTCTTGCTCACGTCTGAAGATTTCGGCGTAGACCTTTTCGTAGTTGGAGACCATACGGTCGATTGTAAAGTTCTCTTCCACCCTTCGGCGACATTGCTTTCGGTCGATGCTGCCGATTCTTGCCACCGCCTCGACCGCTTCATCGACGTTCTTGACCAGATAGCCTGTTTGGCCATCGGCAATTACCTCTCGGCAGGAGCCGAGGTCCATTGCTATTACGGGGACGCCTGCGGCCATGGATTCTGCCATGACCAGACCGAAACGCTCCGGAATTGTATTGAGATGAATAACCGCATACGCTTCCTTGAGCAGGGCGTCGCGCTGCACGGGATTGACGGAACCAATGAATTTGATCGACGTATCATTGATGTGGGGCTTTACCAAGTCGTCGAAATACCGCTGGTCCTGGATTATCCCGGCTATAATGAGATCTTTGCCGCATTTCTTGGCTAATTCGATGGCCAGATGTGTGCCTTTATCCATGTGTATGCGCCCGTAATGGACGAGCTTGTCCCCGGGCGTCGGCCTGAAGGTCAGGTTCGAAAGGTCGATGCCGTTGTAAACGGTCGCCAGATACGGCAGCTCCTTATCGCGGTCGGAATCGCTTATCGAGACATAATAGGTGTCCTTGTGGTCGTGATACACACGCAGGATGTCGGGGTCCGAAAAGCCGTGAATGGTGGTGAGCATCGGCGTCTTGATGAGGCGAAGGTAGGTCAAAGGCAGATAATCGAAGTTGTTGTGGATAAGGTCAAATTCGCCCGCACGCTCCATTACCTTCGAAATGTGTAGACAGGTCGACACGGGGGGGATTTGGCTCTTGTCCTCTTCATAGCCCCTGTCGATCCAGCCGACGAGTTTTGCCTTTGTGATTGATTCTTTCGTTGCAAAGAGGGTGACATTTTTCCAGCCTCGCGCGACCAGCCCCTCGGTGATATTGCTGGCCACCGTTTCCCAGGCCCCATATTCCCGTGGTGGCGTTCGCCAGGCCACCGGCGCCAGGATGGCTATTCGTTTCTTCTTGATGTCCATCTCAACTTTGCTTTCGAGCTTGAATTTCCTGCTTTATTCTTTGAACATGGCCGCGGCCCAGGGCCTTCACTTCGCAGCCGAGCTCAAGAAAGCGGCGAATCTTATTGTCGTCGAGGATGCCGAAGCAGTCAATGACCGCCGGCGGCGCACCGGCCCATTGTACTATATCGCCGGGGTCGAGGTCGAGGTAAGGCGCGTGGGGCACGGCCAGAATCACCGCGTGCACGCCCTCCAGGGCCCCGGCGAGGTCGTGCTGAACACGTACATCCGCCAGCCCCTCCTGATTGCGGAAGAACCTCGCCCATGAGCGTCCCGGTGCGGGGTACGTATCCTGAGTTTCAAGCTCGTACCAGTGCTCGACGTATGGGTCATGGACCCGGATTTCGGCACCCATTTCGGTCAGTTTTCTCACGACTATTTCCGAGCCGCTGTACCGGGTGTCGCCGACGTCCTGTCGATAGCTGGCGCCGCACAGAAGTATCCGGGCGCCGGCGATTTCTCTTCCCATGTTCTTGAGCGCGTCCCTGACGAGTGTGGTGACATGCAGGCCGCGTCTGTCGTTGATGTCGATTGCGGTTGGGGTAATTCTGAAGATGTCGTCATCGAATCCGAGGATGTGCTTGTAAGCCCAGTAGCCGAGGCCGCCGTCCTTTGGCAGGCAGTACCCGCCGATGCCCGGGCCCGGGAATATGATGTTGCTGTGCGTTGGGCGGACCTTTATCGCCTTTATGACCTTGATGAGGTCCACGCCGTTTCGCTCGGCGAATAGACTCCACTCGTCGAGGAATGCGAGTATGGCGGCGCGGTAGGAATTTTCGACGATTTTCGTTGTCTCCGATTCGATGGGGCGGTCCATAACGGTGAGGGGATATTCCCGCGTGTTGAGGACCTCGTTGAGAAACTTTTCGACTCGGGCTCTCGCCTGCGCATTGCACCCCGAGCACACGCGCCAAAAATCGCGTATCGACGCGACGTACTGCCGGCCGGGCATGACACGCTCGAAGCTGTGGGCCAGCAGCGGCTCTGATTTTATGCCGCGCGCAGCGAATGCTCTTTTCATAATGGGCCAGGCTACGAATTCCGTGGTGCCGGGTGCGACAGTGGTCTCGATAAGCGTCAGACAATCGGGCGGGACTTTGTCGCCGATGGTCTTCATCGTTGCCTCGAGCGCGGTCATTTCGGCCTTCCCCGTCCGCATATTGCCGAGGTCGTTCTTCGTATAATCGCACTGGACATCGACGACCACGCAGTCGGCTAATTTGAGGCAGTCGCTGTTGTACGTGGCAACGAGCGTCTTCTTTTCGAGCACGCACCGGGCAATCATGGGCTCAACCTCGGGGTCCTCTGCCTTTACAGGTGACTGACCTCCATTGAGCAGCGGTATCTTCCAATAGCTTCGCGTGCTCGGCCTCTGGCAGCCGATGACAAACTTGCTGGGTTTGCCGGTCTTCTTATCGACGGTATCGGCGATGATGGCGGCCATCACGGCACCGACAAAGCCGACCCCCATCACGACAACGATTTCCTTGCCTTGGCTGCGTGCTGCTTGCACAAGCGATTCGACACGCTCGAGCTCGGCGGCGTACTCGTCACGATTGGGAATGGGGAATTCTTTGCCTGCCGGGCTAACAGAAAATTCGCTCATTTCTTGTACCTCAACAATAACGTTACCTTCACTTCCTCGCACAAAAACCGGTGCCAGGGCAATTGTCGGCGATAAGTTTAGCAGCAATCCTGCGCATATCAAAGCTATTTTCCGAGCACCTCAAAGGCCTGGGCGGCGCCGCAAGCGCGCCCGCACGACAGAGAAGCGCCCGCGTACTTGGGTCGGCCGACAGGACATTCGTTGGTTTACAGCGACTTTAGCAGGACTTCACGAATGATGATTTTGTTCGGACTGAGCTGCGCGCCGGGATGAACCTGAAAGCCGATAAGACCCGAATCGGAGGTGTCATCATGGACATCAGCGACCTGATGGTCGTTAATCCATATTTGGATATGATTTCCCTCGGCGCGGACCGAGATCGTGTTCCAGCCTTCGCGGTTCACAAGGCCCTTGTCGGTATTCATCGCCAGGAACATCTTGCCCGGACAGTATAGCGTGCCGGAATAACACTCGGGTTTTTTGTATTCGAGTATGTCGGCCTGGTAGGCCTTATCAGGCGACTGGTACCGGAACCAGACGCCGCTGTTGCAGGGCCACTCGACCTTGTACGTGACGCTAACGAAGAAGTCCTTGTACGCCCTTTCGGTTAGCAGGTCTCCGGGGGCGTTGTTCTCACCCTGTGTTCCGATTATCGCCCCATCCTTGACGACCCATTTTGCGTTGCCGGTCGCCTCGAAGCCTGTCAGGTCTTTGCCGTTAAAAAGTGGTGAAAGCCCCGATTCTTTGTCTTCAGTCACGCTGCCGCATCCGCCTGCGATGACCAGCAAAGCTATGCAAACGACGGTGTTAAATTTGCTCGACATAATTTTCTCCTAAATCCGTCGGCCTCAAAAAAACCTTTTCGAGGCGGAACAAATATTTTCGGCGATACAGTTATTCCAAAACGGACACCCTAATTGCCGGATGTCGTGGTCGCCTTCTCCCGCGATTCTTCCAAACGCTGGATGAGCACCTCGCGGACCCGCAGCTCGGCGGCCTTATCTGCCGCGCCGCCTTCCAGATGCAGCCCGATTCTACCCCTGCCGGCCCCTTTCACCCTGACCGCCCCAATCTCCTCACCATTGAGCCAGACCGCAATCCGGTCGCCCTGCACCTTAACTGAGATGGTGTTCCACGCCTCCGGATCAAAAACGTCCTGCCGCAGGTTCACGAGCACCAGTTCCCGCTTGCGCACCGAAACACTCCCCGTAAAGGCTTCCGGCTTGTTATTCTGAAAGATTTCGATCCTCGGACCGTTCGGGTCGCGCAGCCAGATACCGGCGTGAATGGGCCAGGTCGTGCGGAATGTCACCGCGAGCAGGTAATCTGCATGAACATCACTCGTCCAAAGTTCTCCGCCCCCGCCGTTTTGGTCGGCAGTTCCGACAATCGCGCCTCTCTTGACGGTCCACGAAGCGCCGCCCGAGGTCCGCCAGTTGTCGAGGTTTTGTCCGTTAAAGAGAGGGGTCCACTCAGCGGTATGGTCTTTGTCGGATTCATTTGCCATTTTCTTTATTATGTTGTGGGTTCCGTGGCAGTCGGTGCAGATTGATTCATCCGTTACCGCCCGGCCGTTGGGGCGGGTCCGCCCGGCCCATCCCCTGCGAAACGCGGCCACCGAATTGGGGTCCTTGTGAGCCACGTGGCACCCTTTGCACATCGGCTCAACCTCGGTTCGCCCGTACAGAATATCAGGCTTTGTCATCAGCATTTCATCGTGCATGTGGTGTGAGGATGCCCCGTGGCAAATGACGCAGCCGATGCCCTGTGCCAAATGGTCGGTCGTTATCTCCTCCGTCTGAAGGTCATAGTGACAGACATGGCACAGACTGTTGGAAACGGAAGCGGGTTTCTCGCCGGCCGTTTTTTCCTCCTGCCGATCCTGCGCAAGACAAACCGCAAAAGCGCAGGCGAAAAACATGAGGGTCGGCAGCGCCGCCGCCAAAGAAGATCTGGCTCGGACGTCACAAGTGTGCAGAAGCTTTCTCCTTCAACCAAAGCGAACCACAAGGATAGACCCTTTCGGCAGGCTTTACTCACGCCCGCCCGCCCGATCCTCGGCTACACGAATTCCCAGTCATGCAGCCACCTGTAATCCTGCGGCAGTTGCGTCCATTGGCGGTCGGTTATATTCATGAGCCATTCCTTATCCGCAGGCGTCATCGCAAGCTGCCTCGTATAGGAAGCCCGCGCCGCGTTCTCCACCTCATAAACCGTGCTCAAACCCGGCACCGTGGCGGTAATGGCGTCGTTGGCAATGATGCACTGAAGAGTCAGCCGGGCCAGGTCGTTCTCATCCTTGCTGCCCACACCCATCACGGGAAACTTGAGCTTGCCGCAGCTCTCGAACAGCCCGCCGCCAAAAAATGGCTTGATGGTGACAAGCCCGACGTTCCGCTCACGAAGCTTCTCGAAGATACTCTGCGTCTGGTCCGCGCCGTGCCCAGGATTGACCTCTTCAATATTGTCCTTCGTTGGGGGCTTGCCCTTCTCTTTCGTCTTGGCGCTGCACGGGAATATCACCATCTCGAATTCCGGGAAGGTCTCGATGACATGCTCGAACCAGGGTCGCGAGTGAGAGGAAATGCCGAGGTGCCGGATCTTCCCCTGCTTGTGCAGATTCTGGAACGTCTCGATCATAACAGCTACGTGCTCGTCCGTGTTCTTTCCATCCATCTTTGCCTGCGGCCGCCATATGTCGAGGTAATCCGTCTGAAGACGCCGCAGACACTCCTCGATGTTGAACGTCTGGTCCTTGACGTTGCAGCGTTCATCGCTGCGCGGGCAAAGCGTGTAATCATCGGCCCCGACGTACATCTTGTCCCGTCGGCCCTTCAGCGCAACCCCGTATGCGAGACATTCAGCGGGCGTTGTTATGTCGAGGTAGTTGATACCAACGTCGGTGCAGGCGCTGACTACCTCGGTGCGGTTCTTGGCAACATCAGGCGGGACTTCGTCATTGGCAAATTTGCCCCAGTACCTGCCGGCCTCGCGGTTCTTCCAGTGCCCGCCGAGGCTCACCTCGGAAACCATCAGATTTGTCTTGCCCAATCGGCGATAGCCCATCTGCTGATTGTAGTTTAGTATCTTCGACGTATCGGCTGACGTACCAGCCTTCGAGCCGCCGGATTCCTCAGCCTTCACACTTGCCGCCAACGCACCGGCCGCAGCCAGAGACGTATTGCGCAGAAAATTCCGCCGCGTAATCTTGTGCTTGTCCATAGCTTTTCCTTTCCAAGTCGAGTTAGCGTTAACGTGCTCTGCCGCTGCAGCGCGGTCTTCACCGGCCGACACGCCGTTGATAACGATGCCTTGAACCAATATGATACCGAAAATGCAGCCCCGTGCCAATAGTCCGCCCGGCTTTTTTTCGCGGTATCCCCACCAAATCCGGGGCGATCAAGGCTTGTACTGCCGATATCGAGGGTCAGCCGGCAAAACAATGACGTCGCCCCCCTCATTCCTGCGCAACTTGTCCCGGCGAATGTACCTGACAGGAATCCATTCCACCCAAATAATCCTTCATCAATAATCCTTTATCATTTGCAAGGCCGCCGATACGGCGACGTCCTTGTCATTCCGCACTGGATACGGAATCCATACTTCCAAATTCGACATTGCTTGTTCGATATTGGACATTCACTCCCCCCATACACTGTCCGCTACCCGCTCTATGCGGTCCTGTTCCCCCTTGCTCTCCGACAACCGGCCCCTGACCCCTCCTTTTCTGCTATCCTCGCACCCACACGCGGATCAGTTACAATTTTCGGCAAAAGCCGGTTGCCGGCCAGCCCGTTGTGGCTTGCACTCAGACGCGGATCAGTTACAATGGACGTAGCTCTGAGGATCAAGGACCTGCAGTTGTGGCTTGCACTCAGACGCGGATCAGCTACAATCGCGCAGGAATATATAACTTTGGCTCTGGCGGTGTTGTTTGCTTGCGCGACCGCGTATGATTCCTATGCTTGGCCCTGGGTAAGTCCTCAGCAACTGCAAAAGAACGGTCAGCACGATGCTGTCGAGATATTAAGGAAGACCTCTGTGGAAAATAGTGTGTTCGTTATCAAGACGCAAGCAGAATATCCGACGTTTCCATACGACGACGGCAGTAACCCTGTTTATCGCTCACTACGCAGCCTTTTTGAAGCGTGGGGCCGGAATCCGGGAAATCCCTTCGGCGATCTTGTCGAACCGAAGGGCGTTGTTGTAATAAAGCCGAACTGGGTCAAGCATTACAATCCGCGAGGGAGCCTTGAGTGCCTTATTACTCATCCGTCTCTGGTAAAATATGTCATTGATTTCGCGGCCAAGGCCCTTGGGGAGCGTGGCAGGATTGTTGTGGGCGATGCGCCCATTCAAAGCTGCGATTTCCAGAAGCTTGTAGAGCTGTCCCGAATTCAGGAGGTGCTCGATTTGGCCCGCAGGAAATACCCCCATATCGTCTTCGAGCTGGAGGACTGGCGGCTGACAATAATGCGCAACGATATCCTCGGCAGCGGGCCGGCCAACGCATCTGCTCCATTCCTGTTCAGGCCATCCATCTCTCGTACCACAGGTTAAACATGATGATGCTCCAGAAGAGGCGAGAATAGTCGGCACGCCCTGCTTGATGTTTCAGCCATAAACTCTTCACCAAACTCCTGTCGTAATAATCAAGCTGCTCGGAATCAAAAATACGGGAATAAGCAAAGTCCTTCAACTCATTCCTGAAATAATGTACCAACGGGACTGCAAAGCCCTTTTTTCTGCGATACAATATCTTTCTCGGCAGGACATCAGAAAAGGCTTTTTTCAGGATGTATTTCTTCACGCCGCGACATATCTTGAGCCTCGGCGGAATTGCCGCTGCAAATTCGACCAGCGTGTGGTCCAAGAAAGGCACTCGAGCCTCGAGGCTAACAGCCATGGAGGCCCGGTCTTCTTTGGTGAGCAGGCAGTCGGGCAGATATTCGTTTATGTCGAAATTGAGGGCGTTGGTAACATCGCTCTTATATCCGAAGTGTTTTCTAAGATAGTCGAATTCAGCCAGTTTTCCGGATCCCTCGTCTTTGTAGCGGAACATATAGCTGAACAATTTCAGATAAACAGTGTGGCTGTCTTCGCGCTGCCCCATGAATGTCTGTAACTTGTTGAGTTTGTCATTTCTAAGCAATAGATTCACCAGTTCTATTGAGTAATTCAATGGTTGTTTAGTCAGCCAGGGTAGTTGGTTCAGCTTCCTTAGGAGAACAAATTCTTTGTAACGGGGATAGCCCCCGAACAATTCGTCGCCGCCGGTGCCGGAGAGAGAGACCGTTACATGCTGTTTTGCGACTTGTGAGACCAGGCACGTAGGTATCATCGAGGGGTCGGCAAAAGGCTCATCATAGTAATAGGGCAGTTCGGAGATTAACTCTCTTACTGTCTGGGCATCGAACTCAATCTCGTGATGGGTAGTTTGAAACATATCCGAGACGATTTTGGCATAGACTGACTCATTGTACCCAGGCCGGTCAAACTTTATGGAGAAGGTGTTCAAGTCTTTGACATATTTTCTCATCAGGCAGACGATTATGGAGCTGTCCACGCCGCCGGAGAGAAAAGCCCCTAATGGAACATCAGAAATGAGCCTTATCCTGACGCATTCATCAAGTCTCTTTTTGACCTCCTCCACAGCCTCCTTTTCGCAGATGTGCGAATCTTCGGAAAAGCTAAAAGTCCAGAATCGCTTATACTCCCTGATTCTTCGGGAGGCGAGGTCATAGACAAGATATGAGCCGGGCAACATTTTTTCTATATTTTCGATTATGGATTGTCCGGAGGGCGTGTTGCCAAAAAGCAGGTAATAATTGAGGGCGGTATTGTCTATCTGCCTGGGAATGTCACTTTTTAGGAATACTTTCAGTTCCGAGCCGAAGATGAACTTATTATCCCGACAGTAATAATAAAGCGGCTTTATGCCCAGCCGGTCCCGGGCAAGAAAGAGAATATTCTCTTTCTGATCGAAGATGCAGAAAGCGAACTGCCCATTTATTTTTTCGAGTAATTTGGTTCCCCACTCTTCATAACCGTGGACCAGGACCTCCGAGTCGGTCTTGGAAACGAATTTGTGGCCCCTTTGCTCAAGTATAACACGGAGGCTTTCAAAATTATAGATTTCTCCGTTGTAAGATACGCAAATTGTCCGGTCTTCGTTGTACAACGGCTGCCTGGCTTTTTCGGACAAGTCGAGAATGCGCAGTCGTTTGTGCCCGATAGAGACGCCATCGCCGATGTGAAATCCTTCCTGCTCAGGACCTCGATGTGTGAGTAAAGAGGCCAACGACTTTATTGCTTTTTCGTCTTCCCAATTGAAGCCGAGTATGCCGCACATCTACGCTTCTTTCTCAAAAACAAACTCGTTACATCCGGTGAATCCTTTGGTCCTTATTAGTTTCTTGAGTATGAATCCGTGTGTCCGGAAGAAATCGACAACCTCGTCTACAGAGGCATACTCGTATGGATATCCACCGACCCAGTCCACGACATCAGTGTAGTAATGCATGCCGCGTTTTTTCTTCAACGGATTTTGTCGCGAGATAACAAGGGCTGCTATATACTTCGCCACCATCACGGCCCAAACGAGCATTTTTCTAACAAAGCCAGGACTCTTGACATAGGTGTATTTTATCCCCTTCCATACAGGTGAAGTGAAGTGCTTGTTGTAGATTGCGATTACCAAGGACCCTTTTTCTGCCACCAAATTCATGATCGCAGCAAATGACCGGTACATGTCACCCGTGTGGTGCAGCACGCCCCAACTATAAACTACGTCGTAGCGTGGTGAGCCGATGTTTTCGTTTAGTATTGACTTGACCTCAAAACTAATGACGTCTTTGTTCACACGTGGGTCCCAGGTGCAAACCTTTTCGACAAGGCTCTGTGCGGTTGTCACGGCTTCCGGGTCAACGTCGAATCCGCGCACCTTCTTCGCGCCCAAAGCACTTGCTGCGATGGAGAATAATCCGCTGCCGCTGCCGACATCCAGGAAGGTCTTGCCCTCAAGGTCCGGAATTAGTTTCTCCAGAGACTCTCTTGCCTTGAGGTAATCTTCATTTCGCAGGCGTTCAGAGAACTTACTCCAGTTCTTTCCGAAAGCAAATCGTTCCATTTCCAACAAGCTGTCCAAACAGTTTTTTGTATTTTTCGACGATTTTCGTGATATCGTGGTTCTGTTCCACGTAGGTTCTGGCATTTTTGCCGTACTCGGAGTATTTGTTGCCGGCAAGCATTGCTCGGAGCGAATCAGCGAGGCGATGGAAGTCATCGTTGCAGCAAATCCCGCAGGCGTATTCATCCAGAAATCCATCAGGATTCACTTTGAGCGTCAGAATCGTCGTAGCCCACTTTCCCGCCTGGATGAACGTGTTCGGAAATCCTTCCGAGCTGCTCGTGTTGACAAGTACCTTTGCCCGCTGGAAATAGGTCTTGATGTTGTGAAAAGACACGCGCTCAATAAACTCCAGATTCTTTACCTCGTTGGACCTTGTGACGAGCGCCTCATAATTCTTATCGCCCGTCGCTCGCTGGCAGATCATGACGAAGTGTTCGTCAGGTACTTTTTTGGCAAGCTCCACAAACAGTCCGGGCCTTTTTACAGGGTCGCTGCGACCTACCCAGAGTATGATGTTCCGCTCGTGCTCAGACAAAGCGGGAAGCAGATGCCCATTGGGCAGCACAACTGCCGAAATGCCTGTCGTTCGTTCGAGGTTCTCTTTGTCTGCCACTTTCTGTGCAAAAACAACGCCGGCTTTTCGCAGGGACCACACAAAGGTTCTGCCAAGAAGAAAGTGCTCCTTGAGGTACCTTCCGTTACACTCCTTACCGCTGGCCGTCTTGTAGGCGAAGACCTTTTTGTGAAGCAGGCAGAAAGCAGCCACCAGAGGCACTCCCGGCGAGGCGGTCTTCAGCATGTATACATCGGCGTCCGCCTTTCGCATAGCCTGCCAGATGCGAATCGCGCCGGACAGAGGATTCTTCTTGAAATCAAGGCTCTTGATTACGGTAACGCCCCCAATGACAGCAGTCTCCTCCTGGCCGTAGTCGGCGGTAATGAAGCTGACCTTGAAGTTTCCATCTTTTGCCAGTTCATTTGCCAGCAAGTAAAGATCGACCTCTGCTCCTCCAAAAAACTCCTCAACATCCCGATTAAAGAGAGGGTATGCTTTTGGGGCAATGAAGCACACCCCGATTGGCCTGACATCCCGATTCATTCTGTTTCTCTCAATCGCTTCTTAGCTGCGCTCCACGGGTGCGTATTCCAACGGCGACTTCTCAGCTTGTTCCCTACGGCGACGGGCACTCGCTTGCGAACTTCCTGATGACGGTCTCTGAAAAGTCGGCAAGACCAATAGTATAGAATTAAGGCGTGGCTTTGCAAGCATAGAAAACCACGCCTTTAGTGATAACGCAAGTTAGACACAAACGCCGTCTATATAAATATGAGTCGGTCAGTAGCCTGCGGCGCTGGGCTCCAGCCAGTACTTGGCCACCATACAGAAGTCGAACAGGTCAACCACGCCGTCTTCGTTGAGATCCGCGATTTTTGCGGCCAGCGACCTCGGCACTTTCCCGACAATTACGATGCAATCGGCGCCTTCAATGGGCGTCCCGTCGGCCAGTGAGCCGGCAAGGGTCAGCACGAACTCGTCCCCTGCAACGAGGTCGCCGAGAATATTCATCAGTTTTTCCACGATGGCCTGGGTCCCAAATTTGAGGGTCAGGTCAGTGTAACCATCGGGGCCTTCGGTGTTACATTCGCACTCGTTGCCGTCGATGACCGGCGTTGCCACATCTTCATAGTTGCTGCGGATTGGAGCGATGCCCGCCAGTCGAATGGTAGCGATATCAATCGTGTTCACGTCCAAATCCTCTGAGCCCAATATGGCTACGGGCAGAACCCCGCGGCTGGCCGGATTGACCGGATTTGGACAGGCCCCGGGCTTGATATTTACCGCAACTGAAAGCCGCTCCAAATAAGACACCCAGATATCCGTGCGCTCTGTTGCGTAAAACCTGGTGAAGTAGAGCGCTGTCCCGTCACTGCTCACGGCCGGTTGAGCGTTGGCCGTGCCGGCACTATCAAGAACCGACAGCAGCTCTGGCGGGCCAAACGGCGCATCCAACGATGGACGAGCCGCCACAAATATCTGGCCCAGCCCGTTACGGTCCGACGCGAAAAAGACCGTCAATCCGTCTGGTGAAACCGAAGCACTGCCGTCATTGCCGGAAGTGTTCAGCTCGCTCAGGTTTACCACGTTATCAAAGGGCAAACCTGTATCGGGGCGGCTGGCCATCCAGATATCCCGTCCGCCTTGCCCGCCCCCGATGTTCCTTCCGCTGAAGACGAGAATCAGCTCGTCGGCTGTGAGGGAGACGCTTTCAATCCAGCCCAGTGAGTTTATTTCCGGTATTTGGGCGCCGGTAGGCCAGGGCTCATACATGGAATCACGTTGGCTCAATCTGAGGACATAGTCTGTACCCTCTTCCACGATATAATACAACCTCATACCATCAGGTGAGACCCAGGGATGATACACATCATCACCTGCCCTCAGCACCTCCATGATCGACGTGAAAGGGCCGGAAGGCTCCTCACGGCAGGCCTGGTATATTCGCAAGTGCCGGCCGCTTGTGCCCCGTCCCTGGGCGAAGTAAAGACACAGCCCGTCGAAAGACAGATAAGGCGTCCACTCCCTCAACTCTTCGGTGTTAATCTCGGTTACCGGCACGGGTTCGGTCCATTGTGCCAGAGCAGAACCGCTCAGGGCCAAAAGCGCACACAATACGGCAAAAAATGTGTTCTTCCTCGTTTCCATGTTCTTTTCCTCCACTAAATAAAGCCCCGTTGCCTTACCGTCCGAGTTCACGCCCAGTGGTACGCCCCCCTATGTACCGGGTATAGATTATACACAAGCCTGCCGGAAAGTCAATAAGATCTTCGTTTTTATTGATTTTCCGGCGTGGTTTTTTTCGCTGTCGAAATCGTGTGGTATTTGCCAAAGGTCGGCGTCGAATCGGCGACTTTTCTGCCGGTTCACGGTCCTTTTCCGGTTGTGTTCAGAACCGCATCATAGATGCTCAAGTAGCTCTCGGCCACCGATTTCCAACTGAATCGCTCGGCCCGAGAGCGGGCCGAGGCCGACATTTTCTTGTAGCCCTGCCGGTCATCGGCTAATTGCATTACGGCCTCGGCAATTGCTTCAGCGTGAGCTTCTTGTACCACAATGCCGTTGTCACCTATCAGTTCTTCCACTCCTTCGCACTGTGTCGTAATAATCGGAAGGCCTGACGCCATTGCTTCGAGCATGGCGTTACTCATGCCTTCGTGCGCACTGCTCATGACGAAGAGGTCATTGTCGCGGTAAACGTTCGGCATTTGCTCGGGAGGGACCCTTCCCATGAAAACCACATTGTCAGTTAGTTCCAGTTCATTTGCCAATCTCCGGAGCGGTTCCATGAGATTGCCCTCGCCCACGATATTGAGCTGTATATCGAGGTTGAGCTCCTTTGCCCGGGCGGCCGCCCTTATGAGCAGGTCTATTCTCTTTCTGCTGATGAGCCTGCACACGGTGAGAAGCTGTATCGGCTCTTTAAGAATTTGCTCCTCTGGAGGCCTAAATTTTTCAATGTCGATACCATTGGGTATGACTTTTATTTTCAGAGCGGGCATGAAATCCAGCGCAAGGTCTCGCAGGCCCTTGCTGTTGGCTACTATTGCGGAGGCGCCGGCCCAGATTCTGCGGAAAAGACCGGCCAGGAGCTTGTAGTCCAGACCTAAACGGATGTTGTAACCGGGCACGTCCGAGCCCCGCAGTGAAATCATATACGGTAGTCCGTTTGCGCTTCGGTAGCACAACCAGCCGGTGGGAAAGCCGAAAAATGCATGCGCCAGGTCGTAACGGTTCTCCCTCAGAAGCTTTCGGTAATGAAAGCCCGCTTTAACCAGCCATTCAATCACTTCCACCTTGCGCCAAAAGTGCAAACTCTTTTTGTGTAAGCCCACCTTGTAAATGGTGATATTTTCAGAAAAATTCTCCTTGTAGAAGCCCGGCTCAGGTGCAGACGTCAGTACATCTATCGTCAATTGGTCGTTGCCGGCGTACTCTTTGAGAAGACAGAGGTGAGCGTGTCCGGCACCGCCGCCGATCGGCGGAAACTCATAATTAAGCATAAGGATTCTGCAATTACCTTGCATCGGTTCCCTGCGGTTCTGTCGTTCTGTTGAGGCGGAACAGGCTGATGCCGCGACTGGCCATAATCCGCAGTCGGCCTGGAGTCTGGAAAAAGAGCCTCGAATCCAGTCCGAGAAAGCTTGGTTTGGGATAGAAGTCCTTTACGAGCGTGACGTCGGGTCCGCCGCCGGCGTTCATTTGTGCATAGAGAACAAGGATTTCCATAGAAGGCGGCTGCTTGGGGAACCATTCGCTGGGCACTATTTGCCGGGTAGGGGGGTGCTGCGTGAATGTGCGCATTTCCCCGTGTTTGACGACAATATACTGGTCCTTGCCCGGCGGGGCATTGACCGGATATATGTTTGCCAGGCTTTTGTCGAGTCGTGGGCTGGGATACATCCAGCTGAGACCATTGTCTCGCGGGACATTGGCCTTAATCCATTTTGAGCATTCAAGCATCGGGTCGGGCCTCCACAATGGACTGATGGTAATGCATGTATACAAAATCCCGCCAATGGTCAGAAAGACGAAGGCTGCCCAGCCGAAAAATCGGAGCCGGACAATTCGGCTTTTTGTCCCGACATCCAAAGCCGCTGCGACAAGCATCAGCATTACATAAAACGGAATCATGTGGTGCCTCCTGCCTGTTACGAAATTCCGGTATACAACCATTAACCATATCAACATCGTCCACAGAAGAAACACCCTCGGCCTGGTCGGCTTGAGCAGACAAAAAACTATTGCTGCAATTCCTGCGATTAGAAAGTATATGTTTCCGGATTCCTCTAACATCCTGCCTGTTCGCAGAATCCTGTGGTGCCACGTAAAGTCATCGATTGTGAAACCGCCGTAATGCCCCGTTTTATGGTGTCGCATCTCATAATTGAAACCTTCAATGACTTTGTCGGGGGCAAATTGGATATCCGGACAACCTGCGAGAAAGGCTATTACGAGCATCGCAATGATAATGGCGGCCCTTTTCGAGTTGATCTTTATGAATTCGCTCAATCTGCCCGTTTTCCGATATGCCCAGAGACTCAGAAAGAAAGCCCCCGAAATGGGAATAGCCGACAACAGGATAGTCCACTTGCCTGCAATCCCCCAGCCACACAACAGACCAACCAGGCAGCACCTTCCGGCCTTAAGCTGGGCGGTTTGATTTTGGGCAACATCAAACAGGTCGTAGCTCAACAGCATAACGCTCACAACAATCAACACAACAATACTTGTGATTGTCCCGTAATGACCTTGTTCCACGGGCAACATTGCGACCCCAACGAACATTGCCGCGAACAATCCGGCTCTGAGTGAGAATAATTTCTTTATAAAAAGGAAAACCATAAACACCGCTGCCGTCGATGCTGCGGTGCTCATTAATCTTTGGGCCATCAATACATTTTCGTAGGTGTACGGGCCGAGCCACCTCTTCAAGGCATAAAGACCATACCCCAGGGCATGAATGACACTGCACGAGGGCCAGTTATAAAGCGGCTTCAAACCGATGCTGCCGTTATTACCCAAAACCACTACCGACTTGGCAAGGGCATATTCATCTGAGTGCCAATCCATGGGTTCCGTTCGCCAAATACCGGCCAGGCGCAAGAGAAGAGACAACAGGAGTATTGCCGCCAAAGAAGCCCAGGTGACTGTGGGTCTTCGGCCTGCGGGCTTTTGCTCGACGTTCGTCTTCGCTGTCTTGGGCGATTGAACCTTCTTGTGCTTTCTCACTTTTCCACCCTTGAACATGTCGGGTTATTATGCCTGATTTGATTTGTCACCAGCCGGCCGATGCGCGTCCCTTCACGGGCTGCGTAGTTGGTGCCTCGATCCTCGGGATATATCTGCGCCATGCTGGCGATATAGAGCCCCTTTATCGGGGTCTCGCTTGAGGGGATGCTTCGACTGTAGTTACACTCCACGACGGGCTGCGCGTAGGGCGTCCTGAATACCTGATAACGTTCGACCCATGCCTGGTCGAACCTCGGAAACATGCGCTCAATGAACGGCAGGGAAAACTCGAAAATCTGATTTTCTTCCATCCGATACAATTCCGCCGTCTCCGGAAGATATTTGGACAGATATACAATGTGGCTGCCCCCGTAGGTTTCGGCGGGAACCAGGTTTGTGTGCTCGATCACGCCGACAAAGGGAAAATCGGGGTCGAGCACATTGATCCAGTAGATATCTGAAAGCCTGTGCGAGAGCTCCAATACCAGACATAGATTGGCCAGATACTTGACTGCTCGCAGCTCAACGAGGTATTCTTCGGATGCATTACCCTCGAGCAAGTCCGCGATGACCGGCAGCGCAGGTGTTGCAATGACTGCGTCGGCTTCTATCAGGCCCTGCGGTGTTTGAACTGCCCGAACACAGCCATTCTGCACAATCAACTTCTCGGCAGGTTCTTGGAGCTTGATTGTCCCTCCCAGAGAGGTGATTTCATGCGCTATTTTCTCCAGCAAAGCAGCAAACCCTCCTCGGTAATAGATCAGTACCTCATTGCCGGCACGGTCGCGGCTGCCGCCGCGCAATAAGAGTTTGTTCCAGAACCAAACTGCCGATACTGTCTGAGCAAAAGGTCCGAACTTGCCGCGCAAAAGCGGCGCCCAGACCACCTCATAAACCTTCCTGCCGCACAGCTTTGGTATCCATTCCTGAGCGGTTACCGATTCCAATCGCCTCCAGTCTTTTACGCGTCGCCCCTTAAGAACCATCAGCCCAAGCCGGACACGGTCCAACAGGCCCAGCGGTTTGAATCGCAGGACATCAAGAGGGCTCGACAATTTGAAGAATGTGTTCCGAAAGCAGACCCCTGTCTTTGTGGGTATCGAGAGAAGCTGGCTCTGACAACCAAGGCTGTTGACTAAATCCATCACGTGGCGGTCACTCTTGAACCAATGATGGTAAAAAGCCTCCAACTGCTGTCCTCTTGTCCTGAAGCTGGATGCCAGCCCTCCAATGTCGGGGCTTTTCTCAAGTACGGTAACGGCAATATTCTCGCGTGCAATCTCATAGGCCGCCGCCAGTCCGGTAAATCCGGCTCCGACGATGACGACATGGCACTTGCGGTTATAGCTGTTCACCAGACGGTTTTCCTTCGCTAATTGGCGCTTGTATGCCAGGTCTGATGTCTAATTCATTGTGTTTTGTCGGGATTTTTCAAGCGAAATAGTACGTGCTCGTAAAAGATATTATGAAGGAGTCGCTGCCAGCCCGGCGTGGGAAAATATTGCAGAGGCTCCACAATCTCGTAGTTTTCCATAACGAACTTTCTAAGCGGCGCCAGCGCCATATACCGGTCGGCTTCGTCGTCGCCGAAGCGCTTGCGAAGGTCGGCACTGTACATCTCGTCGTACCCGGCAATTACGTCCCTGTTAACGGGCAGGAACCAGGTTCTGTTCATCCCCGCGAGTCCTTTTGGCACTATCGGCCACAGTTCATAAGGAGGTCTTTCCATAGGGACGTGGCGTTTGCGCGAATCGACAATGAATTTGGGTTTTTCCTTTTCGAATTCGGCCAATAGTTCGGCCACCATCTCGGCCAGCACGGCCGGTGCGGGTCGCGGCATCATTACACACTTGGAGGCGGAGCTGAACCTCTGGGCACTGACGTATATCCCCGGGTACCAGCCCCACACGTACATCTTGTCGGTCGGGTCGGAGTGCAGGCGTATATACTCACCCACTTGCTCCCATGGCCCTTTCCCGTCGCTCCTGACGCGGGCGGATATCTCATCGTACTTTTGTACGTAGCCCCTGTTCGGTCTTCCGTACGGCTGGCCCGAGAAGGGACTGGTTTCGACCCCGAAGAATATATGCCACGACATTATTGCCATACAGACCAGACCCAAAGCACCTATCAGACCCCACCTGAATTTGTTGGCAGTTTTTGAAAGCCGGTCTCCCAACATGCCTATCAAACCCAGTCCAAGAATAATAACGCCAGCACTGAGAATCGTGCGATAGTCCCCGTACATACCGTTTGCATCGGATGCTTTGACGAGAACCCGGAAGCTTAGCCGCACGACCAGCCAAGCCGCAATTACCCATGCCGCCAGGAACACGAAGTCAAGCAGGGCAAAGATGTCCCTCGTCGGCATGACAGGTTTCCTTGACCAGCGGTCACGATACAGTGCGATGAAATATCCGCCGAGCATAGCCCCGGAGGCGGTAAGAGGCAGGTAATACTGCTCGTATGACCGCGGGCTTATCCACACGAATGCCATATCCAGCAGCCACCACACAGCAAGCAAAAGGACGAATCGGTCGTATTTGTTCGCCTTTGTTTTTTCCGGTGCGACCGCCGATGCAATCATACGCAGTATTCGTGCGCCAATCGCGCCGACGGAAAGGGCGATGGGCAGTATGAGCACACAGTAGAACCTTATGACTTTGGGCCACTGGTCGGAAAAAGGTACGAGCTTTCGGCCCTCGCCCAGGTAATCCGATGCTGCCTTTGCCGGCGCAGCGGCGGCGCCGGCGGCCGCACCGCCGGCCGGGAGAAACTTGCCCAACGTCTGCCAGACGAAAGAATAGGGCAGACTCAACTGGACGTTCCACACCAGTATCCAGACGTACAAAGGGCCAATGGCAGCGACCACACCGGCCAACAGCAGCAGGATATCGACACCTGTTTGCCGAAAGGTTCTGTGTTTGAGAAAGGGCTGGGCAATCACGAAAAGCCCCATCGCCCCGACTACCGAGGTCCCGGTGGCCTTAAACAGGGGCGCCCAGCTCACAAATGCCCCGGCCAGCACCGCCCACCACCATTTTCCGCCCAGTTGATGGAGGATGAAACAGCTTGCGCCTATCACCATAAAGGCGATCATGTGCTGTTCCTTGACATTGCCGAATTTGGCGATCAGGGGCGATGAAAGATAGAGCGAAGCCACGATGACCCCCACCGCCGCCGGCAGTACGCCGAAGAGTTTTCGCATGGCGATGAACATGAGCACCAAAGCGGCCGCCTGAAAAAGCATCTGCATGACCTTGGGGCCTGTCTCGCTGAATTCCCCGCTTGCCCACACCCCCAGCAGGTTAACCATCAAAGTTCCGATCTGGGCGCTGGCCTTTTCGTCAACCCCAATTTTGGCGTGCGCGAGGAGGATGTGTGCCGCCGAATATGCGTAAGAGCCGCTGTCATAGGGGTCCGGGAAGTTCAACTCGAAGTACTTGCCGAGATAAAATGGGATTCCCGCCAGCACCACTATTGCCAGAATAATCAGCACTTGACTGCTCTTTGGCCGCTCGGCGGGCCCGGCTGTTTTCTGATTCTGTGGCTTGGTATGTCTTGCCGAGTGCCTTTTCCTGTGGTCGGCTTTACTCATCTGTTCGTCTCCGAAACAGCGGAGGGATCTCCAGGATGCCCTTTTTTCAGGTTTGAGATATCTCCGGCGATTCCAGTATTTCCTTAATTACGTAGGTCGGCCGATTCTGTGACTCGTGGTACGTCCGCACCATCAGTTCGGCGAGCAGGCCCATCAGAATGAGCTGAATAGTGGCTGTTACCAGCATTGCGGTGAGCACCAGCAGCGGGTTTCTGTTCATTGGAAGACGCGAAGCGGAGATGAATTTCTGATAGAGCACAGCCAGTCCGGCCAATATCGCCCCAAATGCGCATACCAAGCCGAGACCGCCAAAGATGTAAATCGGCTTGGTGGAGAATGAGCCGAGGAACTTGACGGTGATCAGATCCAGTATTACCTTCACTGTCCGTCCCAGGCCGTACTTGGCGGCGCCGGCGATTCGGGGCCTGTGGTTGACGACTATCTCGGCGATGGTGGCGCCGCTCCAGCTTGCCAGAGCGGGTATGAAGCGGTGCATTTCGCCGTAGAGCTTTGTCTCGGCCAGCACCTCTCTGCGGTAGGCCTTGAGCGTGCAGCCGAAGTCGTGGAGCCTGACGCCTGTAATCCTCGCAATCAGCCAGTTGGCGGCTACGGAGGGCACGAGCCTGGTAATGGCGTGGTCGTGTCTCTTTTTTCTCCAGCCGCTCACGACGTCAAATCCTTCATTGAGTTTAGCAACCATTTTGGGGATGTCTGCGGGGTCGTTCTGCAGGTCCGCGTCGAGGGCGACTATCACTTTGCCGCGGGCGTGGGCGAACCCGGCGCTTAGTGCCGCCGTCTGGCCGAAGTTCTTGCGAAAGCGGATGACGCGCATTCTTGGGTCGCTCTGCTGCAATTGGGCTAATACCGCAAAGCTGCGGTCGGTGCTGCCGTCGTCGATGAATATTATCTCGTAGTCATATTTGCCGGCCAAGGTTTGGGTGATTTGTTCGTAGAGCGCAGTGATGTTATCCTGCTCGTCAAGCAATGGTACCACCACCGACAAATCGGTACTTTGGCTGCCCATAATCTGCTCCGTAAACTCAGCGTTGTTGGCGTTATGGTACTAACTGTGCGGCTGTTTTGCAAGGGCGCCGGTTTTGCGGATTTTCAGATGCGGACAGAGGCATTTGGACATACCCGCCAAAGAGTCGCAAAATCCGGCTGCGATAGGTTGTCAAACAGCATATTTTAGAATATCGGCTCCGTAGCCCCAGCCGGCCAGATAAAACCCGTAGCGGCATCAATGATTTTGGCCGGCGACGCCGTTTCCCGGACGGGGGCCCGCGGCATCGTCCCCAAAGAGCTTACAGAACCGGATATGAGGCTTGCTGTAAGCGTTTGTCTTTAACCAAGCTGTGTGCTCATGCCGCCGGTGGAGGATGAGGGTCTCCCCTGACGTCGCGGGCACCCGGGTGGACGGCCCCATGATTTGTCACGGGGTTGTCTGGCGTTTGACTATACATCGTGCAAATTGTCCCGCCTCTCTGTTCTAACCCAAAGCACGAAGCCGGTTGCCTGCGAATGTCTTTTCTGTTAAGCTGATTCTCGTATGAACCCGGTAACAGGTTAGTTTGAAAAAAACGCAAAAATCAAAGTGTAAAATGCAATCCGCCTTCGCATAAAGCTATGGCGGACAAGAATTGTCGAATCCGCCGTTGGCGGATGGCTGATTTTACTATTGTCTTTATGGCGCATAATACCTTGTCAAAAGGTGAGTTGTGTTTATAGGTATGGATAAATCGGTCATTTTGGGTCGGTGATTACGGGAGGCGCTATATGGAACGCGGCCGGATTCTGGTTTTTGCTGTAATCAGTACTGTCACGTTGAGCCTGATTGGTTGCGCCGAACACGTTCAAGTATCGGGAGGTTCTAAGCCCGTCCCAGTGTTGCCCAAGCCTTCCGCCGGTCCTGCGGAAAATGCGACCGCTCAACCCGAGATTGGCAAAGGCGGACCGAAAATATCGTTCG
The DNA here is from genome assembly GCA_035527845.1 of Sedimentisphaerales bacterium. GTDB lineage: Bacteria > Planctomycetota > Phycisphaerae > Sedimentisphaerales > Anaerobacaceae > JAUWKC01. The sequence goes on along the minus strand of DATKZT010000048.1, from coordinate 38,252 downwards.
AAAAAGTGATTTGCGATCGTGGCGAGCTGGATTCAAAAAGGAAGCAGGTTTGTGAGTTTGCTTTTTCCAACGTCGGCGATGCCGTGCTGAAGATTGACAGAATCGAGACCTGCTGCGGCTTCAGGGGGACGCTGAAAGGGGGCAGGAAAGAATACGCTCCGGGCGAGCAGGGCATCGTTGTCGTGGAGTTTGACGCGTCCAGGTTTCGTGGGAGCCTGACGAAGTACCAGCACGTTTACAGCAACGACAAGTCGTCTCCGAGGGTTCAATTGACGACGAAAGCCACGCTGGTTGAGAAAGTGCGTGTCGAACCGGAGGAGTTGCGGCTTCTGCTCGGAGAGGAAGATGCATCATGTCCGCAAATCAAGCTTGCCAGTGTTGATAATCAGGCTTTTTCCATCAAGAGCTTTGCGTCAACGGGTAACTGCATTTCCGTCTCTTTTGACCGGTCGGCGGAAGCGAGGAGTTTTGTCCTCGAGCCGAGAGTGGATATAGAGAAGCTCAAAAGGAATCTGAACGGTCATGTCAGAATCGGCCTGACTTATCCGCAATGCGACAGTGTGATAATTCCTTTTGCGGCGTTGGCGGAATTCGCGCTCGAGCCGTCTTCGATTATAGTCCGCGATGTTGAGGCCGGCAAGCCGACGACGAGAAGTCTCTGGGTGCTGAACAATTACGGCGAGGATTTCGAAATCGAATCGGCGTCCTCCGATAAGGGTTTCATCAAGGTCCTCAGTCAAGAGAAGGTCGGCAGGCGTTATAAGCTCGAGCTGGAGATAACGCCGCCGCCGGTAGGTGATAAGGTGGCGGTCTTTACCGATGTGTTCAGGGTGAATATAAAAGGCGGCAGGAAGCTAAGCGTTGATTGTCGCGGGTTCTACTAAGGTGGAAGCCGTTGTTCGCTGAGCGGCCCGACGCGGATGGACAGGATACGGGGGAAGAACCACGGTAAGATGCGCGAGTGCTCCAAAGACCTCGACCTGCTGAAGATGCCGTAAAAGGCAGAAGGTCCGGGCGGCCGTCGCGGAAGGGGGGCAGTTACCGCGTTCTGCCGTTGCGCTCGCCGAGCAATAGTGCGTCGGTTTCATTCAGTGGGCGCGCAGCGGGGTCGCCGTCATCTACCGGGCCGGCGCCGAGCGAGGGGTCATCTGCGGCAGTGTACCTGCAAGTATAGATGTTGTCTCCGGCGATGCCCACAATCGGGCTTGTCTCGAACTTGACGTGCCCGTCCTTATACAGGACGTTTTGTCCCCAGCCCAAGTGCGAAGCGGAGTTGTAGCTGCGGATGCCGTTGGCGTCGCCGGGAGGAGGCGGCGCGTTCTTGTCGAGGTAGGGATTCCTGTCCGCGCAAACAGGACTGGCCGGATTGCTAAGGTCCGTAATCACGAAAGTCTCGATACTGCCCTCCAGCGAGTAGGGCGTATGGTAGCTGTAGCTTACCATCTCGCCTGGGTATGGAAGCTGCGGTCCGCTCCTGCCGCCGAATCTTGAGGCGTCGCCGAAGTCCCAGGCTCGCCTCATGTCCATACCAACAGGGCCCACGGTACGGTAGTATTCGCTGATTCTCCATTCAACGGCGCCGATATCGCCCTTGCAGACGAACTGCTTCGGCTTCGCCATTGAGTGCTTCACCAACAGGTAGAAGCTCGACGTGATGGTCGCTTCGCCCGGGACGATTACTTCGCCCGTCTCCGGATCTATGACCAGGCCCGCAAAGGCATCCTCGAAGAGTATGGCGAAAGCACTCTGTATTTTTCCGGCGTCTGTCCAGTAGCTTCCCTCACCGCCTGCCCGTGGGTAGCGCCCCGCGTTATCGTTGGCATAGGCGGTCATCGCCCGGCCGATGCCCTCCAGATTAGTCTGGCAGAGCAGGCGAATCGCCGTCTGCCTCGACCGGTACAGGCCGGGCATCAAAACAAAAACCACAAGCGTTGCCGCGGCAATTACCGCCAGCAACTCACTCATTGTAAGAGCTTTTCTTTTGGCATGACGTCTCATATTCGACCTCTCAAATATGCCTATGACCGTGCGATTTGCTCGCCGGTTCTAAGGCAGACAGTCCTGATTTCCGGTCGCCGGGGTGTAGCCGGAGGTGAAGAAATTGGCCTTGAGAATACCCATATCAAGAGAATCACAGCAGCAGTCGTGATTGTAATCGGCGCAGCAGTCGTAATTCGGGTTTCCCATGCAGCTTTGAAGGGCCCTTTTGAGCCGGCCCAAATCCTCGAAGTCTATGACCCCGTCGCACGTTCCGTCACCGAGGCTTTGGCCCGCACACTCGGAAGGATTCCAGCAGCCCGGCTCGTCTACGAGTTCGCGTTCGAGCCAGCGGGCGGCAAGCATCCGCAGGTCGGCGAAATCAACATCGAGATTCCTGTTAATGTCGCCGGCGAAATATATGCCGGCCCACTCATCGGGGGGCCAGGGATAAGGCCAGCCGATATATGGACTGTTGGACTCCAGCCAGTCAGCCGCCAACAGGGCAAAATCTCCGAAGTCCACCGAGAGGCTGCCGTCGAGGTCCTCCGGCCGATGCAAGGCGAACGGGCCCTGCCCGCAATCCCCGCCTGTGATTGCCCAGACAGTATTGTTCACATCGGTGATGATTATCGTATCGTCCGCTGATATGACGGGGCAATTTAGCCAGCCGCCGCTGTAGAACCTTGATAATTCGCTGCCGTTGGAATCGAGAACACAGAGCCAGCCGTCGTTGTCGGCGGCGTAAATAAGGCCGTCGCTGCCCACCGTGAGCGTAACGCCGGTTGTCCAGCCCAGCCGTGTTATCCACTTGATAGCGCCGTTAGTGTCAACCGCCTGAAGATTGGCGTCGCTCGAGCCGACGTAAATCGTTCCGTCGGGCCCCACCGCTGGCTCAGACCAGCCGCCCGAATCTCCAAAGGGCCTGTATGTGCCCATTTGCGCCGACCACAAGATAGCCCCAGTGTTGGGGTCGATTGCGTACAGATTCGGGTCGTAAAGCAGCGTCTGGTATATCGTTCCATCCGGCCCCACGACCGGCGAGGCAAGGGCCCAGCCGAAATACGTTCCTGCCTCCGGCACTACGGGGCTAATCAGATATTCGAAATTGCGGGCCCATTTGATGCTGCCGTTTGGGTCGAGTGCGTAGAGATTCGGGTCGCGCACGGCGGCGACATAAACAGTTCCGTCAGGCCCCACGGCAGGCGAAGCGAAAATGGAGCTGCCGATCCCGGTCGTATCCTTCGTCTGAAATGTCCACAGCTCGCTGCCGTCCCGACCGAGTGCATCGAGCGTGCCGTCACTCGAGCAGACATAAATGGTGTTGCCATCCGGGGACACAGCCGGCGATGAGTAGATAAAGCCATCGGCGTCGTGCGTCCATCGCAGATTCCCGTCGATATCGATGGCATATAGCCTGCCGGATTCCGTTCCCACGTAAATGGTGCCGTCCGGGCCGACGCTTGCAGCGCTGAGCACCGCGGAATTCGCATCGTAACTCCACAGAAGTGCCCCGTTGGCATCCAACGTATATACCCTGCCGTCCTCGCAGGGAACGTGCACCCTGTCATAAGCGCCGATGGTAATACTGGCCGGTATCGGACCGCCTGTCTCGAACGTCCATTTGACACAGCCCAATTCCGGCCCGTAATTCTCGCTGAGGCCCCTGTGGTCATAATCTCCGCCCAGCGATTTCCACCTCGAAGCCACTGGCGGGCCGGGACTATCCGGATGAATCGTAAACACGCCGCTTTCGATGCAGATAACGTTCGGATCAGGGATGCTCGGCACAACCGTAATCACACACTGATTGGAATCCACCTCTACGGGCAGCTCCCAACTGTAACTGCTGGTATCGGGCGCGTTGGCTTCGACGCTCTGCCAGTTATTACCGTCGTCGACGCTGAAGAGGATATCTACATTCCCTTCGTACACGTGACTTAGCCATAGAATTTCGTGCAGGCTGCCGCTTGCCCAGACTTCGCCTCCTCCTGGTTTAACCACAAGCAACACTCTTTGGAGGAACTCGTAGGCCCCCATATCCACGACCAGACCCATGACCCGCGGCTGACCATCGATATCCACCTGATTTGGCTCAGCCCAGAACGATGTGTCGCCGGCATTGATGCAGGGCGAATCTCTTGTCAGGTGCAGATCACCGAAATCGTCGTTATCGGCCTCGTTGACGTCGGGCGTTGCTGGGTCATCCCCCCATCCGTCTCCGCCATCGTTGGGTTCGCGCACAAACATCGGATTGTCGTCGATGTTATTATTGTCCGCACCCCCGAAGGGAATGTTCGCGTCATTCGGGTCGTCGTCCTGAATACAACTGTATTGTACGTCGGGCGGCCCCCCCCCGATCTGACCAGATCCGCCCGTGCCGGTGAGGTCGGTGTTGCCCCAGAGAATGCAGTTAGTGACCTTGAGGTAACCATCATATTCACTGTATATGGCACCTCCCGTGCCCTCGGAGGTATTTCTGCTGAAGGTGCAGTTGGTAACGTAGAGAGAATCGAGGCTCCAGAAATGATACATCGCACCGCCGTCTCCGCCGGCCCAGTTACAGTTGAACACACAGTTGATTATGTCAGCCCGGCAATCGTCCACGGCGCCGCCTTCAGCCCCCGCTGAGTTTGCCGTGAATACGCAATCGCTCACAAGGCCTTCGCAGGCGCAAAGGGCGCCGCCATCAGCGGAGGCTACGTTCCACATGAATGTGCAGCCGGTTATGCGGGCAGGGAAGAGGCCGCCAAGTATAGCGCCACCCGCACCAATAGCCTGATTGCCAATGAATATGCAGTCTGCAATGTTGAGGCTGCCGGTGTACTCCTCTTCAGACGGACAGTAAATGGCTCCGCCTGACCCTAACGAGGCCTCGTTGTAGCTCATGAGGCTATTGCTGATCACGGGGTGGCTGTTTGCGCTGTAGATTCCACCGCCTGACCTGCTGGCTGTATTGTTGCTGATGGTGCAGTATTCTATTGTCGGGCTGCTGCTGTAGCAGTCGATGCCTCCGCCGTAAGAACCTGTGTTCCCTGTGATGATGCAGTTGGTAATCGTTGGATTGCTTTGTGAGCAGCACATAGCGCTGCCTGTGTTGTTATTGATGAGGCAGTCTTCGATGGTTGGACTGCCCTGATAGCAGTAAATGCCTCCTCCTCCGCCCTCGTAGTTTGTGTTCGCCGTGATAAGGCAGTTGGTAATAGTTGGGCTGCTGTTGTCGGAGCATATTCCGCCGCCTGACCAGCCTGTGTTGTTACTCAAGACGCAGTCTTGGATCGTCGGACTGCCCTCATAGCAGTAGATGCCGCCGCCGCCCCCGTAAGTTGTGTTCGCCGTGATAAGGCAGTTGGTAATAGTTGGGCTGCTGTTGTCGCAGCGGATTCCTGCCCCATCGTAGGCATAGCCATTTGTGATTGTAAGACCGGCCAAGACCGAGTTTGCATCTTCGCCGCTGCGGAAATAGAAGCCCCGGCCTGCGCCCTCGCAGTCAACGACAGTCGCAGCAACAATGTATGGGTCTTGGGGCTCGACGCCGGTTACGGTGACGGCCCTGCCTGCGAAATTGACGTCCCGGTTTCCGGGGCCGGTGTATGTGCCGGGCAGGACGTAGATGACATCGCCGTTGTTGGAATCGTCGATGGCCGCCTGGATATTGTCGAAATCGCCGTATCCGCCGTCGTCGACGATGATAATTTCGCCCGCGCAGGGAACCGCCAGCAAAACGAAGGTCAGAAACAATACCGCCTTTTTCATTTTCCGCGATTCTCCCTTGTACTTTTTCCTGTTTTGCCGATTTGTCCCACCCGGCCATATCGGACTCTATCGTCCGATATTATAAGCCAAAGCGCGGGGCAGGGCAAGAAAAAACCGAATAATGCCTGTCTTATTTCGATAATTAAGCACGCTTTTTTACGAAAGGAACGGGCTTTCTTGCTCTCGGCGTTTGGTCGGGTGCGGCGCCGCGTCGGCCCGCCAGATAGTCTCGCCGCTTCGTTCCTATAACCAAGACGAATAAGGGCAGGCCGGAATGCAAAAAAATCCGAAAATTTTTCACGGGAAGCAGAGATTTGCGCCCGTTGCTCAGGCAAATGCGATTCGAGAGGGCGGGCGAATGGACGCTTGCAAAGTCTGGGCCGTTGTGCTATAACGCCGGTGGACGTTTGATTTGCAACCGGAATTCGAAGGCGAAGTTGCCAATCGCAGATATTGAGGAATTGTGCTATGGAAGCGATGGAACTGAAATCGGCGATAGTCGATTTGTCGGCCCGGGTTGAAAAAATCCGGGACTGGCTTTGACTTGGCCGGCAAGAAAACCAAACTGCAGTCGCTCGAAGACAAGATGTGCGGCGTGGGTTTCTGGGACAACCAGGAGTCGGCGCGGGGCGTCGTATCCGAATTGAGCGTGCTCAAAGCGCTGGTCGAGCCGGTCGAGGAGATCGGGCGGGAGGTCAAAGACCTGCAGGAGCTTTTCGATATGGCGCTGGAATCCGAGCCGGACGAGCTGGTGCAGCTGGAGGACGATTTGAAGCAACTGCAACTGCGGCTGGCACAGATAGAATTAGCCGGGCTGCTGAGCGGGCCCAATGATTCCAAGGGGTGCTTTTTCAGCATTCACGCCGGCGCCGGCGGCACCGAGAGCTGCGACTGGGTCAATATGCTGCTGCGGATGTACACGCGGTATTTCGAGACGCACAAATATAAATACGAGGAGCTTGCGATAACTCCCGGTGAAGAGGCGGGCATCCGCTCGGTGACGCTGCGGGTGAGCGGGCTGTTTGCCTTCGGCAAGCTCTCGTGCGAGATGGGCGTGCACCGGCTGGTAAGGATTAGTCCCTTCGATGCGGCGAAGCGCCGGCATACGAGCTTCGCGGCGGTGGACTGTATCCCCGAATTCGACGAGGACATCGACATAAAAATCAATGAGGATGACCTGAAGATTGACTTTTACCGTTCGAGCGGGCCCGGCGGGCAGAATGTCAACAAGGTAAGCTCAGCCGTGCGAATCCTGCATGAGCCGAGCGGCGTCGTTGTGCAGTGCCAGAACGAAAGAAGCCAGCACAAGAACCGCGCTCAGGCGATGAAGATGCTCCAGGCGAAGCTGTACATCCTGGAGCAGCAGAAGCGCGACGCCGAGCTGGCTAAGCTATACAGTGACAAGGGGGAAATCGCCTGGGGAAATCAGATACGAAGCTATGTGCTGCAGCCTTATCAGATGGTCAAAGACCACCGCACCGATTTTCAAACGGGCAACGTGGATGCGGTATTGAACGGGGAAATCGAAGGATTCATCGAGAGCTATCTGCGGCACAGGACAAAGGGAACCAGCAAAGGGAAAGGACAAAGGTCGGCAAAGAAATGAAACAGATTATCAATGTCGAAATAAGAACAAGGACGGTTGACCCCATCGGGTGTAAGACGGATGTGTTGGCGGTCGGTCATTTTTCAGACGCCAAGGGACTTGATAGAATCGCGCGTCAGTTGGATGCCAAACTCGACGGCGCCATCGAGCGCGTGATGAAGCTCGGCGACTTCAAGGGCAAGAGCGGAACCAGCGCGATTGTTTACGGGAACGACAAGATTGGCGCCGGACGGATTCTGCTGGTTGGCTTGGGTGAAAAGAAAAAGGCGACGCTGGACGCTGTTCGCCAGGCGGCGGCCCAGGCCGCCAATAGGTCGGTGGGGCTAAAGGCCGAACGCCTGAGCCTTGCGCTGCACGGTGCATTTGGGGGACGCTTCGGCCTGGATGCGATGGGCCGGGCCATGGCCGAAGGCGTCTGTTTCGGAAGCTACCGCTACGATGAGTTTGTCACGAAGGATGAAAACGGACGACGCGACTCGCTCAAGGTCGAATTGGTCGATTCCGACGCGGCGCGAACAAGGAGCCTGAACAAGGGGATGGCTGCGGGGATAATCATCGGGCGGGCGCAAAGCTACGCGCGTACAATGGCGAATCGGCCTGCGAACGTCATAAGTCCGGCGGTGCTGGCTGACGCCGCAAAGAAATTGGCACGAGGGTCGAAGGGCCTGAGCTGCACGGTCTTCGACGAGAGACAAATGGCGGCCAAAGGTATGGGGGGTGTGCTGGCGGTTGGCTCCGGCTCGCAAAACAAGCCAAGGTTCATTGTCTTGAAGTACACGCCAAAAGGGAAGGTCAAGAGCAAGGCCGCCGTTGCACTGGTGGGTAAGGCGATAACGTTTGACTCGGGCGGCATAAGCATAAAGCCGGCGAACAAGATGGAGGAGATGAAGCTGGACAAGACCGGCGGCATTACCGTCCTGGGGACGATGAAGGCGGCGGCCGAGCTGGCCCTGCCGGTAAACATTCTGGGGATAATTCCCTCGGCGGAAAATTTGCCGAGCGGCAGCAGCTACCGGCCGGGTGACATCATTACGACTTTCAGCGGCAAGACCGTTGAGGTTCAAAATACCGACGCCGAAGGAAGAATGATACTGTGTGATGCACTTGCATACGCCGTCAAACAGAACTGCGATGTGATAATCGATATAGCGACCCTGACGGGCGCCTGCCGGGTGGCTCTGGGCAAGTACATGGCGGGGCTGATGGGCAATGACGACAAACTCCTAAAGCAGTTGCAGCGGGCGGCCGACCAAAGCGGCGAGAAGGTCTGGCCCATGCCCAGCGGCGACGAGTACGCCGAGGAAATGAAAAGTAAAATAGCGGATCTGAAGAATATCGGCAGCCCGTTCGGCGGGGCGTGTACGGCCGCGGCTTTTCTGAGGCAGTTCGTGGACGAGAAGAAGTGGGCGCATCTGGACATCGCCGGCGTGGAACTGTATGAGAGAGCAAACGAATTTGTGGCTGAAGGGTCAACCGGTTTCGGCGTGCGTTTGTTAGCCAACTATCTTATGAATCTGGCGAAGTGAAGAGGCAAGACATGAAGTCGGAGCACACCAAGGTCGACACGGCAAGAATCGAGAAGGCGGTAAGGGAGATACTTTCGGCGGTTGGTGAAGACGTTGAGCGTGAAGGCATAAAGGAGACGCCGCGGCGAGTGGCCAAGATGTACGCGGAACTCCTGGGTGGGATGCAGGAAGACCCCAAACAGCATCTCAAGAGCGTATTCACCGAGAACTATGACGAGATCGTTCTGCTGCGCGACATACCTTTCTTCAGTATCTGCGAGCATCATTTGATGCCTTTTATCGGCACGGCGCACGTGGCTTATTTGCCGGCCGGCTCGGTCCTCGGGGTAAGCAAGCTGGCGCGTGTGGTTGATTGTTTCGCCCGCCGGCTCCAGGTGCAGGAGCGCCTGACCGACCAAATAGCTGAGTTCATAATGGAGAGCCTAAAGCCCAGAGGTGTCGCCGTAGTGCTGGAGGCTTCACATAGCTGCATGACCATCCGCGGCATCAAGAAGCCGGGCTCGGTGATGGTGACATCGTCGCTTCGCGGCATATTCAGGAGAGACCCGAAGAGCCGAAGCGAAATAATGAGTCTGATGCACAAGTAGGAAGCAATTGGGCATAAAGTAAAGAACGTCTTCAATGCACAAATTGGCAAGACACGTGCGGTTTTCTATCAACCCGTTTTTGGCCCAGGAAAGCCGGGGGTATAATTCCTATGCATCAAAACCGCCCGGGGAAGGCCTGTCCATATTCTTCGAACTGGGCGTGGAGCTGACCGGCCGGGTCGAAGAGACAACCGGTTTTGTCGTGAACGTATTGGATATCGATGAAAAGGTCAGGGAATTTGTCGTGCCGACCTTTGCCGCCCGCATAAGAGAAGATTATCGACAAGCCAGGCATGTCGGTTCCCCTGAAATAGTACAGTTGCTGGAATCGGCCTGGGAGGAATTGGCGGACAAATTCGGTACTTCCAGGCTGAGTAAATTGACGCTGGCACTGAATCCTTTCCGAAAAATTACGCTTGACAACGGGAATAACAAGATGATATATTTTAGTGAGAAATTCGAGTTTGCGGCGATGCACAGGCTTTGGAACGAGTCTTTTTCGGATGAGCGTAATCAGCAGGTTTTCGGCAAGTGCGCGAATCCCGCGGGTCACGGCCATAATTACGTCGTCGAGGTCACGGTAATAATGCCCGAAAGTGACATGCGTTTTCGCATCGGTGATTTCGAGAGAACCGTGGACGAAGAATTCATAAGGCTCGTCGACCATAAGAATCTCAATGTTGACGTGGTCGAGCTGAGTAAGATAAACACCACTGTTGAGAATATCGCGGCTCTGGCGTGGGAGAAGCTTGTCGGCAAGTTCGGTGAAGCTGTCCTGCATTGTGTAACTGTTTGGGAAACTGACAAAACGTATTGCAGTTACTGCCTGGCGTAATCGCAAACCTGACTTTGCCTGGTGAAAAAGCCTGGCAGGGAGAAAAAATGCCCGGACGGAAGGGATACATATTCGTTCTCGTCGTCCTGCAAGCTATACTCGGACTGGCGTGTCTGAACGTGGTTCCGCGCATCTATGTTGATGAAGCATGGGATTCGGCACTCGGCTACAACCTGGCCCATACCGGGAGTCTCAAACATCCGTTTATCGAAGGTTTCGGCGGCATGAACGTTCACTTAGTGCAGAACAGGCTCGTTTTGCCCCTGGTTTGCGCTGCAATCTACAAGGTGGCCGGTTACAGCGTTTTAACAAGTCGTCTTGCCTCACTGATTTTTGGTCTGTTGGCTGTTGTCAGCCTGTACGCTGTGATGCGGCGGTGGTTTGGCGAAAAGCAGGCCTTGTGGATCGGATTGGCCACTGTTATAAACCCCTGGTTTTTTGAGGTCAGCAGACGTGTCAGGCCTGAGATTTATTATACGGCATTGGGTCTGGTCTTTTTGTGGCTAATTGTGCTTTACCTTGATTCTGTTTCACGCCGGACGGCTTTCTTTATAGGAGTGCTCGCAGGTTTGTCTGCGCTGACGCATCCCACAGGCCTGGTCATCGTCTTTTCAATCAGCTTGGCGGTAGTTATTTGGTGCCGAATCAGGTCAATAGGTCGAGTGATTCTATGGGCAGGTATAGGATTTTGTGTGGTTATTCTGCCGTATGTGATTTACGTTCTCTGGGCTGTTCAGGATCCACAGGTTAGCTTCATTGAGCAGGTGGCAGCCAGCATGGTGCCAAAACCGTTTCTACACTCAGAAATAGTCCGCTGGAGGGCTTTTTTACGGTGGCCTAAAGGGGCGCCGCTTGCCGTTGTTATGTTCGTTTCCTGGATTGCGGCATGGTATCGTTCATCCACCGCTGACAAAATTATCGCTACTATTATTGTGCTTTTTGCATTTCTCATGCCCTTTACCACAGTAAGTGCTACTTCGCGATACGTTGTTGCGATCGTTCCTTTCTTCAGCGCGCTGATTGTTCGATTGATCTGGCGAGTTATTACTGGTAGTAGTGTGATTTTGCAGAATTGGCACAAAACTCGTTTGGCGGTTGGCATGTGTGCGCTCATTGTTTATTTGTCAACGTGTATTTCTGGCATTGCGGTCTTGTTCTATTTTTTCTGGGGAGCCGATGTTTACAAGGTGATAAACCGTGTAGCTTCGGTGGTTGAACCCGACAGTCGCGTCTACGGCGACCCGATGCTCTGGTTTGGTAATGACAAGTACAAATATGGTCCGTGGCTGTATATTTCCGAGAATAGACCTATTACACTCGGAGAAGCTGTCGATTGGGCTTCGAAGCATCGTTTTGATTACGTGGTAAGGACTGCCTGGAAAACTACCGCCCCTCAGGGAATTGTGCGGCCGCCCCGGTTGATGCCGGATTTTCATGTTGGCAACCTGCGTGATCATTTGTGCCATAGATATGGCAAGAAAGTGGATGAATTCTACGACCCTTATTACGGCCCGATTGAGATATACCGGCTCGACTGGGACCGGCCTTTCCCATACCACAAACAGTTCAACCGGTAAAGGCTTACTCAAACACAGCCAGAACCGTACAATGGCAAACTTGCCGTCCTATAAAAACCTTTTCTCGGGCCCACAAGACGAGTTGTAAGTTCTGAACTTATAGGGCCTTGCGGCCGTATAGTTACCATGCATAATTCGGTCAGGGCCGGCCTTGTCGAGCCGTCTTTGCTAAAGCTATCTTCTTTATTTGCCGATACTTACAGAAGTAAATATTCCGACGGCAAAGGGCGGTTAGCCTGATCGGTAAGCAGAAGTGAACAGGCGCGAACCGCAATTCCGGCACGGCGGAACCGTCTATACGAACCGTTCCGATGAATTCGGATACGGCGTCGAGGGCTGTTTGTGCGTTATCAGGGCAGCCGACGGGGACGGAGTCTAAGTGCAGATCGGGCACCAAAGAATCGTCGTGACACTCTCATTCAACATCAGACAATCTGACACAGGTTTCAGATGAAAGCATTAGTCACAGGGGGGGCGGGTTTTATCGGCTCACATCTTGTCGGGCGGCTGCTGAAGGACAATGAGGGTGTGACTATCATCGATAACCTCAGCACCGGCAGCCTGGAGAATATCGCGGAGTTCAGGAAAGACCCGAAGCTGCATTTCGTCGAGGGCGACATCCAGGATGGCGCCCTGATGGAATCTCTGGCTGAGCGTTGTGACGTTATCTATCACCTGGCGGCGGCGGTCGGGGTGCAGTTGATAGCTGACAGGCCCGTTCACACCATAGAGACGAACATCGGCGGCACGGAAGTGGTGCTCGATGCCGCCAACAAATTCCACAAAAGGACACTCCTTGCATCCAGCAGCGAAGTTTACGGCAAGAATGAGACCATGCCCTTCCGCGAAGACGACGACATAGTGCTTGGCAGCACGAGGTTTTCCCGATGGTCGTACGCATGCGGCAAGGCGGTAGATGAATTCCTGGGACTGGCCTTTTATCAGGAATATGGATTAGGTGTGATTATCGGCAGATTTTTTAATACAATCGGCCCCCGGCAGACCGGCGAGTATGGAATGGTGGTGCCGCGTTTTGTCCGGCGCGCCCTCAGGAACGAACCGCTGCTGATATACGGGACAGGGGGGCAGCGACGGTGTTTCTGCTGCGTGACGGACTTGGTTGACGCCATCGTCAGGCTGATGAATTGCGACGGGGCCGAAGGGAAAGTGTTCAATATCGGCTCACAGGAAGAGATTAGCATAGAAGAGCTTGCTGACACGGTGATCGCAATGACGGGCAGCAAAAGCGGGAAGGAATTTGTGTCGTACGAGCAGGCGTACGGCAGGCCGATTGAAGATATGATGCGGCGGGTGCCCTGCCTGGAGCGAATAACCGAGACAATCGGCTGGCAGCCGAAAACCAGTCTGGCTGAAACGCTGGAAGCTATTATCGAGAGCGAGAGGGCGAATCTGAAAAATGAAAAACGATAGCCCCGGGCTGCGATGAAGGTTTGTTGAAAAGGCGAATGTATGAAGAAGGCGCTGATAACCGGCATTACCGGACAGGATGGCTCGTATCTTGCGGAGCTGCTGCTGAAAAAGGGTTACGAAGTGTGGGGCATTGTACGGCGAAGCTCGTCGTTTCACACGGGCAGGATTGACCATCTGTACAGGGACCCTCATGAGCAGCCCCCGATAAAGCTGGTTTACGGCGACCTGACCGATGGGGGGAGCCTGTCGGCCATTATGAACGAGATCAAGCCGGAGGAGGTTTACAACCTTGGCGCCCAAAGCCACGTCCGGGTGAGTTTTGATACGCCCATATACACGGTCAACGTCGATGCGCTGGGAACGCTTAGATTGCTGGAGGCGGTCCGCTCGATGAAAGAGCCCGCGAAGTTCTACCAGGCGTCGAGCAGCGAGATGTACGGCAAGGTGGTCGAAATACCGCAGACGGAGAAGACGCCCTTTTATCCGCGAAGTCCTTACGGCTGTGCAAAGGTTTACAGCTTTTGGCAAACGGTGAATTACCGCGAGGCCTACGCTCTGTTTGCGTGCAACGGGATTCTGTTCAATCATGAATCGCCGAGGCGCGGCGAGACTTTTGTCACGAGAAAGATTACGCGGGCGGCAACGCGAATCAAATTAGGCCTGCAGGACAAACTCTACCTGGGCAACTTGGAGGCAAAGCGGGACTGGGGTTTTGCCGGCGATTATGTAGAGAGCATGTGGCTGATGCTCCAGCAGGACGAGGCGGATGATTACGTCGTAGCCACCGGCGAGAATCACTCCGTCAGAGAATTCCTCGATGAAGTGTTCGGTTATCTCGAGCTTGAGTGGCGCAAATACGTCGAAACCGACCCACGGTATTATCGTCCGACGGAAGTCGATGTGCTGCTGGGCGATGCGAGCAAGGCCAGGAAGGTTCTGAAGTGGCAGCCCAGGGTGACATTTGGGGAGCTGGCGAGGATGATGACGGACGCCGATATGGAAATAGCCGGCAATGAAAAGATTATCGCCGAGCATGGGAGAGTCAGATAGTGGGGGGCTTTTTTGGCGACAGGCGCGTTGTTGTTACCGGCGGCGCCGGTTTTTTGGGAAGCTATGTTGTTGAGGGTCTGCAGAGGCGCCGCTGCAAAACCATTCTCGTGCCGAAGATTGAGGACTACGATCTGGTTGATATGAAAGACATCGTTCGGATGTACGAGGACATGCAGCCGGATATTGTTATTCACCTGGCGGCGGTGGTCGGCGGCATCGGGGCCAACCGCGAGCACCCCGGCGAGTTCTTTTATAAGAACCTGATGATGGGCGTTCAGCTCATAGAACAGGCGCGATTGCGAGACATAGAGAAGTTCGTGGCAATCGGCACGGTCTGCGCTTATCCCAAATTCACGCCGGTCCCGTTCAGAGAAGACGACCTGTGGAATGGTTATCCGGAGGAGACAAACGCGCCCTACGGCCTGGCCAAGAAGATGCTGCTGGTTCAGTCGCAGGCCTACCGGGCGGAATACGGTTTCAATTCTATATTTCTGCTTCCGGTGAATCTTTACGGCCCCCGGGACAATTTCGATCCTGGCAGCAGCCATGTGATACCGGCGCTTATCAAGAAGTGTGTCGATGCGATCGAGGCCGGCGATGAACATCTCGAATGCTGGGGAACGGGAAAGGTTTCACGGGAGTTCATTTACGCAGCGGACGCCGCCGAGGGAATCCTGCTGGCAACTGAGAGGTATGATGGCCCCGAGCCGGTCAACATCGGGGCGGGCTTCGAAATAACAATAAAGGAGCTCGCCGAGAAAATCGCAAAGCTGACCGGCTTCAAAGGTGAGATTCGCTGGGATGCATCAAAGCCCGACGGCCAGCCAAGACGCCGCCTGGACGTGTCGAGGGCAAAAAAATACTTTGGCTTTGAAGCAAAAACTTCCTTCGACGAAGGGCTCAGGGCGACAATCAGTTGGTATAAAGAAAAGGTTTCCGCCAAAGTCCGGCCTTGAAACCTCTCAAGCTAATTATTGTGGTGGGCAGGCCGCAGAGCAAAGTAACCTATTGGCGCGAAGATTGCAGCTTCTCCATCAGCCTCTTGAGTTTCTTGAGGAACCGCTCGGGCGGGTCATAACCAACCATGGGGCCGAATTTATCGCTGCTGTCGGGGTATTTCACGTAGTGACTGGGATAATAGCCGACCCCATAGCGTTCGGCGATTTCCGGGTGCTTGTCAACATCAATGAGGATGGGGACAAGGTTGGTTTCAATATACCCTATGACCCCGGGGTCAGTGTATGTGTTCTCGAATGTATCAGTGGTGAAACGGGTGAACTTCTTGTAAAAGGCAAGTAAGACGGGCTTGTTTTGCTCTCTTGCCAGCTTGAGGCCCGTTTCGTAGTCCTCGACCCAGTCTATCGTATCTTTGCGTTGCGTAAGAAGCACAACCGTTACGAAGGCGAGGAAGACCAGAGAAATCAAGAGCAGCCCTCGGGTGGACTTCGGGCGGGCGGCCCCGCGAGCGTCTTGCGGGATTTGGCTCTCGGCGCCACTGTTATCGGGGTCTCGTTCTGACATAGTCACCCTATTAGTAGATTACCTGCTTTTGTACCGATGAGCACAGATTATAAGAACGGCTGCTGACAGGTCAAGTTCGGGCAGGCAGCCTTTTCCTTTTTCCTTAAATTGCAGCAGCTATCCAAACAATCCGATGTTGTTTTTTCGGCAGGCACCGCCAAGGCGTATCTGCTCGTACTGGGCGGTGCTTTATTGCTCTACGGCCTGACCTGTGCGCCCGGTGTGCTGTGGCATGACAGCGCATTGTTCGCCTATCGAGTATGGCACAACGATATCGAAGGGGAGATGGGCCTTGCCCTTGCACATCCACTTTATGTAATGCTCGGCATTGCTCTAAAATATGTGCCTCTCGGAGGTCTATTCTACCGACTCAACATTATGTCCGCGGTTTTTGGGGCAGTGGCCGTGGCAAATCTTTTCTTGCTCCTGCGGCTGTGGCTGGGCCGGAACTGGCCCGCTGTGATTGGCGCGGTCACGCTGGCGGTCTCCTGGACCTTCTGGCAGCACGCGGTGATTGCCGAGGTTTGTAGTCTGTATGCCGCTCAACTCCTCGCGGAGTTGATAGTCCTGCTGCAATACACACGGACCAAACGAGTCAGTTACTTGTATCTATTGGGCCTACTTAATGGTCTGGCAATTGCCAATCACTTGTGGGCGGCCATTGCCTTTGCCTGCTATGTGGTGTTTGTAGTTTTGTTATTGGTTCGCGGACGAATCGGCCTGAAACATCTCGGCGGCATCGCCCTGCTGTGGATGATCGGCGCCGCACCCTATGAGTACCTGATAGTAAAAAACATTATTCTGTCCGGCGACGTGCGGGCAACCCTTGCATCGGCCCTCTTTGGCAGACTGTGGCAGGGCGCCGTGCTCAACACCTCCATCTCCTCAAAGGTGGTGCTCGAAAATATATTATTTATCCTGCTCAATTTCCCCACCCCGAACATTGTGCTTTTTTTCGTTGCGTTCTGCGCGATCAGCAAGGCCCCCCCGCCCAGGAGCTTTGTCAATGTCCTGATGGCGATTTTAGTGCTGAATTTTCTCTTTGCCTTTCGATACACCGTGCCGGATAGACACGTGTTCTTCCTGCCGTTTTATTGCCTCGCCGCAGCGCTCATTGGTTTGGGTGCAGATGTCTTCTTTAGGCGATACAGCCGCCGCGTTGTGCCGTTTGCGGTCTTGGTGCTCGCACTGCTGCCGATACCGGTTTACGCAGTGACTCCGGAGCTGGCAGAGAAGACGTACAAACCTCTCGGTCAGAGAAGGCAGCGGCCTTATCGCGATGAATATACGTACTTTCTGCAGCCCTGGAAGACGGGCTATCGGGGGGCCCAAAAATTTGCCGACGAAGCACTTGAGATGGTCGAGGAAAATGCGGTTATATACGCCGATTCCACGGTTGTTCACACGCTTCTATATGTTCAGGAGGCTCAGCGAAGACGCCCGGACGTTAAGATAGTCTCCCAGTACTACTCGAGCCAAAATGCTCCGGCCTTCAACGAAGATACTATCAAGCAGCTGATGCAGGTCTCAACGGTGTACGTGGTCTCCGCGGTCCAGGGCTACTGTCCGAAGTTCATCCTTGAAAACTATGACATCGTCAAGAGAGGCGTTCTATATCAGGTTGTTGAAAAAGGGAGCGACGGCTCGCTCTTGTGAGCTTTGCAGTGGAATGAGGTGCAAATACGGCAGATACTCTTGGCGCGAAAGAGACGCTGAATGAAGGATTTCGCGGCGTAGGGTCCCTCCAGATAATCTCTGCAGACAATGGTCGGCCAAAGTGACGAATCAAAATAGAAAAATAGCAGCCGTTTATTTCACTGTTCTGATTGCCTCGGGTTTGCTCTACACGGCCAGTTGTGCCCCGGCCTTCCTTTGGCAGGACAGTGGAATGATTCAGTACCGCGTCTGGCACAACGACATCGAAGGGAAACTCGGTCTTGCTCTTTCCCATCCGCTGTTTTACGTGCTGGCCATCTGTGCCAAGTACATCCCCGTCGGCGAGTTTGCCCACAGAGTCAACATGGTCAGCGCTGTTGCGGCGGCAGTGGCCGTTGCAAACCTGTTTTTGCTTCTGCGCCTATGGCTGAACGCAAACTGGCCCGCACTCATAGCAGCCGTTACGTTCGCTCTCTCACACACCTTCTGGCGCCATGCGAGTATTGCGGAAACTTACAGCCTCTACGTTGCGTTGTTTCTCGTCGGTTTGATAATGCTGCTGCAATATTTCAAGACGAGCAAAGTGGGCTATCTGTACCTTCTCGGGCTGTCTAACGGGCTGGCTCTGGCAAACCACATGTTCGCCTCTATACCTTTCACGTGCTACATGGTACTGCTCGCATTTCTTCTGGCCAAGAAAAGGATCTCCTTGAGAGATTTGGCAATCATTACCGCGTGTTGGGTCGTCGGCGCCGGCCTTTACATATTTCTTATCATCAAGAACGTCGTTCAGACCGGTGATTTTTGGGCCACTCTTGCTTCAGCCGCCTTCGGTGACAGTTATCGGAAAGACGTGCTTAACACGGCCTTGTCTGTAAGAATGGTCAAAGAGAATTTGCTGGTTATTCTACTCAACTTTCCTACACCCAATATTCTGCTTTTCCTCGTCGGCTGTTTCGCCATTTTCAAGCTTCCTCTTGACAGGAATTTCAGGAACGTGTTGCTGGGTATAACGGTACTCTTTTTCTTATTTGCGTTTCGTTATACTGTTGTTGACCGGTACGCGTTTTTCATTCCTTTCTACTGCATGGTCTCTGTCCTGATAGGCGCTGGTTTTTTCCTCTTGCGGATGCGGACAAAAAGCAAAGTCCTTGCCTGTCTGGTTTTATTAGCTGGCCTGCTGCCTGTACCCGTGTATGCAACGGCGCCGACGCTGGCGAAGAAAATGCAGGTCCGTATAGGGATGAAAAGAGAAATTCCGCATAGAGACAATTACAAATACTTTTTACAGCCGTGGAGAACGGGCTACCGCGGAGCAGACAGGTTCGCGGATGAAGCCTTTGACGAGGTTGACAAAAACGCGATAATCTGCGCCGATAATACAACCGTCTATCCGCTTCTTCTGGCGCAACAGGTCAAAGGAAAGCGACCGGATGTTAAAATAGTTTCGCGGTGCTACTCAAGTACAATCGCTCCGGTTTTCAACGAGCACACGGCAGCAAGCCTGGTCGTGAGCCCTGGAGTTTACGTTGTATCGCCCTTGGCTGGTTATTGCCCGGGTTTTCTCCTCGATGGCTACGACTTTGTTCAGGACGATTTATTATGGAGGGCGGTCGCGAAAAGCCAAATTACGGTTGACACTCAGCCAAATAGCAGTAAGTAGTGACTGCCAGTGTATTTACAATCAGAGAATTTGATAAGTCCTGTTAACAGGAGCAATTGCATGGATGTCCCTCTATTGGACTTGAAGGCCCAGTACGCGAAAATCAGAGATGAAATGCTGTCAGCGGTTGCAGAAGTAATTGACTCGCAGCAGTGCATAGGGGGGCCGAAAGTGGCGGAGCTGGAGGGCAGGATAGCAGAAATCAGCGACTGCAAATTTGCGGTGGGCGTTTCCAGCGGGACCGATGCGATATTGAATTGCCTGATGAGTCTGGATATCGGCGCGGGTGACGAGGTGATTACGACGCCTTTCACGTTTTTCGCCACTGCGGGTTGTATCGCCCGCGTCGGCGCCAGGCCGGTATTTGTCGATATCGACCCGAAGACCTTCAACATAGACCCTGCGCTTATCGAATCGGCGCTGACAGAGAAGACCAAGGCGATTATTCCGGTTCATTTGTTCGGGCAGATGGCGGACATGGACCCCATTATGGAAATTGCCAAAGAACACGACCTGGCTGTTATCGAGGACGCGGCCCAGTCGATATCGAGTACCTATAAGGGCAGGAAGGCCGGGAGCATTGGCACTGTGGGATGTTTTAGTTTTTATCCGAGTAAGAACCTCGGCGGCATCGGTGACGGCGGTATGATTGTGACGAACGACGAGCAGTTGTACAGGCGCATGGTGATGATGCGCAACCACGGCCAAGATGCTCAATATAATTACAAGTACATAGGTGGAAACTTTCGCCTTGATGCAGTACAGGCAGCAGCCCTGCTGGTGAAACTGCCGCACCTCGACGCCTGGTCGCAGGCGAGGAGGGCGAACGCCGCGTACTATGATGAAAAATTCGCCGGCTCCTCCGTCGTGACGCCATTCGTCAGACCGGACTGCGTTTCAATTTATAACCAATACTGTGTACGGGTGTCGCGGCGGGATGAATTGGCAGCGCATTTGAAACAGAAGGGTATAGGGTACGCGATTTACTATCCGAATCCGCTGCACTTGAACGAATGCTTTAAGTATTTGGACTACAAGGAAGGCGACTTCCCCAAAGCCGAGCAGGCCGCCAAAGAAGTCCTCGCCCTGCCGGTTTATCCGGAACTTAGCGATGCGATGAAGGACTACGTCGTACACACTGTTCTGGCGTTCTTATTGACCTTTGAATATTAAATGGAACGTTCCAGTACAGACAAGGCAAAGTCGTCATTCCCGCGAAAGCGGGAATCCAGCGGTTTTATCAACGTTTTCTGGACTCCTGCTTGCGCAGGAGTGACAATAGGTCTGTTCCATTATTTATTTAAAAAGCAATAGAATAGAGTAGTTGTGTAATCTTTGATTGAGAAATGAAGGTAATGACGAGGATAATATGTGTGTATGAGGCATAAGATGCTTAGACAGAAGATGTTGTTGGCTTTTATTCTGGCATGCTGCGGGGTATGTTCGGCTGATGATTTTGAACAACAAGAACCATTAGGCAACTTCAAGAATCCCACAGGTGTAAAGGATGTAAGCGTGAGCAAGGATATTGAGCATGCGATTTAGAGACGGCAGCGTACCCGAAACCAGTCAAGCTCGTGATCTGCCGTGTGTTGTGCGGCTTGAGCAGTGCCATTGCGGCAGTCCCCTGAAACCCCTAGTTACCGGGCCCTTTTTCGTTCGTTGGCATGACGGCCGACAGATAGATTTGCTGACTGCCTTGTATGACTGTAGAAGTTGTAGCTGGACTGTCAGAATGGTCTGTGTGCGTCAGATTGTGAGAGCGATTTGCGACAAATCCCTAATCTCATTTGATTTCTTTGTTAAGTATCGATGCGACAGTCCAAACGAATCGCGATAAATACATTATCAAGCTGGGTAGGTCTGTTCACAAATGCAGCAGTACTCATCTTCTTAACAAAATTTCTCTTGAGCAGACTCGGCGCGGACGAATTCGGTATGTTTCAATATGTCAGGACGATGCAAGGTTCCCTTTTGTTCCTGGACTTGGGACTTGGCGCCACGCTCAACAGGTTCGTCTCACAACTCTTGGCCGTTGATGAAATGAAACGCTTGAATGGTGCTATATCTTTTGCCTCTCTCCTTTTCATAGGTCTGGGGCTAATGGCCGGTCTGATAATGACAGGCATTGGTTTTATTCTGCCGAGCTTGGTTACGGGAGGTACCGTACGACTGTATAGAAACGGCTTGCTCCTGATGGTTTCTATGGGAGGGGCGCTGGCCATGAGGTTTTGGGGTTACGCACCACGAGGAATATTATTTGGAGCACAACGATATGACATTGTGAACGTCATTATGGTCGTAGCAGCAATACTGAGGGCAGGAATGATAACCGCGTTGTTTCTTACGGTGAAGTCCGCGGGCCTTGTGACTATCGGCCTTTGCTTCTTAGGATGTGCGGTGGTTGATACGTTGTTGACGTGGACGTTTGCCAAGCGACAACTGCCCTCACTACGGTTGGGACTTAGGACCATCGAAAGAAGTATGGTGAAAGAAGTCATCGGATTCAGCGTGTGGGTGACGATTATGGCAGTAACAACAATGTTGATAATAAACGCCCCGACTTTCTACGTGGGGCGGTTTTATGGGCCTGAAGAGGTTGCCTTTATGTCGCTGTCGTTGTTGGTGCTGAGTCAGGTTCAACAACTCTCCGGTGGTTTTGCCTTTGCACTCATCCCCGTCGCAGGAAAGTACGCCGCCCTGAAGGACCAGGCCTCCCTCCAACAGATTATGGTCAGGGGAACGAAGTTCTGTGCGGTGATATGTTTTCCTTTCGGCGTACTGGCTGTGCTGTTTGCTAAACCACTGTTTGAATGGTTCAAGGATGGATTTGGCTGGACCTGGGTATTGCTTGCAATAATGATGCTCCCCATACTGGTTAGAACGACCCAGAGAGTGCCGTTTTCAGTCTTGATGGGGGGCGGGTCAGTGAAGTGGCTTGCACTGGGCCAGATTTTCGTGGTTTTTGCAATTGGTTTTTTATCCTGGCTTTTTTCAGAGTTTTTCGATATGGGACTTTGCGGCATTGCTTTGGGGTCTGCAATACCGATATTTCTTTTTGGCGTGATATTTCAACCGATATACGCTTGTCGGCAGGTCGGGCTCAAATGGCTGGACTATATGCGCGACTCGTACACCCGTGTTTTGCTCTGCACGATTCCTCCTGCGGCAGTCGCTCTGATCTTGCTAAAATTTGCCTACCCCAGAGGATTTGTTATGATCTGTCTCGAGACTCTGGCGTGTTTAACGGTTTTTGCCGCCCTCGCCTGGCAGTTTGGTCTGACGGCAGCTGACCGTCATCAAATCCTGCGGCTTTTCCAACGCGAACACAAGTATGTCACCGAGATTCGCAACCCATCTGTTCGCTAAATGGCCATTCTGCTGTCTTGTTGACGAACTCTGAGGGAGACTATGGAAATGACAAAATTGGAAACCAGCTTGCATTTGTATCAACCTCCATTATATCGTGGTGCCAAGGGTAGTTGGAAAAGGTCCTTCGCCGATGCGGTCCACGATTGTGGTGGAAGAGTAACCTGGGACCTGTCCGCAGTCCTGTCAATTTTAGCTTTCGGTTATACCTGCGGTGACCGGACGCTGGTGAACGAGGTCAAGAGGCAACCGTGGTTATCTCAAATTGGACCGGAGAACGAGCCGCAACTCGAAGAGATTCCACCCCACGGAAGGCTGTTGACATCGCCTGAGCGGATTGCCGAAGATCTTTGCAGGCTACTTTGCGAAGAGGCGCTCATTGCATGTCAACAAAAGAAGGAGATTTATGTGCTCCTGTCAGGAGGATTAGACAGTCGAATAGTGGCTGGTATCATGGCCAAATTGCACAAGGAGGGTAAGATTGCCGTCAAGCCAATCTGTGTGACGTGGGGATTAAAGGACTGCCGGGACGTTGTCTATGGTCGGATGGTAGCAGATATACTCGGTTCTGACTGGCAGCACGTAGGGCTTTCAGCTAAAGATATGATCGCGAACATAGAAGAAGTCACACGCATTGGGAGTTTAGTCTCGCCTGTGCATTTGCACCGGGTACAGTGGCTTAGCGAAGTTTCAAAAGATGCTTTGGTGATTGCGTCCAGCTACGGAGATATGGTAGGTCGTGCGGAGTTTAGTGGTCAGCATCTTCTGGATCTCGATTACCTGCGTCCTGCAAACCCTTTTGGGCTAGTACACAATAGTGTGGTCAGGTCCGCGTACGAGGGGGCGATGAATGATCTGAGGGCACTGCACCGGCGCTCGCTCGGGCAACCCAGATACGTCACGTGCGAACATGAAATGCATGGGCACTATACAAGGAATATGCTCGGACAGGCCATGAGTGCGATCAATTACCTCGCCCAAGTGTATCAGATGTTCACCAACCCCAAAGTTTATTCTTATATGTGGTCTATCCATCCGGCTCTGCGCAACGATCAGGTCTATGCAGTTTTGTTGGAACAACTCGATCACCGACTAGCACGAATACCATGGGCACGTACAAACCGAGCCCTGGTCGGCAAGACTGTGGGCGCAAGATCGAACTTGAAAAAAAGTTTTCATGCATACGAGTCATGGATTGGAGACGTTCTTTTCGACAGGCTTAGGGAATACATTGATCCGGCATGGTTTGCCGAAACAGGATTGTATGACGCCGTCAACATCCGGAAATTAGCTGAAACGGTAAAGTATGGACAAGACGGAAAGGGCCTTTACGGTTTCGCGCCGTATGGAAATTGGGTGTGGCTGGCCGCATTTCGCCGCATGGCCGAGCATCTTGGAAGTCACGGTATTTCTGTGGAACTAGCCAAGCCGTCACTGAGCAAGGGAGGGGCTGTTTCATGGTCTATACCTGATATAAAACGGAGTGCTGCGCGACGAATTCTGTCTCGTTCGGCTTTTCTCTATAGCCTGGTTCGCCATTGCTCGGCACCTTTCAGGGGTATTCACAGACGTATACACAAGAGAATACTATCGCGCCGGGCCATCCGGAGATACCCACCAGAAAAATCTCGAGGCTAAAAGAAATGAACGGCCAAATTGAGCAATACGATTATCTACCTGCGGCGGCGGAATTGAAGTGGCAGCCCTTCGACGAGTATGGTTTTACATCTCCGTGGGCGCCTCGCCTTTGGCAGGCCGCCATCGGAGTAAACTATGTTACTTCCGGATTGCTAACGCTGGCCATTGGTATCGGTTTTGCTGTAGTGTCTGACGAGTGCAGACACTGGTGCCTGATTCCGCTTCTGCTGTGCGGTGCCGTAGCCGGCCCTGACCTTATCGCTTGGTTTAGAAAGGAACTGGATGGCCTCGATCCCAAGGCTCTAGTGGCCGCACATATATATTTGACGTGCTTTGTGGCACCGCTGCTGCATCTTTCATTTGAAGCTTATGGTGAGGACTTCTATGTAAGCGGTTGGGCCGATTACTTCGGATATATGGCCTGCTTCAACTTTGCTGGGATTATATTGTACAAGTTGGTGCATAATATACTCTTTAAGAGGACCCGTCCGGTAAACAGTTTTTGGAAGATGCAACCGGGCAAGTTTATTTATGCGTTTGTGCCGGTGTTGGCCATAAGCCTCGGTGCCAGTGCTGCAATCACGTTGTTTTTTGGAGGCCTGATCAAACGGGCAGGTGTGTTGAGCCTCAGCGCCGGGGCGGAAGAATATTCCGGATACTTAAGTGTGCTGCTGATGTTAGGCGACCCAACCGTGTCCCTTATAGTAATGACAGTAATTTATTGGTTATACCAGAAGAATCACGATAAACCCCGAAGTTTGGGATTAGTTATGATCCTCATAATGTTTGCTTTTATACTTCAGTTCTTGCTTGTTGGGAGGCGCGGCAGCAGGAGTGACATAGTAGTCGCAGTAGCTGCTCTCGGTGGCATTATTCACTATCGTCTGAGACCGTTTTCTCCTAAACTCATTCTTTTGGGGATGTTCGCGGTAGTCATGTTTGTCTATCTTTATGGCTTCTATAAGTTCCTGGGCCCAAGAGGTTGGGAGGCATTCTATAGCACGCAGGCCAGGACGCAAATGAAATACGAATTGGGAGGTAATTCTCCGCTTGCTACTGTACTCAACCGTGCAAAATCTGATGTGCAGGCCTTTTTGTTGTTTCGCTTGGCGGAGTACAAAGGTCAATACGAACCGGTTCATGGAAGAACGTATGCGATGGCAGTATTAACATTCATACCTCGCGCCATCTGGAAGACCAAACCTGTCAGCATTAAGACTGAAGCCGGAACTGCGATACAGGGCTATTCGAGTATTCGGGTCTCGCGGCGCGTTTACGGCCTCGCTGGTGAAGCCATGTTGAACTTCGGCTATTGGGGTATCGTTCCAGCATTTCTCGTTTTTGGCATGTTTCTGGGGTGGTTTCGCAAGAAAGTCGCTACCATGGAGCCTTCGGATTCGAGATTCTTCCTAATACCATTTGTGGTTTTAACTTGCGGGCTTGTCTTGGGCTCCGATTCGCGCAACCTGGTCTTCGGTTTATTGAAGATGGGCGTGCTGCCGTTTCTTGTCGTTTTCATTGGGAGCGCCAGGGCCAAATTCGCGCGTAGCTATGAGTAATCCAAGGACCTGTTCAGGCGTTCTATGACCTCTCATTCAAAAGAGTCCAGCGAAAAGAAATTACGCGTCCTACAGATAATTGCCTCGCCGGCTATGGGGGGCATTGAGAACCAGCTCCTGGCCTTCCTGCAGAGATACGATCGTAAAAAGTATGTTGTCGAAGTGGCTTGCGGTGGAGGCACCACAGGGTCGTTGCGAGACGCGTATCTGGCAACCACAACGCGGCTGATACCATGTAAGTGGTCCCGGTACGTAATTCCCTTTGTGTGGCGTCTGTTCAGGATTCTGAAGCGTGAACGATACGATGTGATTCATGCTCGGTTGACAGAGGTTAGCGGTGCTGCTATGCTGGCGGCAAAGCTTGCAGGTGTACCCACCCGCATAGCCTCCTACCACCATACGAAAACGCGTTGGCGAAATCCAGGGCTTCTTACTCGCATGTCAGTAAGCATTCTCGAACGGATGACGCGTCGCTGGGCTACGAAGATCTTGAGTATCTCCGAGGCTTGCCTGGACGTTTATCATCCTGACTGGAGGCAGCATCCTGAGCAGTTCGAAATCTGCTACAATGGCGTTGACACCGATCGATTCTCAGCACCGTTCGTCTGCGACGAAGTCCGAAGTGAATTGGGTCTGCCGGCCGTTTGTTCCGTGCTCGGCCACGTGGGCGGCTTCCGGGAGGTGAAGAATCATCAAGCTCTCGTCGAAATTGCGCAGCGTGTCTATCGACTGTGCGACAACGTCTATTTTTTGCTTGTTGGTGATGGCGCGTTGCGCCAGCAAATCGAGACTGAGGTGTCAAAGCGCGGATTGAGTGGCCGATTTGTGTTTGCCGGAACCCGTTGTGATGTGCCGCGAATGCTGGCGGCGATGGATGTTTTTGTGATGCCTTCGCTGGATGAGGGTTTTGGTACGGTCGTCGTTGAGGCTCAACTTGGTGGCCTAGTTGTCATAGCCAGCAACATACCAAGCATGCGCGAAGCCTTGTCTCCGGGCCTGCAGCAGTTTTGTTGCGCGCCCAATGACGCAGCGGGCATGGCTGAGCATATAGTTATGTTGTTGAAAAATACTCAGTTGCGGCAGACTCTCGGTCGTGAAGCCCGGGAATATGCCGCCAAGAGATTCTCTATAGAAAAAACTGTCAGACAATTAGA
Organism: Sedimentisphaerales bacterium; assembly: GCA_035527845.1. Classification (GTDB taxonomy): domain Bacteria; phylum Planctomycetota; class Phycisphaerae; order Sedimentisphaerales; family Anaerobacaceae; genus JAUWKC01. The sequence continues at coordinate 11,347 of DATKZT010000048.1, read as the reverse complement.
GGCTGTTTGTTGTTCACCGGCTCCATGTACTTCTGGACAACGACCGAGGAGATGACAAATGCGCCTGCTGGTAGCCACGGATAATCGCTTTGTTCGAACTCGGGACGGCAATATATATTCCAAAACGGTGTGTGATCACTTTTTCTGGCGGAGATATCTGGAGGTTTTTGACGAAGTCGTAGTCCTTGCGAGGGTCAAGGATATCGGCGATGACACCCTGGCAAAGGAGCCAGCGACCGGTCCCCGAGTCAACTTCTTGCCGTTGCCCACGTTTATAGGCCCATGGCAATATCTAAGACACTACCTTCAACTGAAGACTTTAGTGAAACAGGCCGTTGGCGAAGCCGACGCATTTCTGCTCCGTGTCCCGGGTACTGTGGCCAGTCTGCTTTGGCACTACTTGAGGAGAAGGAAGATACCTTATGCTGTCGAGGTTGTGGGAGATCCTGCTGGATGTCTGTCCGTGGCTAATACCAGGAGTATCCTTGCCCCTGTTGCCCGATATATTTTTGCTAACCACTTGAAGAAGCAGTGTAGGTACGCGGCTGCGACGAGCTATGTAACGGAGAGATATCTACAAAGCAAATATCCTCCTGTCGGCTGGTCAATATCGGGCTCTGACATTGACTTGCCCGAAGATGCAATAATAGACGATGATGGACTTCAGCAACGTTTCAGACAGCTTGAAGATGCGGTCAGAGGGAAACGACCATTCAGAATATGCCATATAGGAAGTATGTCTGCCTTGTACAAGGCCCAGGACACGCTCATTGAAGCGCTTGCCATTTGCCGAAAGCAGAAGTTCAATGTAGAACTGACTTTGCTGGGCGATGGGAGATACCAGTATGTTTTTGTAGAAGAAGCGAGACGGCTTGGCGTATCTGACCACGTAAGGTTTGTGGGGAGGGTTCCGCCCGGCAAACCGGTGATGGAACAGCTTGACGCAGCAGATTTGTTCGTACTACCTTCTCTGACAGAGGGTCTGCCGAGAGCGTTGGTTGAGGCAATGGCGAGAGGGCTTCCTTGCATCGGTACCCGGGTTGGCGGCATCCCGGAGCTACTTTCAAACGAGGACTTGATTGCTCCTGGCGATGCCAAGGAACTGGGGAAGAGAATTATGGCGGTCATGGCCAACCTTGAAAAGCTCAGACAGATGGCAGACCGCAATCTTAGAAAGGCGAACGAATACCGCAAGGATGAACTTGGAGATCGACGGCAAGCGCTGTACAGAAAGCTGGCAGAGATAACCATAGGTGCAAGAATGCGGCGAGGATAAAAACCACCGAATCCGCAGATTATTCACAATAGGAGAATACAACGAGGCGAAACAGGAAACCCAAAGTTTGTATAGTCACCACAGTAGACTCCTCTCTCTACGTACTGTTTCCCAACTTTTTCCCATTGTTGGTTAGAAGGGGCTTTGACGTCACTGGTATTTGTTCAGACGGCCCCTGGTTGGAAAAGGTGAGGGCTCAGGGAATCAAAGTGATTGTGGTACCGATGGAGCGTGGTTTTGCACTCGCGACGGATCTGAAGTGTGTGTGGAAACTGTACCGGATCTTCAAGCGGGAAAGATTTGATCTTATTCATTACAGCACGCCCAAAGCAGCGTTGCTTGCGGGCCTGGCGGGCAGGGCCTTGGGCTGTCCGGCGTTGCTGTGTACGCTGCGCGGCCTTGGTTATGCCGCTTTTGGTGGTTGGAAACGACTCGTCGGTAAGCTTTGCGAAAAAGTCGCTTGTCGTTGCGCTCATCACGTTATAGCCATAAGCCATTCACTGAAGGAGCAAGCAGTAGGGGAAGGACTTTTGACAGCAAACCGGATCAATGTGCTGGGAGCAGGGAGCAGCAAGGGAGTAAATCTGGACGTATTCCGACTTAATGCCCAAACAAACACTGCTGCTCAAAGGATAAGGCGTGATTTGGGTATATGTGATAGCGACATTGTCATAGGATACGCTGGCCGCATGACCGAAGAAAAAGGTACCGGAGAACTCTTTGGGGCCGTTGAGGGTCTGAAAAGACAGTACTCTGGCCTGCATCTTCTTATGATTGGACATACAGACCAGAGAAATCCGCTGACTAAGCGGAGCCTCGAACTGCTCAGTCAAAATGAGTACGTCCACCTGATTCCTTTCAAAGACAACGTAGCCGATTACATGGCTGCCATGGATATCTTGGTGTTGCCAAGCTACCGAGAAGGTTTTGGGAATTCTCTTATCGAAGCTTCTGCTTTGCAGATTCCCGTTGTTGCGACTGACATTCCCGGCTGTCGGGATGCCGTGATAGACGGAATAACAGGCATTCTGGTCAAGCCGCGAGATGTTTCATCTCTTCAACGAGCGTTGGAAGTGCTCATAGAGAAGCCAGAGAAGCGGATTGTTATGGGTAAAAATGGACGAAGGTGGGTCCAGAACAACTTCGATCGGCAAGTCGTCTGGGAAAGACTCATGTTGGTGTATAAGCAAATGTTGGGTAATTCTGTGGAGCCGGGGCACAAATAGCAATCTGATAAATATTTGAAATTCAGATGTACCTTTGCCAGCCAAAGGTTTAAGGCAGATTACATCATTCAAGCATCATTAATAGGGAATCCATGAAGTTGAACAATTACATCGTATGCAAGGATATCTTGGCGATCCGAACCAACGCCGGACGTATTTGCTGGTCTTTTGGACAGCCCCCACAGTTTGCGTCAGACTCCGAAGTCGACGCGTGTCGTATTGTCATGAAGCTCATCGTGAATCCACTTCGGGCTGAAGCGGAACTGTTGCAAGGTCTTGAGAAGTATCATTACTGGCGAGGAACGCCGGGGCGAGATGAGCTCTTCTACCAGCGAAATTTCTTCTGTGGCACCAAGCTCAGGTTGTTGGTCAGAGGTTTGCAGACCGATAGACCTGAAATATGGACCAATCGGAATTATCTGAGGTTTATACGCTTTCGCTTCAACAATCTTCATTCGCCGGGTTACCAACTGACCGATTTGGCTTGTGCCCTGCTTCTTACCAGGAACTTGACGCCTTTACATTGCTCGGGGTTCCACATCGGTAACTCAACCGTGGCAGTAATAGCTCCTCCTGATACTGGCAAGACTTTGACGACAATGGGGGCTGTTCTGCACAACAGCGCATCATTCATCTCTGAAGATCTCGGTATAACCGACGGAGTAAACTTCTATGCCTGCCCTTGGACGTCCACTTTTCGCTATTACGACCAGCTTTCCATGAGCTGGCTTTTGCGAATGCGGATGAAACTCATAAGGCTCTTCCCTCCGGCAGAACTTCTGCCTGTTCCCGGAGATAGCAGGACTATTGACCACTACGTGGGACATGAGCGCATTGCCGATAGCAAGAAGATTACTCACATTGCAATACTGGCCCGTCGTCCCGGAGGTGTGCGACTCTTGAACAAAGATGACGCGAGGCGAATGATTTTCAACCTGAACCGCTATGAATTCGCATATATGAAAAGTCCGATGCTGACAGCTTATTCCTACTTCAATCCCGAGTTTGACATACAGTCTCTGGTCAGCAAAGAAAGAGAAATTCTAAGCCGGCTCATTGACAATTCGACATGTCTATTGGTTCAGAGCGAAGATCCCACTGAGTTCGCAGATCTAATATTGAAGAAGATACGGTAATAGCGTTGTGTGGGACAAAATCCGATAAAAACTGAGACAGCGTTGCACCGCTCACATAATCAGAAGCATAATGAACGGCAGATGAGGAGCAAGAGTGTCGTTCACGTCACCACCTTAGGTTGGTCGGCAAAGCTCTTTCTGCTTGACCATTTTAACTGCCTTAGCCGTGCAGGTTTTGAAACTGTCTTAGTCTGCGCAGACGATGAAGATGCAAGGCGCACCGTCCAGGCAACAGGCGTCCGTTTTGTACCTGTACCCATGCGCCAGAATATTTCTCCTTTCGCAGATTGTGTAAGTTTATTTCGGTTATGGCGTTTATTTCGCCTGCTCAGGCCGACCATAGTTGACGCTCACATGAGCAAGGCGGGCTTGCTGGGTTCCCTGGCGGCTTGGCTCGCCGGGGTACCCATTCGGATTTATCACAGTCATGGTATGGCTGTTTTAAGTGCACACGGTTGGAAATACTGGCTCCTGTGGACAACCGAGTGCCTGGCATGTCGTTTAGCTACCGAGGTAATTTTTGTGTCCAATTCAAACAGGCACGACATAACCAGCATTGGCATTTGCCCCAAAGAAAGGGCGGTGGTACTGGGACCTGGGACTATTTGCGGTATCGACATCGACAGATTCAGTGCCGAAACAGCCTCCCAGCATGGGACAAAACTGCGGCTACAAGCCGGCATCTCCCCGGACAGCCAAATAGTTGGCTTTGTCGCAAGAATTGTGCCTCATAAAGGCATCGAGACAATTCTCCAAGCTTGGCATTTCCTTCCGGTCGACATTCGGGCAAATGCTTATCTCTGTTTATTCGGACCCTACGGAGATCGACGCATGAAAGACCTGGTTAAGCAGGCGGTCTCAGAGCCTGAGTCGCATGTCAAGTATATGGGGTTCGTCGATAATTTGCCGGAATGGTATCCGACAATGACGTTACTGGTCCAGCCCAGTTGGCACGAGGGCTGGGGTTATAACGTCTTGGAGGCCGCCGCCTGCGGTGTACCTGCTGTTGGCACAAGAATCTCTGGTACGGTTGACGCCATTCTCGATGGTCAGACTGGTTTGCTGGTGCCGGTGAAAGACCCGAAAGCCATGGCAGACGCGATTGCTAGACTGCTGCAAGATGATCGTTTGCGGAAAAGCCTTGGGCGAGCCGCAAGAGAAAGAGCGGTCAATGAATTCTCCAAAGAGAGAATCTGCCCTCTCTTGACTCAGGAATACGAGCGTCTGTTGGGTCGCACAAGAATCTACGAGCCCCAACACGCCTGACCAAGCTTGCCGTCGCTTCACGAAAGTCGGCGATTATCAGCATGTTAAAAGTGGCGGACCAAGCGTGGGCAGGGTTACACTGAAAACATAGAGCCAACAAACCACCAGAAGTCGGGGCAGTAGCTTAGGATGGTCAAATTCGATGCAATAAGACGTAGGGACATCCCTGAAGTCGCCGCCTTGCATGTGAACGGTATAAGCACTGGATTCATCAGCTCTCTCGGAGTTGATTTTGTGGAATCTCTGTATGAGGCGATCGGGCGAAGCACGTCAAGCTTCGGTTTTGTAGCGGAGGAAAACGGCAAAGTGCTGGGATTCGTGGCGTTTTCCTCGAATCTCAACAAGCTCTACAAGTCAATTATTCTCACAAAGGGTCTCAGTTTTGCCGTGCGACTGGCCGGCAGGATGCTGTCGGTTAGGACCATAAGAAAGGCCTTGGAGACACTGTTTTATCCGGTGAGCACAAGGACTGAGAATCTGCCGGCGGCCGAATTGCTTTCTATCGTCATAGCAGAGGAAGCGCGACGCAAGGGATTGGCGGTGGATTTGATGAGAAAGGGTTTCGCCGAATGTGTCAAACGGCGAATTAGTAAGGTGAAGGTCCTTGTCGCCGCAGACAATAGGCCAGCGAACAAACTGTACCTGAAATGCGGATTTCACTTGGCAGGGCAGATTGACAGCCACGGTATTAGAAGCAATATCTATGTTGCAGAAACCCATGCAGCCATTGACACAGATAAGGGGAGTGGTGGTCGGTAACAGATCAAAAAGTCTCATGACCTTACAGGTCCAAGAAATGGCTTACCACACTAATTTTCAAACCATTTGGGGCGGAAGAACGACGGAATCAAAAGCGTTGATAGTCTGGCTGATCGCTTTTAGCTTGCTATGCTGTCAGCTCTTCGCTGTCGCTAAAAGCAGCGATCGTCCTAATAGTAATACGCATCGAGGTATTGTCTTCAATTCATACCACCCCGGCAAGGACCGATGGAAGGGACCTCTTCACAATGAGCTGTTGTTCACTTGGTTTACAAGCGCAACGCTGGCTAAAAACCGACAAGAATATATGAGGCTTTTAAAGAACCAGCAAGAGAACGGAGTCAAGTACATCGGCTACACCTATTCATCAACACTCTCATGTGTTCGCCTGCCCGCATCGCACCACGTGCCGTTTCCTGAAAGGGCAATTCCTCCGGAAGCTATCAAGCATTCCTGGATTGTTCGTGACGCTAACAACAAACTAGTGACTTGGCCCAACCAAGACAATTGGTTCTTCCTCGACGTGGGAATTAGGGAAGTTCAAGACGCAGTACTAAAACGAGCTATTAGGAATGCCAAGGACCTCAAGGCCAACACACTCCTCCTCGACAACTGGTATTACAAATACTGGGCACCAGGAGATATGGAAGAGCCGTTATGGACTAAGAAATGTCTATCCTTTTTGAAGCGTGCCAGAGAACTTACGGGGCAAAATAACTTAAAGCTTGTAGTGAACACTCCTTCGCCGCCCAGATATTGGCCGGAGTTCGCGCCTTTTTTGGATGGAATTGCTTACGAAATGGGGGCAAACCCAAATAGACTGAAAACAAAGAGGCTGTACGAGGAGGAACTGAGTAGCTATGAAAAAGTGTTGGCTGGGGGTAAGAGCGTCTTCTTATATGCAAACAGATTAACCCACCCTAACGGCGGCCGGTGGGACGAGGACGGACGGAAGGTTGCCGCCACCGCGATGCTGGTAGTTCCCGAAGATCAGCCTTACTGGGGCGGCATCTATGTTTGTCCTCCTCGATATGAGGTTTGGCCCGTGGGTGGTTGGCCGATGTGGCCTGAACAACTGGGCAGGCCCTTAGGGCCGAGGCAATGGAACGGTGATACTGTCACGCGAAAGTTCGATCGCGGCTCTATTAGCGTAACAGCGCAAAAAGAACCGAAATTCAATATTAACTTTGAGTATTAGCTACAATGAGACAAGGGGGTCAATTTAAACGTATCTGCGACTTATTGGTTTCACTGCTGGCGGCAACAATATTGTCACCGGCTCTGGTGGCTATTGTCATTGCGATAAGAGTTGGCAGCAGAGGGCCGGTTGTTTTCAGGCAGGAAAGGGCAGGCAAGGATGGTAAGCCGTTTAGTTTCTACAAATTCCGAACAATGAAGATTGACACAGAGCCGTTTGGGCCAAGCCCTAAATCCGGAGACGATCCGAGACTCACCAAAATAGGAAAGTTCCTGCGGGAATATTCGCTTGACGAACTGCCGCAGTTGTTTAACATACTCAAAGGAGATATGAGTATAGTCGGGCCTCGCCCGCTATATCTTTCTCAGATCTCGGAATGGAACGAGCGCCAGAGAAAACGGCTGCTTGTCAAACCGGGGCTCACCGGCCTGGCCCAGATTACCGGGCGTGGAGGGCTTACACGTGAGGAAAAACTTGAACTCGACGTCAAATACGTAGAAACTGCTGGCTTTCTGACCGATATAAAGATTATAATAGTAACGTTGGGCCAGGTTTTTCACCGCAGGAACGTATACGAAAAAAGGTATTCGCAAGCGGAATCTACCAGGGGAGAACGGAAACAAGAACAAGGATAATTTTGGGCGCCGAGCAGGTGGAAAGATCAGCAGTCAGTAAAACTCGATACTTCACACGGGTCGATGAGTTGGAGCATCTGAGCCAGCAGGAAAGAGCCGAACTCAAGAAGGTCGCAGACAAATTCGCGTTTTGCTGCAACGACTACTATCTTTCGCTCATCAACTGGGACGATGCGAACGACCCAATACGGCGAGTCGTAATACCCAATACACAGGAACTCGAGGAATGGGGCCGGCTTGATCCTTCCGACGAAAAAACCTATACGGTCATCCCCGGCCTCGAACATAAGTACAACTCCACCGTCCTGATGCTGGTGAGCAACGTATGTGAAGGAATATGCCGTTACTGTTTCCGCAAGCGAGTCTTCATAAACTCGCAGCAGGAGTATCTGCGCGACCTGCCCGCCGCCTTACGCTATCTGCGGGACCACACCGAGATAACAAACGTGCTGCTGACCGGCGGAGACCCCCTCGTTCTGACCACCTCCCAACTGGAGGACATCATAAGGCCTCTGAGAGACATCGAGCATATTCGGATAATTCGTATCGGAAGCAAGGTGCCCGCTTTTAATCCTTACCGAATTATTGATGATCCCGCTTTGACGGAGTTGTTAAGCGCCTCCAGCACGGAAGGTCGCAAGATCTATGTGATGGCACACTTCGTGCATCCGCGGGAACTGACCGCCCCGGCTGTAAAAGCCGTCAATCTCCTGCAAAGGGCCGGAGTCGAAGTGGCCAATCAAATGCCCCTCATAAAAGGAGTGAACGACGACCCGAATGTTCTGGCAGAGCTTCTCGCGGGATTGTCCTTTATTGGCGCGGCGCCTTACTATATTTTCCAATGCCGGCCGGCCTCCGGAAACAAGGCATATACGGTGCCGATTGAAACAGGTTACGAAATAGTCGAGCAGGCCAAGGCCATGGTCTCCGGACTGGCAAAGCGGGTCCGCTTCGTAATGTCACACTCCACCGGCAAAATAGAGATAGTCGGCAGGACCGAAGATTGCGTCTTCTTCAAGTACCACCGTGCTGCGCTGGATGCGGATAGCGGCCGGTTTCTCATCTTCAAAAGTAATCCGGCCGCCTGCTGGTTCGACGATTACGAAGAGATAATTCAGAATTACCCGATAAACCAGCCTTACAGGTCTTACGGACCGGAATAGTTGCGCCGTATGGCCGCAGGCGCCTGCATCTTCGCGCTTTGAAAATCTGACCAATCAAAAGCTCCGGCCTCCAACCGGGGCTGTGTTTTTGGACTCGTTGAAAAGAGTTATAGTTGGATGAGAGTTTACAGAGTAGCTACTTTATATGCGATTCTTGCCGCCGCTGCGCCCGCCGCCGCTTTGGAACCGAATGAGATTCTGGTAATAGCGAATAGTCAGGTCCCCGCTTCCACGAGCGTAGCCCGGTATTACTGCCAAAGGCGAAAAGTGCCCGTCGACAACATTCTCGCCTTGCCTTTGGGGGCGGGCATGAGTGAGACCATCTCCAGAAATGATTATGAAAAGAATCTTGCTGGGCCGATTCGCAAGAAACTTCTCACCTTATCCTTCACCGCCAACATCAAGTGTCTGCTGACGACATACGGCGTGCCGATAAAGGTTGGCGGGCGAGGTCCTTTGAAAGGCGAAGAGGATAAGCTCAAGCAACTGCAGCAGTTGGCCGCACAGCAGAAGAAAGAGATCGAAGCGCTGGAACCTGGCGACTCAACAAAATCGACTTATCGGAAGAGAGACATGAAGCGCCGACTGACTCGGTTGCAGTCCGATATCGACCGAATCTCGGGCAAGGAAACGGATGCCTCGGTGGACAGCGAATTATCGATGGTGCTATTGGGTGATTACGAGTTGTACCGATGGCAGCCAAACAGGCTCAAAGGCGGTCTGCCCCACGTGAGTTCTGATACGCTCCTGGTTTGTCGCCTCGATGGGCCCGGCGAGGGTGTAGCCAAGGCCCTTGTCGATAAGGCAATGTCGGCTGAGGCAACAGGCTTGAAGGGCATCGCTTACATTGATTCGCGAGGCATTGAGCAGAGCAGAAAGAGTTTTTCTCCGGGCTATTATGACGAATCCCTGAGGGACCTGGCCGTGCTTATTCAGTTCCGAACCGATATGGAAGTTAGACACGAGAGGACCGAAGAGCTTTTCGCCCCCGGCAAGGCCCCGCAGACCGCAATTTATTGCGGCTGGTACAGCCTCGAGAAATACGTCGATGCCTTTGACTTTGTTGACGGTGCCATCGGCTACCACATATCAAGTCTCGGAGCCGCCAATCTTCGCGATCCGAACAGCACCGAATGGTGCCCGGCCATGCTGAGCGACGGCGTAACCGCCACCTTGGGAGCCGTCGCCGAACCGTATCTGCACGCATTTCCGGAGCCGAGGGTGTTTTTCCTTGAACTGTTTAACGGCCGGTGTCTGGTCGAGGCGTATTATCATACGAAGCCTTTCAATTCCTGGCGACTTGTTTTGATAGGCGACCCGTTATACCGTCCCTTCAAAACCACCCCCTGACGGCTTCTGAGTTCTCATCCGGCAAAAAGAAGCAACAAGAGATATCAGAACCACCGCTGCGATCCCTCCCGCCGAAAAGGCGACGCCCTCCCATGTGAAGTTCTTTCCCAGAACCACCGAGCCCAGCTTGACAATCAGCAGAAAACAGCCCGGCACAACTAGCGCCAACGCGGCCCATCTAAGCCCGGGCGCCCTCAGCGATAAATAAAGCCGCATGTGCTTAATCCACAGGAGCGTGAACAACCCGTAGGCGAGCAGGTAGTAAATCGCGCTCGCTATCGGCAGCAGCTCAGCCACGTTTGCTCTTGCCAGGTTTGTCATTAAGAAGATAGTGATGCCGGTCACCACAAGCAAAGACGGCCAAAACGCGAGAAACGTGAACAGAATAAAGCCCGCAACTGCCCCCGCAAGATCCGCAGCAAAATCCAGAACCTCGCAGTTTCGCCCCACCAGGGTTTGAAGCAGTTCATCCATCACGCCATACGCAACCACCACCAGGACGGCCCACCATACAGTTGGTTTGCGCCAGCGCACGTTGCGGTCGGGTGAAATTGAAAACCACAGCAGAAATGCCAGGACCAGATACACCGCAAAGTGAAGGCTCTTGTCCGAGACTTGCGCCTCGTAGACCAGCGCCGGGATTGGAATATGAGCCAAAATGAATACGGCAGGCCAATAAAGCGCCAATGCAAGTATAGTCAGTTTCTGTCGCCGCGATAACGTCATCGAGATTCCCGTAGATACATTAGAGAGCGTTGTCGGCCGGGCCGGGCCCAGCCAACATCCTCTTTGGATTCAACAACTGCACCCGCGAATTTTACCAGAGACAAGCTTTGAATTAAACAGGCAAATCCGCATGGATCACACGAGAAGCGGTTCCTTTCGCCACGATATTCCGGCTTACCGGAAGTCGTATAATGCAGTATTTTTTGGCACGACTTAATCAACACCTGCCTCAGTTTGCACGCCAATACTATGGACAATGTGGTTGCGCTTGCGGCAAGGTTCTCGAAAGGCCGAATGCGTCGGCGTTCCATTGCTGCTTGCCGTTGTGATTGCCTTGTTTGTCGTTTGGCTGTTCTGCTGAGTCGCCGGCTCAAGCAAAATCCAGCGCTTGCCCGCCGGGGGCGGATTTGGTTGATTTCGAAATTGGGTTTGATCCGGCTTCGCCATGGCAAGGGGGCTCCGCCGGGACAAGTTGGGTTCGTTCCGGCTTCGCATCCCGGCTTCGTAGAGTACTTCGCCGCGGCAGGCAAGCTTCGCCGCGATAAATTGGGTTCGTTCCGGTTAAGGCTGAAGGGGGGTTCATTGTCGTAACCCTTTGCGGTGACTGAGGTT
>DATKZT010000047.1:0-53538 GCA_035527845.1 Sedimentisphaerales bacterium | reverse complement strand
TATCGATTGTGTGTTACAGTCTGTCATAGAAATGGCCTTTCTGTTTGAGTATGATTGTTGTTATAACTACTTATACTACAGACAGTTAGGCCATTTGTCTATCAAAAAATCTGAAAATCCTGTGAAATATGCGGGTTAGAGGGCGGCAGACTCCACAATGATTATAAACCATTATCGGCCGAATAAAACGCCATCTTGCGCATAATTTTAACCATTTTGCGACCAGGGTTGAGTGCAAGAAGTCTTGAAATACTCTGTGGGCGGATTTATGGGGCCCCTATGATCTTAACGGGCGGCGGTTTTTCGCTATAATATCCCTCATGGACCTGTTGGATAAGTATGATTCACTTAGACGAATTCTTGGGCGGTTCGGAAAAACAGTAGTCGCCTACTCCGGCGGAGTAGACAGCACTTTCCTGTTGAAGGCGGCGGTGGATTCCCTGGGGGCGGAGAACGTCCTGGCCTGTATCGGAGTGAGCGCCTCTCTGGCGAAGTCACAGTACGAGCAGGCGATAGAGTGCGCGAAAATAATCGGCGCGAAGGTTGAGGCGGTTTCCGTGGATGAGCTTTCGGATGACAACTACGCGGCCAACAAGGCCGACCGGTGCTTTCACTGCAAATCGCACCTGTACTCACTGCTCAAGGATATTGCCGACGAAAGAGGCTACAACTGCGTCATCTGCGGCAGCAATCTTGACGACCAGGATGATTTTCGCCCCGGCAATCGAGCGTCAAAGGTATTCGGTGTGCGCTCGCCTCTAATGGAGGCGGAGCTCACCAAAGAGGATATTCGCCAGCTTAGCAGGCAAATGAATCTGCCCACAGCGGATATGCCCGCCTCGCCGTGTCTGGCATCAAGAATCATTTACGGTCTGGAAGTGACAGAGCAAAGGCTCAGGCAAATCGAACAGGCCGAAGATTTTCTGCGGTCGCTGGGCCTGGTTGAGTTTCGCGTCCGCCATCATGACACGGTCGCACGCATCGAGGTTCATCCGCAGGACATGGAGAAAGTCACAGGCGGGCCGAACCGCTCGAAGATTGTCGAAAAGCTGCAATCGCTCGGCTTCAAGTACGTCACCGTTGACCTGCAGGGCTTCCGCTCAGGCTCGCTAAACGTAATGCTCACCGAAGAACAAAAGCGAAAAAGCCTTTGATTTCGACCGGCGAGCTGTCATTGGGAATACCTGTTCTGGCCTACTCGCAGTGCTGGTTACTCGGCCGAACAGCACGCATGGTTTTAGCCGAAGTGGGGGTTGTATCTGAGAAGAAAATAAATGTTCGCTGTTGGTGGCAGAAACGAGGATATTACTGATTCGATTCTACCGCCTCCGCGGGTGGTTCAGGTTCGGCGTCCGTCGGTCTGTTGCGAAGAGCGACTCTCACTCCTGCTTTGTAAATGGCAAAGGCGATAATTATTGCTGTGACTATAGTCCCCAGGGCCCACAGGGTCTCGGGCAGACCCTCTTGTTCAGTGTGCTTCGGAACGAACTCAAGACCGAGGTTGAGAAGGGGCGCAAATGAAAAGAAACCCAGCAAACCGAAGAATTGCTTTGCCCTCTTCTCGCGCCTTTTCCAATCTATCGTTTGGGGTAGCTCAAGCCATTTGAGGAGAAATCTCTTGCATATCAGGTACACGATTCCCCCTGCCGCTATGACGAGAGGCGCGACCAGGCCTGCGAGCCTTTGCTTGTTGGCTTCTGGTATAGCCGTTCGAAGCCTTCCAAACAGGCCCAAAACCACGAAAGCCAACACAATTGCCGCTACAAGTGACACCCTTGCAACGTTTTCAACAGAAACTCTCGAGAAGGTTCGGTAGGCGACGAAGATACAGTAAGCGCCAAAAACGAGCATCGTGGCCATCAAGGGAAGGAAGAACAAAATATCCGGCCAAACATCTCCTTTGAGAAAGAATCGCTGGCAGGGCGGGAGTCTGGTGGCAATAATATACACCCCAAAGGCTGCCGGTAACATAGCGAGTATTTTGACCTTATTGGCAGTCCCTATTGAACGCATATAGCTGGCCCTTTCCACAATGAAGCAGCCACTTCAAGTCCCTTGCCTCATTGTAAATTGTGGTTTGGAAACGTCAATCAAAACTTTTTCTGTGTTATTACACCGTCCAGGGGTATCGCATTGGTCGGCTGAGGAGGCGATTGGCGGAGTCGTCTGCGATGAAGCGTTCTTTCTGCGGGTCCCATTTTAGTTTTCGGCCGGTCTTCATGGCGATGGTGCCGAGGTGACCGATGGCGACCGAGCGATGGCCGATCTCTGCCGGTGCGGCCGTCTGCGCGCGAGTGCGAATGCAATCGAGGAAGTTGCCGATGTGGTCGTCGCTTTTGTAGAGTTGAATTTCATTGGGGCCGATGTGGGAATCCAAGAGCGATTTGGGGTGTGCGTCCACGCCTTTGTTGCGGTTGACGTGCACCCAGCCTTGGTCGCCGATGAAGCGAATGCCCTGGAGCAGCTTGTCGGTGTCGGCCACAATCAGCGTGAAGCCCTCGGCGTATCGGCATGTGACCTTGTAGCGGTTGGCGGTGTTCCAGAGTCCGCCGGTGCCGAAGACAACCTGCTCGGCCTGAATCTCCACCGGGCCGGTCTGATCCGTGCCCATACCCCACTGTGCGATGTCGAGGTGGTGTGCACCCCAGTCGGTTATCAGGCCGCTGGCGTAATCGTAAATCCATCGCCAGCCCAACGGGATGCACCGCTTCTCTGTGTAAGGCGCCCACGGCGCCGGCCCCAGCCACATTTCATAATCGAAGCCCTCGGGGACGGGCTGGACCGGCTGCGGCGGGCACGTCTGCTGCCACCGCGTGGGCAGGCCCACTTCAACGGTTTGCACTTTGCCGATTCTGCCGTTGCGGACCAGCTCGCACGCCCGGCGAAAATTGTACTGCGAACGCTGCTGGCTGCCCGTCTGCCACACCACACCATATTTCGTCACGGCGTCGCAGATAGCGCGACCCTCGGCTATATTGTGCGCCAGAGGCTTCTGACAGTGGATGTCTTTGCCGGCGCGAGCAGCCATGATAGCCGGGATGGCATGCCAGTGGTCCGGCGTGGCAATCATCACGGCGTCGATGTCACCACGCGTGATAATTTCACGAAAGTCATTGTACGCCGCACAATCATTGCTGCCGTAATGCTCGTTCACTATATTGCGGGCGTTTTCACGAAGCTCGGCCTGGATGTCGCACACGGCGACGACGCGGACCTGCGGCTTCTGCAGGAAGCCCCGCATGTCACCGGTGCCCTTGCCGCCCACACCGATGCAGCCGGTTACAATCCGGTTGCTCGGCGCGGTTGAGCCGTCGGCCGCGAATACCGATGACGGTACAACGTATGGAAAACCCACGGAGGCTGCCGCCGCACCCGCAGCTCTCTTCATAAACTTTCGCCGACTGATATTACTCATAATCTCAACTCCTGCCGGCTATTTCTCCGCCGGCGATGTCTTCAGATTCCTGCGAAAATCCTCTGCGACGGCCTCCCATCGCCCGGCCATCTCTTTGACCTTGTCCGGATATTTTAACGTGAGGTCGTTCATCTCGCAGCGATCGACCTTCAGATTGTAAAGCTCCCATTTGTCTTTCGTATCATTTTTTGAGACGAGTTTCCAGTCGCCGATGCGAATTGCGCGGTTCCCCTTGTGATACCACCACAGGTTCTCGTGCGCCACGGTTCCGTCGGCCGCAAACGCGGGGACAAGGCTTCGGCCGGGTTTCGGCGGTACCGGCAAACCGCCAATTGTCTTCGGCCAAGTGCCTCCGGCCAGCTCCAGAATTGTAGGTGCAATATCAATGAAATGGGACGGATTATGGCGGAGTTCGCCCCTGGCCGAAATGCCTCCGGGCCAATGGACAATAAGGGGCGAAGAGATGCCGCCCTCGTGGTTCCAGTGCTTGTGCAATCTGAAGGGGGTATTGGCTGCGGTCGAGAAGCCCGGGCCCAGACAGAGATAGCTCTTTGCCGATCCCATCGGCGCATCAGGGTCGTGACCATCGCCCCTGATGATTTGTTCGGCGCTGGCGCCGTTGTCGCTTACGAAGAGTATGAGGGTGTTTTCATAGGCGGCCATTTGCTTTAGCTGGTCGATTATGCGGCCGATTTCCAGGTCCATGCGGGTAATCATTGCGGCGTGGATGGCCATCTTCGCGGCCTGAAATCTCTTTTGCGCTTCGGTCAGTTCTTCCCAGGCCACCGCCTTGGCCGCCTCGCCGGGACCGATCCTCGCTCTTAGCTCATCCGGCGACAGGTTCCAGCCGGGGACAATGTCAGTGTCGCGCTCGGATAATGCCGTGTCGATTAGGCCCATTTCCTTCATTCGGTTCCATCGACGTTTTCGAATCACGTCCCATCCCGCCAGATACGAATCGCGGTAGGAGTCGATATCCTTTCGAAGAGCTTGCAACGGAAAGTGCGGGCTGTAAAACGCCACGTATTGGAAGAAGGGCTTGTTGCCGTAGTGCTTTTTGTGCAGCCGGAGGCATTGAATCGCGTGGTCGGCAATTGCAATCGTCGAGTAGTAGTCCTGACCGGGTTCCACCGGCGCGCTGACGCCGTCTTCTTTCCACCGACCCGAATTGAAATAGCGGTCCCAGTCACATCCGGACCGTTCTCGTCCCCACGAACGCTCGAACCCGTTTTCCATCGGGTCGCCGTCAATGTGCCATTTGCCGCTGTGGTACGGACTATAGCCCAGCGGTTTGAGCAATTCTGGCAGCAGCGGCGCCCAGACGGGTCGTGGCCCCATGTCAATACCGGGCATCTCATCACGCCTGATTTGTTGGGCATAGTAGCCGGTTAATATACATGCGCGTGATGGCCAGCAGCGGCCCGTGGAGTAATGCTGGGTGAAGCGGATACCACCGGCGGCCAGTGCAGTGAGGTTCGGTGTGCGGATTTCGCCGCCGTAACACTCGGCGTCCGAGTAACCCATATCATCGGCGATGATAAGAAGGACGTTCGGCTTACGTGCCCTGACCGCACGCGCCCGGCTCTCTGCAAATCCCGGCAGAATCGCCAGGCCCAGCGCGCCTGCGGTCGTTCTCAGAAAATCGCGTCTTGTCGCGAGCATACTTTCTCCTGTCTTATCTGATCGACGTCTTCCAACGCATTAATAACAGCGCTACGTCTTACAACTGTCACATTTCTCAAGAATACTTATGGCCATTTGCAATCTCATAATGGTCACTTTCGGTCATAATTTCAACTGCTTTCGAATAAGACAGCCCTCGCATGGACAGAACGCCCGGATATTATCTTCCGGCGTCGCCGGCGGCACCTCGCAGCCCGGCATCAGGAAGAACCTCTCCCCGCCGGCCGCAATACACCTGCTCGCAGCCTCGGCAACGTCTTCGGCGCTGCCCTGCAGCAGCACAGCAGAGGGGTCGAAGTTCCCGCACAACACCGCCTCCGGTCCGACGAGCTGCCTCGCCTTCTCAAGCGGCACCATCCAGTCAACGTCTATGACGTCCGCGCCGGTTTTCGCTATGTGCTCAATAATGCCGATGATATTCCCGCAGATGTGCAGCTTCACTGCAGCCCCGGCCTTGTGGATAGCCGCAATCAGCTTCTGCTCCCGGGGCAGCACAAATTTGGTGTACAAATTTGCCCCAATCAGACTCGCCGCCGCATCGCCTATCCCAATCATATCCGCCCCGGCTTCAATCTGAGCAGCGGCGAAGGCAGTTGCGTTGTCAACAAGCACGCCGGCCGCGTCCGTGAACATCTCGGGCTTATCCATCAGGTCCATCAGCGCGTTTTCCAACCCGCGAAGGTCCGCGTACTCGGCCAGCGGGCCCTCTATCCATCCGAGCACGCTATGCGTCTGCCCGACCTCGCCGGCCATCTTTCGTACGCTCTCAACACGCTGGACCATTCGCTCGGCGCCTTCGATATCGAGCGGCTTTATCCGCGAGAGGTCGCCGCCGTTCTTGATTATGGTGTCTTTGGGTTTTCCAATGCCGTCGGGCGGGTAGTCGAACTCGACGCCATAAGCCGACGCCTCGCGCCACGGGTCGCTTATGGCACTTATCTGGTCGAGATTGAACGCGCGGGTTACGGCAAGCTGGGCCTCCGCCAGCACATCTCCATCGAGGTAGTAATCCCTGTAGTCCCGCCCGATATAGTTTGCCGCCCACGCCATAAAGATAGGCGTCACCGCAGGGCGGTCGTATGAGTCGCCCATTATGATTGCGTAGATTCTTTCTTTCGCAGTCACCGGTCCACCTCGGTCGCGAATTCTTCGCGTTCCTTCAGCCGAATCACCCGGCTTATTGCGGCTGCTCGCAGGGCTTCTCGGGCAGCTCACGTATCCAGATGTTACGATAACGAATGGGATTGCCGTGGTCCTGGAGGGAGATCGGCAGCTTGTCCGCGTGCGGTTCGTACTTTGGCGGTTTCTTATGCAGCGTTGTCCCCTTGATTACCCAGTGGTCCTGAACGAGCACGCCGTTCTGCAGCACGGTGACAGTCGCGGGTTTTACCAGCTTATCGCCGTCGAAAATCGGCCGGCGGAAAATAATGTCATAGCTCTGCCATTGTCCCGGCCCCCGGCACACGTTGACCATCGGCGGGCTCTGACCATAAATCGCCCCCGCCTGGCCGTCCGCATAGGTGATATTGTCGTACGAGTCAAGCACCTGCACCTCGTATTTGCCCATCAGATAGATGCCGCTGTTGCCGCGCCCCTGACTGCTGCCTTTCACCTCACTCGGCGCGGCCCACTCGATGTGCAACTGGCAGTCCCCGAATCCTCGCTGCGTGCGGACGGAGCCGCTCTTTTTCACCGCTTCCATATAGCCGTTCTCAACCTTCCACTTGGCTGGCGAGCCATCCTTCTCGCAGACCCACTGAGACAAATCTTTACCATCGAACAGGATAATCGCATCCGACGGCGGCTGTCCGGGCTTTTCACCGGGCGTCACGACCGCGGGCCGGGGACGGTTCATGTCGTGGATCTGCCACTGCTGCCCCTCGGCGGCCCAGCAGTCCGTCGCTGCGCTGAGAACTAAAACACAAGTAGATATTACGAACAATTTCGCTCTCATAGCCAACTCCTTCTTCTGATAACATTAAGTTTTCTATCTGCTATTCTTGCGGAAATATTCACCTTTCGCCGCCTTCATCCAGGGATTATCAGTTGGTCAATCCCGCGATCGCCGCGCCAATCAGCGTCGCATTTTCTACCTTCACAATTTCATAATATAGCTGCCTGTCGTCCTCGAGGTATTGCTTGAGATAGTATTCGACCCGCGCCTTAAGAGATTTCAATTCATAAAAAGTCGTGCCTTCGGCGACGATGCAGACGGGCGAGCAGGGGTCCTCGCCGCAGCCGCTCTTGAGCACCACCGAGGACAGATTAACGGCCGTTAGTTTTGCCGCTCGCTCAATCAGTCTGTCAATCAGGTAATACAGTGTCACGACGTCCGCCTCGGCCGCGCCGGCGACCGCTGACGCCAGGGGATTGTCGCCTTTGGGATGATGCATGAAGTCATTTAAGTCCTTCGTGTCTATCCGTTCAATCGCTTTCAGGTTCCCGGCGGGCGTACCTGAGAATAAGCCGCCTTCGCCCGCGACGCGCGCCGTGTGCAGGCACAGCGGACCCAGATACGCGCCCGATATCATCTTCTCAAAGGTGCTCAACCCTGCATTGAGCGTTGACTTGTCGAAGTCGAGGTCGATGCTGCCTCTCGGCGCCTTTGCGAACGAGCCCGATTCTATATTTATTATCTGATGCCTGCCGGGATCCAGGTCCCTGTTCTTCTTAATGTTTTGGTTCCGCTCGATATAGCAGCAGTTTGTTCCCGTACCCAGAATGAAGCCGATGTAGGTGGAAAAGCCCCTGTCCTGAAAAACCGCTCTGCCGGCAAGTAGGGTCGTAACCGTATCGTTCATCAGAACAACGTGCTTATCGCCATCGCCGCCGCGCCGCCCGATGGCCGCAGCCAGGTTTTCGCCTATCATCTCACCTTCCACCTCCGGCGCCTTTATTTCTTTTGAGAATCGAATCAGCCTGCCGTCTTTGTTAGGAAAGATTTCGGCCGGATAGGAAAAGCACAGACCGATATTCCGACTGGCGCCGAAGACCGGTTCGAGATAGCCGGCCATCGTCCTGAAAAAGTCCTCCTTGCTCACCTCCCGTTTTATCCCCGGCATCGGATGCGACCTGAAGTTCTCGATGATGGGTTTCTTGTCCTCATCGAACCTCGCCGTGGCCACCCGAAAGTTGGTGCCGCCGGCGTCCACAACAATAACCGGCTCATTTATCGGCACGTCTTTGTCGGTCTCTATGTAGGTCGGTATCATTTGAAGAGAGCTTTCCTCCGCCGCCAGGCCCCTTTGCATCTCCTCGATAAAGAGGCTGCAGCATTTCTCTATATCAATCTCCTCGTGGTCCATCCCATGCTTTTTCAGAAAGCCGGCCACTCTGCTTCTTATCTCTTTCGAATCCGTACCCGTCATTTCCTGAGAGACCCCGGTTAATCAGTCCGGATAGCCGTCCGGATGTTCATTGTGCCATTTCCACGCGCTGGCGACGATTTCTTCCAGCCCCGGAAATTTCGGCTGCCAGCCGAGCTCACTCCTGGCCCTGCCGGCGTCGGCCGTCAATATCGGCGCATCACCGGGCCGACGGTCCGTCTCCACCACTCTGAAATCCTTGCCCGAGACTTGCTTGACCGTTTCAATCACCTGCCGGACGGAATACCCGCTGTTGTTGCCCAGGTTATAGACCACCTCCAAGTGCGAGTCCAGTTTATTAAGAGCCAGCAGGTGCGCCCGGCATAAATCTTCGACGTGGATGTAATCGCGAATGCAGGTCCCATCCGGGGTGGGGTAATCGGTTCCGTAGATTCTTGCTTCGCTCAGCCTGCCCATCGCGGTCTGTATGACGCGCGGAATAAGATGCGACTCAGGCCGATGGTCCTCGCCGAGCGCGCCGTCGTTTCCGGCGCCGGCGGCGTTGAAGTACCTCAGCGCCGCGTATCGCAGTTTGCCCGTCCGGCTCTGCCAGTGACACATCCTCTCTGCCGCCCATTTGGTTTCCCCGTAAGGGTTAATCGGCCGCTTCGGCGAATCTTCGGTAATGGGTGCCTTCTCAGGCGTGCCGTACACGGCTGCCGTACTGCTGAAGACCAGTCTCTCGACGCCGCATGCCTGCATCGCTTCGAGCAGCGTCAGTGTCCGCGAAACATTATTGCGGTAGTAAACCGCGGGCAGCTCCACTGATTCACCCGCTTCGATAAGCGCCGCAAAATGCATCACCGCCTCGATGCCGCGATCTTGCAGCGTCTTGGTCAGCAGGTCGTAATCCGCCAGGTCGCCCTCGACGAATTCGGCCCGTCCGATCGCCGAGCGATGCCCCTTGCTCAGGTTGTCATATACGACCGGCTCATGTCCCTCCCGGGCCAGAACCGCCGTCATGTTGCTGCCGATATACCCTGCGCCGCCGCAGACTAATACTCTCATAGACTCTTCTTATCCTGCACCGTTTTGCTTTGCGCTGCCAATTTCTTTTCTACACGTTCCAAGATTTTTCCTGCGAGCTTGTCGTCCTGACCCAAATCTATCCATCCGGCCCGCTTTCTTTGCTCCGGACCCAATTCCACCCTCTGCATCCTCGAGGTGCTCTTGGAGAACATCATGTATGCGCGTGCGGTGCTGCTGACCTCGCGCTCAGGCAGCGACAGCCGTTGCATCCTCACCTGGCAACTGATACACAGTTTGTTCTTCTGTTGGCTCACGTTCAATTCCGCCGTTCTTCGAATGCTGTGCAAATTGGCCTGCGCCCAGTTCCGGGCGCCTACATTGTCACTGCGCCAGAACTCGAAGAACTGCGCACCGACCAATGGCTGGGTGCTTATGTATCCGTGCTCGACGTCTGCCTTATCGATTACGAAAAGCATCTCGCCGAGAGTAACCTCGCCGGCCTGCATCGCCGCTATTTCATTCGCATCCGCAATGCACACCTGCATGATGCCCGCGCGTTGTTGCGTCTGCGCACAACCCGCCAAGAGCAGCAGGACAGCAAACATACCGCCGCAAGATAAAATCCTATTCATTTCTCTTTATCTTTCGTAACTGGTTTCTGTCAGGTTTGGGCTGATTATATAGAGGGACAGCACATTGCTCAAGGGCGAATTGTTTTTTGACGGCAGGCGCAACTTACGCCAAAACTAACCCGGCTTAGCCCGCCAGCCTGCCTTGCGGGGCCCCTCGTTGCGAGGGCCACGTGTCATTTCGACCGCCTCAGAGGCCAGCGTCATCGAAGGCGTGTGTGCATCTTAGCCCTGCAAAAGCGAATCATCAGATGGTTCCGAAAGCAACAAACCTGCCGAGCCCACGGGGCGACGCCCAGTCTATTTGTCGTCGCCAACATTAATAAGCTCAAATGCGTTGAGAATACCCCGCGCGCCTTCTCTTCCCTTGCGGGCACAGTCAGGATACAAAGGCTCCGTCCGGTCGGCCTGATAGATTACCAGTACTTCTGAACCATCGGTTGCAAACTTGATCACGGACGGCACCAGCTCATCGTCCGACAATACATGCTGCGGGGCCACATTGTAGGCGTTTTCGATGGCTGTGATGCCCTTTCCCGTTCCCAGCGGCAGATTCCATCTGTAACGTTTCAGTATGTTGTCGGCGAGGTCCTGTCGGGTCTTATCCGGTTTGGCCGGCAGCGGATTTGCGGTGATTGACGGCATAGGGGGCATGCCGCATACGCAATCCAGGCAATTGCGATTCTTTTGTTTGCACGGCTCCCAGTGGTTGTGATAACTGTGAAGCTCGTAGGTCCCTGCCGGCAAATCCTTCAGCAGCAGTATTATGTTACCAGCATAAGGTCCGGCCCAATCGACGGCATAGGCCCAACTGTTGGCGATTGGGTCGCCGGATGCCTTGCCTTTGGGGCAGCCGCCGCCGCCCAGATTGGCGCGGCAGACGCCTTTGGCGCCGATGCCGAGCTGGCCCTCGCTGCCGGTGCTCAAAAACGCTTTGATGCCGGTACCGTCGATACCCGCGGCGAAGGCTTCCGGGTCTTTCTTCGACGGCAGCCACACGCCGTCATGCATATACATATCTTTCCATGATTGGGCCGCCCAGACAGTCCAGCCGGGCTTGGCTAGGCCCGGGTATATCCCCTTGCCGTCGCAGGTCGGCACCGCCAGGTCTATCTTCAAATCTATAGGCTGTGATACGATGGTGTGTGTGTAATCTGTGTGTTCGCCGAGCAGTGCATTTGTCGGATTCGACAATTTGATCATGATAGTCTCAAGAGGTTCCTTGTCATTGCTATCGGAGATAATCGCCACAGGAATAGTATTGTCGGTCTTGCCGGGCTCAAAGACAACCGTGCCCGAGTCGAGAGTATAATCAACGCCGCCGCCGGTAGCCGTGCCGCCGACCACTGCGTAATCCACTGTAACCTTTTTTCGCGTAGGTGCTGATAGCGTCACTGGAATGTAAGCGGGCGTGTCTTTTTCCATACCGCTGCCGCTTGCACGTGCAAACAGTACAATGGGCCGGGGATCGATAATCGTATAGGTGTGCTTCGTCGGAGTTCCGAGCAAGACGCTCGGGCCTTTTGCGTTGGACAGCTCGATCACTATCGTCTCGTTGTCTTCGTGAATGTCGTCATCCTTGATGTCCAGGCCGATGTACTCGGTTGTAGTACCTGGTGCAAAAACAAGCTTTCCCGAAGCGAGCGTATAATCGTCGCCGGTTTTGGCCGAGCCGCCTGTCACCGCGTAATCGACCGTATAAGTCTTGCCCGCCTTGGCGTCATTGATGGTCACCGGGATCTTTGCCGAAGTCACTGTCTCCAACGCGCCGGAAGAAGCCGACGCGAACTGCACGGTTGCGCTGCCGCCGTAAAGCCTGAAACCGTTAAAGAACGGCTGCCCACGTTCAAGGCACTGATACCTGATAACCACGTCACCGCTGCCGGCGGTGAAAACGAACTTCGCAGGGTTATCCATAATATCCGCATTTTGAAGAATGATGTCGGGCTTGGTCACATTCGTCGCGCCGGTGACAATGATGTTCGTAATCGGATCTTCGCCCTCGCCCCATCTGTGATGATACGTGTAAAGCGTGTACGCGGCGCCCGGCTCGAGGTCGCGCAGTGTCAGGCTTATATCAGTCTGAGGACTGCGGGCGTTTCTCCTGGCGTCCTTCTTGATGTATGTTGATTCCACAGCCGCCAGCTCATGCGTACTGCCGGTATCACAACGGCATTCGCCGCCCTTGCCATTGGAATCTGCTCCTGCTGCTACGATAACGTCGATATTCGTGCCGCCCACATCTTTATTGAGATTGCCCCTGGCGGCGCGCAGAGGTATCCAGCCCTCCTGCATCGGCCCGCAGACCCCGACATCCACTTTAAGCGATACGCCCGAAGAGACGTTGCACAACCCAGGCACGCAAATAAGGATTATCAAACACAGCAGCTTCCTAAACATAATCTCCTCCTGAAAATGAACCGTCAACTTGTCCAACTCGGTCGAATTTCTTGTTTCTGCAGCCAGGCATTCTCAACAACCTCTAAAATTCATTTCTTGCTCAATTAGTAGAGGCTCAAATATATGAGGACCGGGATACCCTTTTTCGATAGACCCTTGCTCAGCCATCCTTGAAGGACCACTTCACATCGAATCCGCCAAG
Organism: Sedimentisphaerales bacterium; assembly: GCA_035527845.1. Lineage (GTDB taxonomy): Bacteria > Planctomycetota > Phycisphaerae > Sedimentisphaerales > Anaerobacaceae > JAUWKC01. Next base: position 40,875 of record DATKZT010000047.1, on the reverse strand, counting down.
GTACTTGAGAGCTGCGGCCCTGTAATAAGACGGGCCCTCTTCAATGAGGCGATCCAGCAGTTTGATATGGCCCAGTCTCTGCACCGCGGCCCACTCGCTGATCCTGGCGGTGCGACGCTCGCCGTCCCACAAACAAAGGCCGTCCGCCCCCGCTTCATAGTAAGACTTGGCCAGCCTGGCGTAACTCGCCGCCGACTGCGCCCGCGGCATCAAATCGGGCCAGAGGTGCACGCTGTCACCGGCAATCTTGCGCCATTTTTTCAGCAGGGACGAATGTAAATAGGGAGTGGTCATGATGTAGTTCACCAGACGCTCGCCCAGCCATCTGTCCACGTCACAATGGTTCTCCTCGTAGTGGGCCGGACTTCCATTCTTTCGACCTGAGATAGTTACACCGAGCTCCCGGCCCGGCTTTTCATCGAGCAGCGCCCGAACCTCGCGGATGAACTGAGTGACATATCCCGCAGAATGCGCGATCCAGCGAGGATCCTCGACGCTGAGCTTGCGCGGATCCTGGCCATATTTTTCCTTAAAGGCGCGCACGACCGGCTCCTCATAGAATACGTAAGGCTCGCTGCGATTGAGGTTAATCTGAACCCCGTCCGTGCCATAATCGAGCGTCTCCCGCAAAAGGCTGAGCCAGTACTTGCGCACTTCGGGATAAGCAAGACTCAAATTGGTGATGGGAACACCCTCCTTGTTGCGCATGGTCCACTCCGGGTGCTTCCAGTAAAACGGCGCCCAGGCAATCGGCGCGACGTTCATCGGGTATTGTGGTCCGATGAACCGCATGCTCGCGAATATCTTCGTGCCGTTGGCGTGTGCAAGCCGCGTTAATTCCGCCAGCGGGTCCACCCAGTCGTCCTGCCAGCGATTGTCTTTTGTCCCCAGGCTCCCAATCTTTGTCCTGTAAACGCAGGAGCTGCCCCTCAGTGCTTCGAAGATAAGGATTTTGAAATCGGAATCGACGAAGGGCTCGAACTCGTCTTGCATGAAGTCCTTCGAAGTGGGATGAAAAGTATACGTCCCTCGGGTGTGCCCGGTATATTGACCCGTACAGAAGATCAACGCGAGTTTGCGGGTCTCCTCGCGGGGCTGAAGCTCCTGCCACTGGCGCTTTTCCTGCTCGTTCAGCGGTTCCAGCCTTACGTAGGAAAGGTTCGATATGGCCGCGTGCTCGGGTCGGTTGTACGGATATGGCATCTGACGAAATGTAAGAGACTGCCCCGTCAGATCCGCTGTCTTCCAGTAGGTCTCCGTAATCACCTTGTTTATATCAGGGTCATCGTCTCCGAACTTGGTGGTGCCGTCTTCATCAACGGTCTTGTGCTCCGGACCGACCCTGCGAAATCCGGTGTCCCTGGTCAGCTTCACCTCAAGCTGCCCGTAACTGGAATCCCCGGGGTAGTGCGACTTCGTTTTGTGAATGCCGAGATATATCCTATAAAACCCCTGCGCATCAAGAGACAGCGTCAGTTCCGCACAGCGGTGGTCCGGTCTGGCCGAGGCCATAAATCCCTTCACGCCTTCCGTCGTCTCATACTCTATCAGCTGCCAGCGGTCCTTTTCGAAGCTGCGAGAAAGATTCTTCGCGGGCACACATCTGGACATATCCGACCTGATGAGCGTCCCTTCTCTTGCGGCGCCGAGCAAGGCCTTATTGCCTTTTTTGCTCCCGCCTCCTGATGCCGCTGGCGCCGTTTGCTGCGCACAGCCATCTACCACCGAGGACGCGGCAATTATCGTTCCAGCAGCAGTAGTCTTCAGGAAATCACGCCGGTTAAGTATCGCTCGTTTCATCGCAGGCTCCTTTTCCTTCTCTCGATTACAGCCTTCCAATAATAATGCCCCTGTGCGTACCCGCACTTTTCACCACTTCTCCGTCATGATCTTTCGGTGGTGAAAAGCACCTGAGTATTTCTTAAAGCATGTTCACACTATTTCTTGAATTCGAAGGCATAGAGCTTGGCATCGCGCATCTCGAATTTCACTCGCACCGTTTTGCCGGCCAAGGCTCCGACATCCGATTTGCCGTTCCAACTGACAATCTTATTCGTCGAGTCGCCCTTTATCTCGTCACAGTCTGCCAATCCGAATCCCGCCATCTCCTTACCGTCCTTGTCCGTAATGGCAACCTTAGCCGATGCCGCCTTGATATTCAAAACAAGCTTATCGCCTTCGAATACCAGCGGCAGCGTACTGGCCGTTCCGACCACTGACCCCGCGTCGAGCGATACAAAACCGTCAAGCCGCTGCGTATAGCGGTAGTATACCCTCTGGGCGTCGCCGCCGTGCGCCCCTCCCTCGTCCACGTACTGCCATATTTCGTCGCCTCGCTGGATGAGCCCATAAAGCGTAAGCTCTTCTTCCTGTTCGCCGAGCGGGATATACCAGTTCGTGCCGAACCACGACCAGTTATCGCCGTCACGGCTCACACCAAGGTCAATGTGCCTGACCTCATCATTGTCGGATGAGTACCTCCACGCGAACGCAAGGTAAACATCCGGCGCCCACGGATACTTTATCGCGCGGATCCGGTAAACCTCGCCCGCCTCGGTGACAGGGAAGCTGCAGGGGCCTTCGCATGTAACCGACGGGAAAGGATAACCTTCAAAGTAAGGCGTATTCATCTTATGGAAGGGCCAGGGCTTTAGAATCTCTTTCGTCCAGAACCCGACGCCGACCCTGCCGCCGGCACGCGGGCATTCCCTGTTCCGAAAACTGCCGTCGCGCTTGATGTAGCTGGCGTAGCGACCTCGCTGGTCGTCCCAGAAGCACTCGCCCTCACCGCCGCTTCGAAGTGGAAGCTGGCACACTTCGTTTCGCCGCCAGTTGATTCCGTCCGGCGAAGTATAAAAATACATCCCTCTTGTCGATACAAAAGAATTCACCTTGTACTTTTCTTCAGCCGGCGCCGCTGGATTGAGGTCCTCGAAGAACGAACCGTACATCGGCGTCTCCGGCATTATCAGGCCCTGCATCTTGAAGTTCAGCCCGTCCTTTGACGTCGCCAGGTATGTTATGCCGTACCTCGAGCTGTAACCTTCCGGCAGAGCCATATAAACCACACCGTCAACGTCCCAAACGCTTGGCCGCAGCGAAGACCTTCTGATCCCGAAATCCTTGCCGATCTCCCGCTTATCGCCCGGCTGGTTCATCGTCATCTTCACATTCGACTTCGTCTCGATGATCGCATCGTCGATAAAAACATACTTTCGTGCGCCGAACTTCAGAGGAATCGAAACCGGACCCGGATCGAACAACAGCGGCGGCCCGTTTGCAACCGGCGGCTTCGGGGCATTCGGACCGTAATTCTTCGAGAAACTCCTCGGCTCGAAATCACTTGTGTAGCGGGCGACCTTCGAAATCCTTATCTCATCGACCAGCCCTTTCATGCTGTTGCCGTTATGGCGGTCGGCTCCGACGGAAACATTGAAACGCCTCTCCCTGCGCTGCTCGAAGCTCAAAGGCTTAAAGTCCCGGTGTTCGTGCTCGCGATGGTCGGGCTTCTCCAGATCCGGTATCGCCTGCGAAGCTACTGAAGTCACGCTTCCCGCCGACTGCTTCTTACCGTCGACAAAGCAACCCGCCCTGGAACCATTGCGAACAACGGCGACATGCTGCCACCTGCCCGAACCAAGCTTGGCCGGGCAAATAACTTTGACGCCCGCGTAATTGTTGACAACCTCCACATTCCCGCCCGCCAGCTTGACCGTCACACCCGGATCATACGCCCGGCCCATATCCAAAATCGTGACGCCATCTGCCGGCAAAGAAGAAAGGTTGATCCAAATTTCGATCGTCCACTTCTCACCCGCCAGACCGTCCAGAAGCGCCCCCGAAGCCTCCGTCGGACCCCATAAAGCACTGGGCTTGCCGTCGCGTTCCCGCAATTCCTCTTCCGATACTTTGCCCGCGAAGCCGGCATAGCATAGAGCGTAATCCGAACCGGTAATTTGCAGGGCGTTTCCGAATTTGCCGGGGACCATACTGCCGCCGTCCATCAGGCAGAGGTCCGCCTTGGCGTATTCGCTCGCGTCGGCGATAGTCGTATGCGGATAATCGCTCTCATCGAAAAGCCAAAGGGCAACCGTGTCTCCGCTCGGCGCCTTGACACCCTCTGCCAACACCTTCTCTTTCGGATTGACAGGCTCGCCCAGACGCCTGCTGTACAGCGTACCGTCCATAAGGATTGTCAGCTTAAGCTCCCTGCCGTCACTCAGCTTCGCCTCGACCTCGTAAACAGGCTTTCCGTCGTCGGTGCCCTGGTCGATACCCTCAATTCGTGCCCCCTTCAGATTGGCATTGATCGTGCCCTGCACAGCCGCCGGCAGTGTTGAGAACGAAACTTCCCCACTGTTATCTGCATTATCACCGGCTGCGGCATTAACGGCTGCGCTGCCGTCACCTTCGTTTTTGTCATTGGCTGCGTCGTCGGCCGCGCTGACTATCGACTTTAGCTCGGCTTCTCTCTCGGCCGAATAGACAAGGTTCTTGTCGGTGACAGCCACAGGCGCCTGCCCCTCCCAGCTCCATTGAATCTTCAACGAGCATTGATATTCCGACCCTTCTTTTATGTAGGTCAGAACGACCGGATATTTCTTACCCTTTTCCATTTTCATAGTGCCGGACTTGGCGCCTTTCGAATTCACAATCACCTTACCGTCTATCTCGAGCTTCGCCGTCTGGTCGGTTTCAATTGTGAATTTCACGTCGCCGCCGGCCGGTCCCACTATGAAACCCTGCCACTTACCAGCCCACTGCTTGCCGAAGCCGCTCTCCTGCCCCCAGCTCTGGTCGAGGCTGTCGAGCTTGACAAGGCCCTCCGGTTTTTCAAAGTCTTCATCGCCGTACTGAATCCCGATGAGCCCCGGCACTTCATCGGCGGCACTCGCCCACTGACTAACACCACCGACAAGACACAACGCCATCAAACCCACGATCATTCTCGTTTTCATATTTCTTTCTGCCTTTCTCAAAAAGGTAATTTGCTTACACACAGTTTCAAAGATGGTATTGTCGCTATTCGACCGGTTCTGCCGGCGGCGGCGTCTCCAGCCACTTCAGATTGAACGCGTAATGATTCCAACTGCTCACTACATGTATCACGCCATTGAGGCCCTGGCACGCTGACATGTACCCATGCCGTTCCGAGTTGCTGAATCCGAACGTGCACCGCTTGCCGTCTCGCGTCTCGCCGTCGCGGTCCGGCCTGTCGTCCGATATCAGCCGGATATGGGGCCAGCTCTTTGCGTCATCGTAGGATATTGCGGCGAATGCACCTCGAATGCCTCGCTGCTTTCCGCCGGCGTCGGTGATGAACATGTAATCCTCATCGTCGCGCTGCCCCGTAAAAGAAACCAGCATAAGCGGCCCCTCCCGAAGCCTCATCAACGCAAGCCTCTGGCCCGTGCCTATCGGCGGAAATTGACTTGCCGATATCTTGTAGCTCTTTCCCCCATCCTCCGAGATGCCCATCGCCATCTTCCCATCCACCTGCCTGTCCCGCGTCAATGCAAGTATTCTGCCGTCATTCAGTTCCACAACGCCCGGGTGCGTCCCGTTAATCCCGCCGCCCGGATTGTACCACGAGATGCCGTTATCTTTGCTCAGCCACAGTGTTCGCTCGTCGTCAACCGCCGCTGCTATCGTGCCGTCCTTCATCCTGAAAACAGCCTCGCTCAACTGGTGCCCCGACGTGTGCTCCGGCGATATGATTCGCGCTTTGGACCACGTCGCCCCGCTGTCACTCGAGGTCCTCATGACCATCGCCAGCGGCCCCCATGTCGCCGAGGCGGCTATCCCGTAGAAGTGGTAAATCTTCTGCTCAACTTCGTCATACCAAAGCGTCGGCGCATGGTCGTTGCGGTCGGGTCCGTCGAAAAAAGCCGACGCCGTCTGCCATTCGGATTCGCCCCAGACAAGCCTGCTCGCCGCCTGCGCGAGTTCGCGGTCTTTCTCCGTATCACACGTGTACCAGGCCGCAAGGATGTCACCGTTCGGACATTCGACGACTGCCGGATTGTGATTGTGATGTGAAAAAATCGGACCCGTCATCTTCGAGCCGTCCGCCTTTCTCGGAATCTTCACAAACATCCTGGGCCCTTCGAAGTAAGGCTTATCAGCGTCCGGACCCTCAAGAACCGACCTCGCTTCACGCCGGACGACGCCTCTTTGGTTCAGCGGCGGCTCAGGCCGGGCAAGCGGCTGCGTCGCAGGCATCTCACCCATCACCACCCTGAAACCGATCAGCCAGTGCTTGTCCTCCGGAATCGTACCCATCCTGTTCGCCGACCGAAGATAATACGGGTAAGTCCCGTGACTTCCGCCCCGCGTGACCTTGAAATCGCCCTCGATGTAACCTACCGGATCGCTCTGCATTTTGTCGATGTACGGCCCGTAGAAATCGTAGCACCATTCTTCGACGTTGCCGTGCATGTCACAAACTCCCCACGGATTAGGCGTCGTCTTGCCCACGTGCAGCGGCACATAGTCGGGACCGCCGTTTCGACCCGGGTTCTTGATATACTCATCAGGCAGCGTGTCGCCCGTATGAAAATTGGTCGTGGTCCCCGCCCTGCACGCGTATTCCCACTCCGCCTCGGTGGGCAATCTGTACGCGAGACCTTCCTGGTCCGAAAGCCACCGGCAAAACGCCCAAGCATCATACCAGTTCACATTGATAACCGCTTCGTCGTCCTCCCTCGATAGACCCGCATCTTTGCCTCTAAGGGCCTTGTGCTCCGGATCAAAAAGCTCGTATTGCAGGTTCGTCACCTCGCAGACGCCGATATAAAAGGGCTTCGTAATCCTCACCTCGTGCAAAGGTCGTTCATCGTAATCGCCTTCCGCGAACATGCCTCGGCCCTGCCGAATCTCCTGCGGCAGCGGAACGCTCTGCTGGCCCATCGTGAAAGACCCAGCCTTGATTCGAACCAGCTTCATCCCGACAGAATTTGTGAACTCCTTTACATCCCCAATACCGGCAGACCGCGCGCAGCAGGGATTGCTCCAGGCAATCACCGCGAGAACTAACGCTGCGATTGGAAAACCTCTTTTCATCCTCTTGCCTTCATTCGGATAACAGTCAGGTTCTACCCCGCCGATTCACCCGGTCCTGGACTCGCCGCCGGCATGGGTTCTTTCAGCCAGGCTAAATTGAACCGATAATGCAGAGCACTGCTGATAAGATGAAACATGCCGTCGGGCGTCTGTATCCCGGCCAGGTAACCCATGGGCTCGGCATTATTCTCGTCCATAACAAAGCTGCGAGTCCATGCGCCTCCATCCAGTTCGCGCCCGGGCCCGCCTGCAGTAACCAGTTTCCGCACCGGCCAGCTCCTGCCGTCGTCAAAACTAAGCGCCGCATACATCCCGTAAACAGTTCTTTCGTTACCCACGGCATCGATGATTTTCATCCCGGAACTCGGATCGTTCTTCCTCTTCCCCTTCGTAAAAGAAACCAGCAGCAGCGGACCTTCCTTGAGCCTGCGCAGCACGCAGCGTTTCCCCCCGCCGATTCCCGGCAGATCGGTCAGCGAGTACTCCCAGCTCCTGCCGTTGTCTGTGGTGACACTCTTAGGCATAGTTTCTTTGGCTTTCGACCTTCCTAATGCCATGAATTTACCCCTGCCAAAATCGACCACCCCCGCGTGAATACCTTCGATGGGCTTTTCCGTCACAACCCAGGTCCTGCCTCTGTCTTCGCTTATCCAAAGCCCCGTCGCACCACCTTTCATACCCGCTTCGGACCAGTCCGTCGGCACTATCAGCCGTCCATCGTCAGCGCAATAGGCCGAATCAATCGGCTGACTCGGCAAAGCGCCCCTTTGAGAATTGAGAATCCTGGTTGCCGACCACGTGGCGCCGTGGTCCTTGGATGTTTTCGTAATGAGAATATTATTCACGTTCCAATTCTCAGCTACCGACACGCCGTTGAAGTAGTGAAGCATCCCCCGACGGTCATTGATAAGGGCGGAACCCGTCATATTGCGGTCCGGGACCTTGTAAAACTCGCTCGGCTCATCCCACTCGTTAGCTCCAAGCCTCAGCCTGCTCGCCAGGATCGTCATCTCCCGACCCCTTTCACCATTGCTGTCCTTGTCCTTCTTGCCCTTAACCGAAAACCACGTCGTCAGAAGGTCACCGTTATCGCACCATGTTATGCAGGGCAGATGATTATGGCTGTACATCGGAATCTTTTCAGGATGCTCAACATTGCGCACAAACCGGACCGGCCCCTCAAAATAGGGCTTGCTCATGTCAACTTTAGCCTTGCACTCATACTTCTTCTGACTGACATTGCGCATGTGAAGCTTCGGCCCCACGGCAGGCAGCGCCTTGCCGCCCGGCATCTCGCCCACAACCACCCTGAAACCCAGCAGCCAGTGCTTATCCTCAGGCAGCGCCCCCATCCGATTGGCCGAACGCAGGTGTTTCACAAGCGTGCTGTGGCTGCCCCCGCGACTGACTCTGAATTCACTCACAACTCGACCCACAGGATCAACCTGCCTACCCTCCACATAAGGACCGTACCAGTCAAGGCACCACTCCTCGACATTGCCGTGCATGTCATAAAGTTCCCACGCATTCGCCGGCGATTGCCCAACCTTCAGCGGCACCGCCTCCGGACCCGTCGTGATCTCCTGATTCTTGTAATACTGTTGCGGCAACTCGTCGCCGGTGTAATATGCTGTTGTGGTTCCCGCACGACACGCGTATTCCCACTCCGCCTCACTCGGCAGCCGGTAGGGTATGCTCTCCTTGTCACTGAGCCACCTGCAGAAATCAACTGCATCCTGCCAGCTTACATGAATCACCGCCTCATCGTCGGCGTTGGAAAGCTCGGCTGGCTTTCCACTCATCTGACGCCAGCCAGGCCGGAACTTCTCATATTGCGCATTTGTCACTTCCGTCGTGCAAATAAAGAAACCACGCGTTATCTCAACCTCGTGTACCGGTCTTTCGTCAAAGTCGCCCCCTTCTTCCTGACCCATCAGGAAAGACCCCGGCTCGATTCGAACCAGCTTCATCCCGACCGTATTCGTGAACTGCTTCGAACTCGGCATCTCAGCGCCATAAGCGCCTCCTGCCAGAATCAACACAAGAATGAACCGCTTTATTGCTTTCATAGAGCATTCCTTTACGTACAGAAGCCCCTGAGATAACTATCTTGCCGGGGCTTTAGCCACTTTTCTGTTTGAAAACCAGGTTCCCAATCTGCCCTTAAGACGCCCAGACCACGGCTTCTTATGCGAAAAATGCAGGCACGAAAGCACCTTTCTGCAAAACCAGATAGCTCTCAAATATATTGAAATCCAACACCAGAGCCGTCAACAACCCGGCCGACCCCGGCCCGGCTTCACATCTGCCCGGCCCTGATGCCTGCGTTCGTGGCTATGGTTTCGCCGCCACCGTCACTCCAACCGCTGACCGGCACGAGTAGTACCCGGACATGATTTCAAGATCAAGCCCCTCGCCGCTCATCTTTCCCCACACCACCAGATCCTGCAAACCGCCCGATTTGACCATACTCCACTTGCTGCCCACGCGGACCACCCGCCCCGCCAGACTCCCGCCATCAAGGCTCTTTCCGGCATATGACAATATTGTGACGCACCGGTTGGCATCATAAGCCGACGATGATGCCTTCAATTCGAATCCGTCATCCTCCAACGACGGTTCCTTATCGGTGTTGCCTATGCCGGCAAAACCACCCTCGACGTTGTTGTACTCGATACGCGCACCTTCCGAACCGACATCGAGCTGTTTACCAACGTTGTCACGGATGGTATTGTTCGTAAGAATCGGCGGCATGAGCTGAGGCCAATTCTCATTATAGTAGATAACGCCTCCGGAGCGCTTCGATGAGTTTTCGACAATTGTATTATTCTCGAGTATCATCCACGCATTCGTGCAGGCAACGCCGCCGCCTTTGCCCCGAGCAAGGTTGCGACAAATGACGTTGCCCCTTATTCGCGCAAGGCCCTGGTCACTCAGGCGTATCGCCCCGCCGCCGCCCTCCGTGCAGTTTCCCGCAAAGACATTCAGGCTAATCCGAGGCTGCGAACACTTCATGATTTCGCACGCCCCCCCATCATCATCGGACCGGTTGCCCAGAATATAGTTGAACCTTGCCTCGCCGCTGCAATTGTATTCGTAATAGACGGCCCCTCCATCGCTGCCACCCCCGGCGCTGTTGTCGGCGATAAGATTGTTGTTGATAATCGGCTGAACGCCGGCAAAACAGCTAATCCCGCCGCCGTTGCTGCTCCGCGTCTCATGCACATCCTTCAGACCGGTCCTGTTGTCCAAAATAACGTTGTAAATGATTTTCGGGCAGGAATCGTCACGGCACGCAATACCAGCTCCATTGCCAACTTCCGTGGTGTTGTTGAAAATAATGTTGTGCGCTATCAGCGGATTAGCGCCGTCCACACATGCGATGCCGCCGCCGTCATTGCCCACATGACGCCGCCGCTGCGGGTCGTGAACAAAACCGACCGGCTCCAAAGTGCTATTGCCCGTGATTATATTGTTGCTGATTACAGGCGACGTCCGGTGGCAGAGAATCCCGGCGCCGTGGCCCCGACTCCTTCCGCCGGTTATCACGAATCCGTCCAGCCGGCAATTATCCGCCCCCTCGACCACACGCCGAGCGCCCTGACCGTCAAGGACCGTCCTGTTGTCATAAATGTCTCGCTCCCAGTTGACGGCTTCGAATCCCCCGTAGAGGTCAACATACGGCTTCATCACAACAGTCTCTCCCTCGTACGTCCCCTCGGCCACCAGAATCGCCCAGCGATTGCCGCGCCCTGCATCCACAGCCCCAGCTATTGCCCGGCTGATTGACGCCCAAGGCCTGGCCGCCGAACCGTCACCCTTTACGTCATCGCCCCTATTTGCAGATACGTACAGAATCTGGTGGTAACGGTCCGGCTCAACGCGCCCGTTCCGCGGGCCCATCTCACAAGGCTCACTCTTTTTCGGCGCGTCGGACCACACCTTATCTTCCGGAGCATCCGCCCTGATAACGCCAGCGACAGAAAAAACAAAAACAGCAGCCAGACAAAAAGCGGGAAATACCGTTCTCTTTTTCGTCACTCCACAAGTCCGCTCCCCCGACTCTCGTTCAATCAACGATATCCTCGCCCGCTCACTCCTAATTTTGCGCATCAACGCACCGGCCTTATTCAAAACCATCAATATTCTCCCGTTGAACATTTATCACCAGCCCGAAGAAGATCTCATGCAAAACACAAAAATCTGCCGACTTGACTCGTCCTGTCGCGCCCGGGCCCTCCAGCCCCGGCGGTAGGCAGGAACTCAGCAAACCTTCTCCAAAAACATTCGTCACCGGCAAAACTGCAGCGCAAAAAGCTTGGCATTCTGCATTTCGAATTTCAGACGCACCGTTTGCCCGGCCAGATGGGCCAAACTGCTGTTTCCTTTCCACGAAACAACATGCCGAACCGAATCGGCCGTGATTGCATCGCACTCGCCTGTCGAAAATCCGGAAACAGCCCTGCCGCCGTCATCCTGAATCTCAACAAGAACCTTGCCTTTGGCCGAGACGTTCAGAATCAGCTTGCCCCCTTCGAAGATGAGCGGACGGGTGACGAAGCGGCCGCCCGTCTCTCCGGCATCGAGTGACACAAAACCATCCAGACGCTGAATCACTCGCGAATAAACTCGAGGCTTGGAGCGCCCCGTCGTACTTCCGTGCGCGCCGCCTTCATCGATATACTGCCATATCTCGTCGCCGCGCCGGATTAGTCCGTACATCGAAAGCACCTCATCCGAACCCTCCGGAGGCGCCACATACCATGTCCGGGCCGCGAAGAAACTCCATTTAAGACCGTCCCGGCTGACGCCGAGGTCGACGCGTCTGGTCTCGTCCTCGTCCTTGAACCGCCAGGGAAAAGACAGGTAAGTATCCGGCGCCCAGGGATACTTGATCGCGCGGGTTCGATAGACCTGACCCGTTTCATTCTCTTTGAATATCGTCGGACCTTCGCCCGTTGGGCATGGAAGAGAAAAAGTGTGAAAGTAAGGCTTCTCAAGCTTCCTGAACGGCCATGTCTTAAACACTTGCCGGCTCTCAAAATAAACCGCCGCGCGACCTTGACCGGGATTCTCCTTCGTATAATGTCCCGTGTCACGCCGCAGGAACGTGACATACACCCCGCGCTGGTCGTCCCAATAGGTCTCCGCGTCGCCGCCGCTGATAATGGGCAGCATCGCCGTCTCGTTACGACGCCAGTGAATCCCGTCCGGCGAAATATACAAATACACCCCGCGATTCGACAGCCACGCCGTCATCTTGTATTTCTCTTCAGGCCCCAGCCCCGACCGCAAATCCTCGAAGAAATTTCCGTACAAAGGCCTCCGGCTGATGACAAAGGCATTGTCTGTCGAACCTTCATACTCATACAGCCCGAGGTTGGGCTTCGTAAAGTTCAGCCCGTCTTCCGATATTCGAAGATTCGTATTGCCCTTATCGGAGCCGTAGCTCTCCGGAGCATACAGGAATATCTTTCCATCGACATCCACCACCGAAGGACGCCACGCCGACTCCTCAGGCCAGAAATTAAGCTCCTGCCGATTCCGCGGCGGATTGCAGACAAGCGACAGGCCTTGTTTCGTATCAACCAGAGCGTCATCGATAAATACGTATTTTCGAGAACCTAACCTCACGACGCCCCCAGGCGAATCCTGCGCAAACAACAGCGCCGGCCCGTCCGCCGAGGCCGGCTTCGAACCATCGGGCCCGTAGTTGTAAGAAAAAGTACCCGGCACACCAAAGTCGCCGCGGTACCGAACCACACTCGAAATACGAAACTCATCGATCATCGCATCCAGTTCATGGTTTCCGTGACGGTTCTCGCCCATCGACAAATTAAAACGATGGAGCCGGTACTTCACGGCGTCCGCCGTCTTATCAAAAACCTCGTAACCATCCGGACGCACGAACGACGATGGAATAATAGTCGCAGGAACGGCCTGTTTTGCTGTCGCGGCAATGGTCACGCCGCCCTGTTGACATCCGTCCACATAATGCTTCATGCGACTATCCCCGGCCGAAAAAGTGAACGCGACATGATGCCACCCGCCGTCAAACAATTTTTTCGTATCGGTTGGGCATGCCGCCTCGTATCCGGCGTAAACATTCTCGAACCCGAACTTATCGGCCGCCGCATCAAGAACAAGCTTCACACCCGGCTCGTACGCATGCCCCATATCGAAAATCACGACTTCCCCGCCTGCTTTCGACAAACATCTCAGCCAGAATTCGATGGTCCAGTCTTGTCCGGAAAGGGCCGCCAGTATCTTCTCTGGCGCGATGGTTGGTCCCCAAAGTCCGCTCGGCTCACCCTTCGGACGCCGCATACGTTCCTTGCAAACCTTCCCCGCCCACTCCGCGTAATAAAGATTGTACTGCGAGCCCGGTGACGTCTTCAGCGCATTACCGAATTTGCCGGCGACCAGATTACCCTCGAACAACCGCAAGTCGTACTCGTAGATCCCAGCGTCCGTCAGCGTGTTGTAGGAATACGGCGTCTCATCGAAAAGCCACAGCGCCACGGTATGCCTGTCGGAAAAGCCCGGAAAGTAATCCGCCATCCAGCCAAGATCTCCGCCGGCCCCGGCAGGCGCCGACGTCAGGAAACCGGCAAAAATCACGGCAACGCAAAGGCTGATAGAAACAAACCGCTCCGGAGTTTTCATAGAACTTCCCTTTCTCAATTCCTGATGCGCATTGAGACTCTGTGCTTCAAGTCGTGTGCCCTATCCGGGTAGTATGCAATCCTCTTTTTGCGAAACGACTTCACCTCAACAGTGCGGCAATCGCATCCAGCTGCTCCTTTTCCGATGACAACTTGCGTATCCGTTGAAAATCCTCTTCCAAATCCTCTCTGTCGTTCAACGGCTTATCGATTTCGTCCAGATTCGCGCCGCGATTGGTCCTTATGGCCTGATATTTCTCAACGCTCAACTGCATCCGAATACTCTGGTACAACGCCTCAGCCATTTCGAAGGCCCTCGCCCGCCACTCCGGCCTTACCCTCTGCGTCACCGCCTTATCAAGTATATCTTCGGCCTTGGCCATCGCCGCCAGCGAGCCGATGTCACCTGCCGTTTTCAGAACGTCCTTCGCCTGCTGCTCCAGCTCCGTTTCGTAGTGCAGCCGCGCCTTGACGTACGCGTCATAATACGCCCTGTAAAGTCCCTGCTGGAATCGCCAGTTCAGCTTCTCCTGCGGCGTCGCGTTCTTTTCCATCTCCTGAAACAGTTTCAGCGTCTCATACACCCCGTCATTATCCTTGAGCGGCCCCGCCCAGTTCCGCTCAAGACCGAACAGGCCCTGCGCAAACTTCTGTGCGTAACGCGGGCTTATAAAGTACCTGCTGTACTCCACCGCGATATCCTCCGTCTTCATATCAGGGTCCCAACCGAGACAGCTCCACAGTACCTTGTTGAAATCATCGTTGCACCCTTCGCTGTAAGTGATAAAACCAATCGCGTACTGCTGGAGGTCCCTGAATATTTTGGTGTAGGCCACCGGCCGCGGGTTGACCGGCTCACGCCCAATAGTGCTGCGGCAAGCCGGGTCCCAATCGGGAACCTCGTATTGGCTGCCCCTGCAGTGCGTAATGTCCGGATATCGCCTTATGGGGTACCTGCCAGGCACCTCTTTCCGCAGGTTCGCCAGGGTCGTCTCGACCTGTGGTCCAAATACGATACCGTCCAGCCACTTCGGTTCTTCGGTCTGTAATATGTCAAAGAATGCCCTGAGCCAGCCTTGGCGACTGCCCCCGCGGTCAAATCCCTGTGGCGAGACCCATATCTGGGCCTTGGGATGGTAACGATTTAGGACCTGTTTGTGTTTCTCCATAAAGGGCAGAAGGATTTTCGGGTGGGTCTTACCGGGATCGCCGCCGGGGACAAAGACAACATCGACCCGCGGCAACTGCTTCAAGACTTCATCTCGGTCTTGCAAACCAGACTCAACAACCTTGGGATCCGAATAATCGCCGTCAATAGCGGGCCACCAGATCCAGACCTCAAGGCCGTAATCGTCGGCCAGCTGGGACATATCGACCATCATTTCAATCTTACGCTTGGGGAGATGTGGACTGTCATCGTCATCATCACTCTTAGGCGGAATAAGCTCAATCGCGTTCATCCCGAAGACAACCATGTCACGGTAATACTGCTCCCACATCGCCAGCGTCCACGCATCATACGAATTCGTCTTCGGCCTGTAACCCAATTGATGACCCCGCAGCGCGTACTTCGGCGCCGTCGCAACCTTAATGTCACTGTCAATCCGCACCTTGTCTCTGCCCATCTCCAGCAGCCTGAGCAGCCTGCCCGCCGCGAACAATGTCCCCCTGTCATCGTGACCGGCCGCGCAAATCGTCGGCGCCTTGCGCTTCGATGTGTCCACCCAGACGGCGTACCCGTCCGCCTTGGCCGGAACCTCCGACCCCGCGGCAGGTCGATATGACTTCTCCGCCAGCTCTGGGCCCGTCCCGATCAAAATCACGACCTCATCCGCACCGGGCATCTCCGAAACAACATCAAGCCCTATTCGCGTTCGCTTCTCAACCTCGTCGCGAACCATATCCGCTGCGTTCGCCTCTATCTTCTTCTGAGGATTCAAAACCACAACCTTCGCTCGCGAAACGTCAATCTTCGACGCCGAAGCCGACCCGCAAACCACGACCGCAAGTACCACCGCCAAAAACCTGATCCTGCTCATAACAATTCTCCTTCTTTAACGTGTTAATTGATTCCTTCGAGTATCACATTTCTGTCGTGTTCCACCTTCATCTTGTATCGCTGCGCCGTAATCTGCCCTATCGCCGATACCCGCTCATCCTCCGAGCCCAGCCCGCGAATCTTCCCGAAGAGCTTCTTGAGCTCCCTGCTGTTATTCAGCGGCACATCGATCAGGTCCAGATTCCCGCCGCGCCGCACCGACCTCGCATCGTATCTGGCCACGCTCAACTGCATCCTTATACTCTGAAACAGCGCCTCAGCCAATTCGAAAGTCCTCGCCCGCCAGGCCGTACCAACCTTATTCGTCTCAGCCTCGTTCAAAATGGTCTCCGCCTTTTCCAGCGCCGTCAGCGAACCCAGCTCTTCCGCCATAAGCAGAACATCCATCGCCTTCTCCTCCAGCTCCGTCTCGTAAATAAGGCGCCGCCTCGTATATGCGTCATAATACGCCCGGTAAAGCGCAAGCTGAAAACGCCAGTTGAGCTTCTCCTGCGGCGTCGCATGACGCTCCATCGCCTGGAACATCCGCAGCGTCTCATACACACCCACGTTCGTCAGCAGCGGCCCGTCCCAGTTCTTCTCAAGCCAAAGCAGCCCCTCCGCAAATCTCTCCTCGTACCGCCCGCTGATAAAATACCGGCTGTACTGCCGAAGAATTTCCTCAACATCCATATCCGGGTCCCACCCCAGAGACGCCCAGATAAACTTGTTCACATCGTCATTGACTCCCTCGCTGTATGTGATGAAACCGGCGGTGTACTGGTCCCAGTCCCTGAATATCTTCGCGTATGCACGCGGCCGCGGATTGATCGGCTCGCGATAAAGCGTCACATGAAAGGCAGGGTCCCAGTCCGGCACCTGATACTGAGCATCGAGGCAATGCGTAATGTCCGGATACCGCCTTATCGGATACTGCCCCGGCAGCTTCTCACGCAGCACCCTCAAATCGTCCGCCACCTGCGGCCCGAACACCACCCCGTCAAGCCAGGCAGGCTGCTTCGCCATCTGTTCGTAAAACGCCTTCAGGTAACCCGGCGCATCGCCGTCGAAGTCGAATCCCTGCGGGGAAACCCACATCTGGGCCTTCGGATGATACTTGTTCAGTACCTTCTTGAGTCCTTCCATTAATGCGAAAAGCTTATCCGGATACACCTCTCCGGGGTCGCCGCCCGGAACAAATATCGCGTCTATCCTCGGAAGCTTCCTGAACACCTCTTCCCGAACCTTTAGTGCCTTGGCGATTGCCTTTTCATCCAGATTGTCATCGTCCACCACCGGATACCATATCCACACATCGAGCCCGTAATCATCCGCAAGTTGCGACATCGCAACCATCATTTCCAGCTTAGGCTTCGGAAAATGAGGACTGTCATCCTCGTCGTCACTCTCCGGCGGAACGAACTCCACCGCGTTCGTACCGAATACTATCATGTCCCTGAAATACTGCTCCCAAATATCGATGCTCCAGCCGTCATAAGCATTCGTCTTCGGCCGGTATCCGACCTGATGACCACGCAGCGCATACCGCGGCGCCGTAGCGACCCTCAGATCACCGTCAAGCCCAAGCGTGTCCCTGCTCATCTCAAGCTCACGCAGCAGCCTGCCCGCCGCATACAAAACCGCCCTCTCATCATGCCCCGCCAGACAAACCGTCGCCGCACCACGCCTGCTCGAATCTACCCACACCGCGTAACTATCAGCCTTGGCCGGTATAGCCATACCCGTCGGCAACCCGAACTCTTTCGTCACCGCCGCACCCACGCCAAGAACAATAGCCGCAACATCGTTGCCCGGCATCCGCGAAACAATCTCCAGACCTATCCGCGTCCGCTTTTCTATCTCATCACGAAGCATGTCCGCCGCGTTCGCCTCAATCTTGTTCGCCGGATTCAATACCACAATCTTCGCCCCGGAAAGATCGATCCTGTGCGCCAGCGTCGGCTTGGCAGATTCGAACAGCACGAAATCCTCAGACAACAGTTCCGGGCCGTCGTCATCACCACCATCGTCGCCGCCGGCTTCTTCGGCCTTTCTCTGCCATTGCTGCTCCTGCTCGCCAGTGTGGAAAAGACTCGCCGCAGGGACTGCAACTTTCGCCTGCCCGCCCCAGCTCCACTGAATACTCAGCCGGCTATCGTACGACGAGCCCTCCTTGACGTAAGTCACAACGACCGGATAGGTCTTGCCCTTTTCCATATTCATACTGCCCGACTTGGCGTTTTCCGAACTGACAACCACCTTGCCGCCTATCTCGATCTGGGCCGTCTGGTCGGTTTCAACTGCGAATTGCACCTCGCCGTCGGCCGGTCCCACAATGAAACCCTCCCATCTCGCCGACCACTGACGACCATAGCCGTCGCCCTGAGAGAACGCCCGCTCAAGACTCTCCAGCCGTGACAGGTTCTCCACCTTGGAAAAATCCTCATCGCCGTATTGGGCGCCAGTCAGCCCCGGCATCCCCGGGCCACCGCTTCCGGCCGTAGCCGAAAATGATGTCACCGCCCCCGCCAAACTCAACGCCGCAGCAAACAAAATCACTCTTCTTTTCACAACATGTCCTTTCAATCGTTAATTCAACCCGGCGCATTGTCCGTGCGTCCCCTGTGGCCACGCCGCCCCTCAGTTTGCCGCCCCCCTTGTTTTCACGTCATCAATCAGATAAACGCTCAGAGAAGACCTGTCGTCCGCCCCGCCCAAATCCTCCACATAAAGTCCCTTCGTTCCGGGCTGTCGGTCCACAATGAAAGGCCACACACACCCGCGCCACGGCCCCGTTCTGAAAACCAGACGCTCGAGCGTCTCGACCTTCTCGCCGAACTTGATATTATCATCCACCTCTTTGCCGTCCACATGTAAAGCGTAGCTCTGCTTGTCGCAATCAAGCTCCATTCGAACATCCAGCCATCTGCCGGTCGAAATCGGCAACATATCCGGGTCCGTTTTCATCCTGTCCATCGCAAGCCAGTTCGCATCGAAACGAAGCTTCGTCGGCCGGTATCCGTGTTTGTCCTGAACCTCAACATCCAGAATGCCGTGACCGACTTTGCTCACAAATACACGAAACCCCACCGTCACCTTCCTGCTTTCCGGAAACGCACGCTGAGCAATGGCATAATCGTACGGCTCCTCGTCCCGAAGCTCCAGACACCGATTACGTGCCCCGGTCGGGTCTTTCACAATAGATATCGGCGCCCACTGAGGCACATAAAGATTCCACATCGAAAGCTCGGATTCATCACTAACCTTCTCGAAATCCTGTGTTACGTGTGCATCGACCGTCCCGCGAATCGGCACCGGTGTTCGTGACACCCAAATATCCTCCTTGTTGACACTATAGGTCATCCATAAGTGGTCTCCCGGCGGATTACCATTGCCCTCCACGATGCCCCGGAAATACTGAGGCCCGAAAGGTTTGTGAATCCCCTGAAAACGCAGCGGCGGAACCTCGCCATTGATGCACAGAACGTCATCGAACTCGTAACAATCGTCGCTGGTCATCACGCTCATAGGATACCTGTTGTCACCAGTGGCCGAATGATTGTAAACTAAGGCGTAACGCCCGTCATCGGTCTTTTGTATCCACGTCTTCGCCCCGTTGGTCATCAGCGTTCGGTTCTTTCCAAATTCTGTCCACGTCCTGCCTTCGTCAGGACTCAGCGCCGTCAATTGCTGTTTCCAGACGCCGACAACAACTCCGTCCGGCCGATGACAATAGCTTAAAGCCTTGGGCTGCTCATCTTCGGCGTCAATGGTGTAAAAACCGTCTTTCGCCCTGTCTTCCTCCCACCACTGAAGAGTAATCAGCTTGTCGGCCAGCAGAGCCTCACACGCCTCAAGAAAGCCTTTGTCGTCACTCTGTTTGTAGAACGGGTAACTGGTGTTGCTCTCATTCCACCCAGCGGAATGATTATACCGAATGAAATAAATCGGCCCGAATGTCCCATCCTCTTGCACTTCTCGAACCACACGCCCAAGCCCCTGGCCATTGTTGGGGCCTTTGCGCGGATGAGGACAGAAGCTGTAAAATCCCAGCGTCAGCAGCCTCCCGTTCGGAGCAACATAAAAACCCATACGCTGGTGCATCACCGAAAACGTCCCCGCCGGCAGATCCACCATACCCACGTCATCATATTTCTTATGTATTCTCGGCAGAGCATACTTCGGAAATACCACCCGCGGAAGCGACCACTTCAGCCCGTCATCCGAGACCATAATCAGGGTCCGGCCCGGCGGCACGTGCTCCTCCTTCAGATTGCTCAGATACTGCAGGTAAAATCGTCCCTTCCAGTAGCAAAGATAAGGCTGGTGGTTGTAAGTCCAGCCTGTGATACCGCCCTCCGGCGGCTTGGTCCTGCTGGCACGATAAGCCTGATAATTGTGAGCTCCGACAGCATATCGCAGCCGGCCGTCGTAGTAATGCTTGTCACAGAACACATCACCCACATACCTGATCGGCTCGTCTTGGCACTTCTCAATCGAAGGCGGCATCTTCCCCGCCCCGCAATACGCCTTTCCAGCTCCTCCTGTAAAAACCAGCCCCAAAACGACAAAGACAATACCGGTCCCGGCCGTGAACCAGTTTCTGCCATTCATAGTCTTTCCCCGTGATTTATCTTCATAAGTCAAACGATCTTGCTCGCATTCTTGAGCAGGTCCTGCGCCGCGGCTATGCCGAAACCCGGGCTGCTCGGCACAGTCAAGGCGCCGTCCTTGAAAACGATAGGTGGATCGAACCACCCGCCGGTCTCACGCACCCCACCCTCATATTCCTGGAATCGCCCCATGTTGGGCGTGCACGACGCAAACTGAATCATCTGAGAATAGCCGAGCCCGCCGGAAATATGCAGGGTAATGTCCATATTCGCAACGGCCGCCATGCGCGCAACCCGCGTGCTCCGAATAAAACCGCCGTAATAGTGCAGGTCCGGCTGGACAATCTGCACCGCGTTGTTCGCAATCATCCACCGAAAGCGGCGCTGGCTCGATTTCTGCTCCCCACCAGCGACATTGATCGTCAGCGCATCGGCGACCTTCTTTGTGTCTTCAAGGTGATCAAACGGGCACGGCTCCTCGAACATATACGCGTCAATCTCTTCAAGTATACGACCAACCTGAACAGCCTTCGGGGGATCGTAGGAACTGTTTGCATCAGCCTGAATGGTGATATCGGGCCCGAGGACCTTGCGGACCAGAGGGATAAGCGCCTCTGTGCGGCCGGGGATGGAATCGGCATTGTTGCTCATGCGCCCTCCGACCTTGAACTTCACCGCCAAGCAGCCCGTCTCGGCCACGAGACGCTGAAGCTTCTGTGCCTCCTGCTCCGCAGTTGTGTCTCGGCTGCCGCTGGCAACATACGCCGGAACCTCACGTCGAACCACCCCGCCAAAAAGCTCCCCAACCGGCTTATGCATAATTCTGCCTAACATGTCCAGTAAAGCGAACTCTACCCACGCAACAGGACACCAAAGTGCGAGGCCCTGTAGTTTATAATTGCTCCTGTGGCGGTAGACGCCCTGCACGAGTGCTTCAAGCTCACGAGCGTCCTTGCCCACAAAGTAGGGAGCCACCAGCTCATTGAATATCGGGTAAAGATACGCGGCGCGGCTGTTGGGAAAAGAAAAACCCTCCGCGCCATCGCCGGAGCGAGCGCGGACAAGGTAATAGTGGTCATCGGCTGCCGTAAACTTGAACAGCTCGATGGATGCAATCTTGACCGGTGAGGTAAGGCCTTTATGTTTGAGCACGGCAGCGGCGGCGGCCGCGTCAAGCTGTTCGATAGTGACCGCCTTAGGCTTAATCAGCGATTCGGCGCCCAGGCCGCTGCAAAACACCCCGCCAAGACCCACCGCCAGCGAAGTCTTCCAGAAACTACGGCGATTCGTTGCCATTAAATTCCCCTTTCACATAACAAGGATTCTTTCGAGCTCAGCCGGTGGATTATGAATCCTCCGGGTTTTCATGTCAAAGCCAATCCACGCCGAACCGGAATTGAAAAACCGGCTCTGCGGCAAAATCGAAACATTGTTGAGATAATGAACCGCCTCCGGTAGGGGGCCGCCGCACATGGGCAGATCGTCGGCGTTCTTATCCTTGCCGACTCCTAATTGCCCGTATGCACCCGTCCTGAAAGACACCAGCTGAAATTCATTCACCTTTTCAGCGAACGATGCGCTCTTCAGGACCTTCTTACCAACGACCCAACCGCTGTATCTACCCTGAGCAACATGCGCGACAACTTTCATTTTCAGCCGTTTACCAGCAGCATAACCACAAAGATCAACGCACCTTTTCGCCGGCCATAATTCAACTCGCCAACCTTGTCCGCACCCCGAGTTGTGCCCGCGACCAATTCCTCTCGCCCGATTTCACCAAATCACACATACCCCGTTCAGGCCCCGGGTTCTTGAACAAAGGCTTACATATATAACGTGCCAAGACCTATTTCTTATGCAAGAATCACATTTTTGCAGGCCGTAACGGCCCGGTTGTGCGCACAATGCTACACGGGGGCAAGGGTCATCTATCCCGATGAGCCACCATATTCCCAACCCTGTGCAAACCCTCAAAACTGGAAATAGATGAACTGCTGGGCCTCGCTTGCCCCGAACACTATCGTCAGCAAAACAAAAATCGCCGGCAGCGGCGCCTTGACCACCACAGGCCATCGCTTGTCCTGCCAGTACAGGAACTCGCATTTATAGAAAGCGTCGAACAACAGCACAAACCCGACCAGCAGCCAGCAGATGGCCAACTGCCCGCTGTCAATGAGCGGCGCACCCGAAGGCGCCGAAACACAGGTAACGATGCGGCGCAGGCAGGTGGCCGTATCCCCAAGAGTCGCGCACCTGAATGGAATCCACGTCAGCGCAACTAAAAAGAAATTGAATAGTCCTGCGACTAATATGAGCGGAACTCTAACGGCCCGACTCACACTGTAAGAATCAAGCGTTTGCTCAGATTGCGGTCTCAAAGCGCCTACGAGTCGGTGAGCCGCAAGATACAGTCCATGCAGAAATCCCCAGAGCACAAAATTCCAGCTTGCGCCATGCCACAATCCACCCAGCAGCATGGTGGTAAGCAAATTGGCATACGTGCGAATTCGCCCTTTGCGGTTGCCGCCAAGCGGAATGTAAAGGTAATCTTTCAGCCAGGAGCTCAACGAAATATGCCACGTGCGCCAGAAACTCCTGATGTTCGTCGTAAAATAAGGGAAAAAGAAGTTCGTGCAGATTCGAATGCCGAACAGCTTGGACACACCTATCGCAATGTCGGTATAACCGGAGAAATCCCCGTAGATCTGGAAAGAAAAGAGAATCGACGCCGTCAGGATTTGAGCTCCACTGTACTGGTCCGGGTTTGCGAAAATCGGGTTAATCAGCATTCCGATGCTGTCGGCGACGGCGACTTTCTTGAAAAGACCGTATGTTATCTGCTGAACCGCCCCCATAAGGTCGATGGGACGGCCAATGGTCACCCCGTGTTTGATTTCGCCGATAAGGTGACTTGCCCTTTCAATCGGACCGGCCACCAACTGGGGAAAATACGCCACGAAAAGCGCAAAACGCCAGAAGCTCCTCTCCACCTCCGCTTTCCCGCGGTACAGGTCGATAGTGTAGGACATTGTCTGAAATGTGTAGAACGAAATCCCGACAGGCAGCGCAAAGTCCCACCCCTCAGGATATTCCGGAAGCTCGAACCCGAGTGACGCGCCGATTGCCCGGGCATTTTGATAGAAGAACCGTCCGTACTTGAAAAAAGCCAGGATTCCGATATTGCCGCACACACTCAATGCGACCAACCATTTGTGTTTGTCTTTCGGCCACTTCAGGAAACCCAATCCGCATAAGTAATCCAGCACCGTCGATGCGACGATCAAAATGATGTAGACCGGATTCCAGTACATGTAGAAGAAGTAGCTCGAGACAAGCAGGAACAGAACACGCGGCAGCCCCCGCCCGGTACGGATTGCCCCCAAGGCATAGTAGATGGGCAGCACAATCAGAATGAACCAGAGAAAGTCGATGCTGTTGAACCACATGTATGCTCTCAGTCCTTTCCCGAGACAATCAGCATGGCTTCAGAAGAATCTCCCAGACAAGCTCGCTCTTGTTACCTGCCCTGTCCGAGACGATGACCTTGAAAATGTAATGCTTGGGGGCCTTGAGTGTTTTTGCCGGCTTGAAACTGATTTTGGAAGGCGTAATCGTGCACTTTGCTGTGATGTCCTCATCGTCCATGAACAGGCGAACGGACGCCGGGTCGATGCCGGAACCTTCATCCTCATATTTCGCCCAGATTAACGGGCGATTATCCGGCGGAAACGCGCCAACCATATAGTCAAGTTTGCCTAGGTGGCTTTTGATTTCCGGCGGCACCGTATCCGAACCATCTGACACAGTTGCCTGCCGAATATCAGAGGCGCTGTTCGGCGATGCCCTTTCCCCCACATCCGATGTGGTTCCTGTTATTGGGCCCGCAGTTGCTGTTGGGATTTGCCGCGGAGATTCTTCAAGTATCCGATTGAGGTGTTCGCCGAGCATCAGACTAAGACGCCGGCTACCGGCGCGATTCAGATGCTCGAAGTCACCATACTCGGCATCTGTGAAACCATTGTCGCCCCCACGATGAAGATCAACAAAGTAATAATTGCCGAACTGGGTTTCGAGCCCATTCAAGGCCGCCGTCAGCTCCCCGTAATCCTCATCCGGCGTGCCGTCGGCATCAGCGACACGGCTCTGTGTGAGGCTGTGATGCATCGGAGGCACAAAGCAAAAAAGCCGGATGTTCCGCGTCCCAAGAAAGCCGATCAACTCTCTGAACCGCTCCAGGCGCCGCCGGTCCAATTCGAACCTCCCGGATTCCACCGACCTCAGAATCTTCTCAACCTCACCCCGGTCGGCTACATCAACAACCTCGGATTCCGGTAACTCCATGAATCCCCAGGCGTTCATCGGAATCACCGGCTCGTTGTGGAAGTGACGCTTTGAGCCCTTCGACGACAAACGGTCCAGAACTATGGATTTCAGCTTGGAACGATGTGCGAATGTGGCAGAAAGGCCGCTCAACATCCGGTTCGTTCCCAGCCTGACGGCCGCCCGTATCCCCCTTCGAGATAAGGCCCTGTCAGCGGCCAGACGGTCCGAATTGTAGCCCTGACTTGCTGCGAACATTTCGCAGACAGGATCTTGCCAGTACCGATTGAAGATCCGCGGCGAAACTCCCCACACGATTGTCCGCAGACGCGGAAGGTCGCATAGATATTCGCGAACAAGAATATCCGTGAATTCGATTCCACTGCTCGCCGGCGCAAAATTAAAGGCCGTGATGCTCTTCTCATCCGACTGATTCGCAAAGAACTGTGGGTCCACCCCGTGACGTGCCCGCGAGTCTCCCAGAACCACCGTCTCAAGCTGACCGGCGATTTCGTTAAACCGTTGAATCTTCTCAGAGTAGTAAAGCGTGTGATATTGATCCATATCCGGCACACTTCGATACTGCCGCGGGATAAGCAGCAGGCTCGCCCGGTCAAGCACAAAAAAAGCCGCTATACCAAAAAAGACCAACAGCCATTTCTTACCTGACACAGCAGGGGATGACTCGCCAACATCGGCAACCGGCATATTGTGGGCGTTCAAATGGGAGGCCATAATCTGAACCGATAGATAAGTCCTTTAGTTGCCGCCGCTTTGCACCCCGGCGACCTGCTTGCCCGAATCGACAGCACTCATGAAATCATTAAGTATCAGCGTCAGCTTCTTCGCGCCCTGTTGGTTGAGATGGTCCATATCATCGAAGTCCACCCCCGGAATCTTGTGCCTGCCTTTATTGTTCACATCGAAGAAATGGAAATTGGGATACTTCTTCTCGAAGGCCCTCATCTTCGCCACGAGTTCATCGTAAGCCTCCCGGGTGGTCCCGTCGTCGTCGGCGCAAGGCTGTCCCGCAGAGACCGGATGGGTCGGCGGGGTGAACGCAAGCAGCTTGACGTTTCGCTTTTCGAGCACCTGGATCATCGACTCGAAAGCCCTCATTCGCCTGGCATCGAACTCGTATCGTCCCCTGCGGAGACTATTCCTCGCGTCTGCCTTTTCATCCTCACTTTCGAATTCATCATTCCCGACGCGGTCTTCAACTTCATATCCGATATGATGGTCTCGGCCCAAATCAGGGTCGCTTCTCGGCACCAGTTCAGTATCCTTCTTTTTCCACACTCCCCAGCCCATTCTATCGGAACGATAGGCAGTGCCGCCTTTGATACTATCGGCTCCCCAGTTATCATAATATCTGTTAAAGATACGCGGTGACGTACCGTACACCACCCACTCAAGATTAGGTGCAAGCTGGAGGTAGTCCTCGATTATCGCCTTGCAGCGCCCCAGCCCCGACCCGGACTCGCTGAAATTCAACGCCATCGGATATTTCCTGTTTTCTTCTCCGAGAAAATACAGCGGATCTATCCCGTGTGCGCCCCTCGAATCTCCGAAAGCAGCAACCTTCAACTGATTCCTCAACTTTATCAGCAGCTTCCTGGCCGCGCCCAGGCCGCTCTGTTCACTAATGTTATTGCGGTCGATGGGCCTGATGTTTTTGTTGATAATCGTGCCGTCGGCGGCGATCTGCAGGCTGATTTCGGTAGCTTCCGTGTCCGCCTCTATATGGTAATTCAGTGTTTCGGTGGGAGTCACCCTCTTTGTGATCCTGAAGAAAACGACATCACCGACCGCTTTCCTTACCGCCTCCACAACCGGCCCGGCCAGGTCTTCACTTCTAAGCTGTCCGTCAAATTTGAGCAGCGAACCGTCCTCGGCAACGACAAACTCGCTTCTTCTACCGTCGGCACTTTCCGCCTCAACCTGATAAACAAGCTTGCCGTCATCATTATCACTGTCGATATCCTCAAGCTCAAAGCCCTTCGTCTCACGTTCTATCGTAACCTGAACCGCCTGAGGCAATTCAGAAAGCAAAAGGTCCTTGGCGCCGGCCACAGAGATACAAAGGATGAGAATCAGCAAGAAAGCCTTTCTATGAGTCTTTCCGGCAAAACGACTGTTTTCAAAATTCCCGAACATAATATCTTCCTTTATAAACAACAATCTCCTGCATGTCAATTCTGCAATAGCGCTGCCGACAATCGGCCGTTTGGGCCGAATAATCCTGGTCCGCTATTTGGCCTGCCGCGACACAGATTCTGTTTTCAGGGCCTTGAGCACAAGTCGTGTGTAAGGGCGTTTGTTACGCATCGAAACGGCAAAGACATCAATCTTCTGCGGCTGGTCCTCGGCGGAATCGTCTGTATACCGGATGGTTCTGTCGTTCAGCGTAATCGACAATTGCACGCTTTTCGCCGAGAGACGCTCAAGTCTCACATTGAAGAAGGAATACTCGCCCGGCGGAAGCTCCAAGCCCGGAATGCGCCCCATGAGGCCGGCGTTTCTGCTCATAAGGTCATCCCTGTTGACGGGTTTCTTGCCGAACATGCCCGTCTTGTGGACCTCGCCGGTACAATCCACCAGGCGCGTGGGCCCTGCCATCATGTTAGGACCAAAACGGAAGTTGTAACCTTTGAAGCCTTTATAGCCGTCGTGATCGGGGCCTCTTTCAACCGACTCGAACAATCCCACCCGGATGTCACTCGTTCCGGCCAGACACGTAATGTCATCGTCGAAGCAACTGTCCGGACATTTCAGGCAGTCCGGGCAATCATGCTTGCCGTCGCTCATAAACATATAAGATTTTTCCACCACATCGCCCACACGGCTCAAACGCTGCTCGGCGATACTGGTGACAAACTGCTCTCTTCCCTTCGGCGTCCACTCCAGATCGCCGTCGGAGTTGACGAACAGCCTCTCAGGGTCAGAGTCAAGATACCAAACCGACCCGTCCCAACTCACACCCGGTTTGTCACCGCTGAAGATGTCCTTGACCTGCTTTGGACCCTCCTCGGCGTATCCAAGACCACCGCATGCGATAAGGGTTATGATAAGGCTGTTTGCAATTGCATTTCGAGTTCGCATCAACTTACCTCCAATCGTCATAGAATACACACGTTCAGTTTTTTGTGCCGAATTTATCTGGCAAATCCGAATCAGGGATTTCCCGTCTTCACATCGTCAATGCGGTAAACAACGTTCTCCAGAGGCTCTTCGCTGTTGGGGATGTCACGTCTGGCTCGCTCCCCGGGGTTGCCGCGATACTCCCCCGTGCGGAAGGAAAGTGCATACACCATTGAAGATGGTTCCGCAAAGATTCCCTCTCCGAGCACTTTGCGGCCGTTCACGGCAACAGCATACTTACCCGCCGCACAATCAGCTTTAATCTCATAGTTCAGCCATTCATCGGCCTTGGTGACATGATCGTTGACAATGATCCGCACCGGACGCGTGCCCAATTCACCCAGCAGCTCAACTTCGAGCCTGCCGCGGTCGGTTTGGCCGGCGGCAACGCGAAAACTTGCATTCACAGTCTTGCTGACCGGGAACGTTCTAATCGCACGGGCATAGTCGGTAGGCTCACGGTCCTCGAGCTGCAGGTAATGGTTACTGCCATCTGCCGCGATACTCACCGGCGCCCAAAGCGAAGAATATGTGTTCCACTCGGGCACTCTCGGTCCGACCGCGATATTGTCGAAATTGTCGTTTGCATGTCTTCCTTCAGCAACAATCGGCACCGGAAGCCTGCTGACCCAGATATCCTCTTTGTTCACGCTGTAGATCGTCCAGATGCAGTCCTTCTCATTACGTGACCCGTCGCTGCCCCATTCACTCAGTCCTCGCAGATACTGCGGACCAAGGGGCTTGGCTCTGCCCTCGTACCGCTCCGGCGGGACCTCGCCGTGAATCACTCGCATGTCCCTGAACGTAATGCCATCATCACTGGTCGTAACTGCCATCGGATACCGATCATCGTCTTGCGGAATGTAGATCATGGCGTACCGGCCGTCCGGCGTCGCCTGTGCCCAGGTCTTTCCGCCGCCGCCTTTGATTCCTGGGGGAATTGTCGGAAACGACCAGGTCTCGCCCTCATCTCTCGATATTGTCGCCCAGCCCATTTTACAGTTGGCAACCAGCACACCGTCCTTGCGGTGGTAGAAATTCATGGCTTTACCGAATATCCAAAGGTCTCCGCCGATAGAGGGTATCTTGCCGCCCGGCCAGTTCTTGCCATCGTGCCATTTTATCTTCTTGTCGCCCAGCAATATGCCGTAGTCTGCCTGTTCGAGCAGCGGCTTGTTGCTGAGCGCCTCGCGACACGCCTGCAGAAAACCGGCGTCCTTGCTTTCCGTATAGGCAGGCGGATGTCCCGCCGCCGGTTTGATCAAAGTATAGATTTCGCCCAGCTTGTGGTCCGCCGTAATCTCGCGAACATACAACCTGTCCTTCCGGTCCTCGGCGACGTTGTCTGTCGGATACCACCCGGATGCGAAGACCAGCATACGGTCGTTGCTCGAATGGAAGAAATAAAAACGCGAGTTGTAAGCCTTGTTGAAAGGATACAAATCCTTGGGCCCCGTCCAGTGGAATCCGTCATCGCTCGTAGCGTAAACAACACGCACCGGCGGATTGTCCTCGCCCACGTGCGTCATGTCCCAGATGCCGTAAAGCTTGCCCTTCCATTCGCCGATGCCCACATGGTGCTGATAGGTCCAGCCCTTTTCGTTTTCTGTCCCCTCGGGAAACGCCGGAGGATGCCTGCGGTTCGCCCGCGCGACCTGGATGTTCTGCACTCCGGGGCTGTACATCAGCCGCCCGTCCGGTGCTGTCTTGTCCGGAAGGTCCGGCCCCAAATACTGCAGAGGCAGTGCATCACTACCCGGTTCGGCGGCCGAGTCCGACCCAGCGGAGCCAAAGATAGGTGAAGAAAAATCATCCATTTTTTCGCCATTGACTTCCTTCTCCAAGATTTTCCCGTCGGCCTTGATCTTCAGCCCGACCTCTTTGCCCATGCCTTGAGCCTTGATCTCGTAGTAAACCATGCCATACTCGGTCATTCGCTTCAAGTCGCCCGGCCCCACATCGCCGAGCTGCTTCTTGAGCGTAGCAAGTACCACCGCCGGAACGTCCTGCAAACGAACCTTCTCATCTTTTTGATAAAGGGTTCCGTCCTTGCCGACCTCTAACTCAAAATCCATGCCGCCGGCCGACGTTCCCTCGATCTCATACACGGGCGTCCCGTCGAACTCACCATCGTTGATTTCGGTAATAGTCGCCCCGGCAAACTCTCGCTGTACGACCGCCTGAACCGCCGCCGGAAGTGCCGTGACGTCCGCTGCTGCATAAACGAGGTTCGACACACCTGTTATGCAAATGCAACTCAGAAACAAAAACAGCTTTGTCATTCTTCTCATTGTATCTACCTTTCAAATATAATACTAATTTGCCTCCGTTTGTATAATCTCGAACGCGTTGAGTATTCCTCGTGCGCCCTCACGTCCTTTACGTGCACAGTCAGGATACAACGGCTCGGTCCTGTCGGCCTGATAGATCACCAGCACATCGGAACCGTCTGTCTCGAACTTGATCACCGAAGGCACCAATTCCGAATCCTTGTAAACATGCTGCGGAGCAACATTGTAAGCATTCTGAATCGACTTGACTCCCTTGCCTGTCCCTACCGGCAGACTCGCTTTGTAAGTCCAGCCGCCTGGTAAGGGATTACCGTCGGCATCCAATGAGAGGAGCTGCTTAGGCAGCGGATTAGCCGTAACAGAAGGCATAGGAGGCATACCGCAGTCACAGTTAAGACAGTTGCGGGTCGACTGAGTACACGGCTCCCAGAAATTGTGATAACTGTTGACCTGGTAAACGCCCGCAGGCAAACCCCGGATCACAAGCAATAAATCACCTGCGTAAGGCCCTACCCAGTCCACGCCGTATGCCCAGCTATTCGCGATCGGATCGCCTTGAGCAACTCCGCTCGGGCATCCCCCGCCCCCGAGGTTATCCCGGCAGACACCCTTGGCGCCGATACCGAGTTGTCCCTCGTTTCCAGTCGTAAACCAGAGAGTGACGCCGGTACCGTTTATGCCGCCCTCGTCAAGCCCGGAACCGTCGGCCTTTAACGGGAAAATCTGATGGTCGTGCATATACATATCCGTCCAGGCATTCGATGCCCATATCGTCCATCCGGGTTTTGCCAGCCCCGGATAAAGCTCCGAATTGTCACACGTCTTTACCGCCAGATCCACCTGAATAACGAGCCCGCCGCCCTTTGTCCGGAACTGCCAAACATCACCCTTTGCGACCCCGGCATCGCAATTTTCATCGACACGCCAGTAATAATACTTGCCTTCCTTTAGCTTACCCGGATCCAAAATTTCTTTGCCGAGTCCGAGTGTCCCTTTATGCAGCTTCGATCCCTTTGTCGCGTTTGCAACTTTGTCAAGATCGTCGCCGAAATAGACATCGTGCGACTTCGCAAGCGAGCTCGCCTTCCACGTCAGCTCAATATTCGTATCGACGTTCTTGAGCAACGGGTCGGGCGTCGGATTTTCGGCTTTTCCCGCGAGGGTGCTGAAGCTCCAAACGTCACCTTGCGATACTCCATTCGCATTGCCGCCTTTCGACTCATAGAGCTTGCCGACATCTTCGGCCGACAATGCTTTGTTATATATACGAACATCATCGACAACACCGTCAAAGCCCCTGTCCATATTCGGCGGGCGACTGCCTATTACCAACGGCTCGCCCTCAACGGCTATGAGCTTGACATCGCCTATCGAATTCTTGCCCGCGACCTTACCGTCAACATACAATAACATGTCCGCCCCGTCGTAGGTCGCTGCTACATGATACCATTTGCCGCCTTCGAACGTTCCCTTCGCGGAAACACTATATACGTCTCCTCTGGTTTCCTGGGCGATCGCAAAGCTTAACGCATTATCGGCATTCCCGCGGTTATCGCCGCCGCCAAGAATGACAAAGGTTTCGTTGTTGTCGTTGCCCTTTTGAAGCAGACGGTTCAACGCCTTTTGCCGGAAATCGCGAGACCACTTCACCCACATCGCAACTGTAAACCGCGAAGGACGAAGCAGCGGGCTGTCGTCAATCACAACCCCGCCGTTGGTTATGTTTTCTCCCTCTTGAAAGTTGGTTATCTTCAATGCGCCGTTACCGATGTGACCCTTCTCCCAGTTCGTCACCCCGAACACCTTGCCGTCGTGACCGTGCCCGCTCGAATCTGCAACCTTTTCCCCTCCCCCTTCGTCAAACTTCCACCATCCGACAAGACCGTCAGTCGCAGCAGGCTTTGGCTGTGCCGCACCCTTCACCACCGAATCGACTCGCCAGAAATAATCCTTATCAAATTCAAGCCGACCCGGATCGAAACTTTCCTTAGTTGTCGAGGTCTTGTATTCCGGGTCGCTGGATTTGGCGTTCTTCACAGATGCCTCATCGGTACCGAAATAAACAATGCTCGATTCGGCGTTTGATCCCTTCATCCATTTAAGTTTCTCATTCGGAAGAACATTCACGCTCTTGTCGGCAGGATTGGGCAGTGCCGCATTATCAGCACTCCCGCCTTTCCACACATAGAGCTTGCGGACATCTTCCGCCGACAAAGCTCTGTCATACATACGAACGTCATCGACAACACCGTTAAAGGTCCTGTCCATATTCGGCGGGCGACAACCTATTGCCAGCGGATTGCCCTCGACGGCGAAAAGCTTGACATCACCTATTGTGTTCTTGCCCACGACCTCGCCGTCAACATACAACAAGATGTCCGATCCGTCGTAGATCGCTGCGATATGACGCCATTTACCGCCTTCGAACGCTCCCGGCGCCTTGACAGTGGACGCGTCTGCTTCAGTTCCGGTGGAGCTTGCAAAGACTGTAAAGAATACGACATTGGCGCTGGGCCCGCTGTCACTCGCTCCGCCGCCGCCAAGGATAACAATGCTTTCCTTGTTGTCGTTGCCCAATTGCAAAAGCCGGGCCAGCGCTCCCTGCCCGTCGGCCCACTTCACCCACATCGCAATTGTAAAACGCGGAGGATGAAGCGACGGGCTGTCGGAAATCTTGACCCCGCCGTTGGTTATCTGCAAAGCGCCGCTGCCGACAAAACCTTCGACAGGCTCACAGATGCCGACAATCTCTCCGTCGTTGCCATTACCGCTCGAATCGATAACCTTGCTGTCCTGGATATTGTCCATCTTCCACCAGCCGACAAGCCCATCAGTAACAGCAAAACTCACCGTATCCGACAACAAGACCAGTAACGCAACTAAAAACACAAATCTTCTCACTGGTTTTCCCTTTTGAAATATAAGGTTACTTCACCCATTTCCACCGGTCATTACGGCTTAAAGGCGGACATTCGAGAGCGTCGCGATACAAATCAGCAAACATGAGGAAAACTTCATTGCATTGTTCATTGCATGTTCCTCTAAAATCGTCGATTCTTCAATCTCCTTTACGCCTACCGCCATTGCATTGATAGCCGTTTCATCAATCGTCTGCCTTTGCACCGATCGCCGAAATCTTGTAATAGTTCTCAGTTGGACTGTTGGGTGAAATGACCAGCTCAGTGTAACCTTTGTTTTCGGCGAGCAGAAGCCTGCCGGCAGCCAGCCAGTCGTTAGGATCGTATGACTCTGGCTCTCCTGGGTCATCGCCGACTCCGAGCGTATCAAGACGCATTTCGCCGCCGGCAACGATTATCTTTGCGTCATCGGTTACGGCAAACTTCATCTGGCATCGATGCGCCCACAAAAGCCCGCCGTTCAAAATAATCCGCTGAGTTCCACCACCCGAGTCGGGCAGCTTAATATCACCCAAATCGTCACTGCTGTCGGCGTTACCAATTCTGAAAAGACCGCCATTCATGATGATGGTGGCATTATTCGTATAGCCGACATTGATCCTGGAGTTGAGTTTGATAGTGCCGCCGTTGACAATAACTTTGGCTTCGTTACCATCAATAGTGGACCTTGGCTTATCTGTTCCAAGACCGGCGGTGAGTTCTCCGCCTTTTTCAACGATCAAAGTGCCGGCAACTTCGAAACTGTTGTACGCTTCCTTGCCGGTCACGGTGTGCGTAGTCCCCTGCGGAACCACCAGCGTTTCGACCGCCAAAGCGCCGCCGGCCAAAACCAGTACCATAACCAAAGACGTTAACAGACTCAATTTCTTAGACATCTTTGTTCTCCTTTCACTAATAATTACGTTATCCCCGGAGTTCCTGATTTACAAAGAGCCTTACATTAATAACTTCCAGCCTTATTTAGTCCACAGCGATAATCTCGAACGCGTTAAGTATTCCTCGGGCGCCCTCACGTCCTTTACGTGCACAGTCAGGATACAACGGCTCGGTCCTGTCTGCCTGATAGATCACCAGCACATCAGAACCGTCCGTCTCAAACTTGATCACCGAAGGAACCAGTTCCGAATCCTTGTAAACATGCTGCGGAGCAACATTATAAGCATTCTGAATTGACTTAACTCCCTTGCCCGTCCCTACCGGCAGACTCGCTTTGTAAGTCCAGCCGCCTGGCATGGGATTACCGTCGGCATCCAACGATAGAAGTTGCTTAGGCAGCGGACCAGCGGTAACAGAAGGCATAGGAGGCATACCGCAGTCACAGTTAAGACAGTTGCGAGTCGATTGCGTACATGGCTCCCAGAAATTGTGATAACTGTTAACCTGGTAAACACCCGCAGGCAGACCCCGGATCACAAGCAATAAATCACCTGCGTAAGGCCCCACCCAGTCCACGCCGTAAGCCCAGCTATTCGCAATCGGATCGCCTTGAGCAACTCCGCTCGGACATCCCCCGCCCCCGAGGTTATCACGGCAGATACCCTTTGCGCCGATACCAAGTTGTCCCTCGTTGCCGGTCGTAAACCAGAGAGTGACGCCGGTACCGTTTATGCCGCCCTCGTCAAGCCCGGAACCGTCTTCCTTCAAGGGGAAAATCTGATGGTCGTGCATATACATATCCGTCCAGGCATTCGATGCCCATATCGTCCATCCGGGTTTTGCAAGTCCCGGATAAAGCTCCGAATTGTCGCACGTCTTCACCGCCAGATCGACCTGAATAACGAGCCCGCCGCCCTTTGTCCGGAACTGCCAAACATCGCCCTTTGCGACCCCGGCTGCGCAATTTTCATCGACACGCCAGTAATAATATTTACCTTCTTCGAGCTTACCCGGATACAAAATCTCTTTGCCGAGTCCGAGCGTCCCTTTATGCAGCTTCGATCCCTTTGTCGCGTTTGCAACTTTGTCAAGATCGTCGCCGAAATAAACATCGTGCGACTTCGCAAGCGGGCTTGCTTTCCACGTCAGCTTAATATTCGTATCGACGTTCTTGAGCAATGGGTCGGGCGTCGGATCTTCGGCTTTTCCCGCGACGGTGCTGAAGCTCCAAACGTCACCTTGCGATATCTTGCCATTCGCCAGCGAATCGACCCGCCAGAAATAAGTCGTATCAAATTCAAGTACTCCCGGATCGTAACTCTCATTGCCCGTCTTCGCCACGGCGATTTTAGCATTCTTTACAGCCGTCTCATCCGTACCGAAGTAAACGGCGCTTGACTCCGCGTTCGCTCCCTTCATCCATTTAAGTTTCTGATTCGGAAGAACATTCACGCTCTTGTCGGCGGGATTAGGCAGTGCCGCCTTATCAGCACTCCCGCCTTTCCACACATAAAGCTTCCGGACATCGTCCGCCGACAAAGCTCTGTCATACATACGAACGTCATCGACAACACCGTTAAAGGTCCTGTCCATATTCGGCGGGCGACAACCTATTGCCAGCGGATTGCCCTCCACGCCAAAAAGCTTGACATCGCCTATTGTCTTTTTGCCCACGACCTCGCCGTCAACATACAACAGCATCTCCGATCCGTCGTAGATCGCTGCAATATGACGCCATTTACCGCCTTCGAATACTCCAGGCGCCTTGACTGCGAACGAGTCTGCACCCTCTCCGGTGGAGCTTCCAAACATTGTAAAGTAAAAGACATTGGCGCTGGGCCCGCTGTCACTCGCTCCGCCGCCGCCAAGGATAACAATGCTTTCCTTGTTGTCGTTGCCCAGTTGCAGCAGCCGGGCCAGCGCACCCTGCCCGTCGGCCCACTTCACCCACATCGCAATTGTAAACCGCGCAGGATGAAGCGACGGGCTGTCGGCAATCTTGACCCCGCCGTTGGTTATCTGCAAAGCACCGCTGCCGACAAAGCCTTCTGCCGGCTCGCAGATACCGACAATCTCTCCGTCGTTGCCCTTACCGCTCGAATCGATAACCTTGGCGTCCTGGATATTGTCCATCTTCCACCAGCCGACAAGGCCCTGTTCAAGCTCTGCACCGGCCCCATTTGCCGTCGCAGAAAAAGCAATTGTCCACGCCAGCAACAATGCACACATAATTCCTCTGAACATAACAATTCTCCTAAATTTAGTTAAACCACTTATCCCCGACTATAACGGTTGTTTTACGCCGGTCTTCTTGCCCGAATCAACGGCCATTATGAAATCGTTCAGCATCAGCGTCAATTTCTTCGCGCCCTGTTTGTTGAGATGATCCATATCCTCGAAGTCCGTACCCGGAATCTTGTGCCTGCCCTTATTGTTCACATCCACGAAATAGAAATTGGCGTACTTTTTCTCGAACGCCTTCATTTTCGCCGCGAGTTCATCGTAAGCCTCGCGGGTAGTCCCATCGTCATCGGTGCAAGGCTGTCCCGCAGATACCGGATGGATCGGCGGCATGAACGCAAGAAACTTGACGTTTCGCTTTTCCAGCACCTGGATTATCGATTCGAAAGCACTGACTCGTTTGGTGTCGAGCTCGTATCGTCCCCGGCTGAGTCTTTCCCTTGCCTTCTTCTTGTCATCCTCGTCTGCGAAGTCATCCTTCCCAACGCGATCTTCAACTTCATCTCCAACCGGATGGCCGCGTTTCAAATCCGGATCGCTTCTCGGCACCAGTCCGGTATTCTTCTTTTTCCATACTCCCCAGCCCATTCTATCGGTACGATAGGCACTGCCCACCTGGATGCCTTCAGCGCCCCAGTTTTCATAATATCTATTGAAAATACGTGGTGACGTTTCGTAAACCACCCACTCAAGATTAGGCGCAAGCGGCAGATAATCCTCCACTATCGCCTTGGTGCGCC
This sequence comes from Sedimentisphaerales bacterium, assembly GCA_035527845.1. Lineage (GTDB taxonomy): Bacteria > Planctomycetota > Phycisphaerae > Sedimentisphaerales > Anaerobacaceae > JAUWKC01. The sequence continues at coordinate 3,970 of DATKZT010000047.1, read as the reverse complement.
CCAGTCCCGCACCGTCATCGCTGAAATTCAACGCCATCGGATATTTCCTGTTCTCCTCCCCGAAAAAATACATCGGATTGATCCCCTTAACGCCCCGCGAATCTCCGAAAGCAGCCAACTTCAACTGGTATCTCAACTTGATCAGATGCCTTCTGGCAGGGCACAAGGCGCCATGTTTCTCGATGCTGTTGCGGTCGATGGCCTTGACGTCTTTGTTGATAATACTGCCGTCCCCGGCGACCTGCAGCACAATCTCGGAATCTTCCGTGTCCGCCTCTATATCGTATTTCACATCAGCCTTGGCAGAAACCGTCCTTCTGATCCTGAAGAAAACGACGTCTCCAACCGATTCCCTTACCGCCTCGGCGATCGGCCCGGGCAAGTCTTCACCTCTGAGCTGCTCGTCCTTTTCCATCAGCGAGCCGTCCTCGCCCACGACCATCTCGTTTCGCCTGCCGTCCCGACTTTCCGCCTCAACCTGGTAAACAACCTTGCCGCCATCGTTTTCACTGTCGATTCCATCGACCTCAAAGCCTTTAGTCTCCCGCACTATGGTTACACGAACTGCCGCCGGCAATTCAGATAGTCCAACATCTTTGCCGCCAAATACAAAGCCCGCATTTACGCCAATCAGCGTCCACATGGCGACCAACAAAGGCAATCCACCCGGCTTTGCACTCACAAAATCTCTGTTCATGGTAAGCTCAGTAAACAAAGAATTCCTGATTCATCCAGATCCAATCACCTGACAAGACGTAACAACACCCCTCTTTTATGCAGAAATTATTATTCCCCCTCGCGCTTGCGCGTATCAACCAAAATGACTAATTTGGACGAAAATGCCAAAATGCGAAAGAAAATAAAGGGCAAAAGAAGAACCCGAGCCCGAGAAGTACCCCCGATCGAGGGCCTCCGCCGCGCCGACATGGATCGTTACCCCATCTAAACTGACGCTGGAACGACGCGGCCCCCGGCACACGGTCTCTGAAAAGCCCCTAAGTCGTATTGAGCCTGGACCCTCTAAGCGATTCGCCAACGATAAGCATCACGTTGGCAATGCCTTGAGGCAATCCTCACAGAACAGCCCGCCCGAATCGGCTCTATGCAACTGCTCCTCTCGAAAATCCCTCCTGCCGCAACCTTGACAGCTTGCAGTCCCCGCTGATATTTCACGAATCGCGATTGGCCCTCGTTCGCTTCCGGCCGGTCCTTCGCCTTCAACTCCGCCCCGGCTTTCGCTTTCGGCCCTCAATTTCTCGTCTGCCTCTGCTCTCGCTTGAACTTCTGCCTCCAGTTTCCTCTCTGCTTCGGCCAGCGCCTCGGTACAAGACCTGATTTTCTCATCCGCCTCAGACCTGGCCTGTCTTTCAGTAGCGGCTGCCTCCTCGGCCTTCACTCTTGCCTTCTTTTCTTCTTCAGCCCGCACCAGCAACTCTCCGCAGGTCCGTGCCTTCTGCTCCAATTCAACTCGTGCCTGCCGTTCAACTCTGGCTCTGGCCTCCGCCTCCGCGCCGGCCCTCTGCTCGGCCTCAGCTCTCGCTTTCGACTCTGCTTCCATTCTTGCCTCAGCCTTCGCTCTTTCCCGGACTTCGACTGCCGCCTTCTCTTCAGCGCAGCGCCTCGCTTCAAGTTCGGCATTCAACCTTTCTTGCGCCTCCGAACTCGCTCTGACTTCCACCCCCAGCTTCTTTTCTGCTTCGGCCAACGCTTCCGCATAAGACCTCACCTGCTTTTCCGCCCCAGACCTGACGTGTTTTTCGACGGCGGCTTGCTCCTCCGCCTGAGCTCTTGCCTTTTCTCCTGCTTCGGCTCGCGCCAGGAGCTCTCCATAGGCGCGCGCCTTTTCCTCAAATTCAACTCGTGCCTGCCGCTCAACCGCAACTCTGGCCTGTGCCTCCGCCATGGCCCTCTGCTGGGCCTCAGCTCTGGCTTTCGACTCGGCTTCCATTCTTGCCTGTGCCTTGGCTCTTTCCTCTGCTTCGAGCGCCGCCTTCTCTTGGGCGCCGCGCCGCGCTTCGCTTTCACCTCTAAGTTTCTCTTCTGCCTCCGTCCTCGCCCTGGCTTCAGCTTCTAACCGCTCTTCGGCCTTGGCTATCGCCTGGGGATAACGCCCCTTTTCAGCTTTCGCCCTCGCTTTGGCTGCCGCCTTCGCTTCAGCTTTGGCTATTCTCTCAGCCCTGGCACTGGCTACAGTCCTAAGCTCGGCTTCGAGCCCCGCCGTTTTTACGGACTCGGTGCGGGCCTCCTGCTCGGCCCTGTGCCGAGCTTTGATTTCGGCCCTTGACTTTTCTTCCACTTCCGTTCTTGCACGAGCTTCTGACTCCAGCTTCCACTGTGCTTCGGCCAGCGCCTGCTCATAAGACCTCACTTTCTCCTCTGCCTCAGACCTGGCCTGCCTTTCTGCCTCGGCTCGCTCCTCGGCGTGGGCCCTTGCCTCTTTTTCTGCTTCGGCTCTCGCCAGCAGCTCTCCATAGGCCTGTGCCTTCTCCTCCAATTCAACTCGTGCCCGCCGCTCAGCCGCAGCTCTGGCCTCCGCCTCAGCACCTGCCCTCTGCTCGGCTTCAATTCTGGCTTCCGACTCCGCTTCCGCTCTTTCCTGTGCTTTCGCTCTCCGTTCTGCCTCGACTGCCGCCTTCTCTTGAGCGGCGCGTCTGACTTCACTTTCGGCCTTTAGCTCTTCTTCAGCCTGGGTCCGTGCTCGAACCTCCACCTCCAGCTTCCTCCCTGCTTCGGCCAGCGCTTCTGCATAAGACCTCACTTTCTCCTCCGCCTCGGACCTGGCCTGCCTTTCCGCCTCGGCCCGTTCCTCGGCTTGGGCCCTTGCCTTTTTCTCTGCTTCGGCTCTCGCCAGCAGCTCTCCATAGGCCTGTGCCTTTTCCTCCGATTCAACTCGTGCCTGCCGCTCAGCTTCGGCCCTTGCCAGCGCCTCGGTACCCGCCCTTTGCTCGGCTTCAATCCTCGCCCTTGACTCGGCTTCCGCTATCGCCTGCGCCTTAGCTCTTCCCTCCGCTTCGAGCGCCGCTTTTTCCTGAGCGTCGCGTCTGGTTTCACTCTCAGCCTTCAGTTTTTCGTCGGCCTCGGCCCTCGCCCGGACCTGCGCCTCCAGTTTCTTCTCTGCTTCAGCCAGCGCACGGATGTATGACTCGGCTTTCTGCTGAGCCTCGCCGCAAGACCTGGCCAAGAGTTCTGCCTTCTCTTCGGCCCTTGCCGCGGCTTCTGCGCAGGCTCCTGCTTGCTCTTCAGCCCGGGTTCTCGCCTTTCGTTCGGCTTCGGCTGCCGCCTCCGCTTGCGCCCTGCGGTCGGCTTCGGCCCTGAGCAGGTCTTCAGCTTGAGCCAACGCGTCGCCGTACGCCTTCTTTTCAGCTCTTGCTCTGGCTTCTGCCTCAGCCTTCTCTCTGGCTTCGGCCTCGGCTCTGGCTCTGGCTTCTACCTTTGCCCTTTTTTTGGCCTCAGCTCTTGCCTTCTTTTCAGCCTTGGCTCTTGCCTTGGCCTTTTGCTTGTTAAGACAGGGAATTAGGGCGTGGTGAGGCCAGTGTTTCTCCCCGCATATACTGCATGTTGGTACAAATTTCTCCTCCGCCGACCCGTTTGTTTCTGCCGTCATTTTGGAACCTCCCTGCTACTTCTGACCAAACCGGCTTTGTGACTGCTTCGACTCAAATGATCAACAAGCCTATTTGCAGCAAACCATAGCATACAACATGACCACTGCCAAGCCAAGAACTATTCAAGCAGAAAACAACCAGCAATCCTTCGAGACAGCCCTCATAACCCATCATTAAATGTCCAAGTGAGGCTCTGCCGGCAGCCTTTGGCATTATACGCCCCAGTGTGCGACTAATTTTTCTGGCGCATTTTCTGCGGGTGTGTTACTCTTTGTTTTATAAGGAATTATGAAACAAGGAGAACGTTATGAATGACAAGATTAGTGTAGATGAACTGAAAGATGCGTTAGGTGTTGACATTGAGA
>DATKZT010000046.1:0-23237 GCA_035527845.1 Sedimentisphaerales bacterium | reverse complement strand
TCGAAGTAGGCCAGGGCGGCGCTCATCGCCGGGGCGGGCAGGCCGAGCTTGACGGCGGTCATGATGACGCGCCGCCAAGCCGGGACGGCGCTCTTGACGGCTTTCTTGAAGAACGGATCGAGCAGCAGGTTCTCCAGCTTGGGCTTCTTGTCGAACGCCTGCTTGATCTTGCCGAGGAAGGCTGAGCGGATGATGCAGCCGCCGCGCCACATCAGGGCGATGCCGCCGTAGTTGAGGTTCCAGTTGTGCTCGGCGGCCGCAGCCCGCATCAGTTGATAGCCCTGCGCATAGCTGACTATCTTGGAGGCATAAAGCGCCTTGCGCAAGTCCTCGATGAACTTTTTCTTATCGCCCCTGAATTTTGTCTTTGGCCCGTTGAGGACCTTGGAGGCGGGGACGCGCTCCTCTTTAAGGGCCGACAGGCACCGCGCGAACACCGCCTCGCCGATAAGCGTCAGCGGCTGGCCCAGGTCCAGCGCCTCGATTGCCGTCCATTTGCCCGTGCCTTTTTGTCCCGCCGTGTCGAGAATCAGGTCGATTACCTCGTTGCCCTGCTCGTCTTGATAGCCCAGTATGTCACGCGTTATTTCGATAAGGTACGAATCCAGCTCGCCCCTGTTCCACTCGGCGAGCACGTCGTGCATCTCCTGGTTGGTCATGCCGAGACCCTCCCTCATCATCTGGTAGGTCTCGCATATCATTTGCATGTCACCGTACTCGATGCCGTTGTGCGTCATCTTCACGAAGTGCCCGGCCCCGTTCTCGCCGACCCAGTCGCAGCAGGGCTCGCCCTCGGGCGTCCTGGCGCAAATGCCCTGGAAGATCGGTTTGACGTGCTCCCACGCGGCGGGTGAGCCGCCCGGCATCATCGAAGGTCCCGTAAGCGCCCCCTCTTCCCCGCCGGAAACACCGGTGCCGATGTAAAGCTTGCCCTGACTCTCCACGTACCCGGTCCGCCGAATGGTATCCGGAAAGTGCGAGTTGCCCCCGTCGATTATGATGTCACCGTCTTCGAGGTAGGGCAGGACCTGCTCGATGAAGGAGTCAACCGCGGTGCCCGCCTTGACCATCAGCATTACCTTACGCGGCCTTTTCAGATTCCGGCAGAACTCCTCGACCGAGTGAGTGCCGATTATGTTCTTGCCCGCAGCGCGGCCGTTGATAAAATCGTCCACCTTGGAAACGGTACGATTGAAACACGCGACCGTAAAGCCTTTGCTTTCCATATTGAGAATCAGGTTCTCGCCCATGACCGCCAGGCCTATCACGCCGATATCTGCTTGTGCCATTTTACTGCTCCTTTAACTGCTAATTGGTTGCCAACTGACTGAAAATCCGGCAAAGCTAATGCCGTTTCCAAAAACAAATTGTTGCATCTTGTCATTCCCGCGAAAGCGGGAATCCACAGCTTCTTCAATCTGGATTCCAGGTCCGGCCCGGAATGACACAACCGAGAAAATCATACTTATTAAATTGAAACGGCACTAATTTTAGCCGCTTCCGCCCCTCTGGTAAATTCTAATCTTGGCCGAATCTGCCCCGGTACGCCCACAGCCCGATGGCAGGGTTCGAGATAAAAAAGACTTCTTCGCCGCCGGGCAGCGTGTTGAATCCGTCCGCAAGCTCGGCCGGATTGTATCTGCTTCTCATTTGCTCTAACTCCGCATATCTGAAGCTGACCGCTTCGATTTCCTGTTTGCTCAGCTTTCCGGGACAATATGTAATAGTGAATCGCCCCTCGGATGAGCCGTGTATCAGATGGGCCGCGGCGCTGAGGTTCTCTCTAAGGTCGTCGCTTTTTTGCACTGCCTCAAGTATGCCGGGCGTTCCGATGTAGCCGTACTTGCGGATAAGACGGTCTATTTGCGCATCCTCTCCGAACTGGCTTACTCCCGGCGCCAGCACGACAAGCTCGCCGCTGTCGGCCATCGCCATGCGCGTGCGATAAATGCTCTTGTTGCCCAGCCACGTGCTCTTGTATTCGCAAGGGTCGAGATGGACCACTACCTTCCGCAGCGGCTCATCCAGCATTCGAAAGTTGACTTTGAGGGAAAGCTCCGCTGCGAGATTGAAACACTCAATATCGTCGCCGATGAACAGCCCCCGCGTTCTCAGATCGCCGTCTTTGTCTGCGCTTACAACGGTCAGCACGTAAACAATCGGCATGTCCTTTGCAAAATGTTCCGACGCATAATTGATGACGCGTCTGACGGGGTTGTCTGCTCGCCCCATTATCCTCTCCATCCCGTATGCCGCACCGAGAAAGTGACTCTTGTTAATGCCGTCGGCGCCGCCGGTCCCGATGAAGATATTCTTGTTGTAATTGGCCATGCCGCTCACTTCATGCGGCACAACCTGACCGACGGATAAGATCAGGTCGAAGCCGCCCTCCACCAGCAGCCGATTGACTTGGGCCGGCCAGCTATAATCCACCCGCCCCTCGGAGACCTCCCGTACGAACTCGGCAGGTACCTCGCCCAGTGTCGCCAGGTCGGTTCGCCAGTTGTGCCTGCGGAACAACCCCGGCGGGACCGCCTCGAACATCTGCTCTATTTCATCCCGCGTCATCGGTGCATGCGTGCCCAAAGCCGGCAGCACGTCCGTAAGGGCCTCGCCGTAGTATCGCCATGCAAGCGCCGTCAGCTCACCCGCCCGCGAGTGATACCGCGTAATGTCCGGAGGGATCGCCAGCACCTTTTTCCGCGAGCCAAGCTTATCGAGCGCCGAATGAAGACCTTCTCTCAGGTCCTCACTGCTCAGATTATCGTTTTCGTTTCCACGAGCGTACAACAACATCTGTCATTTCTCCCACGGCGGCAGCTCGGGCAAACACGCATCGAATTCGGCAATCACCTTCTGCTCATAGCCGCCCGCATATTCACCGTTCATAAACTTATCGAAAGCCTCATCGTGGAATCTCTTCCATGATTCGGTCTCGGCACCGGGATTTATCGGATAGAACAAGGCGCCATTTGCCCTTGCGGCCTTCATGTCACCCGGTGCGTCGCCTATCATCAGAACATGGTCCTTCTCGTATTTGTCTTTCGTCGTGTAAGCAAGATGCTGCGCCTTTGTCCCCATTTCCTGACCTGCTATAATCTTTGCGTACCTGGCGATGTCGTGCTCCTCCCACTCGCGAATCAAGGCCTCGCCGGGCGTCGCCGAAACCACGATAACATCCGCCAGCGGCTGCATCTTCTCCAGACTTTCCCGCACGTATGGAAAGGGCGGCACATCCTTAACGATGTCCTTTACCGCCACGTTCACCTGCCTGCTCCACGCAAGGACGTGCTCCAGCTCGCGTCTCGCTTCGTCTGTCGGCGCATCGGCAATTGCCTTCTCAAGCCCTTCATTGCTCAACAGACTCTTCGGGTCATCAACCCACGCGCAATAATGCGGAAATTGCGGCACCCGGAAATTTCTCGCCTTGACCATCGGATGACAGGGCAGCAGCTCCGTCAGTATGCGCTTGATGGTCTTGTGACGGTTTGCTCCGCGCGTCTTCGAAAACAAATCCGCAAATTCCTTGCATTCACGGGCCGCCCATGCCACCGGCTGCAGCCCGAAATACGCAATCATCCAGGGACAAAAACACTCCCGCTGCTTTATGCCCATGCTGTCGAACGCGCAGCCGTCCGAATCGATGCCCACGAAAAACTTCTTTGTGGGTTTGAACTCTTTCAATGCCTTTGCTGGGTCAACTCCCGTCATTTCATTCTCCTGATAAGAAAAGTTTACACGCCGCTGAACGCCGAGAACCCCCCGTCGATGGGGACAACGATTCCCGTAACAAATTTAGCCGCATCACTCAGCAGCCAGATGACCGCGCCGATCAATTCCTCCGGCTCACCGAATCTTCCCATCGGTGTATGATCGACTATCGTCTTGCCGCGCGCCGTTAGCTTGCCCGTTTTTTCATCCGTCACCAGGAACCGGTTCTGCTCTGTCAGAAAGAACCCCGGCGCAATCGCGTTGACGCGAATCTCCTTCGAATAATTCTGGCACAGGTGCACCGCAAGCCACTGCGTGAAGTTATTGATAGCAGCCTTGGCCGCCGAGTAGCCCATCACCTTGGTCAGCGGACTCAGAGACGCCATACTCGAAACGTTCAAAATTCTCCCCTTGCCGCGTTTGGCCATATCCTTGGCAACGACCTGCGTGGTAAGAAACGTGCCGATGAAGTTCAAATCGAACACGAATCGAACCGCATCGGCGGGCAAATCGAAAAAGGGCAGCGTCTCCGACGTGGTCGCCTCCTTCTTATTGCCCCCCGCCCCGTTTATCAGTATGTCGATTTCGCCAAGCTCGGCAACGGTCTTTTTCCTGGCCGCCTCCAGCGTGTCTTTGTCCAAGACATTACACTTAACGGCTATCGCGGTCCCGCCTTTTGACTTGATGTCACCGGCTACCCTGCCCGCCGCTTCTTCGCTCAGGTCCCAGACAGCTATCTTCGCCCCGGCCCCCGCAAGCGCCCTTGCCATCGCGCCGCAAAGAATGCCGCCCGCCCCCGTAATCGCAACCACTTTGCCTTTCAAATCGAATAAATCGTCCATCTTGTACAGTCCTTTAATCCATGAGAATCGGTCTTATATGCCGCTCGAAAATATTCTCGGTTACGTTCTGTGCGATTGTCTCCTCGTACCTTTTCAGTGCGTCGAGAAACTCATCGCCCATCTCCGCCGCGACCTTGTACCCGACGTGCAGCAACTGTCGGAAATTGGGGTTGTAGCTCTCGCACGACTGGTCATGGCGCAGCGCATCGGCGTACTGCTCGCCGCTCCATTTCTCAACCGTACCCGGCGATGGCAGCTTGCTCTTATCGATATCGATGACCGTCGCGTAAGGGCCGCAGAGCTCGTCGAACCGCCCCATCGCATTGGCGTAAACCTGCTTAGCTATTGATAGACCGTCACCGCCGCCTAAAGCCAAACCGATTAGCTCTTCCAGCCACGTTGTGCCGGCCGTCTTCAGGTGCAGCCCGGCGTTGAATTTCTTCAACGCCTTGTTCATCACCCTGTAGATCGAGAACTTGTCACTGCCCGAATGCACGCTCAACTTCAGCTCTTTTGGCAGGCCGAACTCTTTAACCGCAAACCCAATCACCGCAAGGTCCTCTTCGAATTCCTTCGCAAACTGAGCGACGTCGCCCACGTAATCCACGCCCTTATTGAATCGGCCCGTGAATTTCGGCGCTATTGTTTGCGCCGGCACTCGCTCATCGGCAAGAGCCGCCAGGATAAACAGCATCTCGACGGGCGTCTGCGGCTGGTCCGTCTCGTCCATCGATACCTCCGTTATGAATTTCCCTCTGCCCTTGGCCGCCTCGATGTGACGGTAAATCTTGCCCGCCTCCACCGCCGCAAGAAGAAACTTGTCCGCTATCGCCTCCACCCGTTCTTTTGTTACATCGAGCGTTTCGTCGATGCCCGGAATCTCCAGAGACCCCGTGTACTTCTTATACTTTTTGACGAACGTGCTTTTGTATTTCTTGTCCGCCGGCTTGCCGATGAAATCCGCCACGTCTAAAGTAAAAAAGTCGCTCGACTTGATAAACAAATCAACGTTCTTCAGCCCGATATGGTCCGCATCCACCCGGTAAGAGCCGCCCCAGCCGAGGGTCTTGACCGCCGCATCCGCCTCGCTTCGCACGTCCGGCGGCGCCGTCCCGATAATCGTATGTTCGCGGTGTGATTTGTTCCACACCGGCGTAATGTCAACGCCGGCCTTTTTTGCCTTAATAATGGCCTGCAATTGCGCCCTGCCCTGATGCCCGAATCTGTCCCCAATCCCGAACGAGTACTTCTCTAAGTTCATATCTGCTGCAATCCTTTACTGAAAGTTACCTTGTTTGTTCCTGAAACGCCCTTAATCGACGGAATATACACCATCCCCCACCATATTTCAAACCTAATTTGCAAAGTGGCATATATGACAGAATCATCACTTGATTCGGCCCTATTCGAATTGGAAAACGGCTTGAAAGGTCAAAATCGCTGCACTGCTTCGTACAGTGCTAAGAGGTTTTCGACGGGTGTATCCGGCTGGCAGTTGTGAGCCGGGGCGATGATTAGGCCGCCGTTTTTGCCGACGGTTTCGATGCGGGTGCGGACCTCGGCCGCCACGTCCTGCGGCGTGCCGAAGGGCAGCGTTTTCTGGATGCTGATGGTGCCGTGCAGGCATATCTGCCCGCCGAACTCGGCCTTTAATTCGGCTGGGTCCATATCTTTCGCCTCCGGCTGGACCGTCTGGTAGATATCGACCCCCGCTTCAATCAGCCCAGCCCAGAGCGGCCGCGTCGAGCCGCAACAGTGCAGCATCACCTTCGCACCGTATTCGTGCCCCAAAGCGCACATCTCCTTCAGTTTCGGGAAAAAGAGCTTGCGCCACTTCTCCGGGCTCATCAGCATCCCGTTCTGCGTGCCGTAATCATCTCCAATCCAGAGAATATCAATCTGCCCGCCCGTTGTTTCGAGGCCCTTTTTGCTGATTTCGTAGCAGCAGTCAAAACGCTTCTGCATACACGCCAGCCCTATCGGGTCCTCCAGGGCGATGTCGTATATCGTCTGCTCGACGCCTCTGCCGTATGATGTGCCGTTGATCAAGTCCATATTGCCCGGCGAGCCGAACACGATGGCGTAGTCCGAATACCTCTTGCAGTCTTCGGCCATTCTCGAAAAATCGAACCAATCCACCTTTGGCCACCTGAACTTATCGACATCTTCGACCGTCTTAAACTCAGCGTACGGAAACTCCACGGCTTCGTTGTATGTCCCCGCCTCGTTGCTGACCGGCTTGCGAATACTGCCCCAGTAGTTCTCGAACCGCCCATCCTCCCATTTCCGCAGCTCCGGCCCGATGTATGGCGCATCGACAATGCGAAGGTCCACGCCGAGTTTCTCCAGCACCACGTCCATACTGTCCGTCTGAAAGTGCTTCTTTAGTTTTTCATCCACTTCCGGAGTGCCGATATAATCGCACGGACACCGGTCCGGCTGCCGGTGCTCTAATGCCGTCAGTACGCGCTGTTTATGTGTCATCAGAAGTATTCCGTTTGAAACACTCTGTCAATTTGAATATTCTTCACGGAGTGCGGCCACAGTCTCGAACATGCAAGTTATCTTATCATCGGTCACCTTTTCGTCAATGTTGATGCAGCAGACTCCGGTCAGTTGAAGATTTCCTGAATCGGCGACCAGCCTGCGGATTGTTGCCTCTATCTCCGACGTGCTCTGCTCTATCATCTCAACCGGGCTGAGCCTGATATTAAGGAACGTCTTTGGAAGAGCCCTTCGCAGCTTCGCTACGTCCCCGCCCCATCCCACGTCGAGAAAGTTTACTCTGCCAAGCTCGGCGAAAACCTCCCCGTAGCGGTCCGGATCTTTGCCGCAAAAATGAATGCCGAACGGCCTGTATTTCTCGCTCCACCGCTGGTCGAAGGTGAAAAGGAATTTTCTGTAGTCCTCCACGGAAATCATTGTGTGCGAGCATTCGCTGTGCAGAAACACCGCCGGTTCGAGGTGACGCACATTCCTGTTGACGCTGATTGACGTCGAGCCGGTCTCTTTTTGAAGTCCCTGCGTGAATCTCGCGATTACTTTGGCGATTTCACCTAAGAATATGCTGACCTCCTTCGGCTCGTCGAACATATCCATAAACATGCCCTCGCCCCGAAGGTCAAGAGCGATGTTCAGGATGCCGCCCCAGTTCACGTCGCCGGTCAGATAACCGTATTTCGCCTTAAGCGATTCGGCAAGCCGCGCGAACTTCTTATATGCCGCGCTCTCAAAGGCCGCGTCCGCGGAAATGCTCAGGTTGTCCATCTTCGCGCAGAGTACCTGCGGCGGCGTATCCTCCTTGTATTCCACTTTGCAGCCCAACATTTCACTCAGCAGATACCCCGCCGCCAGGTGCACCGCACCGACGACCGGCAGGTCCTTGTCCCTGCCCTCTCCGAGCCCAAATTTTCCCCACCGCTCGTAAAGCGCCTGCTCCATCCTTCGCTCCGCTTCCACTCGCCTGACCGGCTCATAGAAGAACTCCTCATCGAAGGTCAGCCCCTCGTTATGAAACCACCACGCCGGGGCGAGCACCACATCGACCGGCAGCATCGGATTGTTGGTGAAAGGATTTCTTGTCATAACTACTGCATCTGCACGTTCGACTATTTGATCCCTGCGATTATTTCAGCAGGGACTTTACCCAAGGCTGTATTTGTCAAAGTCACGATAGCACCCGGCTGGACGGTGACCTCCGCGACGCCTTCTTCCACGGCAGGGACCGCCATCACTTCGTTCTCATGATACGGGTCGACGAGTTCCATTTCGTCGAACGTCGCCCCCGGTCGGATTACGCGCACCCGCCTCGGCCTTGTCGAGCGGTTCAGTACGACGACCGTGCCCTTGTTGCCCTCGCCCACAAATGCTGAAACCAGCAGGTCGTTGACGTCCGTCCGCGCGGCGATGCGCGTCATTCCTTCATGTATTCGCCGGCTGAACGCTCCGAACACCCTCAACTGGTGACTCGGTGCGACAGGCACAAAGCCGTGCGACCTGTCCGGCACTGTCAGCGTCCGCGTCCAGCCGAAGGATGGCTGCACCACGTTCAGCAGCGTCCAACAATAGCAGACCGCCGATGCATCGGCCAGAACAAGGTTCTTATGATAGAGCTGCCCCATCGCCAGGGCAACGCGATACGTCGGCCACTGGTATTTATCGTTGTTGATGCACAGTTCCGTTGACAAGAACGGCTTGTCACCGGCCAATTCCTTCCATTGTCTCAGCAGACCATCGAAACCGTCCGGGTCGGTGAAGAAATTCTGATAGTCGTACATGTGCGTGGCCGCATAATCGATTTCCGCCCAGGCTTCCTTCGATGCACGAAACGCCTTGGCGCGCTCGATGCCGCCGGAAAGTGTCCCCGCATCGCTTATATGTATCCGAACGTCCTTGAAACCGGCCTGGTCAAGTTTTCGCCGCAGCGTTAGCGTCATCTCGTGCCACATTTCTTCCGTCTGTCGCTTTTCGTTTTGAATTCCGACAACATCGGGTGGCGCGCCCGCCTTTTCTTTAGAGACCCTGCAGTAGCTCACCATCGCTTCGGCGTATTTCTCCGAATCGCCCTCCGCCCACGGCGGCAGCGCCCAGAACTCGAACAGGACTTTGCCGCCAAGTTTTCTCAGTCTTCTGATATATTTGAAGTCACTGATTTCTCCATTGGGGAAGTTGTCACCGTAATAATGCGGCGTAGCATCTGCCGCCCTGTCCCAGTTGTCCATTTCACGATTCAGCCGTCGCCCGATTGGATACTCCCGCTGAATGAGCAGGTTGTACTCGCATACAAGCTCCCACCACCGCCGCTTGCCCTCGGGACTCAATTGAGCATAAGCGGTCGGCGTCGTGATCCCCCCGAACCCCATCATCGTTTGATATTTGATCTCAGGCTTCACGCGAACGATAGCGGGTTCCGCCGTCGGCTCAAGCATCTTGCCGGAGGTTTCACCGTCACCCGTCAATCGCAACTGATGTCGGCTGACGTCCAGCAGACACTCCTGCTCCAAAACAGTCCGCCCGTTCAGCGCTACCGACAGCCCCAGTTTGTAATCCATCTTCACTGTCACCGCGCGCAGCTCGCCGCTGTACTCGACCTGCGCTGCCGGTTCGCGCTTCTCCGGGTGCCGCAGGCGTTTGCCCTCGAACTTGTTCTCGAAACCCGCCGAGTCGTAAAACCTCTGGTACAGGCTGACCCGGTTGTGACTAATCGTGACCGTGAATCCTCCATGCTCACCGGTGAAAATCCATACAAGTTCGCAGTTCGGGTCGAACCTGTCCAGCGAAACCGTCCGCTCGAACAGAGCAGGCAGAAACTCCGCCAAAAATACGCGATAATCTTTATCCCTGCCCCACGCCTTGTATTCGCCTTTGCCCGTGCCGAGCGCAAATGGCGTCTCTTCTACAGCGCCGGGCTGCTGCCACGCTGGCAGAACCGCATCGGCACCGGCAGGACCAGCCACTGACGCCAGCGCCAGACCGACTGCCACCAATACTTGGCTGCGCACAAAGAGCATTTCTCTGTCTGTTACACGCCTGCAATAAGACAAACAACGTAAATGATGGCCGCGACGCATCCCCACCCCACGAGGAACCCGATTACCGACATGAGCGAAGGAATCGGTATCTCCAGACTCGTGTTCGGCAGCAGGTTTCGCTTCTCGGGTACAACCGCACCGACCGGCAGCGTGCACGGGGCCGTCACCTCCTCGCCCGGCCTGATCGGCGTTCGAACCAGTGCATAGAAATTATCCAGCTTATCCTTCGCGACCGGCCTGGTCAAAAGGCTCACGATTATGCCAACCAGCAGCCCTCCCCCAAGATAAAACACCATCTGCCACGGAAGATAGACCTCAGGCGTTCCACTCTTGACGAAGACAAGGCGCAGCGACTCAGCAACGGGTAGACTGCCCAGCCATGAGATGAAGAATCCGCGTCCTGTCAGGAACCAGATAGCAAATGCTGAAAGCGTTGCGGCCCAGGCGCCCTTCACCGTGGTGCGTCTCCAGAAAAGCCCCAGCCAGAACGCTATCCCCATCATCGGGGAAATCTTCCAGAATATCTCCAGCCCTTTTACCACGCCCGGCAGCCAGAAGGCAAAGCCCACCCCGCCGGCTACGATAATAACCGCGGTGATTCGCCCTACGGTAACATAGTGTCTGTCCGGTTTTCGGGGCAGAACGCGCTTGTAGACGTTTTCGGTAAACAGCGCCGAAGACGATATCATAAACGCGTCGCACGAGCTCATCACCGAGGCGAGAATTGCCGCGATGAATACGCCCAACACGCCGGGCAGAATCTTCGGCAGAAACTCGCCCGCCACCGCCCCGAATACCTTGTCCGGCTCAATGGCCCTGCCCGCAAAGTACGCCACCGCCGCCAGCCCCGTCAGGGCCCACGGTACTGTACACAAACGCTTTATCAATGTCCCCCCCATAAAGCCGACGCGCCCTTCCATCTCGGTCTTTCCCGCCGCACAGTTGGCCATCGTGTGCGGCTGAGTGACAATGCCAACGAGGCCGTTAAAGGCGATCACCGCTATGTAGAAGAATCCGATTTCCGCCGGTGCCACCAGAGAAAACATGTGCGGGTCCTTAATCACCTCTCTCAGTCCCGCGATTCCGCCGACCGCATTCAATATCAGCGGCAGCAAGAGAAAAGAAAAGATAATAGTCAGCACCCCCTGGATGAAGTCGGTGATTATCGCCGCCCCGAGCCCGCCGGCCACGCCGTAAACCACGAATATCACCGTCATAATGGCAATGGCAAGATTCGCGCTCACCAGCCCGCCCGTGCTGGCCGAGATCACCTCGCTCGAGCCTTTCAGCATAACGCCGATATTCACCGCTAAGTTTAGCACCCCCACCACCGCGTAAAGCATCGCCACGCTCGGGTCGTACCTCGCCTCGAACACGTCCGAAGTGGTTATTGCCCGAAACCGCCTGAATACCGGAGCAATTAGCCAGTAAAAAGGCGTTACCGGCAGCCACAGCCACTGATACCATATCCCCGATAGGCCGTTAGTGAAGCTCTTCGAGGCGACGCTGACCGCCTGGTCCGAGTGCGTCCCCGTACCGAAAGAGAACATTATCATCATCGCCTTGCCGAATCGGCGCGGCATAAAGAAGTCAGCGCTGTCCTTTATCTTTCTCGCCGACCATATACCGATGGCCACCATAGCGATTAGATACAGCACCAGAACGGCAATATCTGCTGCGTGTAATCCCATAACTAAACAATCCTTTCCAAATATTCCAAAGCACTCTCGACCGTCAATGCCGGCCCCGCGAAGGCGCACGGCCGCCATCGAGTATCGAGATTATAGGGAAAATCAGCGCGAAGACAAGGATTGAAAAATCAATGCCCTTTTATGACCTCACGCACACGCTATTCGTGCCAGCTTGTCTGTGAGAAACAATTCTGCCCAAGCAGGGCGTAGTCCGTCAAATCCACCATTTCGTTCCTGTCTAAGTCGGGGGGCAATTCGCTGCCCGCGTCCAGCCAATAGTCGACATAGTGTCCGACGTCGACGAAATTCACGGCGCCGTCGTTGTTGAGGTCGGCAAGCAGCGCCCAGTAGTAGGGCGGCATTGACGCCTCGGCAGTCCCGGTCTGCGCCCATCCCATAATTCGCTCACAGCCCCCGAAAAGAACTTGACAATCGTCAATTTCGTGATATAATACTCTCATCCGGACACGAGAACCGAGAGAGTTCTACTGCGACCCCAATTATGGAAAGGCAGGCCAGAAATTAAGGAGCCCAGAAAATGAACGCGAAAGGCTTAAACCAGCAACTCACTAATACCTCTGGAATCAGGATAATCTCACTGCTTATACCCTGTGTGACTGTTGCAACCTGGCTAATGCCTAGTTCAAATTCTGGTTTAGAAAAAATATTAAGTTTTTTTGCTCCGCAAAAAACAAGTGCAGAAACTACTTTAGTAGTTCCAACAGATGTTAATTCAAGTGCTTCTCATGCTTTTTACGGAAAGATAAATGATGAAATGGATGCTAATGATATTGATTGTTATGACCTTCCTTGTCTAGACCCTAATTGCTATGATCTCGATTGTTTTGACCCTAATTGTTTTAACCATAATTGTTTTAATGATAATTGCTTTGACCCTAATTGCTTTGATCCTTGTGACCCTAATTATTTTGATCCTAATTGCCTTAATTTAAATGACCCAAATTATTTTAACCAAAATTGCCTTGATTTTGAAAATCCAAATTATTTTGACCCAAATTGCTTTAATTTAAATGACCCTTGTAATTTTAATCCAAATTGCCTTAATCTAGAAGATGCAAATACTTTTGACCCAACTTGCTTTGATTCTATTTATATTGATGAGACATGTATTAATCCTGAATCAGAATGTTTTGATATTAATAGACCCGCATGTATTCTTAGTGAAAATAGTTGGATTATGAACATAAGTCACGGAAATGGAGCTAGGTTTGCAAATATAGATAGTCACTGGCCACCACAAGACTATGGCCTTTACCCAAATCTTGATTCAAATCGTGTTAAAAACTATACTATGAGAATTAACAGTATTGAAACTGGCTTGGCTCTTACAAAAACACAAATTTTTGCAGATAATAATGCAAGATTTATCTTTAATGGGATTGGTTTTCATGCATGGGGTAATGATCATTGTGTTAAAATAGAAAATACTGCAACCGGAACTTATGCATTTGTTGGGAGTATTATAGAAGATGTAAATGATATTAAAGATGCAAACGGGCAATTAATAATTGAGCAAGAAAATCTGAATTTTCCTGTTAAATTCGCAGAAGCAATTAAAGATACAATATATGCTGATCTTTCAGGAGGTGCACAACTTATTGTTGGAGGTAGTTGGTTTAATGAAGAACATGAACCAAACAGCGTACATCTAGAAAACTTAGTTGATGGTACTTATGTAAATTTAAGTAGGAATATTATAGAATACAGTAAAACAGGAGTTTTAGTTGGTAAAAAAATTGCTGGAGCTTCAGCATTAGAAATTACCAACCCTGCAATTTTAAACATACTCCATAATGATTTTGATGGTTCAGGAACAGGAATAGATTTTAATGAGCCTTTATATGATGTAAATGGCCTTGTTGCAAACAATATTTTTACAAATTGTGGTATAGGAATTGAAGACTACAATAATTTCAGTGGAACAGTCACAAACAACAACTTCTTTAATTGCACAATTCCTTATACTCCCCCAGACAATGGAGGCTCTGCTCTTGGAATTTTGGAACAAGACCCAGATGGCCCTATTAATAGTTTTTACAATCTTGACCCCAGTTTTCAAGGAGAATATGTTTTATCACCGCTTTCAGAAGTAGTAGACCTTGGTGTAGATATTGGTTGGTCTTATAAAGGAAATGGCCCTGACTTAGGAGCAAAAGAAGGCAGGGATTGCTCAATGTTAGATCTTTACGTGGATAATAAAATTGATTTTAAAGACTATGCTATATTTATGAATCATTGGTTGGAAACAGATGGGTTACCACCAATTGGTGACTTTAGTAACAATGGGGAAGTTTATTTAGAAGACTTAAGATACTTCCCGCCATGCTGGTGTGATTCTTGGTAATTTTGGCAGTCGTCTATCAGTTTGGCGTGATAAGATCAGCTACCCTCCAACGCTCGCGCACGGCAGAACCCCCAGCAGGCAAATGAATGCGACAAGTGTTTTTTTCACGTTTTTGCCCTCCGCCCCCCAAAGGCAATTATGAACAATCCCTCAGCCGTTTCTTGTGTTTATGCCTATGGTCTTGGCAGTCCTCCTTTTAAACATCTGCGGCTTCGCCTCGAAGCAGTCTTTCAATGTCCCTCGCCACGATTTGGGCGATGATTTTCTCCTCTTGTGGCCCACCCGGACTCACAGGCTCGAAGCGCCGACCCGCCGCCTCGACTTGAAGCTCCTGCACCTGCGCCTCCTTTTTCTCCGCGGGCGCCTTCCTCCTTATGGCGGTTATCCTTCGCTGCTCGGCCATTATATCTTCGGCAAGGTCGAACCTCGGTATTTCGCTCTTTTGCGAGGGCTCGGCCGGCCCCGCCGGCTCTTCCTCCGCAGTTCCCGCCTGAACCTCTCCCTCCTGCGCCGCCGGCTCAGCGGGCTCACCTGTTGCGTCTTTCTGCCCGCCTGCTTCCCGCCGCGGTGCCTCCTGGGCCGGTTCCTGGTTATACGGCGGGATTATGTCCCTGGAGCGAAGGATGTCTTTCCTCGATTGCAGGATATCATCGTCAATCTGCCCATCTCTGTCGTCCTTGTCCACCTGAAAACCTCCTTTAAATCCCACTGGTCTTGCCCAGTTTAACAGGATCGGCCAAATTAATCAATGAGAAAATACGACAATTTTGCCGCTTGGAAGCTATTCCTGGCGGGCTGGGCCTGTAGAAAGTTGCGTGAAATCGCCCGGTTTGAACTGTTCTATGAGTGAATTGACCTGCTCGCCCGTCACGGATTTGATATCCTCCACGTCCTGTCCCACAGGTCGATACTCGCGCAGATATGTCCAGTTGAAGCCCAAATCAATCAGCCGACCCATCGGCAGCTCGTTCTTTATCACCACTTCGCTGAGAAGCTTGTTCTTTGCCTTTGTCAGCTCCTCTTGCGTTATGCCGCTTTCCTCGATATCCTTGAAAACCTTCGCGACCACTTCCAGCACCTTCGAGACATTGTCACTGCCGCAGAGGATGTAACTGCAAAAAACGCCCGTGCCGTCCATTGCCCCGAACTGCATCGTGGCCGCTTCCGCAAGGGCCTTATCAACCAGCTCCCAGAAAAACCGCGAGCCGACGTCATCGCCGATAATCATCGCCAGCAGCGAGGCGGCGAACCTTCTCGGGTCCTGCGCCGGCACGCCCGCACTCATCAAACATATATGCTCGAGAGCCATGTTCGCCTTTTCAACCCGCTCTTTCTTTTTGCTGCCTCCGAAGTGCTCCAGCTTTCTGTCGGCGTCCTGCTTTGACCACTGCCCGCAGGCAGCCTCGATTGCGGAGCAGATTTGCTCCCAGTCGAAATTCCCTGCGCAGCCGACGACCATATTGTTCGGCGAGTACCGGCTGCAAAAATAGGACCTCATTTGCTCGGCAGTCATACCATCAATACTCTGCTCGCTCCCAAGGACGCTCTTGCTGCACGGATGTCCCTCGAAGTGAAGTTTCCGGCAGCGGTCCATCACGTCGAAGCTCGGCAGGTCCTTGTACATCGCAATTTCTTCTTTGATTACGTTCTTTTCGAGGTTGAAATCATCATCTCGAAGCGCGGGCCTCATCAGCTCTATCCATAGCCGGGTGACCTCAATAAGGTATTCCGGCAGGACAGCCGCATAATAGACGGTGTTTTCCTCGCTCGTAAAAGCGTTGAATTGAGCGCCCGTCCGGTCAAACGCCTCGTTGACCTCGATGGGGCCGAGCTTCTCCGTGCCTTTGAAAAGCATGTGTTCGAGAAAGTGCGATACGCCGTTTATCTGCTCGCTCTCGTCACGCGAGCCCGTTTTCACGAAAAAACCCACCGCCGCTGATTTGGCCGACTTGTTGACCTCACCGATGACGGCTAACCCGTTCTCCAGAATCTTGCTCTTGAATTCCATACTTCTACTTGACTTTTACTTCCTTGGGACCGATTGTCACTACAGTAAAATCTTCGAACCTGTTGTCTCGCAGAAATACGAGGACAGAATCAACAGTGGTCTCTTCGATTCTCGTTTTGATTTCGTCAAGGCTTCGGACCCGACCGAGCAGATGGTAGTCGCTTGCGATTCCCCCGGCCCTGCTGCTCGAGGATTCACTCTGCAGAATCAGGGCGCTTTTCAGTCCCACTTTTGCCCGCTCGATTTCATCCTCGCTGATTCCCTCGCTGAGCCGATTGAACTCCGCCGTTATCACGTCGAGCGTCTCCTGGGCCTTTTCCGGCGTGGTGCCGGCGTAGCACATGATGCCTGCTGCCTCCTTCAGAGTGTGGTACCGCGCACCGATGGCGTAGCACAGCCCGCGCTTCTCCCGCACCTCGGTGAACAAGCGGGCGCTCATGCCGCCCGACAAAACGGATATTGCCACCCTTGCATTGTAGTAGTCATCGTCGCCAACGGTGACCGTCCCCGTCATAATCCCGATGTGGACCTGTGCTCCTTCATTGCTTATGTGCGTATACCGGTCGTCTCGCAAGCCGAACTTAATCGCCCCCAGAGTTTCCTGCGGCTCTGTCTCGAAAGAATCTTCGAATTGCCGGACAATCGAATCGAACTCATATTTGCCCGCCACCGCAAAAATCGTATCCGACAGGTTGAAACCATCTTGTATGATTCTTCTGGTCGTCTCCGGCGTCAGGGCCTTGAGGTCCTCGACATTGCCCACGGCGCTGCGCCCCAAAGGAGTAGGATAAAACTGCTCTCGCAGAATGAGTGTGACTTTTTGCCGCGGGTCGTCCTCGAGGGCCAGCACCCCGTCTATGGCGAGCTGCCGGGCCGGTTCGAACTGCTCTTGTTCCAGACGAGGCTGTCGAATTATATCGCCGTGTAGGTCGAGGGCCTCGCCCAGGTTGCCGGCTTCCAAAACGCCGCCGACTGTGACATGAGCACTGTTGACGGAACTGCCACGATGCAGCCCGATACCATCGAGCGCATCACTGAGCTGCCGGCTGTTTTTATCGCCCGCACCTCGAAAAATCCAGTCGAGCACGACATTTGCCGCGCCGCTGCACCCTTCGGGCAGACGCGACGCCCCCCCCGGCAGCATGAAACCAAACGCCGCCGATTCCACCCCCTCCATCGGCTCGCCAAGCAGAACCATCCCGTTCTTCAGAACATGTTTATCGAGCTTCTCTGCCATTTTAGCTGTTCCGGTCACTTCAGATTTCGCGGCATCTTATCATTCCCCGACTACTTTGTATACCCCAATTCCAGAGCAGCCAATGGAGCAGGATATTGCATGTTATTACCCGTGGACCGCATATTGGGACAGAGTGCGCATTCTAATATACACGCTTAACTCTTTCTGCGGCGAAAGAAATATCGCGGGATTGTGGCGCCGAGCATACTCACCGCTTGCACGCGTGCCGCCTTGCTCAGGCAACCGCGGCGGCGTCCTCTTCGATCTCGTCGTACTGGCCGAATCGGACGCTTATCTTCTTGCTTACGCCGCGCGTCTGCATCGTTATTCCGAACAGCACATCGGCGGCACTCATCGTGCGTTTGGAGTGAGTAATCATTATGAACTGCGAGTCCTTTTGAAATTCCTGCAGCATCAGGTTGAAACGCTCATTGTTTGCTTCGTCCAGCGCAGCGTCAATCTCATCTAAAAAGCAGAACGGAGACGGCTTGGTCTTGAAAATCGCAAAGAGCAGGGCGATGGCGGTCATGGACTTTTCGCCGCCGCTCAGCAGAGATATGGTCCTCGTCTCCTTGCCCGGCGGCCGGGCGATTATCTCTATCGGCGCCTCGAGTATGTCCTCCGCATCTTCGAGCAGGATGTCGGCTTTGCCGCCGCCGAATAGTTTTCGAAAGATTTGCTGAAAATGCACTCTGATTTGCTCAAAAGTCTCCGTGAATCTCTCCCGGCTCTGCTTGTTAAGCCGGTTTATCAACTGCTGCAACTGCCCCTTGCTGCTGTTTAAGTCCTCAACCTGTGTGCTCAGAAACTCGTGTCGCTTTTCAAGGTTGTCCTGCTCCGCTATTGCGTCAACGTTCACGTTGCCCAGACGCTCGATCTTCCCACGAAGCTCCGCTATCTCCTCTCTTATATTCTCCCAATCGACCTCACTCGCTTGGTAGCTCTCGTAGGTAGCGGCCAAATCCATTTGCAGCTCCTCACGCACCCGCTCGACCAGGTCCTGGTTCCTTACTTCCAATTGACTCAGCTCTATTTTCAGCTCATTGATTCTCTGCTCTATTTCACTCTGCGCCGCTCGTTTGCCCCTGACCAGTTGGTCCGTCTCCTTTTGTCTTTCGAGCAGCCTTTCCACGGTTTCATGCAAAAGACTGCTGCTCTGTTGATTCTTTTCCTTTTCCACAAACAACTCTGACACCGCACCTTCACAGGCAAGAATATCTCTCCGTGTTTTTGCCAGCTCTTCTGCGCAGCTCTCTGTTTCCGTCTGCGCTGACTTGGCCGCCCTGTGGTTCTCTTCGAGCTGCCCCTCCAGACTTGCCATCGCTTGTTTCAGGGCTTTGTGCTGTTCGGTGATTTGACCCAGAGCAACTCTTAAGTCCGTCAGTCTGCTCATCTTGGCCTGCTGCTGGGCCCTCTGCTCGGAATGTTCTTTCTCAAGCTCCCTGATGCGAGTTGTTCTTTCCGTGTTGACAGCCTCCAGCTCCTCCAGTTTCTGTTTTGAATCGTATTCTTTTTGAACTGACTGGGCGATCTGTGCTTCCAGCAGGTCCATTTCGCTCGCAATCAATGGCTGCTCCTGCCCCAGCCGGTTGATATTCTGCTCCAGCATGCTCAGCTTTGAGCTGATCTGCATCTTCTCCGTGTTTGCCTCATAAATGGCCGTGCGCAGCTCCTGGCACAGCTTGGCTAAGTGCTCGCTTGTCTGCGTGTTCCTGTCTATTTGATCTTCCAGCCCGGCCGTCTCCGCCTGCAGCTTTGCAAGCGTCTGCTCCAATTGGCGAAGCCGGCTCTTGCGCGATATCAAGCCGGTCGTTCTTACAAGAGGTCCCAGCTTTACCGAACCTTCCGTTGTCAGAACCTCACCCTTGACGGTGACATATTCGTAGCCGTCTGCCGTCTCTGCCGCCAGCTCCACTGCCGCCTCAACGGACTCAACGACAACCGCTTTGCCCAATAGTCTCCAGACCAACGGTGCGTATCTGCTCTGCGTTCTCACGAATTCCGCAAGTCTGCCCTTTACCCCCCCAAATCCTGACAAGTCCTTCATGTCCACAAACGGCTCTATCCTGTCGCTGCAGATGAAGTTCACTCTCCCTTCCAGATTGTCGGTCTCTTCCCTGTCCGCAAGCAGCGCCTCCCGGCTGTTAATCACCAAAGCGTCCGTCCTGCCCTCGAGCACCGCCTCCACCGCACCCGCATACTCGACGTCCGTGCTGATAATGTCCGCAAGCACGCCTTCCACATAGGCGAATTTGCCGTGGTGACTCGTACGCCTCTGTAAAATATTCTTCACCGCGTTATTGAGTCCTTCGCGCCTTTTCTCCATGTCCGTTAATATCGTCAGTTCACTGTTCAGGGCGCTGTGGACCTCCTTGCTTTGGGCCAGCCGCTTGTTGTCCTCTGTGATTTGCCTGCTGATTCCTTCGGCGTCTTTCCGCTTGCCGCTCAGGCTCTGCTGTAGTTCCTCCAGCACCTTTTCGATGTCGGTCAGCCTTGCCTGATGTTGTGCCTTTTCCGCCAGGAGCTGTTCCAGCTCTGCCTGCGCGCTATTGGCGCGCCCCGCCAGACGGTCCTTCTGACTGGACAGATTGTCACGATAAACAGATATGCTCTGCAATTCGTTGTGAAGCTGAGCGGTCCTTCTGACGATATCGATGATCCCCGACTTTTCATCTTCCAGATGTGCTTCCAGCGAAACGCACTGGCTGTTTATTTGCTGTATCGTTTCCTGGACCTGTTGCGCTTCCTGCTCTTTGGCACTGTGTTCCCTGTCGCAGTTTACCTGCTCCTGCTCACACTGTCTCAGCTCTTCCGTGAATTCATTTCTTTGTTCCTTGAGCTTTTGCAGTCTCTTTCCCGCGGATTCCCCTCTTTGTTGAAGCTCGACAATTCGCATACGAAGGAATTCGATCCGCTGCAAATTCTGCTCTATTTTGCTTTGGACAGCTACCAGCGAGCTGTCCGCGCGGTTCAGCCTGTTCTCCGTCTCTATTATTTCCCTTCCTAATTCACTCAGCAGCGCATCGGCCTTTGCCAAGTCGCTCGCCGCCCGCGCAAACTCGTCTTCCCGCCCCCCCAGTGCCTCTTGCTTTTCCACCCTCTTCGTGCTTATCTTCGCATATTCTGCCAGTGAGTAGTTGACCTGAACATCCTTCAGCCTCTGGCTGTACTGCAGATAGCTTCTGGCCTTGCCCGCCGCCAGCTTTACGCTTCGCAGATTCCTCGTCACCTCGACCAGAATATCCGCGAGCCGAAGCAGGTTCTGCTCCGTCCGCTCCAGTTTGCGAAGCGCTTCCTTCTTATGGGACTTGTATTTGCTTATACCTGCGGCTTCTTCGAATATCACTCTTCTGTCCGCTTTCGACGCGTTCAATAGCTGCTCAATTTGACCCTGCTCGATTATCGAGTAAGCACGCGCCCCGACCCCCGTGTCCATGAACAGTTCTCGCACGTCCTTCAGCCGGCACGTCTTGTTGTTTATCCGGTACTCGCTCTCGCCGCTCCTGTATATCCTTCTTGATACCTCCACCTCGTCCGCCTCGATTGCCAGCTGCCCTCTGGTGTTGGATATCAGCAGACTCACCTCCGCCGACCCCAGCGCCTTGCGGCTGCTGCTGCCGCCGAATATCACATCCGACATCTGGTCGCTGCGAAGGCTCTTGCTGCTTTGTTCCCCAAGAACCCACTTGGTCGCATCTACCACGTTGCTCTTGCCGCACCCGTTCGGTCCGACGATGGCGGTGATGGCCGAATCAAAGACGAACTCTGTCTTGTCTGCAAAACTCTTGAACCCATTAAGAACGATTCTTTCAAGCCTCATCTTCTTGTCCTGTTGTAATTATCCGGTGACTTGCGGCACACCGCTCCTGCGGCGTAGTCGCGTCCTGTAGCCGAATACGCAATCTTATTATCGGCCGACGGTTTGGGGTTTCTTGACAATTAGTCGATTTCCGGAAGGGCGCCCGCCCGAAACCCGGCTGCCACTGCTCCCGAATCGCACAGTTGCCTCAAAAGCCCTATCGCGGTGTCATAGGAAACGTTCAACCCGGAACGGACGGTATAACCCTCCTCCACAACCGGTTCTTCGCAAAGTGTTCGGATAATATCGGCAAGCTCAAAAGAGCTTCGCAGTTCCACGACCTTCGGCCTGTTGGGAAGTTTGCGAACCAACGAGACATATTGCTGCCCCGCAGCCGCGTTGATCGTAACATCCCCGCTGGCCGACTGAACAAAGATATTATCACGGCACGACATCGGCGCCCCGAACAACACAATTCTCGGCTGGCCTCTCCGTGATGCGTAGATCTCCCTGCGCTGTGCCTGTGCGATTTGTTCCAGATAGAAATTGCCCCCGATGAGCTCGCGCGTTATCGAAATATCGTCCATCCTTCTCAGTTGCTCGTAGGCGGCCAGCCGAACCTCAAAGTCGTCGTCACGCAGCAGTATTCGTCCAACCGAAACCGCGTCTTTCCGACGCGCCGCTGCGGTTATGGCCTCCAGTGCAGCGATTCGATACGACGAGCCCCTGTCCAATGCTATTGCCCGCAGCGTCACCAGACCTTCGTCGCTGCCTATATTCAGCATACATCGCGCGGCTCGCAGACGCACCTGCTCGTCGCTTGAACTCAGCAGAGCAGCCAGTTTCTTCAACGAAGCAATCCCTATCGCTTCCAGCGAAATCTCACTGCCCTCCTTGTCGTCGGATGCGGCCAGACGTTGCACAAAGGCCTCTGCCCTTGCTTCCATGAATTCCGGCGTTTCACCAAGATACATTGCTTTGACTATTGAGACAAACCTTTCTTTCTGCTCCACATACGCCGCCGGTACTCTCAATTGTACCACGTCCGGCGAAGCAGGATTCGCCGTCCACTCGCCGAAACGCGTATTCAACATGTCGCTGATCCGGCGCGCCGCTAAATAATCAGGCTTGCGAAGCACCAGGGTCATCGAGTAATCGTCCAGGATCCTGCCTCCCGCCAGAACATAACCCGCCTTCTTGTCGGGCGCCGCCTCCCCGATAGTGTCGAGAAAGATCGGCCCCTCCGCCGTCGCCAGAGCCTTCGTCGCGATCCCGAAAGGACCCGACGCCTTCAGCTCCGCACGATACAGCCAGCCTCCCTCCAGAGAAGTCGTTTGCGTCTCCGCAAGTGCCGACACCTTCAAGTCGAAACGCTGCTCTTTCACTGCCGCCGGCGGCATCATCCCGTGAATACCCACCACCGCCGTAGTACGCTCGCTGATTAGTTTCTCAACGTCCACCGTCCCCTGCGCCAGTTGCGCCAGAATGTACTGCTTGAGATATTCCCGCAGATTAGGCGGACATTCCGAAGAGCCCGTCCCACGCAGTCCACCCACAAGACCGTATCCGTCAACCGCAATTGACTCCCGGCCGAATATCTCCGCCAATGACCCAATCGTACGGCCCACCTCTGCTTCCGCCGCAGTCTTCCTGACTGCCTGACCCCCGCAGCTTGTCAGAAACAGTACCCCCATTACCACCCAAAATGATGTTTTCCGCCTGCCAGTTCCCATAAACCTGATCCTCGAAAAGACCCTGTGCAACCCAACATTCCTGCCCCAATACTATGCTCCGCCCCCCATTTCGTCAATACCCATTTTCCACTTCCTTTCTTAATCCTCCCCAACACCGCCCCTTCATTGCCGCCCTCTCATTAATCAATAATCATTCATCCCTACTTGTCCGCCGCTTGCCCGCCGTCGGCGGGTCCCCTTGCACCACCTGTCTTCCCGACCGAGCTTGCCCCCAAGGGGTGCAGCGAGCGGAGAGATCTCACCACCACGCCTGCCCCCAGGGTGCACTCCTGCGCACTCACAAACCGGGGGTCATTGCG
>DATKZT010000045.1:0-35314 GCA_035527845.1 Sedimentisphaerales bacterium | reverse complement strand
TCTTTGCGGGCGGGCACTGCCTGATCACGGGCGTGCCCGGGCTGGCCAAGACGCTGCTCATCTCGAGCCTCGGGCGGGCGATGGACCTCACGTTCCGCCGCGTGCAGTTCACGCCCGACCTGATGCCCGGCGACATCCTGGGGACGCACATCCTCCAGGAGACCCCGGGCGGGCGGCGGGAGATGACCTTCCAGGACGGCCCGGTGTTCACCAACATCCTGCTGGCCGACGAGATCAACCGCGCCTCGCCCAAGACCCAGGCCGCGCTGCTGGAAGCCATGCAGGAGCGGCAGGTTACCGTCAGTGGAAAGACCTATCCGCTCGAGCGGCCGTTCTTCGTCCTCGCCACCCAGAACCCCATCGAGCAGGAGGGGACCTATCCGCTGCCCGAAGCGCAGTTAGACCGCTTTATGCTGAAGTTAAAGATTGAATATCCCAATAAGGGTGAGGAACGACAAATCCTGGACCGAATGGCGGTGACGGACAAGAAGTTCGACATAAAGCCCGTCATCCGTCTGCAGGACATCGCCGAGGTCAGGGCGGTGGTGGACGAGATATACATCGACGACAAGGTCAAAGACTACATCGTCGATGTCGTGTGCGCGACCAGAGAGCCGGGCAAATACGGAATAAACCTCGGCAACTTCATCAACTACGGGGCGTCGCCGCGTGCGACTATTTACCTTACCGTCGCGGCCAAGGCCCACGCCTTTGTCCAGCAGCGGGGCTATGTCACCCCCCAGGACGTCAAAAGCATCGGCATGGATGTCCTGCGGCACCGCGTCATTGTCAGCTACGAGGCCGAGGCCGAGGACAAGACCAGCGAAGATATTATCAAGACCATCTTCGACAACATCGAAGTTCCCTGACAAACAACCTTTGTATCGCTGAAGAGCGGGCCATGATACCCGAAGAGCTAATCAAGAAAATCAGGCAGATTCAGATATACACGTCGCGGACGGTGGACGCGAGCTTCGCGGGCCAGTACGAGAGCGTCTTCCGGGGCCGGGGGATGGAGTTCGACGAGGTCCGCGAATACACTCCCGGCGACGACATCCGCAGCATCGACTGGAATGTGACGGCCCGCACGGGCAGGGCCTACATAAAGCGCTTCGTCGAGGAGCGCGAGATGAC
Source organism: Sedimentisphaerales bacterium (assembly GCA_035527845.1). Taxonomy (GTDB): domain Bacteria; phylum Planctomycetota; class Phycisphaerae; order Sedimentisphaerales; family Anaerobacaceae; genus JAUWKC01. The sequence goes on along the minus strand of DATKZT010000045.1, from coordinate 34,180 downwards.
GGTGATTTTCGCGGTGGACCTGAGCGCATCGGGCGACTTCGGAACGGTCAACAAGATGAAGAACGAGCTGGCGGCGGAGTTCTGCGCGGTGCTGGCGTTTGCGGCGGCAAAAAACAACGACAAGGTCGGCCTGTTGATTTTCACCGACCAGATTGAGCTTTACATCCCGCCCAAGAAGGGCAGCGGCCACGTGCTGCGACTCATTCGGGAGCTGCTGTATTTCAGAATGCCCCGGCGAAAAACAAACATCAGCCTCGCGCTGAGCTACCTTGGCAGGGTAATTCGCAAGAAGGCAACGGTCTTTGTTGTGTCCGATTTCATAGAGACGGACTTCAAAAAGCCGCTGAGCCTGCTCAACAAGCGGCACGACGTTATCGCCGTACCCGTGCGGGACCGCGCGGAAGTGGCGCTGCCCGGCGTGGGGCTGATTGAGTTTCAGGATGCCGAAACGGGCGAGACGATTCTTATCGATACGGCCAGCAGAAAGTTCCGAAATCGGTACGGCCAGAACAGCGCGGGCCGATTCGATAATCTTCGAAACATGCTTCGCTCGATCAACGTCGACTGCATAAACATAAGCACCGATAAGCCGTACATACAGGATTTGATTCAGTTCTTTCATATTCGACATCGGCGCTACTGACAACGCTCGACTTTTGTTTAGCGATTGATAATTAGGCTCAGGAGAAAAGAGTATGGACGAGAAGCTGGATTTTTCGCTGCCGGACAAAAAACAAAAAAGCAATATCTCGAATGTGATTTCTATTGTGCTGCTTGTGATTGTGGCGGCTCTTGCGGCGGCCAATCTGTATGTGGTCGTGTCGCCGAAGCAGGCAGCACCTAAGCAGGCTGTTCGGAGCCTTTCGGCCGAGCAGACCAAACAGCTCGCCGCCAAGTTGGCTCAGCGAAACCTCTATGACCGTGCGGCTGAGGTCTGGCAGGAGTACCTGTCTGTGGGCGAGCTGACCGATGTCGAACGGGCCAAGGCGCTGTTTCAAATCGGAACACTGCTGGAAAAGGCCGGGCGGTATGCCGAGGCGATTGAGCATTTTTACCGAAGTGAAATAGCCGGCGCCCTGAGCGACCTCGAACCGCAGATTAACGCGCACATCAAGGACTGCTTCGAAAGGCTCGGCAAATTCTCGGCCCTGCGCTACGAGCTGATGGACCGCACGGGCTTCAAAAAGTCGGAGCAGGCAGGCGCCAAAATAGTGGCGGAAATCGGCGCCGAAAAGATAACCGAGGCCGACCTGGACGCCCTGATTGAAAATGAAATCGATAACCGCATGAGCCTTTGGGCCGCCTTTATGACCGACGAACAGCTTAAAGAACAGAAACAGAAGATGCTGCAGCAGTACAAATCTCCACAGGCAAAGCAGCAGTACCTGCAGAGCCGGCTGGCTCAGGAAATTCTTTACCGGCAGGCGCTCGAGCAGGGGGTCTCTGAAAAACCGGAAGTGAAGAGGCTTCTGGAAGAGCAGTCTCGTGGCGTGCTGAGCCAGTACCTGATGAATGAGCAGCTTGCCGCGAAAATAAACATCACCGAAACCGATCTGCAAACGTATTACTCAGCCAACAAGGCCAGTTACGTCGAGCCTGCCAGGGCAAAGATAAGTCACATCCTGGTTGACCAAGAAAATCAGGCCAATGACCTGATAGGTCGCCTCAAGGGCGGAGCGGATTTCGCTGAGCTGGCAAAGGAGTTCTCCAAAGACGAGGCCACAAAGGACAAGGGCGGCACAATTGATGCGGAGGTGACCAAAGGTGCTTACGTTGCGGGAATCGGCAACTTTCCTGCGCTGAACGCAAAAATCTTTGAGACGCAAGTGCCTTCGGTGTCGGATGAGCCGTTCAAGACGGAAAAAGGCTGGGAAATCATCAGGGTGGAAGAGAAACAGCCGGAGCGGCAGAAGGGCTTTGACGAGGTACGGCAGGAGGTGATGTCAACGCTGTTGGACCAGAAGCGAAAGGACGTTCAGCAGGAATACGTAGAACAGATGATGGACAAATACAAAGTCATCATCCACACGTCTGCTCTTACCGGCAAACCTGAGAGCGAGTCCGAGGCGCAAGCCCCCGGCGCAACAAAATAGTCTGTGTTACAACTATGGCAAGAGATTCAGCTAAAACCTGGTTGCTCCTCAGCGTGCTTTGCTGCACCTTGCCGGTGGTTTTTAACGGCTGCGGCGAAAACAAACAAGCTGATAAGCAAGAGACCAAATTCGAGATTGACAAAGTTTACGAGCGCGGCCCCCTGACGGCGCACGTGCGCGTCAGCAAAGGAAAAATAACCATAGCCGAAACAGTGCTGCTCGAGTTTGAAGCGGCAGTCGCACCGGGCTACGAAGTGCAGATGCCGAAAGTGGACAAGGCGCTGGAGAACTTCGGGCTTCTCGATTTGCAAAATATGGGCGACAGACTCGACGAGAATAACAACGTCGTGAGCAGCTACCGGTACCGACTGGAGCCGTTCCTTTCCGGCGCGTTTGCCATACCGGCCTTTACCTTCGAGTTTTATGATGTGAACAATCCGGATGAAAAGAAATACCGGCTTGACACTGAGCCGATTGATGTTGAGGTGGCGTCTCTTCTGGGGGAGCAGCGGGCGGAGCTTAAGATAGCCGACATTGAAGGCGTGGTAGAAATGCCAAAAGAGCCTTCCTATTGGTGGGTCTGGACGATGTGCGTCGCCGCCGTGATTGCGGCGGTTGTCGCCTGGCTCTCGTTTCGCCGAAAACGCATACGGCAGCTTGTCAGAATCTTCAGGCCCGCCCACGAGATCGCATACTCGCGCCTGCGGGCGCTGGTTGCAGAGGACCTTGTCAAAGCGGGCAGGATCAAGGAATTCTATGAGCGAATCAGCGATATTCTCAGGCACTATATCGAACATCGCTTCGACCTGAGGGCGCCGGAGAGAACCACCGAAGAATTCCTGACAGAGCTTCAGTGGACCGAGGCGCTATGTGATTGCGACAAGGAGCATCTCGGAGAGTTTCTGAAGCACTGTGACCTCGTGAAGTTCGCCAGACACAGCCCGACGAGCGAGCAGATTCAGCGGACCTTCGACCTGGTAAAGGACTTCATCGAGAAGACAAGGTCCGACGAGCGAAAGATAGATGTTACCGACACAATCGGCGCCGGGCAGACCGTTGAGGTCGGGAGCTGTTAAATGCAATTGCATTCACCGTGGGCGCTGTTGTTACTGTTGGCTCTGCCGATTCTCTGGTACCTGACGGTACGCAGGAAACGCACGGCAGCGGTGAAGTTTCCGACGGTCGGTTATTTGCGGAACTGTCCGGTCTCGTGGCGGCTGAGGTTCAGGCCGGCGCTCAGACTGGCGCGACTGGTCTGTCTGGCACTGCTGATAGTAGCATTGGCGCGGCCGAGAAAGGGAACGGTGCTGTCGGAAATATCGACCGAAGGTGTGGCTATTGAGGCGGTGGTCGACCACTCCGGCAGTATGCAGGCGGAGATGGATTATTACGGGGACAGACTGAACCGGCTGGAGGTAGTCAAAAGGGTTCTGGCTGATTTCATCGGCGGCGACAAAAGGGGCCTGGGCGGAAGAGGCAGCGACCTTGTAGGTCTGATTAGTTTCGCCCGCTATGCCGATACGATGTGCCCTTTGGTTCTGGGCCACAATGTGCTGCTCGAGTTCCTGAAGGAAACCGAGATTGTTCGTTTGCGAAGCGAAGACGGGACAGCGATAGGGGACGCGCTTTCTCTGGCGGCGGCCCGGCTGAAAAAAGCCGAAGACGAAATTGAGCAAAGAAAGATGCAATTAGGGTTAAGCCCGGAGCAGGAATCCGAAGAAAAGGAAGAGGCCGGCTTCAAAATTAAGAGCAAGGCCATCATCCTGCTGACGGACGGACGGCACAACGCCGGACAATACGACCCGCTGCAGGCCGCAGAGCTGGCAAAGCAATGGGACATAAAAATATATACAATCGGCATCGGCTCGGCCGAGTCGTACACCACGATTCAGACCATGATGGGCTCTTTCAAGGTTCCCACGCACGAGGAGCTCGACGAGGCCCTGCTGAAGGCGATTGCAGAAAGGACCGGCGGTTTCTACAGCCGCGCCGATGACGCCGGGGCCCTGCACGAGATTGTCGAGAAAATCGACCGTCTCGAAAAGACCGAGGTGAAGTCCGTTCAATATACGCAGTACGCAGAGCGTTTCGGACCGTGGACCGCCGGCGCGCTGTTCTTCTTGGCCCTGGAAATGTTTGCGGGCTGCACGGTATTCCGGAAGATTCCATGATTAAGTGATTGGTAACTGGTAACTGGTAAAAATGAATCTTGGAAATGACAGAGCGTTGTGGCTGCTGTTCACCGTACCGGTAGCGCTGCTGCCGGCCTACGTGTGGTGCTTCTGGCGCAAGGCGAGCATGCTGAAAATCTTAGCCAGCAGCGAGATGCTCAAAAAGATAAATATCTCCGTGAGCCTGGAAAAACAGATTATCAAGGCGTTTTTGTTGGTTGCCGCATTTGTGAGCATTGTGCTGGCGCTGACGGAGCCGAAATGGAACCCGCAGGCGCAGAAGATAAAGCGCATGGGCCGGGACGTCGTGATACTGCTGGACACCTCGCGCTCGATGCTGGCCGAGGACATCAAGCCAAGCCGGCTCGAGCGCTCGAAGATAGCCATCGGCGACCTGCTGGAGAAACTCCAGGGCGACAGAATTGCAATCGTGACCTTCGCCGGCAACGCGACGGTCAAGTGCCCGCTGACGCAGGACTATGCCTTTGTGCGAATGGCTCTGGCGGATATAACAACTGAGAGCACCAGCCGCGGGGGGACCATGATAGGCGACGCCATTCGCAAGGCGGCGGCCGATGTGTTTGACAGGCAAAGCCGCGAGTTCAAAGACGTAATACTGATTACCGACGGCGAGGAGCACGAGGGGTACGAGAGTTTCCCCGAACAGGCGGCGGAGAAGGCCGCTGCCGAAGGAATACGCATTATCGCCGTAGGCCTGGGCGACGAGAAGGAAGGCTCGCGGATTCCCATTACAGGCCCGGACGGTGAGAAGACTTTTCTCAAATACAACGGACAGGAGGTTTGGTCCAGACTTGACGGCGACTTGTTGAGAAAGATTGTTTCCGCGACAAAAGGTGGCAAGTTCCTCCCGGTCGGGCCGAGACAGACCTTCGAGCTTGATGATATATATGAGGTTCTTATTGCATCAGCCGAAAAACGCGACCTCGAATCCGCAACCATGATGAAATACGATGAAAAGTTCCAGATTTTTGTTGCTCTCGGTATCGCCCTGATTATTTGTGAGGCTCTCATAAGTGAACGGAAAAAAGCCTGAAATAATTGTCGTGGTATTCTCGGTGTTGTGCCTGCTCGCAACCGCCCGGGCGCAGTCTGTGCGCACCTTCGTACAGCAGGGTAACAGCCTGTACACCGAGGGCGGCTTCAACGAGGCCATTGACAGGTACGACCAGGCGCTGCTCGAAAAACCGGATGTCTTGGAGCCCAAGTTCAACAAGGCAAACAGCTACTACCGGCTTGACGACCTTGCCGCCGCGATTGAATTGTATCGAGAGGTGGCTTCCGAAAGCAAGGACATGAAGCTGGTAGCCAGAGCCAGATACAATCTGGGCAACTGCTGCTTTCAGCAGGGCCTCAAGCAGCGGGACTCAAATCTGGAAAAAGCCCTTGAAGCCTTGAGAACAAGCATCGGGCACTGGCGACAGGTGCTGGATATGGAGCCGGAAAACGAAAGGGCCGGCAAGAACATCGAGGTCGCCCGGCTGATAATCAAGGACATCATCGACCAGTTAAACAAGCAGAGACAGCAGCAACAGCAGCAGGCCGAAAAACAGAAGCAGCTTCAGGAAAAGCTTAAAGAGCTCTTGGAAAAACAGCAGGCCCTTGCGCAGGGAACACAGGCTACGAAAGACCAGGCCGATAAAGGCGACATTTCACAACAACAGGCCGCAGATAATTACGCCGGGCAGGCAAACGAGCAGTCGCAGCTCAGGCAGGAGACTGAGCGGGCCGCGCAGGAGCTTATGCAGCAGCAGGACCCCAACACTCCGCCGCCGCCTCAGATGCAGCAGGCCGCAGCCGAGCTGGGCCAGGCAGCCGCCAGCCAGACCAATGCGCAAGACCAGCTAAAATCTGCCGACGGCGCGCAGGCAAAGCAGTCCGAGGACAAAGCCGCCGAGCACATCGAAAACGCGCTCGATGCCTTGTCGCAGGGGGACCAGCAGGGTCAGCAGCAGCAACAACAGCAGACCCGGGACCCGAATCAGGCGCAGGAGCCAAACCAACCCCAACAGCCAGAGGAGCAAAAGACCGAGGCGGCGGACGCCACCGCACAGGAAATACTCGATAAGGAGCAGCAAGAAAAGAAAATGAGACAGATGCTGCAAAGAAGCGGCTACCAGAAGGTCGATAAGGATTGGTAGTATGAGCGCTTCCGTCAAATATGTGCTGGCTCTTTGTGTGCTGGCGTCGGCGCTATGCGGCCGCGCCGCTGCTCAGGTGCGCGTCTTTGCTCAGGTTGAGACTTCAAAAGACATCTATGTCGGCGAACGATTCGCATACAATATCATTATCGACGGGGATACGAGTGCGGGCCGGGTCGACGTGAAACCACTGGCGAAATACAAACCCCAGAGCACAGGCAACAGGCCCATTTCGCAAACCTCCGTCAACATAGTAAACGGAAAGATGACTCAAACAGTCCTGAAGCGGTGTGTAATGGGCTTCTCACTCGTCGCCGACGCCCCGGGCCGAATACAACTGCCCTCGGTGACCGTTACCTTTGCCGGAAAAACCTACCGTACCAATCCGGTCGAGGTCAACATCATCCAGCCGGGCACAACCGAAAGGCTGGATATCGAGGCCGCCCTGTCGGAAAGCCGGTGTTACGTAGGCCAGCCCGTCATCATTACGGTCAAATTCTATTACTCCGCTGAAATCAGCAACCCGCAATTTAACATCCCCGTGCTAAGCAGCGACGACTTTTATTTGGAGAATCCGGACATAACCAACCCCGGCGAGAAGGAGTACGATTTGGGCGGCGGCACAACCGTGTTCGTCAGTCAGAACAGGACTACACATAAAGGCAGAGACTGGAATCTAATCGTCCTTCGCAAAGTTCTCATCCCTAAAATTCCCGGTCAAATGGAGCTTGCCCCGTCCTCGGTTTCGACAGACGTAGCGGTCAGCGGCTCTCGCAGCTTTTTTGGCCCCCGCTACCAATACAAAAGATTCATGGTGAGTTCGCAGCCGCTGACGCTTACGGTACTGCCACTGCCGGACGAAGGCAGGCCGGCGGAATTCTACGGCCTCGTCGGACGATACACAATTTCAGCTTCCGCGGCACCCACGAAAGTCAACGTCGGCGACCCCATCACACTTAGCATCAAGATCGGCGGCAGCAAATTCCTGAAGCCCGTGCAGTGGCCCGACCTCGAACAGATACCTCAGATGTCGGAAAACTTCAAGATTCCATCACAAAGAAGCTCACCAACCATTGATGACGGCTTCAAAGTCTTTACCCAAACCATTCGCGCCAATAACGACAAGGTGTCTGCCGTACCCCCGATTCCTCTGGCTATCTTCGACCCCGACAAGGGCCAATATGTAGTCGCCAAGACAGAGCCTATACCCCTGAGCGTAGCTCCGACGAAGATACTGACGGGCGCCGACCTCGAGGGCAGTGACTTCGCGCCCGTCAATAAAGAGGTCGAAGCAATCAAGAAGGGGCTTTCGGCGAACTACGAAGGTCTCGACGTCCTGAAGAATCAAACGTTCTCGCCCCTGGCGGCTGCTTTTAGCCCGGGATATGCAGCGTTGTGGGGCGCTCCTTTAGTCGCATTTGTTTTGAGCGCTTTGGTCAAGCTGTTTACCGCCACAACTCCGGCGAAGGTCGCAGCCAGGCGAAGACGCTCTGCTCTTGGCAGGAGTGTGAGGCAGCTAAAGAGAATTCCTGCCGCTGAACGACGGCAGCGCAACGAATTGCTCGCCTCAGCGATGAAACAGTATATAGGCGAGCGCTTCGATAGGGTACCGGGTTCGCTGACCGCCGACGACTGTCACCGGCTAATCATCACGGGCACCGAAGACGCCGAAGCCGCCGGGAGCTACCGCAGCATAATTACCGACTGCGAGGCGGCCCGCTATGCCTCCGTCGAGGCGAACGTGGACGGCGTCCGAGTTAACGACGTGGTGAATCTTGTTCGCAAGATCGACAAGGGAAGCAGGAAATGAATACGGAAAAGGTGCTGGTTTTACTGACGTGCCTGCTTTTGTTCGCCGAGAGCCGTGCGCTTTCGGCAGATGCCGCGCTGTCCCGAGACGAGGTGGTCTCACTTTTCCGTCAAGCAAACGACGCCTTCCGACAGGCGAACACCACGGGCGAGGACCAGGAGATGCAGAGGCTCTACGATAAGGCCATACTGAGCTTCGAGAGAATCATAAACGACGGACAAATCCGAAACGCCCGGCTCTATTACAACCTGGCCAACGCATACCTGCTTAAAGGAGACCTCGGCAGGGCCGTTCTCAATTATCGACGCGCCGAGCGCCTGGACCAGACCGACCCCGACATCCGGAAAAACCTCGCCTTTGCCCTGAGCAAGCGGGTGGACAAGGTTCCGATAAAGACCAGAAAGCGTGTCTTGGAGACCTTGTTTTTCTGGCACTATGATTTCTCGCTGCGGACCAGGTTCGCGGTCGCGCTGGTTGCTTTCGGGCTTGTGTGCGTTGCCCTGACCGTGATGCTGTGGCTTGGCCGGGTCGCCGGCGTGACGGTGACGGCGGTCCTCTGCGGCATTCTCACGGTCTGCTTTCTTGTTTCTGTTATTGTTGAAGTGCGCGAGCAGGCAAGAAGAACGTCCGGGGTTATCACCACCGAGCAGGTTACCGCACATCAGGCGGACTGGGAAGATTCGCCGCCGAGCTTTAAGGAGCCTCTGCACGCTGGCACCGAGTTTGACCTTGTTGAGCACCGGCGCGGCTGGCTCCATATAAGACTGGCTGACGACAGCGATGGGTGGATTCCCGAAGCCGCCGCCGAGCTGATATGAGCTCGCCGCGGCTTGCCCGAAATCGCTTCGCGCAAACCTTGCGCCACGTGCTGCAGCTGCCACGGGGCAATCAGAGCGAGCCCACAATTTTTTTTGCATCATTTTATTTTGGCGCCAACACCTGTACACTAAAACCCGTCTAATTATTGTGATGGGGCGCTGGGCGGCGGCCCGTGCTACATCCGTGGAGACGGCAGTGCGCCGAAGAGAAGAACGACAGACTATAAGGCAATTAAGGCAGGGCCGGCGCGATGCTTACGAGGCGATCATATGCAGGCATTATGCGGCAATATATCGCTTCCTTGCCTATCTTACTTACGATTCGGGCCTTGCCGAGGAGCTGACGCAGGAGACTTTCGCCGCTGCGTGGGCGGGCGTGGATTCGTACAGAGGGCGGGCGTCGCTGGGAACCTGGCTGCACCGGATCGCCTATCGAAAATTTATCGATGCCAAACGCGGGCTTGAGCGTGATGCCCACTTAAAGGACAGGTTAAAAGAGCATGCTCGTGAGGCCCTCGACGCCGATGCTTCCAATCCGCTTCATCGGCTCGCCGCCGACGAGGAATGTCGTCTTGTGCAGGAGGCGATGCTGAAACTTGAGTCTTCCGAATATTTGGTAGTTCTGTTACACTACATCGAAGGTTTGAGCTTTCGTGAAATGACAGGCATATTGGATGAGCCGGTCGGAACCGTCAAATGGAGAACGAGCCGGGCTCTCAAGAGATTAAGGCAGTATTTGACAGGCGGGGTAAAAAGATGAGGAACGGTAAAGAGCAGAAGACTTCGGATACAACGGGCCGGTCGCTGGAGTGCAGGTTGCGCCGCCTTGCGGATGTGGAACCTCCTGAGACGCTTAAGGCCAGGCTTGTTCAGGCCATTCCGGAGCGAGCGGACGAATCCCACCGGGTACTTCCACATTTAAGATGGTATCCGCAGGCCTGGGATTTTGGTGTGACGGCGGCGGCGGCGGTAGTCATTATCGGTCTGATGTTAATGGTAAATTACGGCCTGTCCGTGCCGTCACAGGCGCAACTGCTCGAAGATACCGCGCTGGCCTACCCAAGATGGGACCAGAACTTCTTCTCACCCGACCAGAACAATACGGGCGGCGAAAAATTCTGGCCCCGCGAGCACAGTTGGCCGATGACAAACCAGTCGGAAATGGGCTACTGAAGATGACGCCCGCCCAATCCGGGGTTGTGCGGGGCATCTTCCGTTCAGGATTTGTGAAGTAAACTGTTTCGGAAATACCTGGGGAAGAACGCGATGGAAAACGAACAACTCTCCGATGAGCTTGCTGTCGAGCAGTTAAGCGCAGAGCCGAGAATCTCGGCGCTTGCCGTCACCTCACTGGTGTTCGGGATGGTGGGACCCTTTTTCGCAGGCGCTATGTGGGTGCTGTCGTTCAACGACTTCATTATCTTGGAGGACACCCTTATAGTTGCCGTCTTTTCGTGCGGCATTGCCTGGATTCTCGGGCTCATAATCGGGGCCAAATCAATTGAGCGGATAGACGGCAGTGAAGGCAGGCTGTTCGGAAAAGAGTATGCCGTCGTGGGAGTCGTGGCCTCCGCCGCATGGATGGTTCTCATCCTTGCGGGACTGCTTATGCCGGCTCTTTTTTGTATAAACAGCTAAGCAACGCGGTTCCGACTGTTTGCGTATCTGCTCTCGATTTATTGAAAGGTTTTTCAAAATGAACAACACGATACAGCAAGAAACTGCAAAGAAAGCCAGACCTGCTTTGTCGGGGTGGTTCATGATCGTAGGCTGGTTGGGGATGCTGATATTCGCCTTCCACGCCTCGACTCACATGGTGGGGGCGGGCGATACGTGGGTGGCGATGGCGTGCGGGCGGCACTTCCTCAATCATGGGGTGGACACCGTAGAACCCTTCAGCGCCAACTCGCACCACGCCGGGCCGACCGAGCAGGAGATAAAGACCTGGCCCGGCTGGGCCCAATGGATAGCAGGCAAAGCAGGCATCGAGACGGTCAAACGCTGGCATCCGACCGGCTGGGTGAACCAGAACTGGCTGACCCATGTCATCTTTTATTGGCTTGCTAACGAGTCGCCGTTTGCCGACGCCAAGAGCTATTCATTCAATACTCTGGTTTACTGGAAGTTTGCAATTTATGTCCTTGCAGTCATCTGCGTTTATTACACGGCTCGTCTGCTTGACGTCAATCCGGCGCTGGCGGCGGCGTTCGCCTGTTTCTCAATGTTCGTAGGTCGTTCGTTTTTCGACGTTCGGCCGGCGGGTTTTTCCAACCTGCTGGTGGCGGTGCTGCTGCTTATCCTCGTTCTGGCAACCTATAGAAATATCCTATACATCTGGCTTATAGTCCCGGTGATCGTCTTCTGGTGTAACGTTCACGGCGGGTACATCTATGCGTTCATTGTGCTTGTGCCGTTCGTGGCCCTGAACCTGTTGACCAGTTTTTCCAAGAAGCGTTTTGTTTCGATAGGTCTCAAGGGTGTTTACCACACTATGGCCGCGGGCACAGCCGCCTTTTTTGCCATGATAATATTCAATCCGTTTCATCTGACCAATCTGACTCATACGTTCGAGGTCAGCGTGAGCAGGCATGCCGAGAGGTGGCGCACGGTCAATGAATGGCACGCGGGGTTCGAGTGGAGCAACCCTGTGGGCACCGGGTTTCCTTTTCTGGTGCTCGTGATACTATGTATTGGGATGCCGGTCCTGTGGCTTTACAGCCGATTACTCAAGCCGCGATTCCTGAAGGCCCCCAAGAACGAACTGGACCAGCAGAGCAGATTGTTTTCCCTGATGTCGAGGGTTTTCGGCTGGGCCGCAGCAGTCTTTACAGCCTGGGTGGTTTTTATTAGTTTCTCGCTTCTCGACCTCGACGCGGGCAGCTTCTTTGCTTGTGCGGTATTCGTGGCCATTTTACTGCTTAGTGTTTACAAGAACATCCACTTCATTTGGCTGCAGGCTGCCTTGATTTTGCTGACGGTCTGGGCGACAGGCAACAAGTCTGGCTATGGCGGCGCTTACGTATATCCGTTCGTTTTACTGCCGTGCTACGTTATCGTGCATCTTATTGCATCTGTGCTTTCGGAGCGTGCGCGAATCAAGCCGTTGAATATTGTGTTCGCAGCGACTGCGGCCGTGGCCTCGCTGGTGTTAATGGTGGTCATATTCAATCCGTTCAAGTTCGAGCTGCCCGCCTGGCATCTGGAGCAGTTTTTGAATCTGCGCGGTCGGCTTTGGGTTCCCCGCTATGAAGGTCAGTATAAGTGCAGCTATGCGAACCTGTTTGTGGCGCTGTATTTGATTAACGCGGCCGCCGTCTTGGTTTGGGTTGGCGTGTGGCTGTTGCCGGGCCTGGTCGGCCGGTTTCTGGCACGGCTGCCGCGTGAAGAACAGGACCAGACCGAAGGTGAGCCCTATCAGTCGGCCAAGATAGATTTGTCACTGATGGCCATTGCTGCACTTACGGTTTATATGGCTTACCGGTCGAGACGCTTCATCCCGATGGCCGGTATCGCCGCGTGCCCCGTTCTTGCCATGTTCATCGACCAGATGGCTCGAAGCATTTCGGCGGCATCGGGCTTTCACAGGCGGCTGGGCGGTAAAGGCGCGGCCAATTCGCGGTCGGGCAAGAAGAGCCAGCTCGTTGTTCCGACGATGCCGAGTTGGCTCCAGGCCTTGTTTGTCGTGGTCGGGGCGGCGGTGGTTGTGGGGCTGGGCACCTGGTGGGCGCTCAAATTCAAGTGTGTTTATCTGGATGCGTGGCCCACCGACCCCAAGCTCAGCTCCGTCTTCATGCGGATGACCGCTTCGGATGCGAAACCCTTTTACGCCCTTGACTTTATAAGAGAGAACAAAATGAAGGGCAAGATGTTCAATTACTGGACCGAAGGGGGCTTCATAGCCTGGGGCCAGGACCCGGACCCGAATACGGGCAGAACCCCCTTGCTGCTCTTCATGGACGGTCGAGCCCAAGCGGCCTATATGATCAAGGTTTACGACCGCTGGTCGGAGATTATGTCGGGGGGCCAGATTGCAGCTACACGCGAGGCCGACGCAAGGGCCCGCCGGCAGCGACTGGAGGCTTCCCAATATAAGGAGATTGGCGATTGGATTACGAGCCAGTTGAGGTCGGAGGACGTCTGGGCGGTGCTGATGCCTTCGGGCCAGTTCGATACCTCTTTTGTCAAGGGACTGGAGCACAGCGGCAAGTGGATTCTGGTGTTCCTTAATAACAAACAGAAGCTCTTTGTGCACATGGACGAACCGCAGGCAAAGGCACTTTACGAGGGCATATTCAACGGCAGCACCTTCTATCCGGACGATTTCGAAAGAAATCTTATCAAGGCGCACCACCTTCTTCGGGGCAACGAGGGCCAGCGTCGGCAGGGTCTCGATCTCGCCTTTAAGGCGTTCGAGCTGAATCAGTCACAGGCCCCCATGAGTGAGATTTACTATGCGGGGATGAAGTTCTCCGAACTCCGCGCCGAGGTTACCCTATTTTGCGAGGATTATCTGAAGCGATTCGATGAAAACAGAACGGATTGGGCCGGCAAAGACGGTTATCATCACCGAATCGTCGCGGCCCTTACCGCCTCCCGCTATTTGCAGGGTTTGGCCAATAGCCGGAGAGACACTCAGCTCGTTCAGTCCTACCGGGACAGAGAAAGACAGTTAAACGTTGAGCGCAACAGTATCCTGCAAACGAAGAGATGGTAGGCACTGAAAGGTAAACAGGGCTTGCACATCGGGAGGCGTTGGTGCATGAATTCTCCGGCGCTGGCTGTTGCTGCGATAGGGTGGAGGCATATAGAACCCGGGCTCCTGCCGCCGCCGGACATAGAAACGCGTCACTTTGCTTGCAGGATACAAGTGGGCTGAAAAAGGACCTTCGCCTGGCCGATCAGATAAAAGCTGCCGGTAATACAAATCAAATCCTCTTTGCTGACGGCGCTCTTTGCGAGGCGCAATGCTTCGCTGAGAGTGAAGGCGGTCTGGCACATCTTGCCGCTTATTTCGGTATACATCTCGGCCAAATCGGTGGGAGACATCGCCTTGGCCGAGCTGCTGTGGGTAAAAATCACCTTGTCGGCGCCATACTGGAGCCGGCGGAGCATACCCTCAGCATCCTTGTCACTGTTGCAGCCGAAAATCACCACCATGGAATCGTAAGGAATATTCTGTCCTATTGCGTGTATCAATGCGTCGACGCTTGCGGCATTATGGGCGGCGTCGATCATGATCCTCGGGTCGTCGCAGATCATTTCCATTCGCCCTATCAGAGAGACGCTGTTCAAGCCCCGTGTGGCCTTTTCATTGTCGATGCTGAAGCCGCTTGACTTGAGTTTGTCGAGCATGGCCAGTGCCAAAGCGCAGTTGATAGCCTGATGTTTGCCGTATAGGGGCACGCGCAGATGTTCAAATTTGCTGGTTGGCGTGCTGAGGCAGATTCTCGTATGCGGACCGTGTTCTCTCGAGGTCTCGAATCTGTACGAAAAGTCGATGTCGCCGCCGGTAACGCTCAACGGCGCTTTGACACTGGTGGCGTGCGATCTGAGGACCTGCATGGCAGCAGGGTCCTGTTGCACAGTAACAACGGGGACGCCGCGTTTGAAGATGCCGGCTTTTTCTTTGGCGATACTGTCAATAGTGTTGCCGAGCTGACGCTGATGGTCTATGCTGAGACTGGTTATTCCGACGACTTTTGGCTTGATAACGTTTGTGCTGTCCAGTCTGCCGCCGAGGCCGGTTTCAACGACGGCGATATCGACCTTTTTGTCGACAAAATGCATGAATGCCAGGGCGGTCATAATCTCGAAGAATGTAGGACTATCATTCTTTGCCATTTTCTCGACGGGTGCGTGAATCCGGTTGAGCAGCCCGAGCATTTCGGGCCGGGTAATCATTTGGGAATCGACCATGATCCGCTCGTGGAGGCTTACGACGTGCGGTGATGTGTATAGGCCGACGCTGTAGCCGTTGGCCTCGAGCATTTTGGCCAGCATCGTGGCGGTCGAGCCTTTTCCCTTTGTGCCGGCTATGTGGGCGGTAGCGACCTTTTTGTGGGGGCTGCCAACAAGCGAGAGCAGCTTCTCTATCCTTTTGAGGTTAAAAGTCGTAACATTATAGCTGACGCGCGCCTCTTTTTCGTAATCCGTCCTGCCAAACAGGTAGCTCAGCGCATCCTCGTAAGTCTTAAAAGGCTTTTTTGACTCAACCTTACGGACCTCAGAGGTTTGGCTTGAGCGTTTCTTCCGAGTTATTCTCAACGACTTTGGCATAAAAACAT
The DNA here is from genome assembly GCA_035527845.1 of Sedimentisphaerales bacterium. Classification (GTDB taxonomy): domain Bacteria; phylum Planctomycetota; class Phycisphaerae; order Sedimentisphaerales; family Anaerobacaceae; genus JAUWKC01. Next base: position 18,845 of record DATKZT010000045.1, on the reverse strand, counting down.
TAGTATATCAAGTGTCCGCGCCCAAGTCAAACATTTGAATGGCAAAAAGGATGACATATTATGATCTACTCCCTTTTCTCAGTTATAAGATATTGACAATTAAGACTTTAAGGAAGGGGGCTTGGCGGGAGCACAATCCATACCGAGCATTTTACATTACAGTTTGTGAACGTTCGATTAGAAATTCTTATTTGCAGGCCTGCCGGTGCGCTCTGCGGCTACGGGACTTCCTGCCGTAGGTGCGGCCATCTCGTACCATAAGGCTTTAATTGGCGTGGGCGGCTGGGAACTACTGTTTTGGGCGGACGGGAGCACAGGTGTTGCGCCGGCGGCTGGGTGGTGCTTCGGTGAGATGCTTATTAGTGCCGTTTCCAATAAAACAGTACAACTTTTCCGTGTCCCAACCAGTTTTAGTATTATTGGATTTGAGATTGCCACAGCCTGCTGTGCAGGCCTCACAATGACCAAAAAAGTGGCAGTAACTTTTTAGAAACGGCATTAGCTATTTGTTGCCGGTCGCCGGGCAGCGGCGCCTGGGAGTGCACGTATGCTTCGGTTGCACGGCAAAAGGTGATCCTAAAGGCCAAATGGCGCTTCTGAGATGTTCCGTTAGCTTGAGGCAATGAGAATTCGGCAACCGGGCTTGACCGATTCTGGTGCAGGTGGTAGAGTGCTGCCCGGACGGCTGCCGAGGGGCTGCCGGCGCAATGCCGCCAGAAGAAGTGGTGCATAAGCAGTTCTGTCCGTACTGTGCGCATCGTTTATGAGATTTTTGTAAGGAGCTTGCAATGGATTGTGCGAGATTTGTAGAGGAACAGGTTGCCTGTATCAAACAGACCGTAGGGGACGCGAAGGCGATCAACGCGCTGAGCGGCGGTGTGGACAGCTCGCTGGTGACGGTGCTCGGGCATCGTGCCTTGGGGGACAGGCTCAAAACGGTTTTTGTAGATAGCGCACTGATGCGCAAGGACGAGCCGCGGCATGTGGTTGAGGTTTTCGCCGGCATGGGGATCCATGTAGAACTGGTGGACGCGCGTAAGGATTTTCTATCTGCTCTGGCGGGCCTGACCGACCCGGAGGAGAAGCGACAGGCAGTCACAGAGACGTTCTACTCGAAGGTTTTTGCGCGTTTAGTGAAAGAATGGGGCGCGAAATTCCTTCTTCACGGCACGATTCTGACCGACATCGAGGAGACGGTTGCCGGAATCAAGCGGCAGCATAATATCCTTGCGCAGATTGGCATTGACCCACAGCAGGCTTACGGTTACTCGGTTGTAGAGCCTCTAAAGACTTTGCGTAAAGACGGCGTTCGCGAGGTAGCCAAATTCCTTGAGCTGCCGGCGGAGATTTGCCAGAGGATTCCATTCCCGGGTCCGGCCCTGGCGGCCCGCATCGTCGGTGAGGTGACGCCGGAACGGCTGGAAATAGTGCGGGCTGCGACGGCAATTGTAGAAGAAGAGCTGAGTGACAGCGGGGCGTTCCAATATCTGGCCGTGCTGCTCAACGACCGCGCCACCGGTATTCGAAATAACAAGCGCGAATTTGGCCACATCATCGTTGTGCGTTGTATCGAGAGTACCGATGCGCGAACCGCCACGGTGACGCGGCTTACGTGGGACAAGCTCAATCGCATTTGTGCGAGAATCACCGAAATAGATGGAGTCAACCGTTGTCTGTATGATTTGACGCCCAAGCCGCCCGCTACAATTGAATATGTCTGACACAGCGCGGCGCCTCAAGTGAGCTGATTGTACGGGTTGCTGATACTAAGCGCGCCCGTGTCACCTTTGGAAAATAGCTGTTGGCCGACCTGTGGTGAACTAATTTGTGGGATCTGATGATTTTGCAGCGGCCGACACGTGCAAATAAAAATGGGAGAGCTTCATTTCATAAGCTCTCCCTTTTTCTTAAGCGACTCTTTCCTTTACCTTTATTGGCTCTTGCTCACTCGGCCTTGATTTCGCTCTGCCTTGTGCGTGTTGTCGAAAGGCGGCGTTGTAAGTCCAAACCAATTATGGCCCGATAGGTCATTATTCAGAGTCACTATTATTTACTTTATTCCATCCATCGGCTGATGCTATTTGTTCTCTTGAATCTTTTTCCGCCGGCGTCAAGAGCACATCGCAGAGACCAACTAAGTCAGGCAAGAGCGCCGGACAGCGCCGAAGTTTTCATTCTTACTGGGCTGACCCCAAACTTCAACTTAGCAGATAGAATCCCTTCCCACGCCATAAGCAGTTTCCCCCGTTTAACCCCGATAACCGCAAGGGAAAGGCCGGAAAAATTTTTTATCCGCCGGCAATAAATAGTGGGCTTTTCCTGTTTCTCTTAACCGAAAAGCTGTGCGCAAAGCTTCGCCGAATCCAACTGAAGTGCTGTTAGAAAGTCCTTGGATAATCACAACCCCCTGTCATTGCCGCGAAAGCGGCAATCCAAAAATAGACCAGGCTCAGGCGAAGTCTCAATCAGATTATTGCTAAAAATTTATCCAAGGCTGCTTAACGCCGCTATCTTCGAATACGTCGCTCTCCCAAAAGGCTTTTTGCCGCGACGACGTTGCTATTGTAGTCTTTCGGCAAACCTGCTAATTTACGGGAATTGGAGAGTCTGCGTTTTGGCGCCGTGGGTAAAGAAGGAATGACAGACCAGAGAAAAGCATATTCCTGTGCGATTGCAGCGGTCCTCTTGTGGTCGACCGTTGGTTCGGCTTTTAAGATTACGCTGCGTCATGTCGAGGTGCTGCCGCTGTTGTTCTTGGCGTCGCTTGTTTCTATGGGCGTTCTCTTCTGCTTGGCTGCATTTTCGAAAAAGCTCCAGTTGTTAAAGACATTTGCAGCGAAGGACTACATACATTCTGCGTTGCTGGGTTTACTGAATCCGTGCCTTTATTATGTTGCCTTGTTCACAGCGTATTCGAGACTACCCGCGCAGGAGGCGCTGACTTTGAACTTCACCTGGCCGATAATGCTCGTCCTGCTTTCCATCCCGCTGCTCGAGCAAAAAATCACAGGAAGAAGCATCATTGCGATACTTATAAGTTTTGGCGGAGTCATCGTCATTGGGACGCACGGCAACATTTTGGCGTGGAGCACGACCGATGTCGCCGGAGTGTCGCTGGCGGTGGGCAGCTCGGTGATATGGGCGCTGTTCTGGATATACAATATAAGGGACAAGCGCGATGAGATTATAAAACTATTTCTGAATTTTGCGTTCGGCTCGTGCTTCGTATTTCTTGCGATGCTTCTGTTTTCAGACTTTCGCCTGCCGAGCGTCAAGGGTGCAGCCGGCGCCGTTTATATAGGCCTTTTCGAAATGGGGATTACTTTCCTGCTTTGGCTCAAGGCCCTGAAGCTCTCGAAGACAACCGCCCATATCGCCAACCTGATTTACCTGATTCCTTTTTTCTCCATAGTGCTGATCCACTTCGTAGTCGGCGAACAAATCTTCCTCTCAACAATAACAGGCCTGGTCCTAATCGTCGCCGGCATAGTACTACAGAAACGCTGATTGTCCGGCCTGTGCTTGCCGAGAGCCCTCCGCAGTAAGTGCGCACTTTCATGCTGTGTTGGAGTGGTTGGTTGTCGGCGTGAGCTATTGGACTGACAATAATTGAGCTATTCGTGACGGAGGGCGACGATGGGGTCGACTTTTGCGGCGCGTACGGCGGGGTATAAGCCGAAGATGAGGCCGACGCCGGCGCTGATGAAGAGCGGCAGCAAAATACTCTCCGGCGTAATCACCGTGGGCATGCCGGCGAAGTACGTAATGAGGACCGGTACGAGCACGCCGAAGCCGATTCCGATGAGTCCGCCAATGGTCGAAAGTACGCTTGTCTCAATCAGGAACTGGCTGATAATCTGTTTGCGCTTGGCCCCGATGGCGCGGCGTATTCCGATTTCGCGGGTTCTCTCGGTGACTGTAGCCAACATGATGTTCATAATTCCGATGCCGCCGACGAGCAGGCTGATGCCCGCGATGGAGCCCAGGACAATATTGAACCTTCGTTTTGTATCCTCGGCCTGTTTGAGCAGGGCCAGCGGCACAGTCACCTCGTAATCCTTCTTCTTGTGGAACCGCTCTATCATTTTTTCTATTGCGTTGGCGGTCGGCTCGACGTTTTCAGTCTCGTCCACCTCGACAATAATTTGATGCAGCTCTACCATCTCGCTCTCTCTTCCGCCGGAGGTCGTCCTTGTGGTGATATCGCCGAAGTATTTGCGTGCCACGTCTATCGGGATGTAAACGTCCACCTGCTGGTCGGGTATTTGAATATTTCCCGCTTCGCCTCCCTCGCTCTTGACAATTCCTATTACTTCGAAGACATCGCTGCCTATGCGGACATGCTGGCCTATCGTACTCTCGGTAGCGAGAATTTTGCGGGCGCCGAACTCGGTAAGAACCGCCACGGCCGCCTGATTGTCCATGTCCTCCGGCGTAAGGATGCGTCCGGCGATAATGGGCCTGGGGACAAGCTCGAACCACGCCGGCGTTGTTGCAACCACTCGCAGCTCCATGGCCCTTTCGCCCAGACGTGATTCTTTTCGCATGAGTTTTACCGGCACGGACCGTCTTATCGTGCCGAAGCTTTCGTTGATGCGGGCATTGTCTTCGTATGTCAGCCCGTAGATGCTCATGTGTGAATGCGTGGTAGTAGCCGCTTCGTCTTCTGCGGCCTTGATTGCCGAGATGATTATGTTATTGCTGCCGAGCTTGCGAATCTGGTCCAACGCTTCCTTGCTCGCGCCCTCGCCCACGCTCAGCATAGCCACCACGCTGCCCACCCCGAACACAATGCCTAACATCGTGAGCAGAGACCGCAGCTTGTGCAGCAGCAGGTTCTCAATACCCGACCAGATATTTCGGATGACCCTTAGCTGGTGCATCAGTAGTCCCCGTCGATTCGTTCGATCAGCCCGTCTAACATGTGCAGGCGGTGCGTTGCGTGCGCGGCCACGTTGACTTCATGTGTCACCATGATAATGGTCTTGCCATGCTCACTAAGTTCATCCAGCACTTCTAGAATCTGCTCGCCCGTTGCCGTATCCAGATTACCGGTCGGCTCGTCGGCAAAAATTATATCCGGGTCGTTCGCCAGCGCTCTGGCTATGGCCACCCGCTGCATCTGACCGCCGGAAAGCTCGGTCGGGCGATGGTCCAGTCTGCCTTCGAGTCCCACACGGTAGGCAAGCGCCTGCGCCCGCTCCGCACTCTCGCGCGCATCCCATCCAAGATAATACAGCGGCAGCTCTATATTCCTCTGGACGGTCAACTGGGGTATCAGGTTGAAACTCTGAAAGATGAAGCCCAGATGTCTGAGCCGAAGCTCGCTGAGATCGGCGTCGCCGAGGCTGCTTACGTCGTGGCCTTCAAGAAAATAGCGGCCTGCGCTGAGGCGGTCCAGGCAGCCCAGAACATTCATCATGGTACTTTTGCCCGAGCCGCTCGGACCCATAATGGCCCAGAAGCTGCCTTGTTTGAAAGATATATTGATTCCGGCCAGGGCCCGTACCTGCTGCTTTCCCATCTGGTAGATTTTCTCCGCATTTTCCAGCCGGATTATCTCATTGTTCGTGATGCAAGACGAAACATTATCCATTTACCTGTCTTCACTTTCCCGTTGCTGTCGAACTTTCTCTTTTTCTTCGGGGGACATGTTCCTGAATCTTTCGCGCATCTTCTCCCTTTCGGCGTCCGAAATATTTTCAAATCTCTTGCCCCTTTTTTGTCTTTTTCCACCGCCCTTTTTTTCTGTTCCGGAGTCGTCCGAAGGACCACGACCCTTTCTGTCCTCCTGGTTGATCTCGGTTTCGCGCGGCGGCTGACCGTATTCCTCCGCGCCGTTTACTCTCTCCTCGAGTTTTTCGTTAACGCGCCTGTAAACTTCTTCAGCATCGCCTTCGAGAGGAGTCGTTTCCGGAGTAATCCTCTCGGCCGACTCGTCCACAGAGGCAGCCTTGAGGGGGGGAGTAAGCATCACGAGCTCGCCTTCTTCGAGGCCGCTGATGACTCTCACCATTCGGTTGTTGTCCATGCCGATTTCGATCTTACGAGGTTCGGTGTTGTTGCCGTTTACGACGTAAACCGTTGTCTCTCCGGCGATCCGCAAAACTGCCTGGACGGGTATGTACAGCTCGTTTTCGTACTGTTGCACTATGATTTCGGCTTTGCAGCTCATGCCCGTGCGAAGAGAGACGTCATTGCCGTCGAGGTATATCTCAGTATTGTAAACTTTAAGGTTGGGGTTCATCCATACACTCTGTGCGTCGGGCAGCGGGGCGATGCGGGCAACACTTCCGACAAACGTCTTGCCCGGCAGTGCGTCAACGGTAATTATCGCCGGAAGACCAAGCTGAACCTTTTTCAGACTGGACTCGTGAACGGCAACTTCGGCGTTCGCCAATGAGGCGGTTGGCAGATATATCAGCTCCTGACGTTCGAGAACGTCCTGGCCCACATCCAGAGGCTCTCTTGAGCTGCGGTGGCCGCCCGACTGCGCACTGGTAGCGTAAATCACCAACCCATCGGCAGGGGCGTATATCGTGGTTTTTGCAATCTGCTCTTCAATCTTCTTGAGCTTATCCTGCTGGCGGCTGAATTCGGATTGCTTTGCTTTGAGGTCCGCTTCGGCCTGCGCAACATCCGCCGTGGCTTTTCGCTTTGTTCGTTCGAACGCCATTTCGGCCTGCTTGACGTCGCTGTTGAGCTGTGCGAGGTTTCTCTTGTAAGTGAACTTCTCGAGCAGAGTGAGATTGTTTTTGGCCAGGTCGAGATTCAGCTTTGCCTTGCTTGCAGCTAATTCGTCGGCCTGCAGCTCAGTCTGCGAGATGTATTTCTCGTCAAAAAGCGTCCGCGACCATTTTGCTTTTTCCTCGGCACGTTTAAGCTCTTCTTCGGAGAGGGTAATCTGCACCCTGGCTTCGGTGAGCAGATTCGGATACTCCCCCTCGAGGTATTTCGCCAGGTCCTGCTTGGCAAATTCGAGGGTAAGCTCGGCGACATCGACATCGCTCCGTGCCTGGTTTGTGATGACCGCCAGATTCTCACGGGCCCCGATAAAAGCGGCCTCGCCATTTTGCACCGTGATTTCCTGGTCGATCCTGTTATCGAGCAACTGACTTCCGTCCAGCTCGACCAGCAGGTCTCCCTTCTTTACGCGTGTCCCTTCGGGAATCAGCGTCATGATAGACGTTCTTCCCTCGACCTCGCTTTTGACGATGATCTGTTCTCGGGCCTTAATTGTTCCGGACTCGGTGACGCTAATCCTGAGCGGGCCCCGCCTGACGGCGAAAGTGGCATGATTGGTTGTCGAGCCGTCGTCATTACCGAAGCCGGCGAGTTTCACCGCACCAATACTGATGGCGACGGCCGCCAGGAGAACAACAACGGCTATCAAGTACTTGTTTGTATTAGAGCGAACTGTCGGGCTATTTTCGGGCATTGGCAACTTCCTTCGGCGAGTATTCGCGCCATAAACCTTTTTCATCGATCTTAAGCAGTCCCATATCGCTTTGGAGCTGCAGTTCGGCTATTCTGTAATTGACGGCGGCCAGGGTCAGGGCGTTCTGTGCTGAAAGCAAGTCATTCTGGGCATCCAGCAGGTCGCGGATTTGTATTTGCCCTCTTCCGGCCTGGAGAAAGAACTCGGTGCTCTTGACACGCTTCTCAGCGAGCAAAACGGATTTGGCCTGAATTTTGAGGCTCTCGCGCGATTCAAGCAGGTCACGAAGCCTCTGGCGCACACTGAGCTTGATCCTATCTTCGAGAATCTGAACATTGCGGACGGCCCGCTCGAGAGAAATATAACTATTGCGGTAAGCATTGCGTTCGGCCGTTCTTTCCAATGGCAGATCAAGGGTAAACAAGGCCGAGTACACCCCTTTGTCAAATCGAAGCTCGCCGTCGTCGTCAGTAGCCGAACCAATCGACCGCCCTTCGCCAATCGCGGCGGCCCCAAGAAGAGTCAGCTCCGCCCGTAATGCGTCGGCTGCCACCACTACCGCCCTTTGGGCATCGTAAACGCCGCCTTGAGCAACCTGCAAATCATAACGATTATCGAGAGCCAGCCTCACCGCATCAGGTTCATTCATCTCCAGCGGGCCGGCGTCTTTTGTGGTTGGCGGCGGGAGCTCCACCGGCGCGCCCGCGGGCGCAGGCGCCTTGTTCGGCTCCGCCTCGTCTTGTTGGACTATATCAGCTATCATTTCAGATGCGGGAGCAACCAACTGCTCCAGTTCGGCCCTATCAAGCTCAATCTGAGCGTCCGGGGGCAGACCGAGCAGATTCTTAAACGAGTCGAGCGTACCCTTGAATGACTCCATTGCCCTTATCCAGCTTTGTCGCGCCCTCAGCTCGTTCTGCACCGCCTGGTCAACCTGGACTTCGGAAAGTCGTCCGGCGTCCGCCAGCCAGCGCGAGCGACGAGCCGAGTCTATCACGCTGCGATAGTTGGTTTCGGCATTTCGCACCGAATCAAGCTGTCTGAGAACTCCGAGGTACCCCTGTGCGACCTCAACGGCGAAGGTCTGCTTGAATCTTTCGAAGTCGTAGATTGCATATACGACATTACGTTCAGCCTGCGTGAGAGGTTCTCTTACGATGTGCTTTCCGGAGCCCCTGAGCAGGGGGATCGCGATAGATGCGTCCCCGGTGATGCCGAAGGATGAAGCGCCGCCCATGGTCAGGAGGTTGGCAAGATCGATTGCCAAAGCCGTGCTCAACTCAGCGCCGTTTTCGAGGGTCCTGGTCACGCCGATTGAAGCGCTGTTCTCCACTCCGCTGACCGTGCGGTCGCCGGTGGTGTTTGTGCTGGCAAGGCTGCTGACCTGCCCGACAAAGATGTTGCGAAATTCGTTGCGTTCGAGGTCGAGATCGAGAGCCGCTTGAAAAATGTCTTCTTTGAGTGTTTGATATTCGAAACTGTTCTGAGCGCCGACTTGCAGGGCCTGCATCAGCGACATTTTGACCTGCTTTGGGTTATCGAGCAGGACAACCGGGTTCAATGATGACTCGTTCTCCTTCGGGTAATCCTTTTCAGGCCAATGGTCGATAGGTTCGAGCCGGTCGGTTCCCAAAGAGGCGTTGCTCGAAAGTGGCAGATTCTGGTCCGCCAGGAGCCGCCGACGAAGGATATCACTTGGCCTCTCTATGCTGAACTCTTGCGCTTGGCCGAGAGCCGCCGCCTGCTTTTCTTGAATTATAGAGTTTGCCACGTCGTCAGCTTTGAGCCGGTATTCCGAAGGCGCCTTACACCCCATCGGCGCGGTGAGTAGACAAAGGGCCGCCGCGGCACAAAGTGCCCGGAACAACGAGGTCAGTCGCTTACGCTCATACAACACAATACGCTTCTCCGACATTGCTTATCTGACGCCGAAAATACCCTCTTGGCTCAGTTAAAGACGGGCTTTTTCCTATGTTTATTGCAAACTTTGCCCTTAACAAACCTTGCCCGTGGGCATCTACCTCAATCTGCTGCGATTCTGATAACAACCTGAAGACGGTTCTTCCCGCCGTTTTTATGCAAAAACCACCCCTGACGGACCGTCCCCGCCAACAGTTATCCTATTTTAACAAAAGGGCTTATCGAAGAAAAGCAAAAAACTGTCGGCTTTGCCTTGACTTGGGGCAATTATTGCTTAGACTATCGCTCAAATCAACTTCTGTGCGGGAGCGCAGCGAGAATGGCCAAAGCACAGCAAAATGCCGCAGGCATTGACAAATGGCTCAAATTGCTCGGAGCCGATAACGTCGGTCCGGTCACGTTTTCCAGGCTCCTCAAGCACTTCGGCACGGTTGACCTCGCATTGGGGGCGTCGGTCAGTGAGCTGACGAAAATAGACGGTATCGGCTTCAAGACCGCCGAGGCAATTGCCGGAACGCGCAACCGATTTGACGCCGAGGCCGAGCTGGAGCTGGCCGAGAAGCTGGGGGTATGGATAATCCACATCTGCGACCAGCGCTATCCGCCCGTTTTGCGGCAGATTTACGACCCGCCGCCGGTCCTTTACATCAAGGGCGGTCTGACCCGGCAGGATAACCTGGCCATCGCAATCGTCGGAACCCGGCGGTGCAGCATTTACGGCCGGGAGCAGGCCTCGCGGTTTGCGCACCTGTTAGGCTCAGCCGGCTTCACAATTGTCTCCGGCATGGCGCGCGGGATTGATACCGCCGCTCATCACGGAGCGTTGACGGCCGGCGGCCGAACCATCGCCGTACAGGGCTGCGGCCTCGCTAATATCTTCCCCCCCGAAAACAACAGACTATTCGAGCTCATAGCCGAATCCGGGGCCTGCATCAGCGAGCTGCCGCTGCGCTATGAGCCGCTCTCCGAGAACTTCCCGCCCCGAAACAGAATAATTGCAGGACTATCCTTAGGGACAATCGTGGTCGAGGCGCCCTTGAATTCAGGGGCCCTAATCACGGCACGAGCGGCCCTCGAGAACAACCGGGAGGTGATGGCCGTGCCCGGCAAAATCGATTCGCCGCTGAGCAAGGGCGCCCATCAGTTGTTAAAGGAAGGAGCGAGGCTTATCGAGTCGGTGGAGGACGTTATGGAGGCGCTCGGATACGTCGGTGAGCAGCTGCAGGACCACGTGACTTCGGCGGCCAAGAAGGCATCCGAGACAATGGACTCGCCGCTGTTCGATGCGACCACGCTGAAGCTGACCGATGATGAAAAAGCGATTTATGAGTGCCTGAGTCGGGAGCCTTTGCACGTGGACCAAATTATCGGCGAGACCAATTTGGAGCCTGGAAGGGTCAATGCGAGCCTCATTTCACTTCGGCTCAAGGGCCTGACAAAGGAATTGCCCGGCAGCCTTTACATAAAGAGGTAGAACTCGAACCATCAGAGGTTGACAATAGGGGCGTTTTCCGCGTTCAGTCAGACGAGGAACGCCGGCAGACTTGTCCGCCGTAGGCGGATTTGCCTTGCCCGGCGACGCATCAATTACATGGTTAGCCCCGAAGTTTACCCGCCGCGTCTTTTGGCGGGCCTGTCTTGCGGGTCCCCTTGTTTCCCCACCCCTGCTTGCCCGCCGTTTACCCGCCGGTTACGCACCGGTTGTTTGGCGCCGAGGCGGACTTGGCGGATTAGGCGGACCCGACCCCATCCCGGGTCACGCAATCCAAAATGTAGGGTGGACCTTCAGGTCCACGCAAATCCTGTAAAAATAAAAACTTTTTGATTTTTCCCACCCCGCCCCGTAAAATGCCTACCGCTGGACGCCTGCACCCGTGAACGCATACTTCCTCCGAAGCTACTTCGTCTTCGTCATTGCGAGCGCAGCGCGGCAATCTAAGAAATGGTTAGACCCCAAATTTATTTGCGGTATTTAGGCCTTACCCTGGATGAGACCTATCGGAGATAACGTACAGCGCGGACAAGCAATTGCCAAGGCTCGAGAGAATGGCGGAAGACCCCCAGCCAAAGAGGGCACAGAGGGCAGAGCGCACGCCAGACGCGAGGGGTAACATCGCACAGGCACGCGGCTGGATAATGGAGAAACGACAATTGCCAACAGAAGCATATTGTGGTAGGTTGGTTTCGTTGTTGTTGCCGCGATGAGGTTTAGGCAAAGGAGATACGGGGAGTATGGCCGACGACTTGAAGGATTTGGACAACCTGAAACCTATCGATCACGCGGTGGTCGCCAAGCCCCATACGCCGGTTTATAAGATGCACAGATATTTTGCCCGGCGGCCCTGGAGCGTCTTTCGGTCCCTCATCGAGCACTACTCGAATCCCGGGAGCATCATACTCGACCCTTTCTGTGGGGGCGGCGTTACGGTCGTTGAGGGTCTTCGACTAGGGCGCAAAGTCATCGGCGTGGACATCAACCCTTTAGCCACGTTCATCACACGCATGGAAGTGATTGACGTCGATATGGACGAACTCAAAGATGCATTCGAGCACGTCGAAGCCGCATGCCGCGAGAAAATAGAGAAACTGTATCTGACCACGTGTCCTAAGTGCGGCAAGAAAGTCCCGGCTGATTGGTTCGAATGGAGCAACGTTGTCGAGTGCAGGGAATGCAGTAACATAGTTGAGCTACACAAAGCGGAGCGTGCGGGAAAAGGCGAGAAGGTTGCCGGCGTGTCAGCAGGCAAGTATAGATGTTACCACAAGGGATGCAAGGGTGAGTGGCGTCCGTCTGAATGCAAGCGTCTGGAAGATGTTTTGATAAGCGTGCATGTTGTTTGTCCCAAGTGCCGTCATAAGGGCGAGTTCCAGCCAACAGAGAGGGACATAGACCTGGCCCGCTCAGTTGCAGAAAATCATAGAGACAGGATTAAACAAGATGGCCTCTGGCATCCGACTTTGGAGATGCCCGACTGGTGGGATTTGAGACGACCTTACAATGCACATATCAAGCGTTTCGACCAGTTCTTCACGCCACGTAACTTGTTCGCTAATACTTTGATCGGCACATATATCAAGAATGCCAAAGACAAGGTCGATCTGTCAGTTAGAGACCTTCTCGGATTCGTATTCAGCGCCTCTCTCAGGTTTACTAATAAGATGGTCTTTCGAAGTAAGGGTTGGCAAGGGGGAAATCCGATTGAGTGGGCAAGCAGCACTTATTGGCTGCCCGAAGTATTTTGCGAAATAAATCCTTGGCAGGCGTGGAAAAACAGATCTAGATCTATCAAGTCAGGAAAAGACTATTCGACCAAAGAGATTGGCGGAAAGTGCGTGACGGCAGAAAAGTACGAAGAGCTAATGGAAACCTCCACAGCATTCATCTGGACGGGCAGCGCTACGAAGTTGCCTCTGCCGGACAGTTCTATAGATGTTGTGATTACGGATCCTCCGTACGGGAACAATGTGCTGTATGCGGAACTGTGCAATTTTTACTGGGCATGGGTAGGTGGTATTCTTGACTGCAATGGTCTCATTGATGATGAGGAGGAAGCCGTCGTCAGCAAAGAACACAAGAAGGGGCTTTCCGAGTACAGAACGCTGCTGTACGAAGTGTTCCGAGAATGTCATCGCGCGCTGAAACCAGGACGATGGATGGTAATGACATTCCATAACAAGGAGTTTAAGGTTTGGAATGCGATACATCTGGCTGCACACGACGCTGGATTCAAACTCGCCGAACATGACGGGATGATATATCAGCCGCCCATTGCCAATTACACACAAACAATACAAACCCGTCGCAGCGGTTCGATGCTCGGCGATTTTATTTTGTCGTTTCAGAAGGTGGAAAAGCAACCGGAATTCAGGCAGATTGAGCATGCTGAGATAGGCCGACAGATTGAACGTCTTGCGGCAGAAGCGGTCCTCCACCATAAAGGGGCGTCGCTCTCGCTCATCTATATGAAGCTGATGCCGTGGCTATTGAATAATAATCTTCTTGATAAAATCAGCGAAAAGGAGCTTGTTCCCTATTTGACCAATAATTTTGACGAAAAGGATGGCAAGTGGCAGGTGAAATCCAATCCCGGCGACGACCTGAAGCATGCGCTTGAGGAATATAGCAAACAACACTATAAAAAATCATACGAGGAACTGGACTTTGTGCCTGTGGAAGCAAGAATAGAGTATTTGATAAAGCGATTACTTTACTCACGGGGATTTGCAACACAGGACGATATTCTCAGTAAAATTTACGAGAACCTTATAAACTCCAACATGGCGGAAGCGAGAGAGATTCAATCGGTCTTAAACAGTATTGCCAAACTTATTCCGATTTCGCAAGCAGCGGCGGGCAAGGTAAGCAAAGGGAAGGCGGGTCGAAAGGTCTGGAAGCTCAAGGAAGACATCGAGCGAGAGAAACTTTTTGCAGAACTTGGGGCAGACGTTGAATATCGCTTAGCCACAAGTGAGGAATCGGACCATGACCTTGCGATTGCGCGATTAGTAGAGATAGCCAGTAGCCGGAATTTGAAGGCACACATCGGACGAACGGAACAGATAAAATACGCGGAGTTTCGGAAGATGAGCAGCGACTTGCCGCAGCGGGTCAAGGGAATGCCCAAACCTGCCCGTGAAATCATTGAACAGATAGACGTTCTCTGGCACAACGGAGGCAAGGGTATTGTGGCCGCCTTCGAAGTTGAACGAACCAGCACTATCACCAGCGGGATTGACAGGTTCAGAAATCTATTGACCGCTGCGCCGGAGTCAGAGATAGAACTCTATCTGGTTGTGCCAAAATCGCGCGGCAACGAAGTGCGCAACAAACTTGGCTCACCCGCCAACCGAAAAGACGGATTGCACAAGAAAATCGGGTACATGTATCTTGAGGATTTGAAAATTAGAAACAGCCTCGACACGGTTGAGTTTGAGAAGATAAGACGTTTTCTTAACGGGGCGCAATAATGGATCTTTCTCCTGACCAATTGCAGGAACGACGTGAGCTCCTCCAGAAATGTCTGAATATGAGCGTTATCCAGGCGCAATCATACGCCAATAGCCTGAGCGAGGAACACTTTCTCGAGGCCATAAACGGCACAACCCGCAACATGCTGGGTATGAATATGAAAATGCCGGGGGCGTTTCCCGACAATTTCTTCGGGCAGTATTATACTATGCAGAACGGGCAACTGCGATCCGGCAATGTTTGGGACCAGTTGGAGCTTGATATCCTGCAATGCCTTACAGCCGAACGGGAAGCCCGAGAAGTGCTCGAATATTTTCTCAATCAGCCCGGATTCCAGGCGGATTTCACCGTCATCAAGGCCAGATTCCGTCGCTGGAGGAACACGCTCGACAGCCTGCTTGGTTTTAAGCTTATTCGCAAGCTGTCCGGGACGGCGAAGGACGTCACCACCTATACCCTTTATGCAGAAATGGTTCCCCTACTACGGCGGGTATTGGCCTCGCCAAGAAGTCAGGAGCTGCCCGTGATCAACTCGGAGGCGGCACAAGCCGAACTGGCTCACGTGCAGCAGATGGAAAAGCAGTTCGAGGATTACCTTCGTGACGTGCTTGCTAATCGGCTCGAGGAGACGCTCGAATTTGGCCGCGACCACATGAGCCTCGCCTTGGTTACGCATTACTTGGAAGAGCTTTTTGGTCCGATGTTGTATTTTGACGTGCTGTTAGCTTTGGCTCACCAGTACGGGATGACCGCAACGGAGATCATCAATCCGGAAGGTACACGAGCCGGCAACACCGGATTTCACCTTGCGCTGTTCGGCGCTCCGGGCACGGGGAAAACCTTCTCCGTCAAGGACCTCATGCTTGGTGATGAAGCGAAAAACGTGCTCGCCCACGGGCTACCTGGCCTGAATCGCTATTGCGGCGGCATGACCCCAGCCAATTTCATCAGGATAGGAGAAGCCTACCAGGGAAAGCGGTTCAACTTTGTAGTGACCGAGTTTAACGACTGGTTTCGTTACAAAGGCATGGTTGAACCGCTGAAATTAGCATTGGAACAAGGCAGGATACGTTACGAAACCAAGGTCGAGACAATTGGTCCCTATGAGTTTAGCTGCTTCTTTTCGACGAATTACAATACCCAGGTTAGCAAAGACACCGGCTACCGCGTTACGGTAGCGGACCCGAATTTCAACGCCATAGAGGACCGCATGCTTGTTCGCATGCATCGTATGACAAAGCAGCGTCTCAGGGAGTTGTCTCGTAATCAAAGAGAGTTGGCCATGGGCAGGATGCGGATGCGGCTCGCCGGCGAAATACGCGACCACCTCACCCTTGTTTACGCGATTCAGACCGAACATCCGCTCGTCAAAGAGCGCTTTGAGAGCAAGACCGTTGTCTTGCGCGAGACCTTCTTTCATGAATTAGAGAAAGCACAGGAGCTCGTCCTGACGCAGATCAAGAGCGATATTCTGTTTAGTGTCCGTGTTCGGCAAAACGCGATCAAGCTCGCTGGGGCCTTAACACTTTTTTCATACTTCGCCCAGCCGGATGACCGCCTTGAAATAGGTGAAGATGCCATCAGGCTTGCCATCAAGTTCTTTATCGAGGAGGTAGCTATCCGCCAAAAAGTCGCGGTTGATGTTGAGTCTATCTTGTATGCACTCGGACTTAGCGACATCAACAGAGCGATAGGCGCCGCACGGGAAGCGAGACAACAATGCGCGGCTGAGTCTCCCGCAGACTCGGCTGAATACATGGACATCTTCAGCAATCAGACGACCCACGAATTGAGGATGTTGGAATCTAAATACGCACCGGATACCGGCTGGGACGCCCAGTTAGAAGATATCATAGAGCTGTTTGGAACAGAATGGGACGGTCTGGATGATGAAGTTAGACGGTTCTTGAGTACCGCCGAGATACTTCTCAAAGAGCTCGAAAGGCTGGGCGACGGAAAGGCAGATTACGCGCCTGTTGTGATTGAGTACGCAAAAGCGCTGGAGTGTCAGATACACAAAGAGTTCTTCCAATCATTCAGAGAATCCTTGCGTCAAGACGGCCTCCTATCTAATGAAACCATCTACAAATGTGATTTTGGCCCGATTCCGCCCTCACCATCGGACCAGCGCAGTGTTGAACGGACTATCCGTGAGTTGAAGATGTTTCTCTCCGAAGATAAGGCTCTCACCATGGGAGCCATGTGGCATGTACTACTGCGAGTACGGAAAGAGCTTAAACCGGCCCCAGTATTGGCAATGCTCATTGCTCACCTGCGGAAACACAAGAAGGCAGCCTGTCTTTTGGAAGAGCAATTTATCAAAGACTGGGGCCGATTCATTGAGTCCTTCAGAAACGGAGCCGCACACAGTTCTTCAATAACCTTGGAGCAGGCTAAGGAGGGCCGCGACCTGGTTGTCGGAAACCCTGGCTCACTGCTTAGGCTGCTGGTGTGAGCCTGTCAATTTACGGTGTCCAACATTATTGCTTGCTACCGACGACAACCCCGGCAGACCCTTTTCGTGTTCATTCGTGGCTAATTCTTTTGCCCTTCTCCCTTGACTTTTCTTCCAAAATCGAGTATAATACCTACCAGAATGTTACAACCTGATACTGAATACTAAATACCAAATGCGGAGCCCCTCAAAATGGCCAACCCACCCCAAAATTCATCCCGTGAGATGATCTTACCTGCCTATAAGGCAGCTATCTCACTGGGATTGCCCATCTTGCCAACCCAACACCATATACGCAAGAATCGAGCATCGGGCATCAAGAATCGAGAATCGCCCAAACCGCCCATCTTGCCAACTCACTACCACTCACGAGCCACGAGTCACGAGCCACCAACCACGACCCACGTTTACCCGCCGCTTGCCCGCCGAAGGCGGGTCCTTTTGGCGGGACCCACCAGCCACGAACCACCAATTACAAGCCGCCTAAACCCCAACAATTCTGCCCCGAAAGTGAAAATGTACGAAGGATTACGTACGAATTTATCAGCAAATTATGCAAAACAAACCCAATCTTGTCCGCCTCCGGCGGATTCAAAACCCTTTATCTGGCAAAGGATTACGAAAATACAACCCCTCCGGCAGCACCCAAAAACAAACCCAAACAAACCCAAACGAACCCAAACGAACCCAAAACGAACCCAATTTTTCGCCCGTCAGGGGCCCTCAAAGCCAAAACGAACCCAAACGAACCCAAAACAAACCCAATTTCCCAAAAACCCAAAAAGCAACGCAACCTCCTTTTACACAAAGCGTTACGACAATATGCCCGATTTCGCGTCACCAAAAACAAACCCAAACGAACCCAATCAAAGCCAATTTCCGAAAAACCCAAAAATCTACGCAACCTCAGTCACCGCAAAGGGTTACGACAATGAACCCCCCTTCAGCCTTAACCGGAACGAACCCAATTTATCGCGGCGAAGCTTGCCTGCCGCGGCGAAGTACTCTACGAAGCCGGGATGCGAAGCCGGAACAAACCCAAAACGAACCCAACTTATCGCGGCGAAGCCTGCCTGCCGCGGCGAAGTACTCTACGAAGCCGGGATGCGAAGCCGGAACGAACCCAATCAAAGCCAATTTCCGAAAAACCCAAAAATCTACGCAACCTCAGTTCTCACAAAGGATTACGAAAATGAGACCACCTTCAGCCTCCGGCAAAACAAACCCAAACGAACCCAATCTCCTTATGCACAACAAAATGAACACAACTTCCATTCCCACAAAGGGTTATGCCAATGACACCACCTTCAGCCTCCGGCAGTTACTCTCACCATGCCGAGTGGACCGCCTCGATTGAAAGTCGATTGACCGATGGTGTTTTGCCTCAGTTTGTTGGAAAGGATTTTATCGGTAACTGGGTGATTGTTTCAGAGCACCGCGATCCGAATTCCGTGCGATTTTATTGGCCTTGCCAGCAGGCGCGTGTGGAAATAGCGCTTTATGTTGACGGTGAGATTATTGATATGAATCGGACACGCCTGCCTGAGGACACGCCGATTCTGGACCACCGTAAGCTTGGCGAGAGTCCGTGTAAGTGAATTGGGCGAGCTTCAGAATACACGTGGGACGGCGGAATTATATGGAAAACCCGCAAATCTGAGGCCAGATGTCCGCCTCGGTCTGCTTGCGCGGTACGGGGACCTTGCCTACGGGGTGCGCACGTGCACGACAGTTGGGGCACAAGCGGCAGCGGCCACATGCAGAGACCAAAGAAACGCCATATGCTGACAGAGCATTAGCCCGCATATTTCACAGGGGAATCAAAATCAGCGGCGACGGGTAATTTTGGCTGAAAGTTGGTTCAGCAGGCTTGTTTTGACACATTCGGCGCACAACAGCCCCTTACCCCCATACAGCAATCAGGATTTTCGGGCTGTCAGCCAGATGCAACGGCGGGTGTCAGGCCTTTCAGGCGGGCAAGTACACGAGCAAAAAATTCCTTGAGCGGATAGCCGCTGGCAAGATGCAACGCTATTCGACGAACTGAACATGTAATGCGTGCC
>DATKZT010000044.1:0-67031 GCA_035527845.1 Sedimentisphaerales bacterium | reverse complement strand
TGTCACACTTTGGCGCGCACCCCCAAATTTCGAAAAACAAAAAAGGACAAGCAGTCATAACTGCTTGCCATAAAAAGGGTTAAAAATGGGCAGGAGTGGAATTGAACCACCGACACACGGATTTTCAGTCCGTTGCTCTACCGACTGAGCTACCTGCCCAACGTCCTTTCACGACGGCTTAAATTTAGCAGGAACAGCTCGTATTGCAAGCAAATAAACCAGTACTTTTTGGCGAATTCACCGACGAAGCCGTCAAGTATGGTCGCGAATCTCGTGAAAGAAAGGCGTCCTTTCCTGCTCCACGCACGCGGCAGCGTACAGATACATTGCAGCCGACCAGCTCTGCCAGTCCTCGCCCTGAGGTGTTCCGTCTTGTGCTCTGCACCACTCGTTGAACCCAAATTCGACGTCTGCCGCTCTGGCGGGTCTAACAAGCCTGGCGAGCGCTGCAAGTTTTCTTTCGGCAAGCTGGTGTCTGCCGGCAGCTACCAGCGCCGCCACGTAAAAGCCGCAGACAAAGGGCCAGACTCCGCCGTTGTGGTATTCACCAGGCTGATTGTACCGCTCGTATCTGGGGATCCAATCCGGGTCGCCGGGCCTGACGTACGGGAAGAAATTGGGCGGCAGGTCGACCGCCAAATCTTCCCTCTGCCTTAACGACTGGCACTCCGCCTCGACCCACGAAATAAGGGAATTGGCCCTCGAATGAGAGGCAATGCCGGAGAGGATAGCAATGCTGTTGCCCAGCAGGTCAAATCGCTCGCTCCTGTATACCTTGTAAGACCATAACGCATAGTAAGGTTTATACCTTAGAACGAGCCCCTCGTGAACATGCCGATTCTGCCTGTCGCCTTTAACAGTGAAGTGCCCCATGGCCTCCCGCAGCACCGATGCTCGCTCCTCCTGCCCGTGGAGCCTCAGATACGTATAGACTATAGTATTCACATACAATCCGTATCCGAGAATCCATTGCTCGTCACGCCAGTCACTCGTGGGCAGTTGCGCCACCAGGACACGATCAGAAGGGCTGCGGTATTCCATCCACCTCATCGCCTTGTCCACCGCCTCCTGCAGAAACTCCTGCTCGCCAATGACTTTTCGCAAAAACGCTGTGGCCATCAGAAAGAGCGGCGTGCAGTCGCTAGCCCCGCGGTCATCAGGATCATGAACCAGCGAAGGAATATGCCCCAGCCTGCTTTGGTTTCTGGCAGCCGTCTCCAGCGCCTTTCGCAGCGAGGCAACCAATTTCTGGTTCCCGGTCGTGAGGATTCCGAGCGAGGAAATCATGATGTCTCGCGTATAGGGCTCCGGATAACCCCATCCGGCGGTCCTCGGAAGCCCGCGACACGGGCCGTGCGCGTTGTGAAGCAGCACCTTCAGCGCCGCCTCCTTTGCTTGCTTAATCAAAGTCTTGTCCCGTTTTTCCATCTCACGAAATCCCCAGTCGCTCAGATATGATCTTCACAAATTTCCTGGCGATTACACGATAGTCGTAATTCTCTACGGCCCGTCTTCTTCCCGCTTCTCCCATTCTAATTCGCAGCTCGGCGTTCGTCATCAAATCCATCAGGTAATTGGCGATGTCATGTACGCTGGCCCGGTAATCGACGGTTCGAGGCCTCTTGAACACTATCCGGTGTCCCGGTTCGTGGCCCGACTCGTTGTCCAACGTCGTTTCTTTCAATCTGACTTCCTGTGCAATGCCTGCCAGGAATGCATTCTGGCCATGCACCATAGTGTCCAGCATACCCATTGCCTTAATGCCTATGACCGGTTTGCCGCAGGCGCCGGCCTCCACCTGAATCATTCCGAATCCTTCCAAACGCGACGGGGCCGCATAAATGTCACACGCAGCCAAGAGATAAGGCATGAAATTTCGGGAGATGACGTTGGTGGTGTAAACAACGTTCTTATCAATACCCAACTGGGTTGCCAGCTGCAGGTCCACCAGATTCTGCTGCTCTGTGCGAGGCTGAGGCCAAACCTTGCAGACATACTTCCAATCCGGCGCCTTAGTGTCGTTGATTGCCAGGGCCTGCATGACCTCCTGCGCACCTTTGGACGTTGCATCCCCTCCTACAGTTAGAATCATTATCTGGTCTGGCGCAACTCCGAGCGCCTCACGTACGGCAGCGACCTTTGGGTCGCTCTTATCGCGGGGGACAAAAGAATCCGTATCGCAGCCCACCGGAAGCACCTCGATGTTCTCTCCACGGAGCCCATCTCGCACATAGACCTTCTTTACCCATCTGGAGGTAACAAGGATGAGCGGCAGAGCATCGAGTATCTCGTTGTAATCACCCATGTAGCCGTCGGCGACCAGCCACGGAACGGGCTGTACGCCATAGCGCTGCGGGTGGAGGACAAGATGGGGCGTATGGCCCCAGTACCCGACGCCGACGACAACATCCGGTCCGAACCACCTGTAATACCATTCCTTTTCCTGGGCCGATTCAAAGTGTACCGAATGAACGTCAACGCCCAATTCCTCGAGCCCTCTGTGAAGCAGACTCCCCTGCGTGGCCAGTCCCGCCGGCGAGGGCGGGTAATCGTACAGTAATAAGATCTTCATTTGCTCATCTCCTATATTCTTTGAACATTATCGCCCGCTCCAAAGCACCAAAACGCTTCCTCTCGCGGAGTCGTCCTGGCTTCGAAGCTCTCAGGGGTGAAACCATAAACTTCCGTGATAATCTCATATTTCTTTTGCCAAATTCCTTCCGGCAGTCTCACTCGCAAATCGGCGTCACGAACAGCCCGAGGCAGATACTTGCCGCCCCCGTCTTCATAGGCAAACGTCCATACCTGACCTGTGGACAACTCACCGGTTTTTCGCAATGCCAAAACTGCCCTGCCCGTTTCTTCGTGCCTTCTATGGCGCGTGTACTCACCCCAGAGACCATGGGTGATGATCAGGTCGAATTTCCTTGGCGGCGCCAACGACCTTATCATGTCCTGAACCTGGCGCTCAGACAAAGGCGACTGTTCGGGACCGTCATCCAGGTCTCCAATCACGCCTGTCGCGTTTAAGTGCTCAAGGGCACTGAAGAACCTGGCAGATCTGTCTTCGTCGCTTTTTCTGCAGAGCGCGACCACCGTCCACCTGACTTCCGGACGCATGAGCATTGTACCGCCGGCCCAGAGCGCTTCATCATCCGGATGGGCCACAATTACGGCACAATTGTTAAGAGCCAGCATCTGTTGCGACGGTTTTAGCTGTGCCACGCTTTCAGTTCCTGAACAAAGCTTCAACGGCTGATATTATACCAAAAGCCTGCGATGACAATTCAAGAATTTAGCGAGTATAACTGTGGCGAGTGAGGAAGACCCTCGGTTTTCCGGGATTGATCAGCACCACCTGGCGCACAGGATCGGCTTGTTTGCATGTTTGAACAACGCGGCGTGATTGGAAGGTCCGCTGGCCCCCGCGAGCCGACACTAACCCTTTGACCTCTAATCGGTCGAGCGTAAGAACATCCGGCACGACTCTATCGCTCGGGAAAGTCCCGGCACTATCGAACTTATGTCGATCAACTCCTCACGAGTCAGCCTCTTGCGGAAGGGACGATAAATCAGTATGAAGCCCAGTGACGACCCAAGTCGCCCAATAGGGATCGTGGCTGCAGAAATACTGTTTAGCTTCACCAGGTTGCCTTCGAGACCCATTGCGAACATGTCATCCAGTGTGCATATCTTGTTCGACCTGCATATATTGTCCACCAGCTCGGCAGTGAAACAGTTTTCTATGTCCTCTTTACCGAGGGTTATGGGCCCATCGCTTTCGTCCTGGTACAATTCAAAACCATCCTGTTGCCGCAGAAAAAAGGCGATATGTGAGTCCTTGATTCTGTCTTTGATCTGCTTGTCGGCATAAGATAGAAGACCGCCCAAATCCGTCGTGCCGACGATTGACTCGTAGAAGTGGGCTCTGAAACTCATGGTGTCTAATCTCTTGATGAACTCTCGTTGTGCTGCAATCAGGTCGTTGCAGAGTATATCTATCTTTTTAGCCTGCCTCTTACGCTCCTTATTGAGCTTCTTGGTGAGCAGGCGCAATCTTCTGTACCTTCGTTTGTCTTCCACAACCATCTGCTGTGTAATAGTTCGGCGAAGTTTGTTCTGTTTTCCTGGTTCTTAGGTTCGGCTTAACAAGAGGCGGGCTTTAGGGCAAGAAAACATCAAAAAGGCCAAGGTGGAGCCGACCCATAACTACTCGTTTATCAGTTTTGGTGTAGTTGTGGTGCTCCTACCTCACGCAGTAATTCCAGCGCGGTCAAAGCTCTGCGAATGTGGCTGCCTCCATTATCGGACTTATGAATTGACCGGGCCGTAGGGAAAACCCCATCGCCGCGGCGTCCTGCAGCCCGTCAAACATCGATTCTTTCAGAAAATCTCACCTTCAACCTGAATTTCAAGGGCAACAGCACCGCACCCAAATGCCCAAATGGCTTATAATATCAACTGTTTCAAAGTAACTCTGGATGTTTCCGAACTTTTTTTAATTCTTGACAACTCCAAAGTCCGATAGTTAAATTAGGATAGAAAGGCAATCTGGGAAGACTCCTTGCCAAAAGGACTTGGTCAAAGAAAAGGATTGGATAAAATGAAGGACCTATTAACAACCGGTGAAGCCGCCGAGATTTGCAAAGTAAGTCAGCAGACTATCATCCGTTGTTTTGATGCGGGTCGGCTGGAGGGATTTCGCATTCCAGGCTCTAAATTCCGAAGAATTCCCCGGCAGAGCCTTATCAAGTTCATGAGGGAGAACAACATACCTCTGGAGAATCTCGAGACCGGCAAAAAGAGGATTCTTGTCGTGGATGATGACGCTGAGATCATCGAGCTTATCACAGATGTGCTGCTGCGCGACGGCAGGTTCGACATCAAGACCGCTTCAAGCGGCTATGACGCGGGCATACTCACCGAGCAGTTCAGACCCGATCTGATATTGCTTGATTACATGCTGCCCGACGTCAACGGCAACATAGTGTGCCAGACAATAAGAAGAAACCCGGAATTCGGAAGCGTTAAGATAATAATCGTGAGCGGCGTCATAAAACAGGATGAGATCAGCCAGCTCTTGAAGTCCGGCGCCGAAGATTTCATAAGGAAACCATTCAATATCGATGAGTTTACCGACAAGATCGCGGCTGTTTTGCAGATGCAATAAGCGTGTCAACCGCAGCCCGCCTGAACCAGACAAGCAACGGGCCATGAATAACCGACTGGATAAGAGGTTGTAGAAAAGCGATGGTCAAAGTCACGGATACGGGAGCTTTGAATCGGATAGAACTTATTGTCCGTCCGCTCGATTCCCTCTCAACTCTGCCCGGTGTGGCATCGCAGCTCGTGCCAATACTGCTGCAGGCCCGACCGCCTCTGGGAGTGCTTGCAGGCATTGTGGAATCAGACGCGGCGCTGACTGCGCGAATCCTGTGCCTTATGCGCGAGCAGGGGTTGAGCTTTACCGGTGGAAGCCCTTCCGTTCGCGGGGCGCTCGAAAAGATTTCCTGGTCCATGCTGCGGGAGACCTTATTTGCAGTGAAGGTCTTTCGCCCTTTCAATCACGACGGCGTTTCCGACCAGAGAATGCGGCGACGAACACAGCTTGCCGTTCACAATCTTGCGGTCGCCTCTTGCGCCAAGCGCATCGCCGAGGTTATTTCACCGAAGATGGATGCCGAGCTGGCCTATACGGCCGGCCTGCTGCACGATATCGGCAAGCTCGCACTTTACGACGTAATGCCCAAGAGCTTCGAGCGCATCGCTCAGGAAGCAAAAGCGCGAAACTGCTCGACGTGCGAGATTGAACAAGAGCACCTCGGCGTTGACCACACCATGCTCGGCAAGCGGCTCGCCCAAAGGTGGCGCCTGCCGAATCAAATCACCCTGGCGATATGGCTTCATCACAACCAGACCGCGGCAATAGCAGAGAACATGCCCGAAGCAAGAATTGTCCAGGTCGTGCAGTTGGCCGATGCCATAGCCCGGCAATGCGGCACAGGTGAGTCCGGCAGCTATGACCGGCCCGAGTCAGTTGAAGCAATCGCCTGGTCGCTCGGCTTGCAAGCAGGGCAATTAGAGCAAATCGGTCGAGACCTCCCCGCAATAGTGGAACAGAAATGCGAACCCCTGGGCTTGAATGAGGCAAACGGCGAGGCCGGCTATCACCAGACCATTCAATCAGCCGCTGCGCAACTGGCGCATGAAAATAACAGGCTGTCCGAGGAAAATCGGGGGCTGCATACCGCTTCAAGTCATCATGCGTTTATAACCGAGTTTTTGTTGAGCGTGGACGGGGATACGGAGCCCATCGACATTGCAGAGAGCTTTGCCGTCCGCTGGCAAAGGTTCTTTCAGACGGGTATGGTCTGCCTCTACCTGATTCCGTCGGGCGAGTCACAAGTTTTGCAGGCGGTACTTGCTGAAACCCTGGGTAGAACAAGATTGCTTTACCTGGATGTCCCGGCAAATGCTCCGGTGATACCTGAAGCGCTGACAGGTCAGTTCAAGATTGTCGACGCTTACGGACACGTTGGCTGGCTGTTCGAGCAGCTGGATGCCGAGTTCGACCTGGAGCAGACTAAGATGGTGCCGCTGGTTTCGGCCGGCAAAACAACAGGAGCACTCGTGTTCGAGCTGCGTTATCCGGCAGACGCGGAACTGTTTCAGGAGAGTTTTCGTTCCGCTGCTTCAATTGCCGGTTCTGTTCTGGATTTAGCCGGCAGTTACGCAGACCAGCAGCGCTTTGCTGAGCATTTCGCTCGGCTTATCGCCAGGCCCAAAGATGTCCGGCAGCACAGGCCTATAACGCCGCCCGAAGAGCAAGTAACGCCCCAGGTTTCTCAGAAAAGCACGTTTGCGGCCCTGGCGGAAATGGCCGGCGGAGCAGCACACGAATTGAATAATCCTCTCTCGGTCATATCCGGCCGGGCGCAACTGCTGGCTGGCGCCGAAACCGACCCCGAAAAACAGAGAATTCTAAGACAGATTGAGCAGAACGCACGCGGAATCTCCACAATAATAGAGGACCTGATGGCCTTTGCTCGGCCGCAGCAGCCAAGGCGGGCCCCGACCAACGTCAGAGAGCTGATCGACGAAGCCCTGCAGCTTAGCAGCCAGAAGACGAACGCAGAGCATATCAATGTGCAGACCGAAGTGCCCCAGGCGTTGGGAACCGTTTTTGTAGATTCGGCGCAGATTGTATCGGCCCTTGCGAACATTATCTGCAACTCCGTCGAATCCTACACCGACACGATGGGCCCGGTAAAGATTACGGCCGATGCGGACCAATCCGGGGAATTTGTGAGATTGCAGGTCAAGGACCTCGGACGAGGCATGGACGCAGAGACGTTAAGCAAAGCGACGCAGCCCTTCTTCTCGGGCCCGCCCGCCGGCCGGCGGCGGGGAATGGGCCTGGCGCACGCGCAGCGCCTTGTAGAGTTAAACGGCGGCTTCCTTGGCATTACCAGCGAACCAGGCCAGGGAACAACTGTTACAATCCTGCTGCCCTCCAAATAGTCCAATTGCTGCCCAGGATAGGCTGGTACATTACACCTCTCGTTCGGCCCGCCCTTTCTGTCCGCCTTTACCAATCTGGCGGGTTTTCTTGCAGAACCGGATTTTGCGGAAAAAGCCATTTTCCCTTAGAGTAAAACCTATCCGGCCGGCGTTATATTAGTGACAATCGATTGTTCCGATATCGGCTAAGCGAGCAGCAGATGCTGGAAGACAGGCTACTTATATGGAGACTCAGGTCCGGCAGCACAGAGGCATTTCGCCGGATATATGAAAAGTACATAGATGATTTGCTGACGTTGGCAACAAATCTCTTGGGCGACGGCAGCGCTGCCGAAGACATTGTGCAGGAGACTTTTATTCGCCTTTGTTCAGTCTGTGCAGCAGTTTCGTCTCACAGGAAGCCTGAAGAGCTATCTGGCGACCTGTGTCGCCAATCGCGCGCGTGATTATCTTCGAAAAAGACATCGGCAGCACGCTGCTGCACTTGATGAAGCCGGACAAATGACGGTGGACGTCGATGGGCCCGTTCATTTAGCTGTACGCAGCGAAAAGTTGCAGCGGCTCAGTCGAGCAATGACTGAGCTTCCACACGAGCAGCGAGAGGCGGTTGTGCTTCGTTTGCAGGCCGGCCTGAAATTTAAGACGATAGCGAAATTGCAGAATACCTCAACCAAAACGACCCTGAGTCGCTATCGATACGGACTGAATAAATTGCGGTCAATCCTGGACGGTGAGGTGCAAAAATGAGACCAGCAGACAATATAGCAGAGTTGGTGAAACAGTTGCGCTATAAGGCCGATGCCGACGCGCGTGACAGGATTTTTGGCAACCTCTTGCACACGCTGGAGGAATCCAAAGAGCAGAAATCGGCTGAAATGCAGCCCAATTTACGGAGAATCATCATGAAAAGCAGAATTACAAAATCAGCCGCTGCCGCGGCGATAGTTATAGCCGTGCTTATAGGCATAAATCACTTTGGCGGCTCAGTCCATTTGACGCGTGCTGCCTGGGCTGATGTCATCAAAGCGGTCGATGATGCGACTAACTTCCATTGGACGAAAACCATCAGCCGAGGTGACGGGGAAGTCGTTGAAAGAGAACAAGTATGGCTGAGAGGGGATACACTTTTCCGGAAGGAGCAGGAGGCGTATGTTCACACATCAATGGACGGGGGTCGCGAAAGAAGGCTAATAACAATTGTTGATGATGGGAAAGACAGACTAACACTTGATGAAAAGCAAAAGACGGCGCTGCTGAAGGACTCATCCGTTCGCTACGGACGCAATACTTGTGATATGCTGGAAATCTTCTGGAAGAAGAATCCGAATCCCGATTTTGAAATCTCTCTTTTGCCGCAAGAGAGCAATAATACAGTATTGGTATATGGGATTAGCGAAGGGGGCCTTGGGGATGGCAAGGCCTGGGTTGACCGTGGCAGTTGCCTGCCTTTGAGAGTGGCGGCCAAGCGCAGTATCGATGCCAGAAGCGCACACAATGATCGCATCATCACCGAAGCAGAATACCGCGTGGCGTTAGAGCGCAGTTTTGTCGTACAAACCGAGATTACGTTTGATTATGAGCCGATAACTAATGGAGTATTCAGTACCGCCATACCGGAAGGTTACGAAGTTCTGCCCCGCATGGTGCATCCGGAAGTCATGTTTGGTCGCGTCATTGACCAGTATGGCCGCGCGGTTGTTGGCGCTCAGCTCTATGCTTCCTTCAGGGGCGAATGCAAGACGGATTCGAACGGGGATTTTGCCGTCAGAAAGCCTCCCGGCACTTCCGCCAAGTCAATAGTGTGGACGGAATTTCCGATATTTGTTCGCGCGTTCAAGGTCGATGACCCTTATCGCGTGGCCTGGACGGTAATAAGGGACCCAAATCATGCGATCAACTGCGTCGAAAGGATAGCAAGCAGTCAGGCCTTTACGGAAGAAGAGGTGCAGGACAGAAGGAAAGAGGCGTTGCAATACCCTCGTGTTGAAGAGCCACTGCGTATAGACGTCAGAGGCACGGTGAAGTTGGTCATCAACAATGAGGATGACTTTGCTCAGTGTATCCCCGGTGATCCCGGCGAGTTGCTTAGCGGCGGCGGTGGAACTGACCCCAACACAGTGTGGGACATGGTCCTCATAATGGCTCCGGGCAGCATCGTGGCAGGACGAGTCACCGGTTCGGACGGAGTTCCGGTACCTGACGCAACGGTCACACTTGAAGAGATGGAAATAGTACACTTGGAGAACAATAGGGTGGTCCTTCGCGCTCTGGGCGGCGAGAACAAGACAAGTTGGAAGGCTTTTGCTATCACCGATTATGACGGGTACTACCAGTTGAGCAATTTGCCGGCTTCCTGGGATGAACTCAAATTGCAGGTAAAGGCCAAAGGTTACGAGGCAGCCGAATTACAGATTAAAGGGCCCGGCGGCGGAGGCGGCGTCCCTGATGAACCCCAGATAATCGAGAACTGTCACATTCAGCTTCTGGCCGAATGAATTAGCAGCTCAGCATTTGCTGTCAAAAAGTGGTTAAAAAAGGCCGGTCCTTTGAGGTCGGCCTTTTTTGCGCTTTCCAGCAGGCGCCTCGGGTCAAACATGGCGGAAATATTCTATTTCCATATACTAAAAACACCTGTTTCGGTGTGTTATAGGTGAAGAAGGATATCCTTTCTGACCGGTTGCGTTAGATGGCTGAAGACAAACTGCTTATTCGGAAATTCAAGCGCGGCAGCCGGGATGCCCTGCGCCGGATTTATGAAAAGTACAAGAACGACCTGTTGAAGCTGGCGATTGTCCTGGTCAATGATGTCAACACCGCTGAGGATGTCGTCCAGGACGTCTTTGTGAGCTTCGCCCGGGCGGCAAGGGGAATTGGCCCGCGCGGGAATCTCAAAAGATATCTGGCAACCTCCGTAGCCAATCGGGTCCGCAACCTCAGGAGGGACCGGCAAAGGCATGAGCTTGCCGCCATTGATGACCCTGACTGCGCAGTCGCGGATTCGGACAGGCCTGAACAATGGGCCGTATTGAGTGAAGAGCTTGAACTGCTTCGCAGGGCGATGGCCCAGGTGCCATACGAGCAGCGTGAAGTGATTACTCTTTATATGCAGGGCGATATGACTTTCAGGCAAATAGCGAAAATCCAGAACGCATCGGTCAGCACGGTTCAGGGTCGATATCGGTATGGATTGAACAAACTTCGGTCGCTGTTGAATAGCGAGGTGACAGAATGAAACCCGTGAATGATCTCGAAAAGTTCTTCAAGAACGCGGCGATTCATACCAACCCCGAAATGGATGACGCAGTATTTGAGAAGGTCTCAACGGCTCGGGAACAAGTAATTAAGGCAGAACCGGCTCAATACGCGCCGGATATGTGGAGAATAATCATGAAAAGCAGAATGACAAAATTGGCCGCTGCCGCGGTGTTAATGGTAATTATCGGCGTGCTGGTATATTGGTCAGATACAGGGATGGTGAGCAAAGTCTATGCAATGTCCGATGTGCCACAATTACTCTACTCAGCTAATACTATTCACATGAAAGGGAGAATATATTTCCCTGCGCCACAACCGCATAACCAGCAGGTTTCGGTTGAGACGGAGTACTGGCTTGATTTGGCGAATGGGCAATGGAGATTGACTCAACCAGGCTATTCCAGCAGCTCCGACGGAATGAAAATCACTGTATCGGAGCACATTTGTGATGGCGGTGAATATGAAATAACTCTTAACCATACAGAAAACCGTGCTTCCTACAGCAAGGTAAGCAAGTACGAGAGACAGCTTTTTAATCGTCGAAATATTCACGCACTCATGGAACTTGCCTGCGGCCACCCGGAATTATTTGACCATTTTGAAATCGTCGGAGAAGAAAAGATCGACGGTCATGCCTATAATATTTGGGAAGCTTTCGTAAAAGAGAGTATCAGGCCCGGTGTAAAAATAAGAAGCTGGCTGTCGCCTGCGACAGGTGAATTTGCAAAGGTGATATTATGGATGCAACAGAAAGATGAGGATTGGTTAAAGTGCGTCGAAATTGATTATATCGAACGCGACATCGAGATACCCGACCAAATATTTTTGACCGAAGTGCCTTCCGGATACGCCCTTGAGAATACTAAGGACACCGCAACCAAACAGGAATTGACTCGGGTAAAGGGTGCGGTTGCTTCGGTAACCCTTGCAGCGCACGTTCTTTTCACACTTGCCGACGGCACGGTCATCGCTTGTTGGAGCAGCGAGGATAAAGAATCCGATGCCTCTCAGAGTTCCCTGTTCGAAAACCTGGTGATTGGCGGAGAATTGCCCAAGCTTCCATTTGAGGTGTACGCCCTAAAGTCAAACCGCAACGATGAAAACGTAACTTATAGGGGCTGCCATTTGGCCTATACCAGCAAGGCAGACAAATTCTACGAGTGGGGGCTATACCTGCCGCCTAAAGAACTCGACCCCGCATGCACTCAGCTGCTGTCTTATTCTCTTGAATACAGGGACAACACAGAGAATCCTCACGTGGGCGGCGGACTCCGGTTGAGCACCGGAGCCGACCTGACAATTGAAAATCCGGAAGATTTCAACACGTTCGTTCGCGGCGCGATGGCAGAACTCAGTGACGATGAGAAAGCTCCAGAGCATGTAACTTATGAAAACGTGCTGCGGCTGGTTGAGCAGATACGCGGATCATCGCCGGAATAGGCACACCAGAAGAGACGAACGGGCCGGGCCGCTGGACTATTTCCGGCGGGATTTGATAAAGTAATTGCTCCGCGTGAGGATAGACCTCCTCATGAGCAGGCCGGGCTTAGTTTGTCCCGGCCTTTTTTGTGCGCTGTTTTTCAGGCGAAGTCGGCGGGATTGTAGAGGGGCTGTAATTTTTTTGGGCATTTTCTTGTAACAAAACGGCCGGTCGGGTTGACTATATATTATGAGAAGGTTGAACAGCCTTTTTGGGCGTTTGCCCGCCGGCGGTTGTTCCAGAGGAGACTCGCTTGCAGGCGATTGATTGGCCACTAATTCTAAGCAAGTACGGTCCGGGGGTATGGCAGACGGTGTACAGATTGTTGGGCAACGACGCCGACGCCGCTGACTGTTTCCAGGAGACCTTTCTTTGTGTATTCGAGGTTTCGCGGCGCCAGCGGGTGCGAAACTTTTCGGCCCTTCTCGCACGCGTGGCCACCTCGCGGGCGATAAATCGGCTGCGACAGCGGACTCGACAATTACAGCGTAACGGCGAGCCGGCCCACTTGGCTGTGGTGGCCAATCCGAATCCGGGTCCGCCCCGGCAGGCCGAGGACCGGGAACTGGCTGCAAAGTTGACAGAAGCCCTGGCCGAATTGCCGCCCCAGGAGGCAGAGGCCTTCTGTCTGAGGCATTTCAGCGATATGAGCTATCGGCAGATTGCCAAAGAGCTAGGAGTCAAAACGAATGCTGCGGGAATGCTGCTGCACAGAGCGAGAACAAAACTGCGAAACATACTCGAACCAGTGGTTGTCGAAGAGAAATGAGGTGCGACAATGAAAAAGAAAAGGGACATTCTGAACGAGGCCGTAAACGCCCTGAAGAATCAGCCGGTTCCTGACGGCCCACCACAGCAGACGCTCGATTCGGTCACTGCCAGGCTGTCCGAAGCCGGCGCTGGTGTATCACCGGCCGGGCGAAGGCAAAGACCAGACATTATTAGCCTTGCCAAGATAGCTGCCGCCGCCATCCTGCTGATAATGTCCGGAATCGTGGTCGGCCGGCTCACATCGCCCCGACCACCGGACTTGCAGCAGCTTCAGCAAGAGCTGGAGCCTTCGCTCAGGGCCTCTTTGCAGCCGGCCATTCGTCAGGACCTGCTCGACGAATTGAAAAAATCCTGGCGACTGGCCTGGGCCGGCACCTACGTCCAGCTCAAAGATGACCTCGGCAGGCAATTCAGCAGCGATATGGCCGAATTCGGCGCACAGATTCTCGCCGCTTCAGGCCAGGTGACTGACCGGCGACTGACGGAACTCATTCACGCAATTAATGCCGCTCAAATAGATGAGCGCCGATCGATTGCAGCGGCCCTCGAGCAAATAGAACAAGACCGCCTGCAGGATAAGAGCCTGTTGATAAACGGCATCCAGACCCTCGCGGCCCAAACGGACGACGAGCTGACCCGCACCAAGCGGGAGCTGGCGCAGTTCCTGGTTTATGCTCAGCCGGAAAGTGCGATTCCGGACGAATCGAATAATTCGAAACCTTCAAATGAAAGGAACGAGAAATGAAGTCTTTTGCCCGAACAATTGTTGTATTTATGGTGCTCAACTTGGCGACAGCCGGGATGGCTGCCCGGAATGTGGTCGAAGCAGACACAGACGAGGCGCGGGCTGCCAGAACGGAAATCGACGCCGCCAAAGAACGCATGCCTGCTGCGAGCCAGGCGACGTCGGATGATGAACAGAAGGTGCTGCTGGAATTGATGGAGAAGGAAGTCCGCTCTGGGGCTCTCCCAGCGTATCCGGAAAACCCCTGGTGGCACTCACCTGTCGCCCCGCCGGTGGCAGGCAGCGGCTATGCCGGCGGAATCCTCGTAATTCCAGCCGAGCAGATCAAGACAAAACACCTCGTGACCATAATGGAAGATCTCACTGTGATGTCGCGGATTCTCGACAAGAAACTCGGCCGCTGGCAGGACAACCCCTTATTCGGCAATCTATCTGTATTCTCCGATGCCAGGGGCGGCACGCAGTGCATCTATCTTGAGGGCTATGGCGCCTTGTTCATCATCAAGGTCGATTTTCCGCTTGCCCCTTCCATAGATATGCAGGAAAAAGACGAAACCGAAGAACCCGCCGACCGACTCTGGGAACAGACCCGACAGGAAATACTCACCCCACCAGACACAGCACGTCGGCGCAGGATTCGTGTGCAGACCGATACAGAGCAAAGATACGACGCCGAGAAAGTTGAGGAGCTCAAAAGAAACCTCATCAAATCGCTTAGACACGCGGCAAACATACGGGCCCTTGAGCCGGAGCATTGGCTAATCATTACCGTTATCGGCAGCGGAGAGACCAACATTGTCGGTATATTGACGGACTCAAAGAAGGGCACCGTAGAGGTAATCACAAAGGACGGCAAGATTGTAAGAACAACATACGAGGGAGGCTTGCCGGATAACTTAGGTTCCTGCTCGCCGACGGTTATGACAATTCGCGTGAAGAAGTCAGATGTGGACGCCTTCGCCGCCGGCGAGATGGATTTGGACGCATTCACGCAAAAAGTGCAGATTTACACCTACTGACATAAGAGGCACTTCTGAGGGGTTTTGGGATGACTCATACGGTGCTTTCGAGCCGTTGCGAGAAAGGCGTAAAGAGTTGCCGCGCGGGAATTTTGTGGTATTTTTGGTAATTCGAGAAGAATCCTGTCAACCGCATTATGAGTCTTAGCGTCATTAAGAAATGGTGCGACAATCATTGTACAGGTAAAGGAAAGGGCCCGAAAGATGAAGCTGACTGACCCTGCAAAAACTCAGGTTTTGCTGTTGTTGATTTGTTTCTGTGCAGCCGGCATTAACGTTCGCGGCAGCAGCAAAGCTTTTGCCGCAAGGAAGGCGCCGCCGGCGGACGTACAGCAATTGTTGGAAGAGAGCTCCCGCGCATCACTTTTGCAGAAGCTGGATGATGTCAACTATGCGGGGCAATGGTTCTACATTGCTGAAAAGCTGTGCGACCTGAGCAAGAGGGGCGATGCCGACTCGGTCCGTGCGCTGCTGAAATACCTGCGCCGCGGTGAGGACCTCAAAGGAGCCGCCACGGAGGACCACAGCAGATTCCTCGGGAAGGTCCGCGCCCTGAGATTGATCGGCCGGATCGGCGGAAAGGAAGCGGATGGGATTTTGAGAAAAGCCCTGACAGAAGAGGGCTCGCTGGAGCTGGCCAAAGAGTGGATCGACGGCCCCCTGCCCGGTAAATACAACAAGAACAGAACTGAGACGCTCGGAGTAATGCGAGGCTCGGCGGCGCAAGGGATCGTGTTTGCCGGGGACGCCGAGAATATCAAGCTGGTCGAAAAGCTTTACGAGAGAGTGCACGAAGACTGTAAGAACAAGGCGGTCGTCAATGAATTGTATTATCAACTGGTTGATGCGATGGCAGCTCGTGACTTTGTCGCGGACAACGGGCTGGAAGAGTATTTTAACGTAAGCGGTAATGAGGTTCGCGCAGGCAAGCTCGATCCGTACATCAAAAAGTATGGATGGATGTGGCAGGCCCCGATAAAAGAGACCCCCGAACAGGATGCATCCGGTGAAAAGACTGAAGCAGCAGACCCGCAAGCCCCGGTCCCCGAGAGTGTTCGACAAGAAGCAAATCGCTTGTTCGGCGAGAAAGTAATTCGCATCGGGCGAAGAAATGTTTCCACTCTGGCATCGAGGGCATGCGAGCCGTACAGGATATACAACGTAACAATTGACAGTGCCGGTGTAGCGTTTTACGAAGAAAGAATCGATACAATGGCCTTCGGCGACCAGTCGTTCAGACTGTCGGAACCCGAGGAAGCGGCGACCTTCCTGACGAGCCTGAAGAAACCTGTGAGCAATGAGCTGGAGGCTCTTGAAAGGACCGTGGTTTTCGCTGAACTGACGCGGAGGACAATTCGCACGGACATCCCCGCCAGGCGAAGCATCATAGAGGAGTTTGCCAAGCAGAAGCCCGAGGATTGGCAGCTGGTTATTTCCGGGACGCAGGCAGGGTGGATGGTAGCAGTGACGCTGATGAGTAACCCGCGTGTTGAAACCTGCTGGCGCTACGATCTGGAGGTCTCAAGGCAGGGCGCCGTCTCGATTGCATCACAGAAGCCCGTATATCAGTACGTGTTCTTAGAATAAAAAAGGGGCGAGGCTTCCAGAGAAACGGCCGGGAATTTCCACCTGGCCCCCCACAATCCGACCAATTTCGTCAATCAAGGCCACCACCCCGGGAGACTTGCACAAAAATTTCCAAAAAAATTGAGACTGTAGTAGCTTTACAGAGCAAATAACACTTAAAGCCTTTGATTATAATGAGTTACAGAAGCCTTAATCAACAAATAGTACCTCGCCACCGACCGTTGTGGCAGATTCAAATGCTGAATCTGTGCTTTGCGGCAATTTCGCTGCAAACGACAATTGGCCACCATGCAGCATACTCTGTAACCTTGCTACAGTCTCAAAAAACTTAATTCTTTGCTTGCAGCCTTTACAAGTGTAAAGTAGCCTTGACGAAGTTAAAGCTTAAGGAGGCTGCTATGAAAAAGAAGGATTACGAGCTTACCGAAGCGGAATGGGCCATATTCGAGGCCGTGTGGGACAACGAGCCGTGCGCCGCCCCGACCGTCCAGGAGGCGCTCCAGCACCGAAAGAACTGGACCTACAGCACCGTCAAGACAATGATGGACCGCATGGCCGCCAAGGGCCTGCTAAAAACCGAGAGAATCCGAAACCTCATCCTCTACCGCTCCGCCGTCACCAGACGACAGGCGCAGAAAGGCGAGGTGATGCGCACGCTCAAACGCGCCTTTCAGGGCGCCCTGACCCCCATGATGCAGTTTATGCTCGAGAGCAGCAGCCTCTCACGCAAACAGCTGAACGAACTGGAAGCCATGATCAAGAACAAACGCACCGCAGACTCGCGGCGAAGGAGAAGGTAGTCTTACCGAAACAAAACATCTGAACAAGCGCCTTAATAAGCGGAGACTGAGCCATGAATGCGATGTGCGAGCACATAAATGCGACAGGCAGGGCGTTCGTGGAATTCACCACGCCCATGCTGATTCAGTCCGCAGTGCTTATCCTCATACTGCTGGGGCTGGACTTGATCCTTCGAAGGAAAGTCCGCGCCGTCGTCCGCTACTGGATGTGGATGCTCGTCCTGCTAAAGTTGATGCTCCCCACCACCCTCTCGCTGCCCACAGGTCTCGGCTACTGGCTCGGTGACACCCTGCCCGAGATCGCACTGGAAAGAACACAAGCTGCGCACCAGCCGGAGCCGCACGCCCCGCCGCCCATTATTGATACGACCGAGACGGTGACACTTGCCAATCCGGTGTTCGTCCCGCCGCCGAGAGATATAGCTCCGCTGTCCACACCCCCGGCCCCTGCCAAATCCGAACCGGCGTCCCCCACACCGATAACGGCGCCGGCGATGACATGGCAGGGGCTTGTGTTCTTGACCTGGCTCGCCGTCGCAGCCGCGATGGCGCTATTGCTGCTCCAGCGCGCGCTTTTCGTAAGAGGCCTGGTCGCACAAGGCAAAGACGCCGACGCCCCGACGAACGACGCCTTCGAACTCTGCCGGCAGCAGCTAAACGCCGGACGAAAAGTTACGCTGAAGGTCTCGCCCAACGCAACCAGCCCGGCTGTGTGTGGCCTCTTTCGCCCGGTCATTCTCGTGCCGCACAATCTCGCTGCCCGCCTCAGCCGCAGGGACCTGCGGGCCGTCTTCCTCCACGAGCTCGCACACATCAAGCGCGGCGACCTCTGGGTGAACCTCATGCAGACCATCCTGCAGATTCTCTACTTCTATAATCCGCTCTTGTGGCTCGCCAATGCGATAATCCGCAGGGTTCGCGAGCAGGCCGTGGATGAAACCGTCCTCGTGGCCATGGGCGAAAACGCCCGTTCCTACCCGCAGACCCTCGTCAACGTCGCCAGGCTCGCATTCGACCGCCCCGCCCTGAGCCTCCGCCTCATAGGCGTCGCCGAATCAAAAGACGCCCTGGCCGCAAGAATCAAACGCATACTCAACCGCCCAGTACCAAAACACGCAAAACTCGGCAGCCTCGGACTGATTGCGATTCTGGTTACCGCCGCTGTTTTGTTGCCGATGGAAGAAGCGAATAGATCCGGCTCTGACTTTTTTATGGATACAATAGAGGGCTACATACGTTGTGACCGGACGCATTCGGAATCATCTCGGGCTATATTGAATATGGCTCATATGTATGAATTCAAGCACAAGAGTTCTAAATCCAGAGACTTTGGTAATGATGAAAGTCCCATCCAATATTCCACAGAGAATTATACAATACCAAACAATAAGAAGCTTACTTTTGAAACTATTGCCGAAAAAGGTCAGCAGCTACGAATTGATATCAGTGTTGAACCGGGGGCTATATATACAACCGCTGATATTACCATAGAACTTGCCAGGCAACTTGGAGTGTTACCCGGCAAGGCCAAACAATTAACAAAATGGCTGGCCCCGCTGCCAAAACTCACTGCGCATGAATACTACAAGGCAGGCGAGCCGATCAGCATTGAGATGAGAAGCAATGCCGTCAACTGGAAACCTTCATTGGAAGAAATGTCCGACGATAAGGATACTTTCTTTGTATTGGTCAATGGCAAGGAGTATAAAGCCTCGCCCTGTGTGGGGCCCTTCACCGGACTTACGTCTTGGCATAGGGTCCCCAAGATTGCATGTGAGGCTACAGGTAAATACCGTTTTGCTTATGGATGGAAGAATGTTGATGTAGTGAACCCCAAAGAGCCTGATAAAGTGATTCATTTTGACCGGCTGATTACGGATGAGGTTGAATTTGAAGTAGTCGATAATGTGCCGGACAGTTACTACCAACAAGTATACCAGGAGGGCTGGGAAGATATTCTTCGGGAAAACATTCTGCCACTCTTTACAGACGATATGCGTAAGCATGGGATATCCGGGCCATTGCTCGCTTTGAAGATTAGAGAGTTGCCGTTCGATATTGCATTTGATATTTACGCACAGGCCGAAGGCAGTGAAGAAGAGGAGCCTGCCGGACAGCTTGCTATTAAAGCGGGCAGGTATCCCCACATCACCGGTTGTGACCGCAATGTTAAGGGTCTCACATGGGACAATGTCGGAGACAGGCGTTGGCGGGTGATTTTGAAACCGTCCCAGAAAGCGGCAGTCTCGCATCCGCCAATTCGCCATTACTATGGCCGAGAATTTGTAACAGATTGGCTGACATTCGAACGGTCGGAAAGGTTTGATCTGCATCAACGGAGAGCAAAGAATACCAGGAACTCAGTATCTAAAACACAAAACACAAACTTCACCGCTGACTTGCCAAACGGCGTGACGGTGGAATTGCTCGGCGTTTGTGAGCACCCGA
The DNA here is from genome assembly GCA_035527845.1 of Sedimentisphaerales bacterium. Lineage (GTDB taxonomy): Bacteria > Planctomycetota > Phycisphaerae > Sedimentisphaerales > Anaerobacaceae > JAUWKC01. The sequence continues at coordinate 47,405 of DATKZT010000044.1, read as the reverse complement.
GCAAGGGCAGGCAATGGTGGCACCCCGACGGCACACCTCTTCGGGGGATACCTTATTCATCGGCTGATGTCTATGCCGATCAATATGATGGGTACAAGTGTTACGAAGTAGCCTTGAATATCACAAGTGAGCATTTATCCAAAACGATTAAATGGAAACCGCCGATTTATATCATAGGAGCACCAGTGTCAACGACGGGTCCTCCCCCCGTTTGTGTGGACCTTCGGCCTGTTGTTCTGCGTGTGCCTGAAGGTCAGGATACAACGTCACTTCGTATCGGAATCGACCCGATATCCTCTGCCAAGGAGGACCCAGAAGAATATGGATGGGTCACATTCAAAAATGTCTCTCTCAAACCCAATTTTAAAACCAATGTGCAGGTCGAAGTTGAAGAACCGAATGCCGTCGCCAAAGGTACCGGGGGTGAGGCGTTCAAGAATGTATCGCTTCGACCGGGTGCGAAGATGGATTTGAACTGGCCTCTGTACCGACCAACGCAGCCGCCGACGGATCCAATCTTTCAAGACTATTCCCCTCAAGAGCTGATACCGTATGTATTGGCAGATAAGGTCCTGGCGGCAAAAGATGCGGATTACAGCCGTCCCTATGGCAGCAGATTGGCGTGTGCGTGGTTTATTTGGAAGACCCGCTCGCAGCCCGAACTCCGGGAACAACTGGCGGATGCGATACTTCTGAAACTTTACTGCGTAAAAAGTCGGCATGACAACTATCATCTGGGTGAGTTTCTTGGCTTTCTTGAAATGCCGGACCACCTGACCGCACTGCTGGAAGACACCAAAATTGGTGATTGCTGTTATGGTCCTGCTTTGGTGCAGGCGTTGTCGATATGCGGCTCAATCGAATATGCACCTGTGCTCATAAGGGCTTTCGATAAAGATAGTCAGGCAGGTTTCCATTCGGCGCTGATGAAGATGACGGGCTTACAATCAAGTCCGGATAATACCAAAGAAGCCTGGACGGCATGGTGGAAAGAAACATATCCTGACAAGAAGATCGAGCCGCCGTCTAATAAATACCGTCAATTACTGGCGGATGATCGTATCCAAATGCTGCGCAAACTCAAACAACTCCTTGCCGCAATGCAGAGATATAAGCGTGTGACCGAAGACAAACAATCTGATTATCCGAATTTCCCGCTGTTCCTTCCCGTGCAATTGGATGAGCTTGTTGGTCGAGAATATTCTCCGGGAAAAAGGATTACACAAAAACATTTAGATTCAGTCCACTATCTTTTGCCTGCTAAAGATATAGATTTTGATTATGGCAGCGAGCCGCTCATGTACGATGCTTCGTTGCAAAAAAGCCATGATTTGATTGCCGTGGTCTATGCCGAAGGACGAATCGATCTGGTCACGCCCGATGAATTTCCTTCTATAGATAGTACTGGGAAGGTCTCCCTTCGCCCCACCGTAGAAACCGATGTGCAAGTCGAAACAGCATGGGAACGAGCGTCGCAGATAATTGGTGCTGCTTTGCCTGAGTCTGTGGAAAATGTCAGACTTTTCTCAGCGTCATTTGAAGCATCTGTTGTCCTGTGCAGATTTGACATTCCAAAGAAGGACTTGAAAGTCTTGCTCGAAAAGTCGAAGCGATTTCCTGAATTCTCACGGTTTGTAGAAACGCCGGAGTTGCAAAATCGCTGGGCGGAGTATCGCTACAGAGAGGTTGACTGGTGGCAACCCTGGGAATTAAAAGAGCCGGTATATGGAGAATGGAGAGCAGGTGAGAGAGTTCCGGGGGGCGAGGGGAAGGTTGGGGTCGTCCAGTTTGTGGATGTTGCCTGCGGTGAACTGGCGAACGGTTTGATGCGGGTTTATCTGAAAAACAGCAGTCATGGTCACACAATTGAAGACGACACAAAGGTCGACGGAGCAGTTGGAGAGTATCGCAACGCCCTTTTGGAAGCCGCTGAGAAGGGGCGAGCAAACACGGTAAGGCAGCTCTTAAAGCCCGGGGGGGACGTGGACGCTGCGGAGGCATTGCTCAAGGCTGCCGAGTCGGTGTACGCCAGAGCTGAGCCGGATGCGACCATGCAGAATTATCTCCAAATAGCAACGCTCCTTATTGAGGCCGGGGCCGATGTAAACTGGAAAGACAAAGAAGGAGGAACACCGCTGCTGCGGGCTGCGTCCAGCCTTGTAAGCTACAAGCACAAATCTGTCAATACCGACTTCTTCAAGCTGCTTATAGAAAAGGGCGCGGATGTGAACGCGGCGTGTAAAGACCACAAGAGAGAGCTGGCGCTTATAAGCGCGGTGCGGGCGAACAATCTGGAGCTGGCCGCGATGCTCCTGGAGGTGGGAGCGGACCCATTGCTGGCAAAAGAGCGATCCGCCGAGGACAGGACGGTTCTGGAGATTGCAAGGGATGAGAGCAGTGAAGAAATGGTTGAGCTTTTAGGCAAATATGCGGAGCCCGGATTGGCGGAATTGAACAAGAGGTTCGAAGGGACCATCAAGGCGTTCGTCGAGGCAGTGACGAAGAAAGACGACGAGGCGTTGATGCTGGTGACGTCGGCCCGCAGAGAATACGGGAGGCAGCAATGGCCGAAACATGCGGAGAAAATTCGCACGGACTATGAAGGGCATTACGAACTGCTGGAAAAGATAGTGGGTGTAGGGACGTCGCGTGGTTTTGCAGCGCTGTTTCTTCCGAGACCCGAGGGCAGCGAGCAGAGATACAGTAAGTTGTTGCTGATGCAGTTCCCGGACGGTGGGTGGCGGGTGCTGCACTTCTACCCGACAGATGACAGTCCGGATGATGCGTTCAAAGAGGCGAGGAACGCGTATGAATCCTATGATTCGTATCAGAGAGCCGTATTTGACGCGGCTGGGAGGTTGGAGGATGTGGCAGCAGAGATTCCAACCGGCATGACAACGGAGATGCCGGATCAGGGCAGACTAACTGTTCGTGTCAAGGACGGGAATCTGCGGTTTGATTTCCTTGACCAGCCGGAGGGACGGTATAAGGCGGTGGAGGTCCATAAGGACAAAGTGAAGTGTTGGCGGAGCAAGGATCTTCTTGGTGTTGCAGGGAAACTCAAACTCGAAAAGGGAGACTTGCGGTTAGAGGCGAAGGATGGCAAAGCAACCCTAAGCGCGCCGGGAAAGCAGTACGTTATCGATGCGCACGAGGGTAAGGTGCGGGTGCAGTATGAGGGAAAGGTCCTTACGGCTGATACGTTTACCTTCGAACTGCCGAGCCTTGATTTGCAGCAGGAGAAAGAGTCTTCCGGCCAAACCGGGACAGCAACCGGTGTGACGGTTGAGGATGGTGAAAATGAATCTGCTGTTACGGTTGGCTATATTGTTGACGGAAACGGCATGGGCATAGCTGGTGCGACGGTGGAGTTTTATCGGTGGGACAGTAAACAGAAGAAAACTACAGAGCCCCAAATAATCAAGACAGGAAAAGACGGTAGTTTTATGATCCCGTACGAGCCGGGCCAACGTGTATCCTTTACAAATATTGCGGCGCCGGGTTTCAGTACTCGGGAAGATGTTGATTTCATCTACAAAGCAGATGGGACGTCTTATCCTAAAGATAAAACCATACAACTATTTCGCTTGGGGAGTCTTGCGGGAACCGTGCTTGACCTTGACGGCAAAGCACTTGCCGGTGCACCTCTGTCGCTCTCAACCCATGTACAATATCGACGTCCAAGGGGTGGCTGTCATACTACCAATCACATTCGCGCGATAACAGATGCTAACGGTCATTTTTCCATGAATGTGCCGCCGGGCACTCATCTGCTGAGCTATCCGTGGATGGGTCCGATCCAGGGAGAAGTGGACAGCGGCAAATGGGATGCTTATCGCAAACCGGGAGAGAGATGGCCATCGGCTCCGATCAGGGGAGTGTCCTGGGCCAAAGGCATCACGATCAGCGAAGGTCAGGCAATCAGCGGAATCGTGGCGGCTCTGTCGAAATCAACCTGCGATGTTGCGGGGAAGGTACGAGACACCAAAGGCCAGCCTGTTCAGGGTGCGAAGGTCCGTACGCTTTGGCTTTTTGATGGTGGATCGTTCATTCTTAACGGAGAAGGTTATGAACCTGCTGTGACCGACAGAAACGGCAACTATCGGCTGGAAAATCTTCCGCCGGGAAAGTGGCACATAGAAGCGTGGCATGAGCACGTAAAGCAGAACACGGATCCGGTGCCTTTGGAGTTGGTCCGTGGTAAAACGGTTCAGCAGGATCTGCAATTAGCCGGCGAACTCCCTGAATCCGCTGGCAGCGTCTTCAATAACGCACCTAAACCCGACAGCAAGTATGTCTCTCGCCTTGGTCTGGTGCGAACGCGCGACACGGAGCTGGCAAGAACCCTGCGAGAAGATGAGGAGCCTTTTGAAGAACGCAAAGGATTCATTATCAAAGACTATGGCGACGGCGCGATTCATTGTATCGATTTCGACGGAGACGAAGTCATAAGGGTACCGGAGACGCTCGATATCACCGATAAAGAGGCATTCCTGAAATGGGCGAACAAGAACGGCGCGGACGCCCTAATTATGCGGGCGGCTTGGCTCGTGGGAATCAATATGGCGGCTGTGGATATACCAGATGAGCAATGGAGCAGCCTGTCCGACAAAACCATCAGAAGCCTCCAGGATAGACCGCTCGGCTCGGAAGATGGACTCGGCTCGAGAACCGGAGAATACCAGTACGGGGCGTTCAGGACATCCGAAGGCCGTATCGGAGTGGCCGGTCTGACCCGGCTGTCAAGTGAAGGCCTCGATTACCGCTCGCTCTCGATCAAGTACAAACTGCTCAAGACCAATGTGCAGGTTGAGGGAGGAACAAAGGCAGAAGAAGTACCCGCGGAGCATGGTTGGGTTGTGGACGGCAACGGTAAAGGTGTAGCTGGTGCGACAATGGAGTTTTATCGGTGGGACAGTAAAGAAAAGAAAACCACAGAGCACCAAATAATCAAGACAGGAAAAGACGGCAGTTTTATTATCCCCTATATTGAACCGGGGGAACATGGTTCTTTAGCAGGTCTCACAGCGTCTGGTTTTGATACCCGCGAAAGTGTTTCCTTTGCGAGAAGGAAAGACGGAACATTTGTCCCTGATAATCTGCGTATAAAGCTTTATCGATTAGCCGCTATCAGCGGGCGGGTTTACGGTACTGACGGCAAAACGCTTTCTGGGGCACTTTTGGCACTATCGACTATTGTGCAATATCCCAGCCATGGTTCACATACTGACAATCACATTCGCGCGATAACAGATGCTAACGGTCATTTTTCCATGAAGAACGTGCCGCCGGGAACTCACCTGCTGTACTATCCCTGGATGGGACCTTCAACAGCCGAGGTCAAAAGCGGAATATGGGATAAGTATAAGAAGCCTGGCGAGAGATACCCCTCGGCGCCGATTAAAGCCGTCTTGGCCGCCAAGATTGTCGAAGTCAAAGAGGGTCAGAAGATAGACGACATTGTAGTCGATCTGTCCCGTTCGACTTGTTCGGTGACCGGCCAGGTGCTTGACATTACAGGCCGACCCGCCGCGGCCGCCAAAGTCTGCCTTTACTGGAAGCACGCAGGGGACACGGAAGGTATTACCGGTCGAGGCTATCGGCCCACTGAGACGGGCGTGGATGGTAGATACAAACTCGAAAATCTTCCGCCTGGAAAGTGGCACATAAATGCATGGCATGAGCAGGTAAAGCAGAACGCGGATCCGGTGCCTTTGGAGTTGGTCCCCGGCAAAACGGTTCAGCAGGATCTGCGATTAGGCGGCGAACTCCCTGAATCCGCTGGCAACATTCTCAATAACGCAATTAAACCTGACAGTAAGCACGTTGCTCGCACTCGTCACTTACAGCCGCTCATCGATTCTGCGCAGCCCGGTGAAACGATAATAATGCCAAAGCGAGTTTATACCGAGCCTGTGACCATTACAAAACCCATAACGCTTAAAGGCGAATCCCGGAACGACTGCATTTTCGAAGTCACCGCCAATGCACCGGCTGTTTTTGTCGATACCAAAGGTAAAGGCGCCGTGACAATTGAAGGACTGACAATCAAATGGCAATTGGCCACCAGTGACAAGGTCGAAAACGCCTTTGCCCTCGGCGCCAAAGACAGCAGGGTCGAAATTAAGAACTGCTTCTTCCAGCCGCTGGGCAACTTCGCCCGCTCTCCCGTAGCCGTCAGGGCTGTCGGGTTTTCGAATGTGGACGTCAACTCCTGCCGGTTCGAAGGATTCGCCCTTCCCGTATTCTTCAATGAGGCCACCGAAGGAGCGGTCCGCGACAGCGTCATAGCAAACTGCCAGAGTCAGGGCATAACACTCTTTAGCGGCGCCACGGTCGATATCGTCGGAAATATCATTACAGGCTCGAAAAAGCACGCGGTACGCAACACCGGCGGAACGCTCCGCATGCACGACAACCTCATCATCAAAAACGCCAATAGGGGCGTCTATCTCGGCAACAAAAGTGCAAGCGGAACCATCTCCAACAACATAATCACCGGAAACGGAACAGGCATCAGCGCTTTTGCACGGTCGAAGGTTACGATAGAAAACAACCTTCTGCTTAATAACGGCTTCGCCGGAATCGATATGCGGGACTCGTGCCGCCTCTCGATACAGAACAATATCCTCCTCGGCAACCCCAGAGGCCTGGCCCTGTTCAAAGAAACCAGAAAAAATAATAATGAAATAGGCAGCAACACCTTCTGGCAGAACGCCGTCGATGCCGAAAACTTCGAAGAAAAAGTAGAATCAATCGCGGCCGATCCCCTTTTCACCGATGCAGCCAACGGCAACTTCTCACTGAAGCCGGGACCGGTCGCCGAGCATAACCAGGGCCTGACAAATCCTCAAATACTCAAGACCCTGTGGCAGAAATGGCAAAACCTTGCTCAGAAATAAAACCTTCCGAATTCAGCCGGGCGCCGGGGGTATCAGTCCGACAAAGACTGCCGCCCCTGACTGATGCCGCCGCAATTACTCCTTTTCGTGCTTACCCGAAGTTGTAGTATTTCTTCACCGGCTCATGGACCTGCCAGGTGCACTCCAGATCAACTGGAAATACCACAAGATCCCCCGCCCCGAAATCCACCGAATTCTGTCCGTCCGTCACAGTAACCTTGCCCTCCAGCAGCAGGCACGTCTCCTTCTCCGTGTACGCCCAGTCGAACGTGCTTGCCTCGCACTGCCAGATAGGCCACGACTGACACGTCTTCGATTCCTCCTCCGAAGGCTTCTTCACAACAACATCTTTAACAGTAGGCATAACTGTCTTCCTTACCGAATTCCAACGAGTTCAGAAAATTTCCGTTCGCACATCACGGCCGATTGTACCGGCGCACCGGCAGCTTTTCAAATATCCATCTGGATTTTTTTCCGCAAACTGCTATAAATTGGCGCAGAAATATTCTCGTTTCGTATGAAATCGGGGTCATGGAGCAAAAGCAATTAGACAAATTAAAAGCCTGGTTCGGCGATTACGTGGCAAGATTCTACGCCGATGACGAATACGTCAACGCCAACCTGAAGCTGAAAGAAGACCACAGCCATCGGACCTGTGAGGAAATGCTGTTTCTCGCCGAGCAGCTCGGGCTTGACGCCAATCAAAAACGTCTCGCTGAGGCGACAGCCCTGTTGCATGACGTCGGGCGGTTCAAGCAGTTTGTAAAGTACCGAACCTACAACGACCCGAGAAGCGTGGACCATTGCCTCCTGAGCATCGAGGTTCTAAGAGACGAGCAGACGCTTGAGCCGATGCAGGACTCAGAGGCGGAGCTGATCGCCAGGGCCATCGAATACCACGGACGCAGGGAGCTGCCCGAGGACCTGGCCGGCGAAGTCCTGTTGTTCTCAAAATTGATTCGCGACGCCGACAAGCTCGACGTATTTTATGTCGTCATAAACAACTACCGCCAATATCGCGACAAGCCGGACGGCTTCATGCTGGAGGTCGAGCTCCCCGATGAGCCGGGATATTCATCCGAAGTGGTACAGGACATCCTGAGGGGCCGGCGGATAGACTACCACCGGCTGAGAACGCTCAACGACATGAAGCTGTTGCAGCTCGGCTGGGTGTATGATGTGAATTTTACCGTGACCTTGAAGCGAATAAAGCAGCGCCGCTATCTGGAGATGATGGCAGAGATGCTGCCCGACACCGAAGACATAGAAAAGGTCAGAAAAAGCATATTTCAGTATGTCGACGCCAGGATAAGGCGCGAAGAGAACAGGGTCTAAACAGCAAATAATGGGAAGGGATTGTTATGGCTGAGCTAATCTTACAGACAAATATAGGAGGCATAGAACCCATGCGCGGCAAGGTTCGGGACATTTACGACCTCGGTGACAAGCTGCTCATAGTCGCAACCGATCGGATAAGCGCCTTCGATGTGGTTATGGCAAACGGCATACCATATAAGGGCATAGTCTTGACGAAGATATCATTGTTCTGGTTCGACTTCCTCAGTGACGAGGTAGAGCATCATTTCATTACCGATGACGTAAGCAAGTTCCCGGAGCCGTTTTGTGACCACGCCGACCAGCTCGCCGGAAGAAGCATGCTCGTCAAAAAGGTCAAGGTCCTCCCGATAGAGTGCGTCGTGCGAGGCTACCTGGCAGGCTCAGGCTGGAAGGAATATAAAGACAGTGGAACCGTCTGCCGACAGCAACTCCCCCCCGGCCTGAAGCAGTGCGAAAAACTCACCGAGCTTATTTTCACCCCCGCCACGAAGGCCGAAAGAGGTACACACGACGAGAATATCAGCTTCGAGCAGTGTGTCCGGATCATCGGCGCAGAACGCGCCGAATACGTCCGAGACAGAAGCCTCGATATCTTCGATAAGGCCGGAGAATACGCCGAAGAAAAGGGAATGATCCTCGCCGATACCAAGTTCGAGTGGGGTGTCAGCAGCGGCGATATAATCCTCGTCGATGAGGTCCTCACCCCCGATTCTTCCCGCTTCTGGCCCGCAGACAAATACCAGCCCGGCAGGGACCAGGAAAGCTTCGACAAGCAGTTCGTCCGAAACTACCTCGAAAGCATAAACTTCGACAAGTCCGGACCCGGCGTCGAGCTGCCCGAAGATATCGCCGTAAAAACCAGCGAAAAATATATCGAGGCCTACGAACGCCTGACCGGCAAAATGTTCCAAAGATGAACCCGCTGACCGGGCATGTCCCTTGAACAAAATGCCGTGCTTGGCGCAATTGGTGAAATCATGAACGGACGCATGGGCCCTGATAATAAGGACGGCCGCCGCGACACAAAGGCGCACCGCCCCGCCGCTTTTGCCGTCCTATCGATCGCAATGGCCGCCGCCGTCCTTGCGACCTACTGGCCCGTCCTGAAATACGACTTCGTCAAATATGACGACGACAGATACATAACCGACAACCGAAATATCACCGGCGGAATTACCCCGCAATCCCTCATCGGGGCCTTCACCGAATCGCATTACTATATGTGGCACCCCCTCACTACGCTCACCCAGATGCTGGACTGTCAATTGTACGGCCTTTCCGCGGGCCGCCATCATCTGACCAGCCTGCTCATTCACCTCGCCAATACGCTGCTGCTCTTTTGGGTCCTGACGAAGATGACCGACGCGATGTGGCCGAGCGCATTTGTAGCCGCCGTCTTCGGCTTGCATCCCCTCCAGGTCGAATCCGTGGCCTGGCTCTCCGAGCGCAAGAACGTACTGAGCGGACTTTTCTGGATACTGACCATCGGCGCGTACGTGCGATACGCCAGCCGCCCCGGCCTGCTAAGACTGCTGGCGGTCGTTCTGGTTTTCGCCCTGTGCATCATGACCAAACCCATGGTCGTGACATTGCCCTGCGTTCTGCTGCTTCTGGACTATTGGCCTTTGGACCGCCTGCGACTAAAACGCAAAGCCGAAATCCAAATCACCCCCGCGCAATCGCAGGAAGACCTGCCGGAGATCGACGCACCAAATAATAGTAATCAGGGGACGTCCCTCCCCCTGCTGATTCTGGAAAAGGTGCCGCTGTTTATCCTGACGGCAGTCCTGAGCATCATAACCTACAACGCCCAAAAGAGCGGCGGCGTGGTCTCGGCACTCGAGAAGCTGACCTTGAAGTCACGGGCGGCCAACGCCGTCATTTCCTATTTGACCTATATCGAAAAGATGTTCTGGCCCAGCGGCCTGGCAGTATTCTATCCCCACCCCGCGGGCAACTTTTCACGCACTAAAGTGGTGGTCTCCGCAGCGCTGCTGGTGCTGCTGACAATCTTTTTCATCTATTTCGGCCTGCGACGAAAGTACCTCGCCGTCGGCTGGCTCTGGTACGTCGGCACGCTCGTCCCCGTAATCGGCCTTGTCCAGGTCGGCGCACAGGCCAGGGCCGACCGCTACATGTATATAACCATGATAGGCCTTCTTGTTATACTCGCCTGGGGCGTCAAAGACCTCGTTGCCAAATGGCGGCACTTGAGGATTGCTGCCGTGCTGGCCGCTGCCGTCGTGCTGCCGGCCGCCGCCGTGTGCACCCGCTTGCAGCTAAGACACTTCAAAGACAGCGCCGCATTGTTCAAACACGCACTCGACGTGACAACCGACAATTTCGTAATGGAAAATAATTACGCCAACCTGCTCAGTGACACCGGCAGGATTGAGCAGGCCATCGAACACTACCAAAAGGCCTTGAAACTCAGGCCCAGGTCCGCCGAGGTCTATACCAACCTCGGCAATGCCCTGATGGACCTGCACAAGACCGATGAGGCCATCGAACAGTACAAGAAGGCCGTAAGCCTTGCGCCGGACCTCGCGGTCGCACACCACAATCTCGCACGGGCCCTTGCCCAGAGCGGAGCAAATACGGAGGCCGTCACCGAGTACCGCGAGGCGGTCCGGCTCAAACCTGATTACGTCGAGGCGTGGAGCAATCTGGGCCTCGAATTGGCCCAGCAAGGTGCGCACGAAGAGGCCGTCGAGTGCTACAATAAAGCGATAGAGCTTGAGCCGGACAACATAATCGCCCACGGCCGACTGGGACTGGCTCTGGCTTCTCTCGGCAGAGATGACCAGGCCATAGAGCAGTTTCAGATTGTGCTCAAGGCCCGACCTGATGATTTCGAAATGTACTTCAACCTTGGCTTCCTCCTCGAGCGCCAGGGCAAAACCGATGAGGCCATAAAGGAATACCGCCGCGCCCTGCAAATCAATCCCGACCTCACCAAGGCCCGACGACAACTCGAAGCCGCCCTGACAAAACAAAAGAATCCCTGAGCCAATCTCCCAAAACCGAAACTGCCGCCTCTATATGCGCCCGTCATTCCTGCGAAAGCAGGAATCCAAACACACGACAATAAGGATTTGTTAGACCCTTGGTTTGTTGAAAACTTGCTCGAGGCTCTCTGTCGTCTCGACGGAACGGCCGCGAAGGCCTTCCGCTCACCGTAGACCGCACAGGCCTTCCACCTACCGTCATTTCGACCGAAGGGCCGCAAAGCGGCCCGGAGCGGAGAAATCTATTCAAATAGATTCCTCGACTTCGTCCGCCTTTGGCGGACTCGGCTCAACTGAGCTCGCCGACGTCCGCTCGGAGTGACACCTTCTTCGGTTTTCAACAGAAGATTGCAGCCTCTGAACACGCGAACCCCCATGCTGCAACCGCAAGGTCTGCCGAAAAATGATTTACACATAATCCACTGTCGGCGGTTATTATTAGGTGGAATTGGATATGTTCAATCGAGATCGCGGTGCCCTGGATGAAACATTCGAAACGCGTTGAGATATTCGAAAAGGTGCAGCATCGTCATATTGAGTTTTTGTCATCGGTCCTGTGGAAGCTGACCGGCGACAGAGAGCTTTTCGCCGAGGCATTGCAGTACGCAATGCTGGGTATATGGAAGCACATCGAAAAGCTGAACGGCAAAAAGGCCGGCGCCTACATCTACCGCATTGCACTGACGGCAAACTCGAGGGCCTGGCGAAACAAAATCGGCCGGGACGGCCAAATCAGCCAAGACCCCATCGGTATCCAGAAAGACCCGCAAAAGGCGGCCGACGATACTGAATTGGCACAAAAAGTAAGGCAGGCTATAGTCCAGCTCCCGGCCAGGCAGTCCAAGGCCATCGTAATGCGATACTTCGAGCAGCAGCAATACAGTGACATCGCCGATAAATTAGGCTGCTCCCAAGCCGGCGCCAGGTCACATGTGTCAAAAGCGCTGGCGACTCTAAAGAATAAGCTGGCCGCTTTGAAAGAACAGGGGCAATAGAATGGAAATAGAAAACATTGAACAACTCCTTAAAACCATCGGCAGCGCAGAGGTGCCCGATGACGTCCACAAGAGCGGAGTTGAAATTTCGCAGGCCTTCGCCGGCGCTGTCCGGCTCTTGGCATTCGAGGAAAGCCGGCGCATCCAGAGAGTCAATCGCGTGGTGGAAGTCTTTCGCAAAGCCACAGTCGGCGCACTGGCAGCGGCCGTGGTGATTATGTTGGTCATTTTCCTGGCGAAAACCGGTGAAAGTGTGGCCTGGGCCGACGTTGTCGCTGCGATGGAAAAAGTCGGTCAAGTTCACATGAGTGTCTTTGTCGAAGATACCGATGATTCTGAGCAGGTCAGACTTGAGCTGTACTACAAAAGGCCCGACACTTGGCGCGGCCACGGCCTTGGCATGGTCCAGTTCGTTAAAGGTAATGAATCAAAACTATTTGATGTCGGTAGGAAAGCTTTTGTAGATCCTGATAAGGTTGCCAGCTCTCCCGTACCACCAGATGCAATTCGCCTTACTCTCCAAAGCGATTCTTTGCTTGACGCAATTCTCCGAACTGTGTTTCGTGAAAATGTACCACCGGCCGAGCCCGTTGTCACAATGCCCGGACTTGCCAATGAGGATGTCGAGGTCTTCGATTACAGCCATAGAAACAGCGAACACTGGGTGCGGATATGGGTGATGCGTAAATCCCGCCTGCCGATTCGCTTGAAGCTGTTTTCTCCACAGTGGAATGAGACGATACTTGCCGTTATTGATTACACTGACCCGCAGCCTGATGATTTCTTTGACCCCGAGCACTTTGAAGAACAAGTAAAGAGCAAGCGGCCGGAAAAAGCACACCAATTTTACAGGATCGGCCAGGGACTCCTCGGCGGAAAAGCGAAAGACGCAGCACAGATTTACCAGGTCCGTGGCGGCTACCAGGCCCCTGAGTTCGTAAGTATAGAAGCCAGTGACAATGAAGATCTCTTGATAGTTTCGATTGACCCGGAAAACAGAAGTCCCAATGGTGGCCATGTCCCCGGAGAATATCACCAGGAGCTCCGTGATAACTGGGGTAACGTCTACCTGCGGTACTACAGTTACTGTCCGGGCCGCAAACCAACGGAGACGGCAGACCCCCTGCACCAATATTACACACCCGTCCAGCCGTTCATACGGGGACAGGCAAAGCACACCATTACACTGCGATACATTTATTGGGATAATGATTTGAACAAAGGCGGCATAGGCTACGACAGGATAATCCATCAAGAGGTCGTCGAAGTCCCCAAATCCACGGTCAGCGCAATACCCGATTCGTGGTACCAGGCCGACCAGGCAAGAAAGCCTTTCTGGAAAAGTCAGGCCGTGAGCCAGTTCGGCGGCAAGACCCTAATGGAGCGGCTGACACCGGTTGAAGAAGCCTTGAGACAAAATCCGGATTCGCCGCGACATCTGTTGAGCAAAGTGAATCTCCTAAAACAGTTGGGTGACGAGGGCGACGCGTATCAGCTCTTCGAAGAGAAGCTCCTGGCAACTGCGTTGGAAAAACCTTTTCAGGATTTCTCCATGGATGATCTTCTTGCCAGATACCTGCTTTGGCTCTATAACGCCGGACGTGAAAGCGAATTCTGGCCCGTAATAGAGAGGCTGGAGGAAGCAAAGCAAAAGCTGTTGAGCATGAGCGGCTCGGAAGTGAAGCACCACCAGGAGCGTGTCAGGAAGCTCCGCGGTGCCCTGCCTCAGATGACTGCCATCCCTGCAGCATTGAAGGAACTCCAGAAGGCTCCCAAGCCTGAAATTACGAGAATCGCCGCCAGCGAAGATGGGATAGTACTGCTTGAAATAAAATCCCCCGCCGATGAAAGCGGGCGGCCCGACCACAGCAAATGGGCCGGTGGACCTTATCTCAACAAAGGCGGTTACGAATTGACAAAACGCCGATACAAACACGCCCCCGACGGGATGCAACTGCTCCAGCTAAAGGGCGCAGGACCAGAGATCGAGCTGGAGTTCAGCGCGTTTTTGCGCGAATTCATCCCCGGCGGCGTGGGAACAAGATACGATTTCACTATTCCGTGGTCTGTCAAAGTTCAGGTCCCCAAACCAAGTGCGGCAACTATCGAAGAATTGAAACAGCAGTTCCCTCAATGGAAAGAGCAATTTGACAAAGAGGCAAACCCCGACGCTTGGGACGCCGCATTGAGTGAAGCGGGGTCTTTTCGCGATAATGACAGGCCTGAAGAAGCCATAAGGGCCTATAAAGGAATCCTCGATATGAACGAACCGGACTGGCATAAGACGCTCGGCGACAAGAGTGAAAGAGATATTAGGCGCAAAGCATGGGTCAGACTTGAAATCGCCCAGTGCCTCGCTCACTTCGGCCGATTCGAAGAAGCCAAAAACACTATCGATGGCATCGAGGCAGAACTAAAAGCCGCCGGATTTTGGCAGAAGCCTTCGGGAGTTTACATGCTCGCCGATGCGTCTGCGGTCTTCACAAACCGCGTTATCGTCGCCAGGAACATGATTGAGCAGGGCCATCTCGACCTGGCACAGGAGTATATTACCGAAATAGAAAGTGCAAAGCCCGACTTTAGGATTTATGACAACATTAGCAGCCTCAAACAAACCTTAACTGGGGGATGGACCGGCTACAGGGACAGGGACTGGGCCGTCAGCCGCTGGAACAATCTCGACAGGGCAAAATGGCTGCTGATGAAGGCCCGACGAGAAAATTAAAACCTCACCGTTAACACAAGCAAACACAGGCCGGGCCCACTTCAGCCCGGCCTTTTTCATTTTTCCTCAGCACAGAAAACCATAAAATCACCAAAGGTGCTGATTTTCTTTAGACCCAAATGGGGCGTCCGCCCGTCATATTAGCGACGAACGTTCACGGCCGGCCCACAAGGTTAACCAGATGGAAGACAGGTCACTCGTAAATAGATGCAGGCAGGGGGACAGGGACGCCCTGCGTCGAATCTATGAAAAGTACAGAGATGATCTGCTGATTGTGGCGATTGCCCTCTCGCATGACCTCACGATTGCCGAAGATGCCGTGCATGACGCCTTCGTTGGCTTCGCTCGCACCTCTCGGAACTTGCATCTAAAGAGGAGCCTGAAGGCTTACTTGGCAACATCGGTTGCCAATCGCGTTCGCGACCTTCTGCGAGCAAGGCAACACCGGTGCCTCGGCCTTGAGCAGGCTCGTGTAACCGCCCCTGATACGAGCGAACCGAGCCGCGAAGTTAGCTGGAATGAACGGCTCGAAGAGTTGAGCTCGGCCCTCGAAAAGCTGCCGCAAGAGCAGCGCGAAGTGATTGTCCTGCACATACACGGCAGGATGCGATTGCGGGCCGTCGCTCAGTCTCTCGGCCTGCCGGTCAACACCGTCAAGAGTCGGTACAGATACGGAATTGCTAAACTGCGGTCAATAATGGATGGCGAGGCGCCTATATGAAACCAGATAATAAAATAAGAACCCTGTTTGCTGAATCAACTGTGAATGTGCGAGCACAGTATAACGACAGAATTATCAATGACGCTTTCGCGGCGCTCGGGCAATCCAACAGGACCACATCAGCCGCGAAACAGCCTCATATGTGGAGAATAATCATGAAAAACAGAATGACCAAGTACGCCGCAGCGGCGGTGATAATGATCATTGGCTTGACGATATGGGTTAGCATCTTTGGAGGACCGCCTGATGGCGCGACGGCGGCGTGGGCAAAGACGCTGCAGAATATGCAGGCAATGCCGTGGTTGCACGTTATTACTGAAATAAGATTGGCTCAGGGCAGCGAAGTGGAGGAATGGTGGCGATGTTTTGATCCGTCCATTCGGGCTTTTACGTATTCTGACGGGAGGATAAACTATGCCAACTACAGTGAGGGCGTGGGATACTCCTATGATGGCAGGGAGAATGTGTTATGGATACATCCCGTGACAGAGAAATACAACGTACCGGGGGCGCGTTCACCGTTGGCGCAGTTGTCGCACCGCATTGAGCAGATGAAGGAACGCGGGATCGAGGTCGTCAGACGCGAGTTCTCAAGGCTCGAAGGCAGACGAGTAGAGATTATACATACCTCATCGGGCGTGCGTATGGTCAGGGATGTTGAGCGGAACTTACTGGTTAGTTCGGAGGGAAAAATTCAGGGATCGCCGGGAACGTTCAGGACCACTTACCATTATCCCGACGAAGGGCTGGCAGGAGTATACGCTCTTGGGGTCCCGCGGGATGCAGAGACAATTGATCTTCGACCAAATGCGGAGGTTAGCAAACTGCTCAGAGAGATACAGCGGCGATTTGATGAGGGTTACGGAGACCATATCGCCATGGTTCTGCACAGTTGGGCAGAGCAGGACGGCGGTTTGAAGCCATGGCAGGTTGTTATGCTTCGCCAGCAAGGCGAACGTGAAAGGGTTGATGTGTATACTGCCGGTGACTTCAAGCATCTTGTAAGCCTTTATGGCGATATTAAGGACCATTGGCCTGATTTAACTATTCAACAGGTAGAAGAATATGAACGCAACGATGCGATATCATGGCAGAAGATTTATGATGGCACGTACACAAACATAGGTAATCGGGACCCGGCTTCCAAGAGAATCAGGTTCAATCGCCATCGCGGCAGGATGGGATCCCAAGGTGGTGGGGCGAGCGATAGTATGAGTGTCCTTTCGTGGTTTGAACCGCCCATATATGGCAGTCCTCGGCCGCATTGGAGCGTGACATATGAGTTTCTGGATGCTGATCCAAACCACGAAGGTTTGATTGGTATTCGTATTGTTAAAGGTCCCTTGAAGGCAGCGCGTCAGATTGCTGAGTCGAGTACGACTGAAAGAATCAGGACGGATCCTGTATTCACGACTTCGCAAGCCGAGTGCTACTGGTTGGATCCATCACGTGATTATCTGGTAGTCGAGCGCACAACGTTTAGAGAGGGAAAGGAAACAAGCCGCAGTTTTACTTTGGAGACAAAGCAGACAGGGGACGGGCGGTGGTATCCGAGTCATATCCGGCACGAATGGAGTGAGATCACTTCGGAAAGTGGGCAGACAAGGCGGCTCGATAAACGTATTGTGCTTGATACGGCACCGATATTCCCCGAGGACATTTTTAATGCTGACTTCATGTTCAACGCCAAATGAGTGGTTCTCAGGCTATCCCAATTACGGGAAGTTGTGAGGAACTTACCTTTTCTTACTTGGTCTTTCGACTGCATTGTTTTGACTCGAGCATATCGTAGCCCGCTCCGGCGGGGCGGACTATTCCCGGCTTTTTTTGTGCGCCTTGTGAGGCAAAAATCGAAGTAAAATTGCGCAAACCAAGATTTTTTGCGCTTACTTTCGGCTTGAAATAAGACAATATAATGGACGCTGGAACAGCAAGAGCTGACTTGAGGTTAACCTTTGGCAGTGGCAGAAATGCTGGAAACAGAACTGATTGAAGCCGCCGTCGCCGGCAACATCGACAGCTTCGGCAAACTCGCCGCGCGATACTATCCTTCTATGGTGGCAATCGGCTACTCCGTTCTGGCCGACCACGCCCTCGCCGAAGATGCCGCCCAGGAGGCGTTTGCAAGGGCCCTCGCCGGCCTGCCAGGCCTGCGAAACAAAGCAAGGTTCGCCCCGTGGCTGGCCCGGATTTGCAGAAATGTCGCCAGTGACATGGTAACAGCCAGAGCCAGGCAAACGCGCACCGAAGATGTACCCAACTCAGCCGCCGACAACAATGACGACGACGTCCGGGCCGTGCGTCGGGCCCTTGAGCAGTTGCCGGTTTCAACCAGAGAACTGGTAGTCCTGCGATACTATGACGGCCTGTCCTACGACGAGATTTCCAGCGTGCTGGGAATTTCAAAGGCCTCCATCAACGGCAGACTGACAAGGGCAAAACGAAAAATGGCAAAGTACCTTCAGCGAGACGGTTTTCTGGAGAGCTCAATATGAAGCCTTCCGAACACGACAAAAAATTAGACGAGCTTATCGGCCGGGCCATCAGCCGCCAACGGCCAAAGTTCGATTTCGATAAATGGCAGAAGGACCATCAAAAGCAAATCAAAGATTTCAAGGCCGAGACGGAACCGCTCCCCGAATCCGTCCGGCCTCCGAATATAGGGACAATCATTATGAAAAGTAAAATTACAAAATTCGCTGCAGCAGCGGTAATTGTTATCGCAGTGCTTGCTGGTCTGCCATTCTTTAGCGGCAATGGTTCGGGAGTCGTACTCGCCGCCGTCCTCGAAAGAGTTGAGCAGGTTCGGGCGTTTATGTACAAAACGAATGTGAGAATGACAGCTTCTATGGGGGAGAATATGCCCGTCATGGATCTGGATATGGAAATGACCACCATCATCTCCAATGACTTCGGCCTAAAGACGGAGACGATTACCGTCGATGGCAATACCGGTGAGAAAAGCACCTGCACGGTCTATGTCATTCCTCACGAGGGAATAGCCGTTACCCTGATACCGGATAAGAAAAAATATATGCAGATGGAGTTTGACGACGACTTGTTGGCGAAGATGAAGCAGCAGAACAACGACCCAAGAGAAATGATAAAGCGGATGATGGGTAGTGAATATACCGAGCTGGGCCGATCCGTTGTTGACGGCGTGGAAGTCGATGGCTTCCAGACAACCGATCCAAACGTAATGGGCGGCATGGGCGAGAATGTTACGCTTACGCTCTGGGTCGATGCCGAGAGTTGGCTGCCGGTTCGCTCCGAGATGGAATCCAGGAAGGGCGATCAGATGCAGGTCCATTGCGTCGTCTCTGAGTTTAACTGGGATATCCCGGTTACCGCAGACGACTTCAAGCCGGTCATACCCGACGATTTCGAGCCTATGGCCACCGGAATGCAGATGCCTAAGATCAGCGAAGAAGGCCTTATCGAAGGATTGAAGTTCTTTGCTGAGCTCTCCGGAAGCTACCCGAAGAAGCTGAGCATGATGGACCTTGCCCAGGAAATCGCGGCTCTGGCCAACTCTCAAGGCCTGAGAGACCGGGTCAAGAGACTAAAGGAAGAAATGACCGAAGCCGGCGAGTTAGATAAAGATGAGTTCATGATGAAGTGGATGCAAATTACTCAGCCCCTTCAATCCGCTGGTTTATTCTATATGACGCTGGTGCAGGGCAAAAAGGACCCAGCATATTACGGCGAGTCGGTCGGCCCCGATGATGCTCATGAGGTCTTGCTGCGATGGAAGGTTTCGGACGACCAGTACAGGGTAATCTACGGAGACCTGACCGCCGAAGACCTCAGCGCCGAACAGTTGGCCCAGCTCGAAAACCCACCATCCCAATAGCATACCTAAAAGTGCGACCCAATAGGCCGGGCCCCGTTTCCCCCGGCCTTTTCTCTGCGCCACAACCGCTCTTTCACACCCCCCGCCCGCTTCTTTGGAGCCACTCAAGCAGAATTTCGCCCCCAAAACCACCCCAAGCCCCTCTTTTTCTGTTGACTTTTACCCCTCAAGGCCGATAATATAAGACGTTCTCAGGAGATATTCGGTCCCATTGGTGTCAATTAAGGGTTCCAATAAGGAGGACTTATTATGAGAGCCAAGATTCTCGTTGGTATGTTAATCAGTTTGCTTGTGGTTTCAGTTGTCTCGTTGGCCGTCCCGCCAAACGATAAGGCCAATGAAAACGCAAAGGCAAAAGCCAAGGCCCCCACCCTCGAGAGCATAGAATTCATACACTGGAAGAAGGGTTTCGCAAAGCCGCCATGCAACGGCAACGGCGTTTGCGAGCCGCAACTGGGAGAAAACCCGAGCTGCGCCGATTGCAAGAGCACAGACGAGCCGGAACCTTCAGCCGCAGACTGCTATGCGCTCATGGGCAAGTACGGCAAGACCTTCCTGAAATGGAGACAGTTGCCCGTATCCTATGTCATAAATCCGGAGAATCCGCATGCACTTGAACCGAGCTTCATAGAGCAGGCGATTCAGGCCGGCGCCGAGGAGTGGGACTCTCACACGACTGGCGAGTTATATGATGACAACGTTACCATAAACTATGACGTGGAATACGGCGTTCTCGATGACAAGAACGCCATTGTATTCGGTGACTACTCCACGCCCGGCGTAATCGCCGTAACAAAGGTTTGGTATAATCCGGCCACAAAAGCCATAGTCGAATTTGACATCAAATTCGATAACGACTGGACCTGGGGAGATGCGCAATCCACCCCGGCAACCGAGCCGGACGACCCGGGTGCGGTCATGGATGTGCAGAACATAGCCGCTCACGAGCTGGGGCACGCCGTTGGTTTGGACGACGTCTACCAGACGGAATGTTCCGATGTAACTATGTACGGATATTCCGACTACGAAGAAACGCAGAAGACGGACCTCGAAGAGCCCGACATAATCGCAATCAACACGCTGTACGAGTAGCAGTGCAGGTTTCAAAGAGTACCTCTCGGAGCGGCGATTCGGCGGCTGAGCACAAATAATCGCATCACAGGCGATATTTTGCTTGACTTTTGACCCTCAAGGCCGATAATATATTGGGTCAGGAGCGGGTATTCTGACCATCTGTGCTGAAAAAACAGTTAAGTAGGAGACGCAAGCGATGAGAACCAGAAATACAAGTTTTGTTTTCGTAATGGCGGCCCTGTTGGTCCTGAGCCTCAATGCCGTTGGCGCAGGCCAGGAGTTTCGCGTAAAAGACAACCTGCAAACCGTTGAAGCCCCGAAATGGGCCCCGGCCGAGATCATTGTCAAGTTCAAGCCCGGGGTTTCCGATGACGTTATCAGAGGAATAAACGACCGGCAGGGTAGCTCCGTCCTCTCAATAAGCAACCGCGGCCAGTTCAGGCGCCTCCGAATCCCACCAAACAAGACCGTCGAAGAAATGGTGGCGATTTACAGCAAGAATCCGAACGTCGAATACGCCGAGCAGAACTTCATAGCAACAGCACTTATGGTCCCCAATGATACCTACTATTCCTATCAGTGGCATCTCCGCGCTCCTGCCCACGGCGGCATCAATATGGAATCCGCCTGGAATATTCAGACCGGCAGTCCGGATGTGATTGTCGCAGTCATAGATACGGGAGTCGCCTACGAAAACTACGCCGAAGGAACCAGGCGATTGAAGAAGTATTATTATCTTGCCCCCGACTTGGCGAGCACGTTGTTCGTCGCTGGTTATGATTTTGTCAACAACGACGACCATCCCAACGACGACGAGGGACATGGCACACACGTCACCGGAACTATCGCCCAGAGCACAAACAATAACCTCGGCGTCGCCGGCATAGCCTTCAATACCTCAATAATGCCCGTGAAGGTCCTCAATTCTCTGGGCTCCGGCTCCTACACCGATATCGCCGACGGCATCTACTTCGCCGCAGACAACGGCGCCGCTGTGATTAACATGAGCCTCGGCGGATCAAGCCCCTCCACAACCCTCGAAAACGCCCTCGCATACGCCTATGGCATGGGCGTCACCATCGTCTGCGCCGCGGGCAACAACTCCAGCTCGACCCTCAGCTACCCCGCAGCCTACAATACCTACTGCATCGCCGTAGGCGCAACTCGCTACGACCAAACGCTCGCGTATTACTCCAACTACGGCAGCGGGCTTGACCTGGTCGCCCCTGGCGGGGACATATACGTGGACCAGAATGGAGACACCTACTCCGACGGCGTTTTGCAACAGACTTTCGGCAACAGCCTTAATGACTGGGGCTATTTCTTCTATCAGGGAACTTCAATGGCGGCGCCTCACGTATCGGGCGTGGCCGCTTTGCTGATTGCAAACGGAAACGCCGACACCGATGGAGACGGAGTTACCTCACCTGATGAGGTAAGGGCCGCTCTGCAGGACACCGCCAGAGATTTGGGCGCCCCAGGCTGGGACAGCACTTATGGCTGGGGCCTGCTGGATGCTTACGCCGCCCTCGCCTTTTCTCCCGCCCCCATTCACGACGTCGCAGTAATCGCCCTCAACGCACCTCTGGACGCCTACCAGGGAGACGCAGTTTCAATCTCCGTGACAGTCACAAATCAGGGTACCGACGCCGAGACGACCACCGTAACCCTCACCGACACGACGGCAGGCTCGCTCATAGGTTCACAACCGGTAACGCTCGATCCCGGCGACTCAACCCTCATTCCCTTCAATTGGAACACCACCGGCGCATCCATAACGGGACACGTCCTCCTTGCTCAGGCAGGCACGGTACCCGGCGAAACTGATACCGCCGACAATACAATGACCACGACGGTCACTGTGAACGAGCCCGTCCACGACGTCGCCATCACCGCCCTCAATGCACCTTCACAAGCTATCGAAGGCGACGTGGTCCCCGTCTCCATAACCGTTCAGAACCAGGGCAGCTTTGCTGAAACAACCACCATTACATTGAGGGACGCCACCGACAACACCTCCATCGGCTCACAAGTAAAATCCGTCGCCGCCGGCGCGTCAACAACCGTTTCATTCGACTGGAACACCACCGGCGCGTCCATAACTGCTCACCTGCTCGAAGCAAACGCAAGCGTCGTCTCCGGCGAAACCGATACCGCCGATAACAGCGCAACCACCACAGTTAATGTAAACGAAGCGTCTGCCGTCGCCATGCACGTGGCCGGTATTGCGATGTCTCTAAAGAACGCCGGGGTAAACTATAACGGCGTAGCCACAGTAACCATCGTAAACACCGCCGGTGCCCCTGTCGCAGGGACGACCGTCTCTGCAAAGTGGAGCGGTGCAACCTCCGACAGCGATGTGGGAACAACTGACGCTGCCGGACAGATCACGCTTCAATCCGACAAGCTCAAGAAACCTTCAAGTGGCACAACCTTTACGGTAACGGTAACCAACGTTACAAACTCAGGCTGGACATATAACCCCGCCGACAACGCAGAAACCAGCGATTCCGTAGCCGTGCCGTAACACGGATTGATTTAGAAATTGATACGGCCGCTTCAGTGCTGTCGCACTTGAGCGGCCGTCTTCTTTAGACGCTGCTCTCAAGCACTTTCGCTGAAAAACCGGTCACAGCCCCCACGCCTTCGCAAACGCCCTGAAGCTCCGGTCGTATGTCTTCTCAACGTCATCGGGAAAACAGCATCCCGGAAGCTGCCTCGATGACAAATGATAACTCAAACAATCGCAGCAAACGCCCTTCCGGCTGCACCCCGGATAGCTGCAATTGCAGTTCTTCATGTTCTGGTCTTTATTGCATTCCATGGTCGGCTCAGTCTCCTTCTCGAAAACAACATCATCGATATAATTCCAGAGCACATTATAGCAGAATCACTCACCGCCGACAAGCCCCAAAGCCTTCGCTCATCAAGCCGCTTGAATATCCGGGCCCGTTTGAACCCCATCACTTGGCCGCCAGTTCATACACGCTGACGCTATATGGCGCCGCACCGAGTTCGCGGGCGCTACCGGTCAACAGCCTTTCTTCAATCACAACCTTCGCCGCTTTCCCCGGTTCGTTGTAGGCATTCGGGTCGGAGCCGCCAATCTGCCAAAGCTTTCCGCTGCCGGTTCGCCCGGCATCTTTCATGTCTATTGTGACCTCACGGCTCTCGGCGGTGGGGTTGACCACGGCAATCGTCAGCGCTTTGCGGTCTGCGGTCCACGCAGCAACCACGTCCAGAGGCTCGAAGCTGCCGCTGACCTCGACCGGAATCGTTCCGAAGTGATTGCGATACAGCTTCAACGCCAGGCCGGTCGTTGCAAAGGCCGCCTCGGTCTTGGTGGTTTTGATGCAGCCGATGACATTAACCGTCTGCGCATAGTTGGCCATGAAAATCATGTCGCTGCTGCGAATCATCTCATGGAGACCCGTCGCGATGCCCAAAGCATCCTTCAGAGTATAGCGACACCCAAGCTCCCCGTACTCGTAAACGTACGGCCTGTGCCAGTAGTTCCATTCATCAAGGGCAATGCGGATATCTTTGCCTTTGAGCGACTCAATTTTTTCGCGGTAACTACGGTGGGCCTCGACCTTGCTGCGGATGGCGTCAACGGTCTGCCACACGTGATCAACCACGGACTTGTTCTCTCCCCTATAAAAGTGCTCGCTTATCAGGTCCATATAGTCGGCGCAGTTACTCAGCATTCCTCTCGACCAGTTCCCTGTGTCGCCGACGGCAACCAGCTTGATGGAGGGGTCCACTTTGCGCATCGCCCTGGCGAAAAGATTGTGCTTCTGCACGTAATGCTCAAGTGACACGTGCCCCAGTTGCCACTTGCCGTACATTTCATTGCCTATCCCCCACCACTTGACATTGTAAGGTTTGGGATGGCCGTTTTCGGCCCGCCACCTGCCCATAGGCATATCGGCCGAGCCGTTTGCGTATGCAACTTCCTCGCCTGCCGAGTGGTCGTCCCCGAAGCCCGAATTGGCGACAATCAAGGGCTCCGCGCCAACCTCACGACAGAAAATAATAAATTCGTCAAGGCCGAAGTCATTATGCTCGACGCCCGTCCAGGCCGGGTTCTTCCGCGGCGGACGCTTGTCCCGCTCACCGACACCGTCGCGCCAGTCATAGCCGCTCACAAAGTTCCCCCCCGGCCAGCGATATATCGGGGCATTGAGTTCCTTTAGCAGCTTGATGGTGTCCGCCCGCATCCCCTTGATATTGTCCGCAGGCATAAGCGAGACCGCGCCGACCGTCACCGCGCCGGCCGGCTCCGCCCCTTTTCCAAACACCAGAATCCGCAGCCAACCGTCCTCCGTATCGCCCCCGCAGGTAAATTCGAACGGATACTTCTTGAAATCTTTACTCAGGCGGGGCAATGTCACCGTTTGTCCCCCATCCGACGACCCCTTGCCCCAAATAAGGTTGATCTGACACTCGGTGTCTGCGTCGTCCGCCGCCAGAACTATATATCCTGTGTATTTCTTACCTTTGACCAGGCCAAGTCCTCTCTGATGAATCCCCACCGGCGCCTTGGCTGCGACCTGAATCCGTGCTGAATGCTCTCCGCAGTACGCCTTATCCTTGGTCATTGTCACCGTTTGCCCCGGCCACCCTGTAATCTCCCACGGCGAGCCGGCAAGCACCCCGGCCCCCTCGTGCTCTTTCCAGATGGGGCCGTCGGCCGGAATAGGATAGTAGAACTTGCGGTCCTCGAGCATTTCCGCCCAGATGCCACCGTAAATGCAACGCCCGAGATGCTCGATGAACTGCCCATAGATGTACGGTGAAACAGGCTCACCAATCTTGCCCGCTTCAATTGTCACAACGGATCGCTGCACCGATGCTTCGTCCCCACCTGCCGCAGCGCAAATACCAATTGAGACCAACACCACTAATACGCCGATTACTGTGACGCGAACTCTAAGCATTTCCAATCTCCTACTCATTAACCCTTCTTGCCGGACTATCCAAACTAATCTTTCCCCGCTGCCGAAACAGCCCCTTCCTGCCCCGCCGCCGGAATAGTAATATCGATTTCCCGAACCGGACCCAGAACCGATAGCGGCTCATCGAAATCCTCCGGCCGACCCACAACAAGCACCTGCAGCTTCTCCGGCCTCAGATGCTCACGGGCAACCCGAAGCACGTCACCCTTCGTCACACGCTCCACATTCTCTTTCGTCTTCTGAAGAAAATCCCGCGGATAACCGAAATATTCATACGTCATCAGCCGCACCACAATCTCACCGTTCGTATCGAAGTTGAACACGAACTTGTTAAGATAACTGTCCTTGGCCAGAGCCAGCTCCTCGTCCGTCACCGGACTCTCGGCAATCCTTTCGACCTCTTTCTCCATCGCGACAATCGCCTTGACCGTTTCCTCCGACTTCGTCTGACACCCCACGTAAAAAACGCCGCTGTGATCATAGTCGGCCGAATACCTGCCGAAAACAGAATACGCCAGCCCCTGCCGCGACCGAACGTTCTTAAATAGCCGACCCGTAAAACTGCTGCCCAGAATCTGGTTCATTACCGTCAGCGCAAAATAATCCGGGTCGCTCATAATCCCGCCGATGTGACCGAGGTAAATATTGCTCTGATTGATATCCTCCTTGCGAACAAGGTTTACCGTCGAACGAAAGTCGTACTGCACCTGCGGTGCGGCGCCGGGTTCAGTATCAACCTTCTCCCACCCCCCGAAAGCCTCCTCAATCCTCTTGATCATTCGCCCCGTCTCGAAATCCCCCCACACCGCCAGCATGACGTTATTGGGATGATAGTACTTCTTGTGAAACGCAATCAGGTCCTCCCGCCGGATGTTATCGACAGTCGCATACTCCGTCTGCCGCGCATAAACGCTGTTCGGGCCATAAATGAGCTTGCTGAACTCCCGCCCTGCTATCTGCCCCGGACTGTCGTTCCGCCTCGCAATCGCACTGCGGTGCTGTATCTTCGCAAGCTCTATCTTCTCCTCGCGAAACGCCGGGTTCATCAGCACGTCCGCCAGTATCGATAGACCCGTCTCGATATCCCCTTTCAGAACCGACATATAGGCGGAACCGTAATTGAGCCCGATACCCGTCTCGACCGACGCCGCAATCCGCTCCAGCTCCTCGTCTATCTCATCCCCCGTCCTGCCGATGGTCCCGCCGGTCCGCATCACCGTCCCCGTAATGTTCGCAAGACCCGCCTTGTCCGCCGGCTCATAAATCGAACCCGTGCGAATACGCGCCGAGACGCTTATAAGTGGAAGCTCATGGTCCTCCAGCAAAAACAACCGCATGCCGTTGGCCAATGTCACCCGCTCGACCTTCGGCACCTCTATATCATGCACTCCGGGATACTCCAGCTCCCTGTAGCTCGTGGTCCGCATTTGACGGCAGCCCGACGATAAAAAGCACACAACAACCGTCAACAAAATGGAGGCTCTGACCACGAAAAACCTGTCGTCTTTCATTTCAATGCTCCTGCCAAAATCAATTCCCGCTCTCTGTCGTCTCGATGACCCCGACCGTCCTGTTCTTCCTCGTGAAGTATTCCGCGGCGACACGCTGGATGTCATCCGCCGTAACCCTATCTATCTTGTCGAGCTGCCTGAACATGTTCCGCCAGTCCCCGCTTATCACCTCATAAAATGTCAGCTCCGCGGCCAGATCATCGTTGGACGCAAGCTGCCGTATCAGCCCGGCCCGGCTGCGAGTCCTCGCCTTCTCAAGCTCCTCACCCGACGCCGGCTCGGATTTGAGCCTCTCTATTTCAGCGTAAACCGCCTCCTCACACTCTTCGGTCGTGTGACCTTTCGCCGGCACCACATAGAACACAAACAGCCCCGGATATTTGTTCCCCGGAAGCCCCCCGAATGCGTACGCCGCCATCGCAATCTTCTTCTCCTTCACCAGACTCTTATACAAACGCGACGTGCGACCCTCGCCCATGATATCCGCTATCGCGTCGAAAACCGCATCGTTGGGGTCGTTGAAAGAAGGCTTGTGATAACCTATTATTACCACAGGCTGCGCCCTGTCCTCCACAACCACGCGACGCTCCCCACCTTGCGGCGGTTCCACCGTCTCCACCGCAGCAGGCTTCGGACCGCCCGGGATACAGCCAAAATGCTTTTCAGCCAGCTTCCTCACCTCGCACGGATCAACGTCCCCGACAATCGCAATCGTCAGATTAGCCGGCCCGTAATACTTCTTGAAAAACGCCTCCGCCTCACCCCGCGTCAGCGTCTGCAAATCACTCATGTGCCCTATGATGGGCTCGCCGTACGGATGCGCCTTATAGGCCGTGGCCATGAATTCCTCCCACAAACGACCCTGCGGACTGCTCTCCGTACCAAGACGCCGCTCTTCCATCACCACGTTCTTCTCCTTGTAGAACTCCCGCAGCACAGGATTGCCGAACCGCTCCGATTCCAGCGACATCCAAAGCTCCACCTTATTCGACGGCAGACTCACAACATACTGCGTCGCGTCAAAGCTCGTATAAGCATTGAAGCCCGAAGCACCTTCCCGGGCGTAAGCCTCCTCGTATTCGTCATGGACCAGATACTTCTGCTCGTCCTGCTGCGCCTGCTCGAACTGCTTTTGAAGCGCCTCCAGCCGCGCCTTATCGCCCCCGCCCGCCTTCGCACGCTCAACCTTAATCGCCGCAAATGCCTTGTCCATCTTTGCCATGGCCCGTGCCTCGGCTGGATAGTCCTTCGTGCCGATCGTCCTCGTACCCTTGAACGCCATATGCTCGAAAAGATGCGCCAAACCCGTAATGCCCTTTACCTCATCGACCGAACCAACGTCCGCATAAGTATGAAAAGAAACCACCGGCGCCTCGTGACGTTCGAGAACCAGAAACTTCAGCCCGTTCGCCAGCGTAAATTCGGTCATCCGCTTCTCGAACTCCCCCATGTCCTGGGCCTGAACACAGCCGGACCACAGGACCACCCCGCCGATAAATAAAATGATCGCACCTATAAGAACAACGCCCGATTTTGACGCGCCCCGTTTCTTATGATTCATGTTCCTCTCCTGATTATTACCGATCGAATCGTTCATGATAACCTGTTTCCCCTTCAGCCCCGGCCCTCTTATCATTCCACATCTGTCAAACATTTGCGCCCGCCTGCAACCGCCTTGTTCAGCAGGTGCGGTATATACCATACGCCTCGCATTCCACTTGGTGCCGTGAACTCGGAATTCCAGTCACGAGATATCACGCCGACGCAGGGAACCGATTATAGACCGATTCAGGAGAAGTGCAACTCAATAACGTCCCTGTCGTGCAGGACATGGTCTCTCGGCGCGTTTTGACCGTCATAAACGCCCGTGCCCCATATCCTCGCAAACCTCAGCTTCTCAGCCAGCTGCCGATGAACCGTCGTCGCCAGGTCCATAACCGTCGAACCCGCAGCCAGCGTGAAAGGCTCGTCCATGTCAGGCTTCTTCCCCGGCGGCTTCGCATATA
The DNA here is from genome assembly GCA_035527845.1 of Sedimentisphaerales bacterium. Classification (GTDB taxonomy): domain Bacteria; phylum Planctomycetota; class Phycisphaerae; order Sedimentisphaerales; family Anaerobacaceae; genus JAUWKC01. Next base: position 18,314 of record DATKZT010000044.1, on the reverse strand, counting down.
CACGGATAATCTTCAACAATCTGAAAAACACACCCGGCAGTTTATCCAGCCCCACCCCGGTAGTCGCAGAGACCTCAATGAACTCCAAGGGATACCCGCACGACTTCTTAAGCCTCTCGAGCGCACCCGCGCCGGCAATATCGCACTTGCTGCAGATGCACATCGCACCCTTGCCGACAACGTCGCCGTGCTCATCGTCGCGCGCTGCTTCCGGACCGACCAGCAGACTCTTCGATTCGAGAAAATCCACGCACACACGCAACTGTTCTTCCACGTCCTCCGACAGATCTATAACGATGGCGATAAGGTCACAGTGACGATATGTCCCCACCTGCCCCGGCATCACAAAGTCGGCCGTTATAGGCGGCATGTCCACAAGCTCAATCTGAACGTCCTCGAACATCACCATCCCCGGCACAGGAGCGTTCGTAGCAAATGGAAAATCCGCCACATTGATCTTCGCGTTCGTCAGTGCCGCCACTATCGAGCTCTTGCCGCTGTTGGGAGTCCCCAGCAGAACAACCTGACCCGAACCCGTCCGCGGCACATGAAAAACATCCGTCACCGACGCCTTGCTCTTCTGCGTCGCCGCCTCCTTAAGCCTGCTCAACTTCCGCCGAAGGTCCGCCTTCAGATGGTCCGTCCCCTTGTGCTTCGGCATTACCGACAGCATCCGCTCCAACGCAAGAATCTTCTCGTCGTTGGTGCTCGCCGTGCGGTACCACTGTTCAGCCTTCAAATATTCAGGCGTCAAATTCGCCGGCATAACTCCCTCACCGAATTCTCTACTTTCCGCCGGCCCGCGCCACGCTCGTGCCGCACTGCGCGCAGTGCCAGCCGCCAATCTTGATCGCGCACAGAATCCATACTATGAGCCAAAGACCGCCTGTCAAAAGCGTCAGCAGCAGGTGCAGAACATGGTTGGTCCCCTTCCTCCTGATCAGCACCTGCTTCTGGCAATGCGTGCAGTAACCGCTCGCCTCCTGAAACTCGGCCATAATCTGTCCTCCTTCAGCTCACACCGCGCAGGACTGTCACCCGACCAGTTGCTCCACCACCAGATCACCCACTTCGCTGGTTGAATAACCCATCCTGCCCGCCTGCAGCGATTTCAGCTTATTCGCCGTCACGTACATCACCGCCTTCTCCATCGCATCGCCGGCCTCCTCCTCACCCAGCGTCTCAACCATCATTTGCGCCGCGCAAATCGCCGCCAGCGGGTTGATAACACCCTTGCCCGTATATTTCGGTGCGCTGCCGCCTATGGGCTCGAACATGCTCACGCCTTCCGGGTTGATATTTCCGCCCGCCGCTATGCCCATCCCTCCCTGCACCATCGCACCGAGGTCCGTGATAATGTCACCGAACATATTGCCCGTAACAATTACGTCGAACCATTCCGGATTCTTCACCATCCACATGCACGTCGCGTCAACATGATAATACTCCCGCTTTATCTCCGGATACTCCGCCTTGCCCATTTCATGAAACGCCCGCTCCCACAAATCGTAAACGTACGTCAGCACGTTCGTCTTGCCGCAAAGAGCAAGCGTGTTATTCTCGCCCCTGCCTCGCGCCTTCTTGCCGTGCTTCCGCGCATACTCGAACGCGTACTTCAGACAGCGGTCAACCTGAAACCTCGTATACACCGCCGACTGCACCGCAACCTCCTGCGGCGTCCCCCTCATCGTGAACCCCCCGGTCCCCGTATAAAGGTCGCCCGTATTCTCACGCACAACAACGAAATCTATATCGTCCGGCCCCTTATCCTTCAGCGGCGTCTCCACCCCGGGATAAAGCTTCACGGGACGCAGGTTTATATACTGGTCCAGGTCGAATCGCGCCTTCAACAAAATACCCTTCTCCAGAATCCCCGGCGCCACGTCCGGATGGCCGATGGCCCCCAGCAGAATCGCATCGAACTTGCGAAGCTCTTCAACGCCGCTGTCCGGCAGTGTCTCGCCCGTCCTCTTATACCTCTCCCCGCCGAAATCGAACTCCGTCAGCTCCACCTTGAAATTAAACTTATCCGCCGCGGCCTTCAAAACCTTCACCGCCTCGGCCGTCACTTCCGGCCCCGTCCCGTCACCCGGCACAACTGCAATCTTATACACTGTTAATTCTCCTTGTTACGCAAACAATAATTCACACCGCCCCCTATTCTACGGCCCAAAAAAGAATTAGTCTAAGGTTTATATTCAGGATTCGGCGATGGGTACTTGGCATCCACCTCTTTGCGCCACGCGATGAGCTTGTTATGCAGCCGCCTGGCAATCTTCTGATGCTTCTCTGCAAGATTCCTCTTCTCCCCGATGTCCTCCCTCAAATTATACAGTTCCAGACGACCGTCCTCGAACCATTCGATTAGCTTCCAGTCGCCTTCCCGAATCGCCGACCCCGGGGCGCCGCCCTGGTTGCCGTAATGCGGGTAGTGCCAGTAGATCGCGCCGCGATCCCTCCGCCGACCCTTAAGCAGCGAAACCATACTCATTCCATCCACGTGCTGCTTCGGCCGAAGTTCCAGACCCGCCATCTCCAGCATCGTAGGATAAAAGTCCGTACTCGTTACCACCCCATTGCACACGCTGCCTGCCTTGACCACGCCGGGCCACTTGACAATCATCGGCTCACGAATGCCTCCCTCATACAACCACCCCTTACCCGCACGCAGCGGCAGGTTCGATGTGGGCCTGCCTTCCGACGTCGAAAGCCCCCCGTTGTCCGACATAAAAAAGATCACCGTATCCTCGTCCAGCCCCAGCTCCTTGAGCGTATCAAGCACCTCGCCGACGGCCTGATCCATCGCATCCACCATTCCCGCATACACTTCATGTTCCTGCACCGCCCGCACCTTCCGCTCCCCTTCCGTCACCCACGCCGCCTCGAGCCCCAGCCTCTTCTTCTTCTCCAGATATTTCTGCTTCAGGTCCTCACGACTCTGCAGCGGCGTATGCACCGAATAAAAACTCAGATACGCAAGGAACGGTTCGTCTTTGTGCTCTCTGATGAACTTCACGGTTTCTCGCGCCAGACGCTCCGGCAGATGTTCGCCGTCCGGACCGTTCTCCAGACGCGGATTATCCCACGGCGCGAAGTATCCGCCGGGCGGCCAACCTGCCCAGTGCCCTCCCTTGTTCACATCGAAACCCTGATGTTCAGGCCAGTATTCCGCCGTTTCGCCCAGATGCCATTTACCCGCAAAGAACGTCCTGTACCCCGCATCTTTCAGCGACTCCGCCACAGTCACCTCTTCAAGCGCCATATTCTCCGAATACCGCGCCGGCAGGAGCCGTTTGTTCCGCGTGTGATGGCCCGGCACCTCCTCCGGCTGAGGCGCGCCAAACCAGTCGGTGGTATCCATCCGCGCAGGGTATTTTCCGGTCATGATGCTGGCCCGCGTCGGCGAACAGACCGGACACGCCGCGTAGGAATCCGTGAATCGCATCCCTTCACTGGCCAGTTTGTCGATGTTCGGCGTCTCATAGAACGTGCTGCCGTAACAGCCGACGTCCCGCCAGCCCAGATCATCTATCAGAAAGAAAACAAAATTCGGCTTCTTGCCAGATGCGTTATCCCTGCGCCTGAGCGAAGAGCTCGCACATCCCCGCAGAACAAACGCCGCGGCACCAAAACCGACGGCCTTCACGAAATCCCGTCGATTCATAAAGTCACCGGCCGGCTTCATTTCTCAGAGTATCTCCACCCCACGTCAAACATCCCCCTCATACACTTGACGCACTTATCGTAATCCATCGCGTCAATCTCCAGGATTTTGTCGCCGACCCACGCCACGCTGAATACCCTGTCGGAGAAATATACCGAGCCCACATTCGCCTCCGTGCCCTTATGGTCCTTGTAAATCCTCGCCTTGGTCACCGCCACGTCACCCAATTCTTCCAGCTCGGCCCCCGCCTTCTCTCCCAAAGGCAGAATAATCTTGACGTCCTTTCCCTTCAGCAAAGGCGTCAGCTTCTTGAGCATGCCCATCGGTATCCCGCTTATCCTCACCCGCCGCGACTTCTCGATTTTGTCCTTGATAGCCTCGACCCCATCCGCCGTCGAACGAAAGGTCGTCGATATCTTCGCCTCATAACGTCCGTCAACTATCGGCATTATTTTGCTCCTTAACTTGCTCTGGCGATGAAACCACGCCACGCACCATCTTTTTACTCTTTTCTTTGCCTCTTCACTTTTTACTTTTCACTTTCTGTCGCCCTTGCACTATACCCTCCAACAGCCCCGTTATCAACAAAATCCACACGGTATGCCTTACGGTACTCACAGGAAAGCCCCCTTCCGGCGGATTCTCGGTAGGGTGGACCTTCAGGTCCACGCGACCGGGTTTTGAACATTTAAATTCAAGTCATTGGAATTTGTTTCGCGTTTCGATATCCGGATTTCGTGCTTGCGTCGCGAGTATGTAGCGTGCGAACTTTCACCCCGCCCAAGACTCATCTGTTCTTCCACTTTACAACATCCGGTCTTGCTGGCTGTGAGTCAAAGAAACGGGCGTTCTGTCCTATGCGATTGTAATCTCCGATATCGGCCCTTGCCACTTCCGCCAGATCAAGCAGACGTTCAACAATCTCAGGATGCTGCCCCGCTACATCGGTCGTTTCGCCGATATCGTCCTTCAAGTTGTAGAGCTGTGCTTCAGGAATCTCCTCGACATCACGGCCCCGCCAGTTCCCGGCCAGCCCCTTGTCGCTCAGCCAGGGTGGGCACTTCGGACGCGGCAGGATCAGTTTCCAGTTCCCGCTTCGCACCGCCTGAAGGTGGGTGTCATAATAATAATATCGTGCTGCAACTGGCCACGCGGATGTTTCCCCTGTCATCAAGCCAAGCACGTCTTTACCGTCGATGGTCCTGTCTCCGGGAACATCGACCCCTGCCAGGCGGGCAAACGTTGGCAGCATATCGACGTCGCCAATCATGGCCTCGCACACTTGTCCCGCTGGGACAAGACCGGGTGCACGCACTATGAAGGGCACCCTTACGCCGCCTTCCCACGTCTCGCATTTCTGGCCGCGCAGGCGCCCCGCGGAGCCCGAGTTGTCTTCACCCGTCCAGTGCGGCCACGGCCCGTTGTCGCTCGTAAAGATGACCACTGTGCGGTCGTCTATTCGCAGTTCTTTGAGCTTGTCGAGGACCCGACCTACGTTCCAATCCAGTTCCTCCACCACATCGCCGTACAGGCCTCGCTCGCTCTTGCCCCTGAAATCCGCCGTCGCGGCCAATGGGACATGAGGCATCGTGTGTGCCAGGTATATGAAGAACGGTTGTGAATTGTTTTCCTCGATGAACCTGAGTGCCTCGTCGGTATAACGTTTCGTCAGTTCGGCCACCGGAGCATCGCCCAACAGCTTCTCGTTCCTGAAAACAGCCCCCTCGGCTGGACGCCCATAGAAATAATCGAACCCCTGTGTGTTCGGTGTGACTCCTTCGCCAAATCCATCCGAAGAATGACCGTTCAGGTCCCATTTACCGATGCAGGCAGATACATAGCCGGCTTGCTTGAGGACCTCAGGAATGAGAATCTCATCGGCGTGGACAAACGGGTGGTGGCGTTTGATGTTCCCGTATTCCGCTACCCGCATCGGATAACATCCCGTCAGGATGGCTGTCCTGGTGGGACCGCACACCGGCTGAGTATAGAAACTGCTAAAGCGCATCCCTTCGGCAGCCATGCGGTCGATGCACGGCGTCTCAATCTTCGTCGCCCCATAGCATCCCAGGTCGCCATATCCCAAATCATCGGCAAGAATGAAAATGATATTCGGTTTCTCAACGCGTCGGCATGCCTTCCGTCCGAAGGGATCTGCACATCCGGACACACAAAATCCGCTCGCGGTGCCGACTACTGCTCTCAGGAAATCTCGTCGTCTCATATCACTCCTAAAGAAAACCGACCTCAGCCTCCTATCCTTCGCACCACCAAAGACCCTCACCCTCTCAGTAGGGTGGACCTTCAGGTCCACGCGTCTCCTCACCTTCCTTCCAAATGTACAGGTACCAGAAGACCGGCATCGCAATCACGTTGCCGAGAAAAAGGACCACCGCCCAAAGCGCCTTCTTGTCCTGCGCAACCCGGCTCGTTCTGAAAAGGTAAACGATGTAGATCACAAGCAACACAGGTATCTCAACCATCGTCAGCAAATGAAGTGGAAAGATAATCCAGAAGGCCGGTGCGGCACCCCACGATCGGCCGCCCCGGAAGCTCGACATCACCACCCCGAACATCATGCACATAAAAAGAACCATGTACACGAACGGCCACGCCGTAAAAACTCCCAGCGTGATTACCTTGCCTCTGCTCATCTGACCATCCTTTCAACCGCTCGCCATCTTCTTATCAATTAACCACCAACTAATCGAAAGCAATTTTCCAAATACGCCGGACGCTGATTGCAGTGACTATTCATCATGTCCCTCTCATTTTGCCAACATAACAATATACAATGTTTACCCGCTGCGCCGTTTGGCGGACTTCTTGACCCGGAAAATAGCCTGTAAAAAGCAGAATGTCAACCAAAAAACAGCCTATACGGTAGACAGTACAAGGGACAACGTCTGCGATCTGCAATTGCCGATTGGCTACCCTTCGTCTTCACGCCGGGATTCCACCAATTTTCAACTGTCCTTTTTGCCTGCGGTTTGGTAGAATCCCTTCTCACACGGGTGAATCTGAAGAGAACAAAGAATCGCAGTACACTTTTTGCATAGGAGCCACAGAATGCAGACGCACAAAACCTGTTCCCAAACCGGCTGTCCACTGAAGATGATGAATCGCCGCCGCTTTCTGGCAAGCACGGGCGCCTTGGCCCTGGCCGCCTCCGGGTGTTCGCAACTGTCCCTCTCCGAAAAGAGCTCGTCCCTCGCCGATCGGCAGGGCCTGCAAATGCCGCCTATAGCGCCGGCCAGGATTCGAGCCGCCTTCGTACACCCCGGCGTCGAGAGATACTGGATGGGATGGCCGGGCGCCGCCTACGACATCCGGGCGCGCCAGCGCCAATACACCGACGTGCTGAAGGCCGCCGCCCAAAAACAGCAAATCAAACTCGAGCTTATCGACGAGCCGCTGAAAGATGACGATATAGTCAATGCCTTCATTCAGAACCTCACCAAGGAAGCGCCGGACGGCATTCTGATTGTCACCATGTGCCTGCATCATCCCGACTTCGGCGCCTGGAGGAAAATGAACAGGATTGCAGAGAACAAAGGCCAGGTCCCCATGATTGTTTTCAGCCCAATGGGAACATCATTCACCTCCGAGGTCCACGGAAACCGATACCCCGACCTGCGCAAGCCGGGCGTCTTCGTCGGCGCCACGCAGGATGTCGAATGGCTCGCAACCGGCCTCAAGATGCTCAACACCGTTCATCGGATGAAACATTCACGTTTGCTCGTGCTAAAGGGCGACAATACCGAAGACCGCAAGCTCGACATCATCGGCACCACACTTCACTACATTCCACGAAACCGCTGGCCCGAAGAGTTCCACAAGACCCAGACCAACTCGCGGATGCTCGCCCTGGCCGAGTTCTACACCAAACAGGCAGAGAAAATCGTCGAGCCAAACAAACAGGACATCATCAATTCCGCCAAGAACTACTTTGTCGCCCGCAAGCTGATGGCCGCAGAGGGCTGCCACGGCATATCCGTCGATTGTCTGCCGCTGGTGCGCGACCTGAAAATTCCATGTCCACCCTGTATGGCCTGGCTACAGCTCAACGACGAAGGCTCCGTAGGCTGCTGCGAGGCAGACACCAACGCCGCTATTTCATTACGCCTCACCGCGCTTCTTTGCGACCGCCCCGGCTTCATGCAGGACCCCGCGCCAAACACCGTGCGAAACACTCTAAACGGCGCACACTGCTCCTGCCCGACAAGGCTCGACGGCTTCGACATGCCCCCGTCGCCGCTCATCCTGCGAAATCACTCCGAGTCCGAGCTGGGCGTCTCACCGCAGGTCCTCTGGCGCACAGACCAGAAAGTCACCGTTATGAAATTCGAAGGCCCGGAAAAGATGATTGTGGGTACAGGCCGCGTGCTTCGCAACATTGACACCCCGCCCTCCGGCGGATGCCGCACCTCGCTCGAGCTTGAGATGGATAATCTGCCCGACGCTCGTGACACACGGGGTTTTCACCAGCTCTTCATTTACGGCGATTTGGAAAACGAGTTCAAGGCCTATTGCCAGCTTTCAGGAATCAAGGTCGAGCCGCTTTACGGACCAAGGGACGAATCCAGAAAGGTTGCCGCCGCTGCCGCATCCAGGCATTCCCACTGCTGCTCCTGCTGAAGGATGCAAGGCGTCTATCAGGGTAGAATCCGAACTCTCCGGAAACACTCTGACAGCTCTACGCCGGGATTCAGGCAGACGACAAAGTTAAAACCGAAGATTATTTATCACGGCGAGTTCTTACGAGTTCCGTCGGGGCCAACTGAAATGAAGCGAGCGGGGTTCAATCCTGTGTGGATCCAATGATTTGCTCGACTGGCACCGCTCCCTGATCTTTTGAAGATTGCGATAATAGCTCATCCGGCCAGTTTCGGCTGAGGACCTGCCGAATATCACCATCCGCGCCAAGAACGACTATTTCTTTTCGGTTGTGTTTCTCCTGGCCTTTCTTGACGAGAAAATGACTGTTCTCTGCGACCAGACACGATATTTCGCTATTTCCTTTCCAGGCTGGGGCCAGGTCCAGCCTGTCACCGAACATTTCCTCCTCTTCAATCGCGACTTCTGCTGTGCCGTCCACGAATGTGTAGATACCAAATCTGTTCTTTTCCATGCACAGCAAAACGCTTTTCCCATCCGGTGACAGGGCGAAGACATTCACGTTTTGACCAACCAAATCCGACGCGATTGTGGGAAGTACGTTCGCCACGGACCTGGTCACCGAGTCGTAGCAGAACAGAGACCACTTGGGGTCGTCCATTGAACCTGAAGGCAGGGATAGAGTCGCACTCGAAAAGAAAACTCGTCCGGACTGCCCATACTGGACCTTCATCCAGGGATAAAACAGGATGCCGGCAAGGTCTTTCTCGCCCCCCGTGCATCGGTGAGTTCCCGAAAAACCTTGTTCGCCAGACGGGACCGGCTGTGCACGGAGATTGCCGTCTTCGTCAGCAACAATGCTTTCCTTGAGCGTGCCGAGAATCATGCTCTCATGCAGCAAATCTTTCTTATCGGCTGTAATATACGCTATCGCTTTGCTGTCCGCCCGCCAGTCGTAACCGATTGCGACGCGGGTAGCGACAAGCATCGTGTTGACGCCACCGTCAAGCGAGGCGACATACAGGCCATATTCCTCGAAAGCATTGCTGACCTCTCCCTGCTGTGTGTGCATCAAATACGCCACGAATTTACCGTCCGGCGAGATTCTCGTTGCCACCATATTGAACACGCTTGCAGCCACGACGCGTCCTTCACCGGGCGCCTTGGTCGGCGCCACGATAATTCGCGTATAGTGGAGCCGTTCTTGTTTAGCCTTTTCAATATCGTCTTTTGAGATTCTCTCGCGAAGCTCTTGGCCGGCTTTCTCGCACAGATAACGAATGACCCAGTTGCCATAGTCATTGGGCACCAACAGCCCTTCTTCCGGCAATGGAAACTTACCGTCAACCAATCCCCCATTATTTAGGATTTCTTTTTCCATCTGTCCGGCCCAGTGCTCTATGATCTTCACCTGACCTTCGGGCAACACTTTCAATCCCTCGGATAGGTTCTGGCACTCAACCTTCCGGCAGTAAGCGACCATGTTTCCGTCTTTTGATATATCCGGCCAGGGTGCGACGTTCGCTTCGGCAATCTCAGTCAGCTCACCAGTTTTTCCGTCCACAAGGTAAAGCGCGGACTGTGTTCTGAGCAGTCCCACCGATCCGTTCTGCGACCACTGCAGGGAGTCTTCGGGGATACAGCCGACGATGAAGGCTGCGGCCGCACAGAAAGCGACGAACAAATAACTCATTTTGTGATTATTCATCGTGCTTCTCCTTCATGTATGATCTGAGGTCGGACCGGAATGTTCCAGTCCAGTTATTGGCTTTGTGCGTTGGATGCGGTTTGGGTTCAAGGGAAGATATGATTTTGTCTGCCCAAAAGGTGCCTTCGTACTTTGCTTTCAAATCAAGCAGGGGGTGACTTACTACTGGATGCAAGGTGCTTCTGACAGCAACAGGTTTGCGGGTCTTGGTGACAATCGACCAACGGCCGAGGGCGAAACCGACGCCGATGGCAACCACAACAACCGCCGCCAGGCGGGCGACAGGCCGCCATCTCCTCGGTAACAAAGTCTTTGCAGTGACCGCGGTGACTTCAATGCCTGCGTATGCACCTGTCGTCTTTGTCTTGATTGCCGCTTCTGTCTTATCATAAACCTGCAAGATGTCCTGTGCCCAGTTATTTGTCTCGGCGTGCTCAGCAAGATAGGCTCTCAATAGAGCTTCAGTATCGCTGTTTAGTTCGTGGGCGGCCAAATCAATGGCCAATCGTTCTATCGTCTCACGTTCCATTTTCTTGCTCCCTAATCTGTTCTCTCACCGCTTTCAAGGCCCGGTGGAGGCGAGACCTTATGGTCCCAACCGGTACGGCGAGCGTTTCTGCCATTTCGGCGTAACTCAACCCTGCAGCGAATCTGAGATGCACCACCTCGCTTTGCTCGGCGCTGAGGTTTTCGACAGCATTCCAAACACCTTCGAGGCCGTCGGCAGCCGGTCTCTCAAGGCTATTGTCAGCCAACTCATCCAGACTCTCCAAAGGAATTACGGTGCCTCTGCGTCTCTTTTGCCTGCTCCAGTCAGCGCATGTCTTCCTGGCAATTCCGAAAAGCCAGGCTTGTCTGCTTGCTCTGCTGTTAAAACTGGCCCATCCGCGTACAGCACGCAGGTAACAGTCCTGTAGGATATCTTCCGCATCCGTGCGGCTGCCGCACACGCAGAGCACATACGCCCGCACTTTACCAGCCGTGTTGGTCCAGAACTCCTCAACTTCAGTTTTGTATGTGCCGGTCATTCTTTCTATCCATAGGTGATGTCGTAACAAAAGCCAAAAAAGTTCCCGCAGGTTAGAAGAATATCAGAAATATTCTGCAAGTGCCAATGGTGATTTGGCCGGGGGAAGCGGTCGCGTGGCCGGTGAGGCGGGTGCTGGTAATATCAGGCCTTTCTGAAGACGGCGACGACGTTTTCAACCTCCACAACGAACAGGCGATTGTCGCCCTCGAAATCGACCGGGATTGCACCTTTGGGATTGAACAGCACCTTGTCGTACTGCCGCAGCGGTATATCCGGTGTGTTTTCGACCTCGACGGAGATTGAGACGATTCGCCCGGTTATCGTGGGAATCTCTATATTGTCGGGCAACTGGATGCCGCCTTTGGTTTGCTTCTTGTCCTCATCCTTGCGGATTACAACGCGCTTGCCAATCGGCTCGACTATTTCCAGCGGTTTTCTCTCGGTTTGATTACTCTTGCCCATTCTGAACAAATCCTCGCTAAATCGTCCATCTATACCGCTTCCATTATATACCGCCAGCGGACAGTCCGCAAGCCTTTTGCTCGCCTTCGCAAAAACCGGCTGCGTCTGATGGGCTGTTTCCAGAACGAAGCAGCCATCGAAAGGGCCGTCTTTGGCCAACTCCTTCGATGGCACAAAATCAAACTTACACATAATACTTGACGCTATCGAAACCATATTAGTATTTGACAACCTTCCATCCGCCTCCTAAAATACTCCGAACTCGTTTTGGTGTGCAAACTGAAAGGAATGACCGATGGCGGGTAATGTGATTGAATTAACGGATGCCACCTTCGATGAGGTTGTTCACAGCTCCGACGTGCCGGTGCTGGTCGATTTCTGGGCGCCATGGTGTGGCCCCTGCAAGATGATGGCGCCGATTCTTGAAGAGGTTGCAGCCGAATACGCCGGTAAGACCAGGATATGCAAGCTCAATACCGACGACGCTCGTGACAGCGCCATGGAGTTTGGCATTAGTGCAATACCAACAATCATCCTCTTCAAGGACGGACAGGTCCAGAAAAAATGGGTGGGCTTGACCAGCAGAAAGGACCTCGCTGCGGCTATTGACGAACTGCTCTAAGAAACCCTGGTCAAGACGGCGACGCACTCTGCTCTTGCCTTTACCGGCAGCGCACCAACAGTCAATACCAGACGGTAATGATGATATTGGGCTCGGTCTTCTTCGCTTGTACCTCTCCCGTCGTCACATTAGTTCTCTTTACCACGATGCCCACGTTGTTCCTCAACCAGTTGCTTATCTGCTCGTCGAGAAACTCTATAGCGCCGGGGTGCAGCTTTGTAAAAAAAGTCTTCACGCCTGTAATTCGCTCAGGTGTGGAAGTCAGCTTGCCCGTCGGCTTGGCCCGCGCCCCGACCCTTGGCATCTCGGTCGTGGCCCCGCCTAAATTCAACGGCGAATGCGACACCTCCGTATCCCCCGTCTCCTCCTCGTCAAAAGGAACCGGCTTGATCTCGGGCGAAACGGCGCTGATATCGCCGTAAACAACCATGTCGTCAAGGTCCTCACTACCGAAGTCTTTGGTCTCAAAATCTCTGCTATCTATGTCGTCCACGAAACTGCCCTCTTCTAATAAAACCTAATTCTTAAATTCAGTATAAACTCGATTCGGCAGATTGTCAAGCATAAAAAGGCTCGAAGTCAGGCGGTATTCTTGGCTGGTCCGGTACGCTATCTCTAAGCTTTTTTACCTTCAACATCGCTTTTTTCGGCGTCCGGCTCAACTCTTTCGCCCTTGCCTTCTGCTTCCTGGGCATGGACTTCAGTGTTTTCGGCCTTTGTCTTGTCGCTTTCCACTCTCGGCTCGTTACTCGGAGCATCTGCGTTTTCAGCTTCTTTCCTTGCTTTGTCAGCTTGCTCCTTTGCTTTTTCGGCCTCCTGTTTGGCTCTCAGAGCGTCAGAGTGGGCCTTTGCAGCTTTGGCTCTTTCGGCCAGAACCTCCTCGGCCGCATCCAGCAGGCTTTGCTTTATTCGATCCACCTCCTGAAGGGCTTCGGCCTTCTCTATCTCTGCCTTGAGCCGCTCGAATTCCGCACGCGCCGCTTGCTGCTCAACGTGGTTGGCGTAGGTGGCCGCCCCAAAAGGGTCCGTTAGCGTCTCTTGGAGCCCTTTTTCATACTTAGGCTTCGCGCGCTTATTCCTCATATACTCGACCATCTTCGCGTATTCGACCCCTCCGGCTGAAATGCTGGGCGTCAGTACGAAAATGACTTCCGTGGCCTTTTCCTCGTAATCCTTGCTGGAGAAGAGTATGCCGAGCACGGGTATATCCTTTAAGAAAGGAACGCCGCGCACCACCGCACGTTCTTCCGACTTTCTAATACCACCTATAACCAGGCTGTGGCCCGGCTCTATGCGATTCTCATTGACATCAACGAATCGCTCCGTAATTATCGGCGTTTGAACCACCCCTTCGGGCTTTGACCTCGAACCTAATACGGCGTGCGTCGTAAGTCCTATGGAGCCGTTGGCATAAACGTGCGGCGTAACCTCAAGCGTGTCTTCCACCCACTTGTAGTCCGTAAGATTGAACGGCTTGTCGAATCCGGGTTGGGATACTATCTTTTCCAGCGGCGCGAAGTCACGCGCGGTGATTGTCGCCTTTTGCCCGTTCAGTGTCTCGAGCTTCGGGTTCATCAGGATGCGCAGAAAACCCCGCGAGATGAGTACATCAACTATGGCTCTGAACTCGTGAGGCGCCAGCTTCTGATTCCAGTAGCCTATATCCAGCCCGAATTCGGAACGCCTCGGTTCACGCAAAGAAGCCCCGGGAAACTCCGGGCCCTCTTTACCGCCCATCGTTATTTTTTCCCCAAACAGGTTATCTATCTCCAGCGAGGTCTCCCAGTCCATCGTCACGTCCGCAAAGCGCTCCAGTATCAGACAGTCAATGTTCACCTGGATAGGCGGTACGTCCACTTTCTCAAGAAACTCCAGCACCCTGTCGGCATGTTGCTCGGTCGGGCAGTGAATAATGAGCTGGTTTGTCGATGCGTTCGGACTGACCGAATATGTCGCCTTGGGGTATTCCTTGCCCTTGGGGTTCTGCTGAGTTGGCTCAGACCTGAAAAACTGAGAGAACTGCGTATTAACCAGTTCCGCAAGCTTCTCAGCCGAGTGGTTCTTGCAGAAATAAAAGACCTTTGTTCCGTCATCGACCTTGATCCTTTCCGGCGGACGACGGTATAGGTCCGGAAGAGGGTTCTTTACGTTCGCGTTTTCCTGTATCTGCCTCAATTCATTCAAGATTACCTGTGTCTGCAGCTCGGTCGGTTTCTGGGCGAAAAAATCTCCGCAACCACCCACCCAACAGCCCAGAACAGACAATACCAATCCCAGACCGCTCGCCCGAAAGGACTTAGAACGATGGTCAAACATCACGTTCCTTTAGTTTCTGCAAAGACAATTGTTACAGTAGTACTATCGTACTTTTTTTGCACTATTCGTTAAAAATGCCTGCCTCCCCGGCCAAAATATGAATGACTTGCCCTGATTACCCTGTTAATCTCTGTCTTCATGGTAGTCGGAAACTCACAATCGGTGACCGTCGGCTTCGTCGCACTCGGCTGTCCCAAGAACATCGTGGACAGCGAGAGGATGCTGGCGGAAATTGCCCGGGCCGGCTTTCTCATAAGCGCCGACCCTGAAAGCGCCGACGTCGTGGTTATCAACACTTGCGGATTTATCGCTCCGGCCAAGGCGGAGGCATTGGAGGCAATCAGAAAAGTTGTTGCTTGCAAGAACGGCGGTCCGGTCAGGAAGGTAATCGTCGCCGGCTGTCTAACCCAAAGATTGGGCACCGAGTTATTTCTCCGGGGCGAGGGAATTGATGCAATTGTCGGCCTGGGGCAGCGGGATGCCATCGCCAGCATAATCAAGAAGACCCTCGATTCGGAGGAACCTGCTGCCTATCTGGACTGTGGGCCTGACACATCAGGGCCGGGAACAGCCGCAGCGCCACACCCGCATCTGGCGGTCCACGATGACCGAACGAGGCTGCGAATCACGCCCGCCCATTGGGCATACCTGCGAATCAGCGAGGGGTGTGACCATCGCTGCTCTTTTTGTACGATACCCGCGATAAGGGGGCCATTCCGCAGCAAGCCCCAGGATCTGATTCTCGCCGAAGCCGCCGAGCTCGTCTCCGCCGGAGCCGTGGAGCTGAACCTTATTGGACAGGACACCACACGCTACGGCCGGGACCTGAAAATAAAGGATGCCCTGCCCGATCTCTTGCAGAAACTCCAGGCAATACCACACCTTGCGTGGATAAGGCTGTTGTACGCCTATCCCAACGGTGTAAGTGAGCGCCTCATAAAGACCATGGCCGACAGCGAAAAAATCGTGCACTATATCGACTTGCCCGTCCAGCACATAAATGATGACATCCTCAAAGCAATGCGTCGCCCCGACACCAAAAAAGGCATCTGCGCTCTTATAGCGAACATGCGCTCCGCCATCCCGGATGTCGTCCTGCGAACCACCGTAATAGTCGGTTTTCCCGGCGAAACCGACGGCCAGTTCGAGGAGCTTCTGAATTTCATCGAATGGGCCGAGTTTGACGCCCTCGGCTGCTTCGAATTCTATCGCGAGCACGGTACACCGGCAGCCCAGATGACCGGCCAGATTCCGGCGGCGGTCAAGCAACAGCGAGTCCGGGAGCTGATGCTCACTCAACAGAAAATCGCCTTTGCAAAAAACAGAAAACGCGTCGGTACCAAGCTTACCTGTCTGGTGGATTCCGTCGATTCGCCGGCCGCCGCCCAGGCACGCTTCTACGGCCAGGCGCCCGAAATAGACGGCATCTGCATCATAGAAAACTGCTCAGCAGACCCCGGCCAGTTCGTCGATACAACGGTCTCCGCCGCGAAAGACTACGACCTGGTTGTCGAGCAGATTTAGTATTGAATTCTGCTGAGGACAGAGTAAACTGTCATTTATGCTCCGGCTTGTTCCGAACATTTTTACTTTGAGTCGGCTCGTTCTGACGGTCGTATTCGTGGCGATGGTTCTATATTCGCCGCACGTGCCGCCCGATGACCACGCAAGGTTTCTCGATATCGCCTTTGTCCTTTTCCTAATTGCCGGTCTTACCGACATCTTCGACGGCATCGTTGCCCGCCGGCTCAACGTCGCCAGCAAGTTCGGCCGAATCGTGGACCCGCTGGCCGACAAGGTCCTTGTGTGCGGCACATTTATCTGTTTTGCCATAATCGGCGAGCCCAAACTGTTTGGCCTCGGCCCGACGCCGCTGGCCGTTATTCACTGGTCCGTCGCAACAGTCCTCATCGGCCGCGAACTCTATGTCACTGTCCTGCGGCATATCGCCGAGGCAAGGGGCGTCAATTTTGCCGCCACCTTCTCAGGCAAGCTCAAAATGTTCCTCCAATCCTTTGCTATCGGAACCGTGATTATGAAGATGGCCCACGTGCAAACCGCCCACTGGGGGTACTGGTTCACGACGATAGTGTTCGCTGCTATGCTGATAGTCACTGTCGTTTCAGGTCTCCGAGCCACCCGGCGAACGTCCTGGAAACAGGCCGCACGCTCCCAAGTCCTTTAGGCCTCTTATACCGCACGCATCTGTTCTTCGCCTCTCAAGCCTTATTGAGTGCGCCTCACTCTTCACCGAGCTGCCTTGTGCTCCTTGTCCAGCCTGACCCATAGGCGCTTGCGGGTGGGGGCGCGGACGGCGGGAGCATCTTGTTGGTTCGAAATTGGGTTTGATTGGGTTTGTTTTGGTTAGGGGCGAAAGTGGTTTCATGTTCATAACTGTTTCTGGGAACTGAGGTTGCGTTGATTCTTTTGGTTTTGCAAGATTGGCTTTGATTGGGTTTGATTGGGTTTGATTGGGTTTGTTTTTGGTAATACGAAACCGAGGATATTTGTCGTAAGCCTTTGTGAGAAAAGGTGTTGCGTTGATTTTTGCTGTTTTAGAAATTGGGTTTGTTTTGCACGAAAGTAGGGCGATTTGTAGAGGATATTCGGCAGAAATAGAGAAGAGAGGGCAAAAGGCAAGAGGGAAAAGGCAAAAAGGGTTCTTGATACTCGATTCTTGATGCTCGATGCTCGATTTTGGATTCTTGATTCTTGCGTATATCGCGTTGTGTTGGCAAGATGAAAGGTTTGGTTGTCGCAGCAGAGGTTTGCCCATTTTGACAGGGTTGGTTTGCCAGGAGGCTGGCGTCTCGTATCTCGCATCTCGTATCTGGTATCTCGCATTGCGTATTGCGTGATGCGTATTTCACGTTGAGTTGGCGGGATGGGCGGTTTGTTTGGGGGAGGGGAGGGTTGCCAATTCACTATCCATTCGGCTCCGCTCAGGACAGGTTTACGATTTCAGATTTACTATTTAGGACGCATTGGGCCTGGGTAGCCATTTTGAAGGGGTCCGCATTTACGATTCAGTGGTTTAGGCTATTCAATTTTGGGGGTATTTTAACATAGTTTTCAGGAAAAGTCAACAGAAAAGGGCCCAAAACTGCGGTGTTGAGCGGATAGATGGGGAACCACAAATCAACACGAATTAGCACGAAAAGGGTCAGTTCCAGGGAGAAGAAAGGGACCAGGATATCCCTCCAAAAGGACGGCGCGCAAGCAGATGGTCAGGGCGTGGAGATCAGGGGAACAGGTGATCAGGGGGGAAAGGAAGAAAATGGAGGGATTTTTGGCTTGGTCGGCGGGGCGTTCGCCCCATTGGTCAAGTTGACTGAGATGAGGTTGAAAGCCCGGGCAGTGAGGGAAGTGAGAAAAATTTGAAAAAAATTGCCAAAATGGGATTTCTTAATCAACATCTGCCACGGCAAAAACGCCTTTCTTATGAATGGGTAAATTGGTGAATCAGTAGATGGCAACGACGGCTGCTGCCCAAGCGCCGATGAGGAAGATACGCTATTCGGCAGGAGCAGCGGTCCGGAAGAAGTAATACTCTGGAAGCTGGGCAGATGTTGCAACGGCAATGATAACCGAACCGACTTTAGTTGATCAGCCGCAAAGAATACAACTGGAGTATTGTGTTATAGCGGTAAATGAAGCGGGCGAAGGACCAGCCAGTAATACGGTGATGGCGATTCTGTGACTACTATTCTTAGAAAGTGAAACGACTGTGCATAATTTTATTACAAAGGAGAACTGAAAATGGACCATGTCCCATCCGTAGTTGGAGGTTGAAAAAAGCGATGGCTACTCCCGCCTGATTTTGTTTAAGATCAGGTCAGATAAAAACTTATATTTTCTCGAAAGGAGTAGCCATGCAGAAACGATCTTACAAAAT
>DATKZT010000043.1:0-43920 GCA_035527845.1 Sedimentisphaerales bacterium | reverse complement strand
ACATTGCAGCAAGAAGCAAAGGCATGGTATCGTAAACGAAATGCCAATCAGAAAGCTGTGGACTGGCAGTTTACAACCGACGACGCAAGAGTTAAGTTGAAGAAATTGTACCCACATATTCAAATGTTATGAAGTACTAGGCTCATTGGGTCCCTCAGGCGACCTAAAAGGCATTGTTTAGCTATTGGCGGTAGGGGCCGACGTACAGCATCGCACCGTAATTGGTACATGATTGCTTTACCATTCCTTTTAGCTGATTCTTGGGGGTTGGGTGGAATCCAAGTCTGATCTGCTCCAAAGTGCCATGGGAATAGCAGTCCAAGATGGTATGGTGGCATTGGGCCACAATGGCCAACAACAACGTGATCTGCAAAAAGTGTGCATGTCTTGAGGAAGGGATCAAGGTTAACAAGTGGCGGAGCTTGAACCCATAGCTTCAATCCGGGTGCGTCAGCGATAGCGCGTGCGAGAGCTGGTCCTCGATGCTCGAGCCAGAATCGTGCACCGCCGTTCCAGAATGGAAATGTGAAGTCCACCATGCGGAGGAGTTCACGATTTAGTAAAGCAACGCGCTGGTATAATGAAACTGCCATTATGAACGTAACCCTTCCTGATTTTTATGCACAACACAATAATATAAAACATTTTTTTTGGCAATTTAGCCGCCGCTTCGGTTGCTTTTTCCTCCCCGTTAGCAGTTAGTTATTGGTTATCCTTCCAGTTCTCCCAATATCCCGGGCAATAGTTTTACGAACGCCGGGAATTTGTTCTAATTCTTGTAAGCTGGATGATTCCATAGAAAGGCGCCTCAGACATTATTCAGCAAATACAATTCACTAATCACTATTCAGCAATCACGAATTATCTGCCGCCCCAGTTGTGAGCCCGCGTTGTTAGCCCAAAATACCACAAACCCTGCAATTGCGGCCAAACAGTTTCATATCCTTCGACTGCGCTCCCCCCCTTCGCTAAAGCTACGGCGGGCAGGCAGGACAGGTCTCATATTTCGCCATTTACCCATTGACTCATCTACCCATCTACAACAAAGGCGTCTCTCACCCTGCAAATGTTGATTAAAAATTTGCCGAAAAACCAATTTTTTTCCTATCTCGTCAAGTTCCCTGTTTGCCGGCCTGCATAACCTATGCCAGCCATTACCAAATGGCCCCGGGGACGCCGGCTGAGGGACCGCAGATGCCTCGCGTCGAGAAACCCAACGCCAAGTCCCCAAAGTCCGGCAAACCCTCTGTGCCCTGTGTGCTCTCGGTGGCCAATATCCCTGGTCGCTGCCCCAATTATAGACATACCCGCCCAACAGTCAAACAAAATTCACCGCTTGTCCGCCGTAGGCGGGTTTACCCCGTTAGAAATAAGCCGCCACGCTGTCGCTGCCTAAGCAGGGATCCAGTCGCACGGCTGCCTCCCCTATGGAGGATTTCTAACCGGGGCCGCTCTACGCTATACCCTCCACGCTTCACGAGCCACGAACCACTGATTCACCTCCCCTGATATCCTGCTCTCCTGATCCCCACATCCTGATTCCCTGTTCTCCTGATTTCCTTTGTCTTGCCAGATACCAGCGACTATATATAAGCTGCGCTTATAACATCTTCAGAATCCAAACGCGCAAAAGCCGTTCGAAACCGTTCAATTTCGGTCAGTTTCCGCTCAAAAGCGCGCAAAAAGCGCTCAAAACCGTTCAATTTCGGTCAATTTTGACCCCCATTTTTCGCCCAAAAACGAACCACCCCCCTACTTGCCCCAATTTTCAGCCCGCCAGCCGACACTTTTTTCAGCAAAATTAGTTTTTTCCTCAAAAACCACCAATTGCATAATTAGTACTTATACTCCCATACCTGCCCCAACACCTTGGGGACCTTTACAGACATCGCGTTATAGGAGTATCTGGGAGGGGCCGGGCTTACCGGCACCTATCATTCGCGGGGCCGGGTTTCGCCGGAAGGACAGGGCACGGAGAAATTAGATTTGAATTGTTGGAGATTGGAGGGTACACTAATGAGTTTAGTGGTAGTTTGGCGCCAGTAAGAAAAAAGAGGCTTGGCTTTGGCTATAGTGTGAGATTGTCGCGGTCGGCTGCGGTCATTTTGCTGTGCGCGGGGCGGGTTTCGCTGCTTGTAATGAGAGTCTTTATGAGATGATAGAGGTTATGGACAAGCAAGGTCAGGAACGAGGTAAGGTAGTGATAATAAGCGGTCCGTCGGGTGTGGGCAAGAGCACGATCTGCAAAGAGGTGGTAAGGCGCAAGAGCGACGTTTATCTGAGCGTCTCGGTTACCACCCGGCCCAAATCCGACAGCGAGGTTGACGGCGAGGATTACTGGTTCATATCCGACGCCCAGTTCCGGGAGCGGATAAACAAGGGGCTCTTGCTTGAGTATGCGGAGGTGTTCGGGAATTTCTACGGTACGCCGAAAGACAAGGTTGACGAGGCGTTGGCCGCGGGCAAGATTGTTATTTTGGAGATTGACGTTCAGGGCGCCAGGCAGGCGAAGGTGAAATACCCGGATGCGGTGATGATTTTCATTTTGCCGCCGACCCAGCGCGAGCTGGCGGAGCGTCTGAGCGGCCGGGGCAGGGAAGACGAGGAAGCAGCGGAAGAAAGGCTGGACGAAGCGGGCAGAGAGATTGCAGCGGCGTGGCAGCATTACCAGCACATGGTGATAAACGACGAACTGGAACAGGCGGTAAGTGAAGTGATACAGATTATTGAGGATAGCTTTGGAGAATAAAGAATGATAGAGGAGCTTAAGAGTATAGAGATAGTTAACAAGGTCGGGGGGAGATTCAAGCTGACGGCGCTTATTCAGAAGCGGCTCGGCGAGCTGCTGCAGGGTGCGCGTCCTTTGATAGAGGACACGCAGGGCAGGACGCAGCTTGAGATAGTCGTGCAGGAGATTCTGCAGGACAAGATTTCGATTGACTATGATGCCAGTGACATTGACCGACCCGGCTCGGCGAAGTAGGGCTTTTGATGGCCAGGAGCAAGTCACATATCGAAGGATTGAATGTTCTGCTGGGGGTGAGCGGAGGCGTTGCGGCCTTCAAGGCGGTTGATTTGGCAAGCAACCTGACCGCTGGCGGCGCGAAGGTGAGGACGGTGATGACGGATAGCGCCTGCCGCCTGGTGGGGCCGAAGAGCTTCGAGGCGGTGACGGGGTCGGCGGTCTATACGGATTTGTGGGCCGCGGAGGAGGATTACAAAATCGGGCACGTGGCGCTGGCCCAGTGGGCGGATGTCGTGGCGGTGGTTCCGGCGACGGCGAATATCATAGGCAAGGTTGCGAACGGCATCTGTGATGATCTGCTGAGTACGGTTCTTTGCACGTGCTGGTCTAAGCCGACGCTTGTTGCACCGGCGATGAACAGTGACATGTGGGCGAATCCGGCGGTGCGGCGCAATGTGGCGGCGATTAAGAAGATGGGTCTTGAGGTGATGGGGCCCGAAAGGGGCCGGCTGGCCTGCGGTGTGGAAGGTATCGGCAGGATGTTTGAGCCGCAGGATATTCTGGAGGCGATTGGGAAAATCGCTTCGCGGATTAAGAAAGCACGAAGCACGAACTCCTGAATCCTCCGCAGGACGCCTCACGGCGGCAACAATATTCGGCGACTGAAATTCAAATTACCAAAACGCTTGCTTTCAAGACTTGAGCACTTTGGATTTTTTGTTTGTTTCGGATTTCGAGATTCGATATTCGGGTTTAACAAATGCGATTTCTAATCACAGCGGGTGGAACGCGGGAATACCTCGACCCGGTGCGTTTTATTTCCAACGCAAGCAGCGGCAAAATGGGTTTTGCGCTTGCGCGGGCGGCGCTCAGGGCGGGCCACAAGGTGACACTCATAGCGGCGCCGACCACGGAAAGGCCGCCGAGCGGGGGCAAGATCATCAAAGTCGAGAGTGCGGCTGAGATGTTCGCCGCGGTCAGGAAGCATTTTGCGCGGTGCGATTGCCTGATAATGGCCGCGGCCGTTTCTGATTATACGCCGGCCAGGCAGGCGAAAAGCAAAATCAAGAGGGCAGGCAAGTCGCTGACTCTCAGATTGAAACCAACAGCGGATATTCTCAGGTGGGCGGGGGCACATAAGAGGATAGAGAGTAAACCGGCAAAAGGCAAGAGGCAAATTGTTGTGGGTTTTGCATTGGAAGATAAGAACCTTAGGGAAAGAGCCGAACAGAAATTGAGAGAAAAGAACCTCGATATGATAATCGCCAACAGCGTCGCTGCCATCGGCGCCGAGAAGTCAACGGTTGAGATTAAGGGACGTGGCTCCGAGTGGGTCAGCGCGAAAAACGCCTCTAAGGACGCCATCGCAAAAAGAATCATTTCGCTGGTGGAAGGTCTTTCCGAATAAGGCGTCCGTTACGACAATAAGAAGCGTAAGGCCAAAGAGCAAATGGCCATTGCAAGCCCGATGCAGAGCAGGACGGCGGCCCACTTACGATTGAACCAGTTTGCGAAGGGTCTGAATATGACATGCAGCAGCTTTGGCTGTCGGAGCAGAATTGTGCCCAGGGCAATCCACCACACACCGACGGAAGCAGTTATCGTGGCAACTGCAAATGTGTCGTACCCTTGAATTTGCCCGCCCGCCTCAATCACTTTCAGGTAAGACCAGTAACGAGGCAGATAAAAGACGGAAATGATTAGCGCCGGCAGAAAAAGGATTCGCCACAATATCGAGATGTACGCAAGGATCAAGGGAGGATAGGCGAGCCATCTTTGCCGGCCGAGGTCTTTGGTGGTCCATACTCCGGCCAGCGCGAGCCGCGCGAGAATGAAGGCAGGGAGCAGCAGATTTCCCGGAAAGACTATCAATGTTTCGAGAATCGGACGCCAGAGCAGTACGGCGAGTGTGCGGGGCATGGACATAAGGACAAAGGCCGCGGTCAGAGCGAATGAGATATATGTCAGCACTCTCGATTGGGTCAATCTTGCGCTATCGGTTTTTTCATCGTCGGGGACCCATTGGGCGGGGCTCCCGAGTTTTTTGAGAACCGGGTCAAGGTCGTCGAGGGCAACGGGTTCGGCAACGCCGGAAAGCTCATTTTGTATGTGGTCTATGATGTTCTGTTCTATTTCGTCGGCATCGACGGTCGTACAGTCGCGGAGGGAGTCGCGAACTTCTTTTAGGTAATCGTCGAAACGGTTCTTCGCGTTTTCGCTCAGGCTGACCATGGCTTTAGCCTCCTGTGAGGGAATCGGTTCCGCTTTTTATGTCGTGCCAGTAATGGTTCATCGGGCTCAAGGTTTTTTCGCCTTTGGCGGTAAGTTCGTAGTATTTTCGCGCGGGGCCTTCGGTGGATTCCCTGATTGTGGTGCGGACGAAGCCCTCGCGCTTCAGTCGGCTCAGGATTGGGTAAATGGTTCCTTCGCTGATCACCAGGCCGTTGATGTCGCGGAGTTTTCTGACGATGTCATAGCCGTAGAGGGTGGTGCCTTTGATGGCGTTTAGTATGCACAATTCGAGCATTCCCTTACGTAGCTGTGTGGCCCAATTGTCGAAAAATCGGTTGTCCATAATTTCAGTATATGGCATTGCAAGGTAGCTGTCAATGCGATATATCAGAATTTTTCGGAATTTTTGTGGGCGTCTAACTCCTTTCGGAGAAAGGGTTTAGACAAGGACTCATCGCGGCCTGCCAAGTTCTTTGCAGAATATGTAGTTGCCGAGAGGGTGCCATGTAGCCGGCAGGTGCGCTGTTGAAGGGTCCCGCGCCGTCGTCAGAATGCTTTTGTGCAATCGGGGCGGCCTGTTGGAATGTCCGAAGGCGAGGATATTCAGGCCCTTGAATTAGAAACAGGTTGTCTGCCCCCTGGATCCTTCGCCTTGGTCGAATTGGCGCCACTGGAGCGGAACCTCAGAGTCCTTCATGCACGAAGACAACTTTCAGTGCTTCGTCGGATATTTTGTGCTCTTTATGGGTGTCGTCAAGGGATACCTCGAAATTTCCTTCGCCGAGGCCGGCAACTATGTCCCTGACGACCTTTTCGTAGGTTCGATACTTTATTCCCGCGAAGCAGCACGAGTCGTACTTGTTCAATATCTGGATCTGGTGCCGGCCGGTGCCGTATGAGCCCATTACATAGAGTTCGAGGTAGTTGGCGGTGTGGTATAGGTCCGGCAGGGTCTGCTCGTAGTCGCCCCAATCCCTTTGTGAGTCAGACCTCAAATAGATGGGCAGGCTGCCGGCGACCGGATAGCTGTTCTTGATTCTCGGGTCGATGGCGGCGTAGAGAGTGGTGGTCCAGCCGCCGCCCGAAATTCCGATCATACTTATCCGGTCGTATTTGAACTTGTCGGCGTAATTGATGGCTACGGCTATCGGCTCGACAAAGAAGCTGATGGGGTTCTTGAGCAGTTTCAGGTGTTCGTGCTTGGTGATGTGGAATCTGCCGACCCCGTCAAGATTAACTACCGGCTGATTGTTCATTCCGAGCAGAGGCATTGAAATCGCCATGACGGCGCAGCCTTTCTCGATGAAGGCCCTGATCGTATCGATGCCCTGGATGAAGTCGCCCCGGTGTCCCTGGTGGTAGATAATCAATTTGTTATTGGGCGTTTTGGGAATGAAGTGATAAATGACCGATTCCAGCCCGTAATCCATATTGACGGTTATCCTGTCAATCTGTCTGAGGCCGGCGTTGAAAAGCTCGGCATACCGCTCATCCTTTATATCTTGCTTCACCTCCGCGGGCAGCTTTTGGGCGGGGAATCCTTTGCCGCCCCAAATGTACCGGATGAGAGCCTGACGCCTGGCGGCAATATCGGCGGCGCTGCCAATGTTGATCAGACTGTTCACATCGGTTTCGTAATAGGATCGGTCAATCTGCTCGAACTGTGCGTCTTCATCAGCGCAGGCCATAAACGGCAATGACACAATCAAGATAAGTGGAACAAAGATGGTGCTACTTATGCTGTGGACGTATTTCATAATACTTCTCCTGCAGGTACTTGTTTTTTCACGTGTTACCGGGGATTAATCTCTGTATGAATGCTAATGGATCAAAGCTGAGTGTGCAAGGGATTTGCCGGAGACGACGGCGAGTTGCTATCCGGTTGCGAACATGCTATTGTGGTCGGGTGGGCGGTCTCGGCAGCGTGCCGGGGACCGGGAAGCGTTTTTTTGACTGTTGACAGAGAGGCGAAACGAGCAATGGGAACAAGGACATGGATAGGTGTGGCGCTGTTTGGATTTTTGGCTGGTTGTACGAGCCGACGCGCTGCAAGTGGCGACATTGGCGATCAATGGAAGGCTCTGGCGGGAAGGAGCGGATGGAAGGAGTATGCGGGGAATCCTATTATCCAGCCGGGCAAGGCCGGCGAGTGGGATTCGTGGGCGGTGATGTCGATGACGGTGGTGAGGGTGGGGGACACGTTTCATTTGTACTACGAAGGGGGGCGGACGGGCTGCGGTGATTTGCAGATTGGACATGCGACTTCGAGCGATGGGCTGCACTGGGTGAAGGACGCCGCGAATCCTGTCCTTCGGCCGGGAGGAGCGGGCGAGTGGGATGAGGGGGCGACGTGGGACCCGTTTGTTATTTACGAGGATGGCGTTTTCAAGATGTGGTACGGAGGCGAAAAGAAGAACCACGGGGACTTTCAATGCGGGTACGCGGTTTCGAGGGACGGCGTGCACTTCGAGAAAAAGGGAAAGATAAGCAATTTTCCGGGCGGGGAGATGGCGGACATGCACGTTGTGCACGACAAAGAGAGCCAGCGGTATTATATCTATTATTGGGACAGGCGCTTCAGGGACGCGGAGCGGCTGCGGCTGGCTGTGTCGCCGAATGAGACGGACTTTGATTTTGAGAATGCCGCGGCGCTGCGGATAGAGGGTGAGCGGCCCGGGCACCGGTACACTCACGTATTCGGCGAGGGTGACACGTGGTATATGTACTACGGCTTTGATGGGGGGCCGCAGCGGAGCGCCTATGCTACGAGCAGGGACCTGCGGCACTGGAAGGCGCAGAACACGCAACTGACCGAAACGGAGGACGCCGAGATTTCGAAGGTCGGCGACGAGCTGTACTTTATGTTCTGCTGCCCGGCGGGGATGCAGGACGAGGAGGGCTGCGATATCCGGCTGGCGATTCTCAGCGGGGGACTCGACAGCCTCGCCGGCAAGGATTGATGCGTTCTTGTGAGTGGCTTGCTTTGGTCACTGCTGGTCTTTTATTCCGAGGTCGTCTTTTGTGAGGATGGATTCGAACTTGTAGCCGGCGGCGGTGATGTTTTCTTCGGCGCCCTGCTTTCGGTCGATGACGCAGACGATTTTTTTGACGGTAGCGCCGGCGTCGGTGATGACCTTTGCGGCTTCGAGTACCTGTCCGCCGGTGGTGGCGATGTCTTCCACGAGAAGGACGACATCGCCTTTATTCAGTACGCCCTCGATCAATTTTCCGGTGCCGTAGCCTTTTTTGCTGTTGCGGACGATTATCCAGTTCTTGCCGGTTTGCATGGCGGTAGCGGCGGCCAGGGCCACGCCGCCTAATTCTGCGCCGGCTATCACGGTGACATCGTCGGTCAGATGTCCGGCGAATTCGGCGCCAAGGGCCTTGAGTATGTCTGGGCAGGTCTCGAAGAGGTACTTGTCGAGGTAGTACCTGCTTTTCTTGCCGCTTCGCAGGGTGAAGTCACCTTCGAGATAGGCGGTTTCTTTGATGCGTCGTATTAGTTCTTCTCTGGTCACAGCGTACAATTCCTTTAGACTGTGAGATCGACTTTCATGTTCAATTGTTTTCGATATTTTCTGCGGATCGGGGTTACGATGGTGCTGATAAACTCATCCACCTGCTGCGGCGCACGGCCGATGTAGTGTTTTGGGTGTAACACTTGTTTGAAATTTACCTTCTTAAAGGCGACGTCGGCTTTTAGTCGGGCGATGAGGTCGTTTGGCCTGCCGAATTGCTTTACCTGGATAGCAGCGGCCTGGGAGTGCAGCCTGATTTTCTCGTGGAGCTCTTGTCGGTTTCCGCCGGCCTTTACGGCGGCCATGAGGATGTTTTCGCTGGCCATAAAGGGAAGCTCCGCGGCGAGGTGGGCGGCTATTACTTTGGGATAAACAACCAAGCCATCGAGGACGTTGACGAGGATTTCGAGGATGCCGTCAACGGCCAGGAATGCTTCGGGTATGACGATTCTTCTGTTAGCGGAATCGTCGAGGGTTCTTTCGAGCCATTGTTCCGAAGCGGTCATGGCGGGGCTGGAGGCGAGGCTGAGCACAAGTCTGCTCAGGGCGGTGACTCTTTCCGCCCGCATGGGGTTTCTCTTGTAGGCCATTGCGGAGGAGCCGACCTGCGATTTTTCGAAGGGCTCTTCGATTTCCTTGAGGTTGGCCAGCAGGCGGAGGTCGTTGCACATTTTATGTGCGGACTGGGCAATCGAGGCCAGACTGTTCACGACGAGGGTATCGATTTTTCGCTGGTAGGTTTGGCCGGTGACGGCGCAGGTATTTTTGAAGCCGAAGGCGGCCGCGACGGCCTTGTCGAGCTGCCTGACCTTGTTGTGGCTGCCGTTGAACAGGGCCAGGAAAGAGGCCTGCGTTCCTGTGGTGCCTTTGACTCCCCTGAAGGGCAGGCTGTCAAGTCGATGCTCGATTTCCCCGAGGTCGATTACGAACTCATAGCACCAGAGTGCGGCGCGTTTGCCGACGGTGGTCAGTTGTGCCGGTTGATAGTGCGTGAAGCCGAGCGCGGGTAGTGAACGGTGCTTCTTTGCGAACCCTGCGAGGAGGTTTATCACGGCGGCCAGCTTGCCGGCTGTCAAGCGCAGTGCTTCTCGCATGATAATGAGGTCTGTATTGTCGCCGACGAAGCAGCTTGTTGCGCCGAGGTGGATAATCGGAGCGGCCTTGGGCGCGACCTCGCCGAAGGTGTGTATGTGGGCCATGACGTCGTGGCGAAATTTCTTTTCATAGGCGGCGGCCTTTTTGAAATCGATGTCATCGAGGTGCTGCGCCATCTGCTTGATCTGCGTTTGCTTGATATCGAGGCCGAGTTTCTTTTGGGCTTTTGCCAGTTCGAGCCAGAGTCGGCGCCAGGTGCTGAATTTCTTCTGTGCGCCGAACAGCTCGGCCATTTCCTCGGAGGCGTTGCGTTCCACGAGGGGACTGGTGTACCGGTCTTTGTCTTTATCCATTTTTGTCCTCTTTAACTGCTTATTTTGTTTTCACACAACAAGATATTGCGGTTTGCTGCTTTTATCAATACTTTTGTGTCTGTTCTTGAAAGATGCTGTGATTGGGGCTATATTAGGGTGGATGGGCAGATATAAATTGTGATATAAAGCCCATTAGAGGAAATCCGGGGGCAAAAGGTCATGAAAAAAGACGGGAGTTCGGTCCAGAGAATTCTTTTCGGTGTGTTTTTGGTGCTGCTGTCGGTCTTCTTTTACTCGCTTCACTTTGCGATATTTCGGGATGCGCACCATATATTCATTTATCTGTTGGGCGATATAGCTTTTGTGTTTATCGAGGTTCTGTTGGTGACGCTGATTATTCACCAGGTCTTGAGTGAGAGGGAGAGGCGCGCGCTGCGCAAGAAATTGAATATGGTGATAGGCGCCTTTTTCAGCGAGGTTGGGACGCCTTTGTTGGGGTACTTTGCGGGGTTTGATGGGGGTGGTAAGGCGCTTAGCAAAGATTTGTTGATAGATGCTGAGTGGTCGGCCGAACGTTTTTCCGAGGTTGCGGCGGCTTTGAGCAGGCGAGATCCGGTAATCGACAGTCAGGCGGGCGACCTTGCGAGTCTGCGTGATTTTCTGATTGCCGAAAGGGGCTTTCTGCTGAGGCTCTTGGAGAACCCGAATTTGCTCGAGCACGAGCGGTTTACGGAGTTATTGTGGGCGGTGTTTCATCTGGCGGAGGAGTTATCCCACAGAAAGACAGTCGCAGGCCTCCCGCATTCCGATTACAACCATTTGGCCGGGGACATAAAGAGGGCCGACCGGTTGCTGCTGCGCGAGTGGGTCTCTTACATGGAGCATTTGAAGAACGATTATCCGTACCTTTTTTCACTTGCGGTGCGGACAAATCCTTTGAATCCGAATGCGTCGCCGGAGGTGAAATGAGCGATGGCGCCTCACTCGAGGATTTCTCTCTGAAGGTTCGTCATCACAAAATCATGGTTGCATCCAGAGCAGTCCGGAGCGGCGACAATCGTAGTGGACTTCGTTCTGGATTGAGTTATAATAATGTAACGGACGAAGCATTCGTCAGCGGCGTCCCTTTGGATGCCGTGGCCGGCTCTTACGGGCGGCCCGGTATCAGCCGCTTGCGAATGTCAGGGGGCTGCGAGCGGCCCATTCGGTTCGGGCCCTGCCGCATACTGGTCCGCGTGCCTTGCGGCCGCTGCAGTGCGGATACGAGGCAGTTACTCTTATGAAAAGGAATTGTGGCAATACGTACAGGCAGAGTCAACTTATTGGGAAAACCCTGGTAAATGAAAAGTACCACATCGAATGTAAATAACGGCATTCCTGCAAGCACTTCATTAGTGCTTGGTGTAGTTTGCCTCATTACCGGCTGCACGGTCGGCCCCAATTACGTGCCGCCCGAAATGGAGATGCCGCAGCAGTGGCCTCAAGGTTCCGAATTTTCAACCATTACCGATCAAAATAGTAATGAGGGATGGTGGAATATTTTCGCGGATGAAGACCTTGATAAACTGGTTGAGCGGGCCGTTCAGAACAATCGTGATGTCAGGGCGGCGGTCTATCGGGTCGAGGCATCGAGGGCGATTCGGGATTTTGCCGGCGGTCAGTATTATCCAACCATAGATGCGACGGGCTCCTACACGCGTTCGCTGTTCAGGGCACTGCAGTTCCCCGCGCCGGAAGAACCCATAGACATTTATTCGTCCGGCCTGGACTTTCTCTGGGAAATCGATCTTTTCGGCAGGATCAAGCGCTCCGTGCAGTCTTCGCAGGCATCTTATCAGGCCTCTATCGAGGATTGCCGCGATGTCATGGTGACTTTGCTTGCGGATGTCTGCAGCAACTACATAGATCTTCGCACCGTCCAGGCGAGGATCGAGTATCTCAACAGCAATATCCAGATACAGCTCAGGACGCTGGAACTGACCAGGAATCTCTATCAGGCTGAGATGGTCGGCGAATTGGACGTTCGCCAGGCCGAGCTGAACCTTGCCGATACGAAGTCCCAGTTACCGACTCTGCTGATCGCAGAGGAAGCTTCGCTGAACGGTCTTTCGGTACTGATCGGAGAATTGCCCGGCAAGCTGAAGGGTGAATTGGGTCCCGGTAAACTCCCGGCTGTGGTAAAAGACAATATTACGGTCGGCCTGCCTGTCGATCTGTTGCGGCTTCGCCCTGATATTCGCAGGGCGGAGCGTCAGCTTGCGGCACAGAGCGCCAGAATTGGTATCGCAAAGGCCGACCTTTATCCGGCATTGCAGCTTTCCGGCTCTTTCAACATAGAGTCTGTGAAATTCCGCGGCCTGGGAAATATAAACAACAAGGGCTATGCGTTCGGGCCGGGGCTGCGGTGGAATATATTCGATGGCAACAGGATAAGAAATACTATAAAAGTGGAAGAGGCAACTACAGCCGAACTGCTGGCCAACTGGGAAAATACCGTCCTCTCTGCGGTCGAAGACGTCCACAACGCAATGTACGCGTACGTCCGGGAAAAAGAACGTAACGGCTCACTCGAAGATTCGGCAAAGGCGGCGCTTCGTGCCGTTGAGCTGGTCGAAAGTCTGTATAAGAGCGGGCTTACCGATTTTCAAAATGTCCTCGACACCCAGCGAACTCTGTTTGTACAGCAGGACAAGCTCGCTTCAAGCAATGGCTCGATGCTTCGCGACCTTGTTCAGATCTACAAGGCGTTCGGTGCGGGCTGGCGGAACGCCCCCGCGGGCGATACGCCGGCAAACGTGCAAAATGACACCAAATGAAAACGGTCGGATACATGAAAAATATTATCGTGAGATAACTGCCTGAAAGGTTCCGTATTTCTATGGGAAAGAAAGTTGCCTATATTGTGGGGGTTCTGATTATAGCGGCCATAGCACTGGTTGTTTGGCGCAAGGTTTATTCGAATCCGAAACAGGCGCCGCAGGGTGCGATGGGTGGTGCTCCACCGGTTCCGGTGCAAATGCCGAAGGTGCAGGACGTGGAAGAATCTTACGAGTTCACGGGCAATACCGCCGCCACGGAAGAAGTGGAGATCAGGGCCCGCGTTGAAGGATTCCTG
The DNA here is from genome assembly GCA_035527845.1 of Sedimentisphaerales bacterium. Taxonomy (GTDB): domain Bacteria; phylum Planctomycetota; class Phycisphaerae; order Sedimentisphaerales; family Anaerobacaceae; genus JAUWKC01. The sequence goes on along the minus strand of DATKZT010000043.1, from coordinate 30,681 downwards.
GCGACAATGGATTTTGTGGACGGGGAGTATGTGGATAAAGGCGACCTTTTGTTTACGATAGAGCCGAATGAGTACATTGCCAAACGGGACCAGGCGCAGGCCCAGCTTCTCTCGAGCCAGGCGGAATTGGCCAGAGCGGAACAGGATTATCAACGGGCCCTGACGGCGATCAAGACCAATGCCATCAGCCAGCAGGATCTGAGCACAAAAAAGGCGGACCTCGACAAGGCCAAGGCGCAAGTCATGGCGGCGACCGCGCAGCTCAATGATGCCAATCTGAATTTGAGCTACACGCGGATTCAAAGTCCTATCAGCGGCAGGGTCAGCAGAAGGCTTGTCGATCCGGGCAACCTTGTCGGCGCCGGCGGGCAGACGCTGCTTGCCACGGTTGTGAGGATGCAGCCCATGTACGTGTACTTCAATGTCAGTGAGAATATCCTTCAGCAATATTTCATTCGGCATGGTATTACGGAAGACAAGGTGGAAAAAGCCCGGTTTCAAATCGGCTTTGCAGGCGGGGAAGATTACCCATACGAGGGTTTTCTCGACTACATCGATACCAAGGTCGATGCCGGGACGGGCACAATAGTCATTCGCGGGCAGGTACCCAATACCGAAAAAACTTTATTTCCCGGGATGTTCGTGAAAGTTCGCGTGCCTGCCGGCATAAAACGAGACGCCATACTTATTGAAGAGCGGGCCGTGAATTCCGATATCGGCGGCAAATACGTTCTCACGGTGGACCCAAACGATGTGGTGCATCATCAGTATGTTAAGCTCGGCAGGAAAGTCGGTGTTATGAGAGTAATTGACTCGGGCATCAGTTCCGACCAGCGGTATATTGTAAGCGGGTTTCTGTTTGCAAGACCGGGCGCTAAAGTTACCCCGGTGCCTGAGGGCGGGAAGGATCAGCCGGCATCGTTGGCGGGATCTGGAAGCGCTGATAAACGGTAACATTTCAGGTATTTTCGGCTCCTGTAACTCAAGGGTGTGGTAAAGCTTATGTTTAGTGGATTTTTTATAAATCGTCCGATCTTCGCAGGCGTGATTTCGATTGTTATCGTGCTTATAGGATTGATTTCCGTACCGCTCTTGCCGGTTGAAAAGACCCCGGACATCACACCGCCTACGGTTGTTGTTAACGCCGTTTATCCGGGGGCCAACGCCGAGGTTGTTGCCGATACTGTGGCGACGCCGCTCGAGGAGGCCATCAACGGCATTGACAAAATGCTTTATATGTCCTCGAGCAGCAGCAACGACGGACGAATGCAGTTGACCGTGACCTTTGAGGTTGGTACGGATGTCGATATCGCTACGGTTCTGGTTCAGAATCGTGTGGCGATGGCCGAGGGAACACTGCCCGAGGAAGTGTTGAGGCAGGGAATTACCACCCAGAAACAATCGCCCAATATTACTCTCGTGGCCAGCCTTATATCTCCTGACGGGCGTTATGATGAAACCTACATGGGTAATTATATCAACCTTCGGATGAAGGACGCTCTTTCAAGGGTGCCGGGGGTGGGAAACATCATCGTGTTCGGTTCGAAGGATTTTGCCATGCGCATCTGGCTGAACCCGGACAAACTGAAGGCGCGCAATCTCACAACTGATGATGTTCTGACGGCGATTCGCACACAAAACATCCAGGTGACCGCCGGGCAGCTCGGTTCCATGCCCAGTGCGGAAGACCAGCAGTTTCAATACACCATCCAGACTCTCGGCAGATTAAGCACCGCAGAGGAGTTCGGGGACATCATTCTTAAAGCCTCTCCTGACGGGAGGATACTCAGGCTCAAGGACGTTGCCAGAATCGAGCTTGGTGCTGAGGCATATTACTGGAATGTGACACTCAACGGCCGGCCGTCGGTGGCAATGGGTATCTTTCAGACGCCGGGAACCAACGCCCTGGCCGTTGCGAAGGGAATAAAAGAGGGCCTCGATGAGCTGTCGAAGGATTTTCCCGAGGGTCTCGAATACCGCATACCATATAACCCGACCACGTTTATCAGAATAGCCATCGAGGAAATTCTAATCACCCTCGGGTTCACTGCGCTGCTGGTAATATTGACCGTCTATATTTTTCTGGGAGACTGGAGGGCGACGTTAATACCTGCCATTACCATTCCGGTTTCGTTAATCGGTACGTTTGCGGTTATGCTTGCGCTTGGCATGTCGATAAACACCCTCACGATGTTCGGCCTTATCCTTGTGATCGGCATCGTGGTTGACGATGCAATCGTGGTGGTGGAAAACACGAGCAGGTTAATGGAAGAGGAATCTTTGTCTGCCAAAGACGCGGCCATGAAAGCCATGAAGCAGGTTACAGGCCCCGTGGTGGCGACAACGCTTGTTCTGCTGGCGGTATTTGTACCGACTATTGTCATGGGCGGAATCACGGGAAGACTGTTCCAGCAGTTCGGAATAACGATTTCCGTCGCTATGCTTTTCTCGTCGATAAATGCCCTGACGCTCAGCCCCGCTTTGTGTGCGTTGCTGCTGAGGCCTGCGGCGCAGAGAAAAAGCAGCGTCGGCAAAGTCATCGACAGAATAATGAAGGCAACGACCCGGAAGTATCTGACGGTGGTCTCGGTAATAGTCAGAAAGGCCTTCTTTGTAATGCTGGTGTTCGTAATCATGATTGCAGCGGCGCTGCTGGTTTACAGATCTCTGCCCACCGGTTTTATCCCGGACGAGGATGAAGGTTCGATATTCATAAACGCACGCCTGCCCGACGGCGCCACCCTTGAAAGGACGCGCAAGGTCATGGCGCAGGTCGGCGAGATACTCAGGAACACACCCGGCGTGCAGGGTTATGTTGCCGTAAGCGGATTTTCGATGCTTGACGGGGCGATTATTTCCAACGGAGCGGTCTGTTTCGTTAACCTCGAACCATGGTCGAAAAGAAAAACTGCTTCTTCGAATGTTTTTCAAATTGTGCAGCGGTTGCAAATGCAATTCTTCGCGATACCCGATGCCTTTATTCTCGCGTTTACGCCTCCGGCCATTCACGGCCTCGGAAGGACGGGGGGTTTCGAACTTCAGCTCGAGGACCGCGGCGGCGCGGGCCTGACACATCTCGAATCCTCGGCAAACAATCTGATGTCACGCGCGGCCTCCAACCCTGTGGTTACCCGTCTTAACAGCACCTTCCGCGCAAATATTCCTCAGTTGTATGTGGACGTTGACAGAATAAAGGCCATGAGCCTTGGTATTCCTCTGGGGTCGGTCTTCGATACGCTTGCCACGTACCTGGGCAGTTCTTATGTGAATGACTTTAACATTTTCGGCCGAACGTTCAAGGTCATTGCGCAGGCCGACGTTGATTTTCGAAGCACCGTTGAGAATATCGAGCGTCTTGAAGTGAGGAACGTTCAGGGCGATATGATTCCGCTTCGGACCATTTTGTCTGTGAGGGATATCGTGGGCCCGCAGATTGTCACCCACTACAATCTTTATCCCTCCAGCGTCATAAGCGGGGTTGCAAACGAGCCTTATACATCCGGCCAGGCAATAAGTGAGATGGAAAAATTATGCAAAGAGACCCTTGGCGGTTCAATCAGATATGAATGGTCCGGAATAAGCTTTCAGGAAATTCGGGCGGGGCATCAGGCGCCGAAGATATTTTTGATAGCGGCGGTTTTTGCCTTTCTGTTCCTTGCGGCACAATACGAAAGCTGGACCATTCCCTTTGCCATCGTTTTCGCCGTTCCCATAGCCCTGCTCGGAGCGGTGCTGTTCACCCGGGCGAGGGGCTTCGAGAACAATGTGTATACGCAGATAGGAATTGTTCTGTTGATAGGGCTGGCCAGCAAGACCGCGATTCTGCTCGTTGAGTTTGCCAAGAAACATCATGAAAGCGGCGACAGTATATATGATTCCGCCGTCGAGGCTTCGAGGGTGAGATTCCGCCCCATCCTGATGACAGCGTTGTCTTTTGTGTTCGGCACGATTCCTCTGGTCATTGCCACCGGCGCCGGCGCTGTCTCGAGGCGTGGTCTGGGTACGGCTGTATTCGGCGGAATGCTCGTTGCGACTGTTGTCGGAGTTCTGATGATTCCTGTCTTTTATGTCTTTGTGCAGACGACCACCGAAAAAATCTGGCGTGGCAAGTCCCGAACTTAATCGCAAACTGGATACCGCGATATTATTTATGTGACCTTTCCCACTTCTTGGCGGAGGTGAATACGAGAATCAGATTGGCGGCGGGTCCGGCAAGTGCCATCAAGGCTGCTCTTCGTCGGTGTCTCTGCGCCCAGAAAGGGTCATAAGGGGTGCTGGCCCATCCAATCATCCAGCCGGCAAGAACGTACGAAATGATCGGCATTACGACCATGCCGAAAGGCTCTTTTCTGATGTGGGGCAGGGGGTCGAGCGTGACCTGCCCGTGCTCGTAAGCGGTCGGGTCGCCCAGCTTCATGGCGGCAAGACCGTGGGCCGCTTCGTGAAAGACGAAAGAGACAAGCAGGACGACATACCAGACTGCGGCCAGAGCAATTTCAGGCATCAACTTCCCCCGCTTTACTTTTCAGCCAGGACCAAATATGACCTGCTGCTCCTTGTTTCGAACTCGACAACACTTTCTTGAGCGCGTGGTATTTCTGGTCATAAATAACCGCGTTAAGTTACCTTGAATATATTTTTAGAAAATAATCTGATTGAGACTTCGCCTCAAGCCTGTTCTATTCCTGGATTCCCGCTTTCCGCGGGAATGACAGGGGCTGTGATTATCTAAGAACTTTGTCGAAGTACTTTGGCAACGTGAGTTGCCGATGCTGCCTGAGATTTTGAATAAGCTCTTTCGCACAGTTTGGCAAAGAGGGTTCGCTCGGCTGCTTACCAGCCGCCGGGCTGGAGCAGGTCACTGACCGGCTGGTTCCACCATTTTGGGTCTCTGAAGTATTGTCTGGTCATCATTGCGGCAATGACGCCGTCGCCAGCGGCGGTGGCGAGCTGCATGGCGGCCCCGATTCTGCAGTCGCCGGCCACGAAAACACCGGGTACGCTTGTGCGAAGATAGGCGCAATCGCACTTGATGAATCCGTTGTCGGTCAGCTCAACGAAGCCTTTGAGAAAGCCGGTGTTCGGCACCATCCCGATGAAGATGAAAACGCCATCGCACGGATCGTCCTCCTGCCGGCCGGTTTTCACATCCTTTAGTCGCACCGACTGCACTTTCCCCTCGCCTTGTATAGCGACGGCCACGGTGCTGTATTTGACGGCCAGATTGGAATCGGTTTCGTTGACCTTCTTGAGAAGCTCCTCGGTCAGTACTCTGGTTGCCCTGAACTCGTCTCTTCTGTGTATCAGGGTGACTTTAGCGGCGAAGTTGGCCAGGTGCAGCGTTTCCTCGATGGCGGTATTTCCGCCTCCTATTGCGACTACCTGTTTGCCTTTGAAGAACGGTGCGTCACAGGTTCCGCAGTAGCTGACGCCTGCGCCGGCGCTGCGGAACTCGTCCTCGCCGGGAATTCCGAGCTTGCGATAGTCGCTGCCTGGCGCGAGGATGACGGCCCTGGCGACGAATTTTTCCTTGTCGCAGTGCACGGCTATGTTTCCGTCTTTTAGTTTCTCCAGGCCGGCGACTTCTTTGCCGGCCCTTATTTCGGCGCCGAAGTTTTCCGCCTGCTTTTGCATTTGCTGAATCAGGGCCGGCCCGTCGATGCGTTCGATTCCGGGGTAGTTTTCTATTCTGTCGGTGTTATTGATTTGGCCGCCGGGGTAGAATTTTTCGAGCACAAGGGTTTTGAATCTGTCGCGTGCGGCATATAGTGCGGCGGCAAGGCCGGCCGGGCCGGCGCCGACAACGATGCAATCATATAGCTCAGCCATAGCACAACACCTCTCATTTGATTTTCAATATTGTGGTTGATTTGGTTCGTATAACGTACTTTTTAGCCTGATATAGTCGGCCGCTTCGGGAAATTGTCTCAGGAGGTCCTGGGCGCTGGTGCGTTCAAACAGATATGTGCCGCGCTGCTTAAGTAGTATTTTCAGGACCTGCCTTTTGGGGTCGAGGGAGACTTTCTCAGTAGAGCCCCAGTCGTCCAGGAAAAGGACGTCCAGCTCGTATTTCGGCCGGGGTTGCACGGGCGGGGGACCTTTTGTTCTGGTTTGTGAAAGCACGACCTCGATGGTCCGGCCGTCGGAATCGATTGTGTCAACGATGATTTTCTCATAGCGGCTGTCGAGCATTTGGGCGAAGACAAGGTCCAGAAGGATATCGGGAATGGAGTCCGAGCTTGGCTTGTAAGTCTGCTTTGTGCTCTGCCCGAGCTCTGTGATAGTCAAATCGCCGTTCTGTTCCCGGAGTATTTGCGTTGCGGTCCTGCCCGCCCGGCTGACGAGTTCGCTTTCCCAGGAGAATTGATTGAAACGGTCGTCGCCCTGGAAAATCATAAGCTGCTTTCTCTGGTATCTGCCGCGGATATGCAGCAGCATGGCGGATTGGATGCTGAATGTGTCGGGCGCGGAGCTGTCGAAGGCATCTGTGGTTAATCCGATGGTACGGTCGGCGGCGTCCCTGATGAAAAAGAAAGCCTGCCGGTCTCGGTCTTCGAAGAAGCTCGTGATACCTTTGCGTTTGATTTCGGCGACGACTTCGCTGCCTGCTTTTCTCGGACCGGTGTATCTGGAGGCGGTTATGAAGTGTGCGCTAATGAGGCCGACCACAAACAAGCCCAGGAGGGTTATTTTATCGGCCTCATATTTTCTTGCCTGGTCCGTGTAGTCCATATCAGTGATGATAATTGTTGGAAGCGTGTTTTGCAACCGTGGTTCGATTCTGAGGGTTATGTCGCAAATGCGGGAGTCAGGGGCGAGGGAGTGTCCTGGCTTTTCTTTCGGCAGCAATGGCAGGGGTTTTGCGCTTAAGCCGATTTTGCGTGGCGCTGAAGTATTGTTATATATTTAAGTAAGGAAGTGGATTGAACACTATGCTCGATATACTCAAAAAAACTCTGTTTGGGCGAGAATCAAGGATTCCCAAGCGTATTGCCACTGGGGGGGTCGATATGAATGAAGTAGCCATGCTGCATGGTGCCGAGCCGAGGAGTGTTCTGCAAAGTGTGATTTTGAAGAAGGTTCCGGCGATTATGTCATATCTGTCGAAAGGCAAATGGCACGTGGCCAAAGTGGTGGTGACGGGTCTCGGCGCTTGCAGCCTTAACGCCGAGATTCAGCGGACCAGGAAGCCCCATCCCATAAATATACAAATCAACCAGCCGGTCGGCCTGTCGTTGAAGTATGGATACGGCAAGCTTATCTTTGAGACGAAGGTAGTTGCGCTTGAGCCGTCAGCCGATGGGGCAAGCGGGGGTACGCTGGCGCTCGAGGTGCCCGACCGGATTGAGATAGTGCAGAGAAGAAGCTATTTTCGGGTGGATGTACCGCAGTCGCTGAAGGTGAATGTCCTGCTTTGGCACCGTGGGCAGGAGACCGGGTTCTCGAACGGCTATGTCGGGGGTCCGGCGAATTGCGACGGCGAGCAGGTTCCATCGGGTCGGTATTGGCAGGGCAGGCTGATCGATGTTTCAGCGGGCGGAGCACAGGTTGCGGTTGACGCGGTGCACAAACAGGACTTCAGGAACGGTCAGTTCGTCGGCTTGCGGTTCACGCCTTTGCCGTATGAAAAACCGTTGATGTTCAGCGCCCAGATTCGGAATATCTTGCCGACGGCGGACGGCAGGAATGTATGCCTGGGACTTCAGATTGTTGGTCTCGAAGCGAGTCCGGAAGGTCGAGAGGTTCTGGAGCGGCTTTGCGGCGTGGTTGAGCGGTACCACCAGATAAACCGGTCCGGTGTGAACAAACAGGACTTTCAGGCAGTTGCAAACACGGGCGGCGTGGTATAGTCCGTGTCTGTTTGGCGAGCTGGACTGGACGGGAGCAGGCGGTAACACACCGGGTACATCATCGCGAGGTTTTTTAGGATCGTCATTTCTGAAGAGGTCTCTATTCGACCGTTCTCGGGGTTTCGAGGTCCTGCCGGAGCGCTACAGGAGAACGGAGGATTTTGTAATATAACCACTTGGCAAAGGCGCTGACGGCGAAACCGCAGAAAATCAGCACGAGGGCGCCCTGCAGGTTCCAGATAATCACGCCGATGGCCAGTAAGAGCCAGACGAAATGTGTGAGAGGTTTTTTCCCTTTCAGGTACACGTTCAGGACGTGTGGATAGCGGATTCTGCTGACCATCAGGACGGCCACTCCCAGAGCCACAAATGGCAGAGCGAACACGATGGTGTTGTCGAAGGCGGCGTAGGCCGGGCTGTTCCCGGCGGCGAGTTCGGGCAGCGTATCCTGATGGAAGAGTATCAGGCTGATTATCGCTCCGGCGGCGGCGGGAGAGGGCAGTCCGATGAAGCTCATGTGCGCCGACTCATCCTCCTCGTTTTCCACATTGAATCTTGCCAGGCGTATAGCTGCACAGCTTACGTATGTTGCGGCGGTGAGCCAGACGAATCGGCGGAAGAAATTTGCAAAGAAGGGACTCACGATCGCCAGGCCGGCGACCTTATGCTCGAGCATTTTGAGCACGAGGAACGCGGGCGCGACGCCGAAGCTGATGATATCGCAGAGGCTGTCGAGCTGCCCTCCGAAGCTGGAGGTGCTCTGGCTCATTCTTGCGAGACGTCCGTCGAGCATATCTGCGAACATGGCGAGCAGAATCATGTACCCGGCAATGGCAAACGCCGAGAAGTGCCCGATTCGCGCGTCCATGCCCCTGCCGGCAAAAGCGATGGCGGCGAAGCCGCACACGCCGTTAAGAATTGTAATCAGCGAGGGCAGAATCGTGATGTACTTGAGGCGCTGCCTTCGGACCCGCCGAAGGAGCCGGTCTTTAGCAACCTGCGTCTTCAATCTGCGCATTGTTCGTACCTTACCAGAGGCGACAGGCCGGCCTTGACCTTATCGCCTATGCGGACCAGACATTTTGCGTTTTCTCGAGAAGGCAGATACAGTTCTGTCCTGGAACCAAATTTTATCATTCCGAACCTCTCTCCGCCAGCCAAATCCTGGCCCGGGGCGGCCCGGCAGACGATTCGACGGGCGATTGCCCCGCTGATTTGCCGGACGAGAAGTCTGTCATGCGGGCTGTCGGTTCGTAGCAGCCCCAAGTCGTTCGACTCGTTCACCCGGCCGGAGACAGGGTTCATGGCGTTGGTATATCGGCCCGGCTTATAGGTGGTATTTTCGATCTTGGCATTACAGGGCGCCCGGTTGATGTGCACGTCGAAGATGCTGAGGAATATGCCTATTCGCAGGGCTGCGCCGCCGATAAAGCCATTCTCATCAACGACTTCGATGTCCGTAACCTTTCCGTCGGCCGGCGCGAGCAGGAGATTCCTGTCTGCCGGGACGGTCCGTGTGGGGTCGCGAAAGAAAGAAAAAGTCCATACGAGGACGGCCGCGAGAAGCAGTTCTACGAGAATAAGACCCCATAAGGGCTGGGACTTCGGCCAGGCGACCATGGCAAGAATCATCGCTGCAAGCTCTATCGCCGGGAGAATCGCCACCTGGGGCCAGCCGTATTTCGTCAATGGAATCTTCATGAAGGATTATTTTAATGGTAGCCGACGGCAAGCTCAATAGAAAAGGCTGGCCCTTTAAGGTTCAGCCTTTTGGAGGAGGAATCAGTATGTGCGTCGTGCGTTTTTTTCTTGTTCGTATATCTATTTGACACACGGGGGGCGGCGGGGTTCCGCCCTTTTTCGAAGAATTTGCGGGATTTGCCCGATTAGGATGGCGAAAAAGTAAAAAGGCCGACCCAAGTGGGGGGGTCGACCATTTGGAGGAGGATGACACAGGATTATGGCTTGTTGCTCTGCAAACACAGCTATGTCCTGTGAGGAGCATCCGAGAATCACTTTCCATAATATATAGACGCGATGGGGGGCCAAAAGTTACAGGATTTTTCAGGATTTTTACGGAAATTTTACAAAAGGCCGAAAAAAAACGGTTTTGCACGGGATAAAGGCCGGGCTGGAGGGCTCTGGCCTGCGCCGGACCGGATTAGTCATACTACCAAACAGTTCATTCGCTTAGCGAGGCGCGAATCTCCTCGGCCAGTTGCAATACGCCTTCATACGTTACATTCTCTGGCACTTTCCCATCGTCGCTTAGTTCAGCCATTGCACTTCGGACGAACATGTCAAACTCGCCAAGGTAGATTCTGTTCTGAGGAATTGGATTGCCGACCTCGGGGTGCTGTTCAGTGGGCAGATTAAAACGGCACAGCATTCGATACCAGCCTCCGTCTGTTATTTTCGCCGATTGCCCTTCGGATACGTACAACGCCCACTCATAGTACCATCCGGCTTTCTTCGTGAATCCCAGGTGACGACCGACGTAAAGGCGCTCCGGCGCCGAGTCAGGTTCTGGATGAGCGCTTTTGAGGCCGTATATTACCATTGGAAGTCTGGGCAACTCGTCCCCGGGTTTCAGACCTTGGAAAAGGTAGTCCTGCTCTTGGGAAGGGTCCATCTGTAGATGGTCGCTATGCCACGCCACAATCACGGTTCCATCATCTAATGTGAAGTTGATCGCCACACTAACCCGAGCCTGGCCCATGGTGAACCATCCCGCGCCTAAACCTTCGCCCACGAATGCAGTCTCTTTCGTATTTTCGTACCTGTAATCTTCGGGAGCTGTCAGTTCGAAGATGGAGTCGGGAATATCTATGTCACGTTCAATTTTCTCGACGAAGTACTCTGGTCGCCAGTTCTGCTCGCCCAGGGTGTTTTTGCCCCAGACGTAGATTCTCGCCAGTTCACCAGTGGTCGGCGACAACCAGCACCTTACCTTCTTCGGGGGCGGTTGGTTGTCACCGGCGGCATCTTCTCGCTCCCAGATATCAAACATAGCGCCTTTGATATCCTCCTGACCGACTTTGAAATACCGATCGGGATCTGAGCTAATCTCTTCGCTGATGCTATTGAGATACTCGTCCTGCATCGCGGCTCTCATCTGTAACCGCCGTTTGACCAGACTGACCTTGTTGTAACGAACGTCCCTTGGGCCGTGGCGAATGTCGATGGCGTACTCTCCATTGCGAAGGCCCTCCGTGCGAGTGCACCGCTTGTCACCATTCGCCTCGCGATATGGTTCATACGAGAGGAAACGCTCTCGCATATTGGGCACGTCTAACCATGATTCGAGGGGGACTACGGTCGGCTTCATGAACTCCTGCTCCTGCTCATCATCCGTGTAGAGCCAAACCGTCGCCTGCGTGTGAAGCGTTTCGGCAGTCTTGAGCAACCCCGGCACATCGGTGATCGCGTATGTGGGCGTCACCGACTTGTCAAAAATGGTTACCGACAGTGCTACTGCCACGATTATTGCCGCCGCCGCGGCGAGTTTGGTAAACCTGTTCATGATAAATCTCCTTGAAAGGATTTTGGTGGATTCGGGGGTGCGGATTGCTTCGACACGACTCATGACGTTATCAACCACTGAGTCATCGGAGGCTATTGTGCGGCCCAAGTTTTTCAGGCTTTTTTCGAGGTTATTTTCGGCGTTCATTTTTCCGGCTCCTTCAATATGTTTCGCAGGCGTTTGTGGGCCCGCGAGAGTTGTTTTGTTACGGTGCCGACGCTTCGGCTGAGCATTTCGGCAACCTCTCTTACACTATGGCCGCAGAAGTAACGCAGCATCACGACCTGTCTTTCGCCTTCAGGCAGCTTCAGGACAGCGGCCAGAAGGTTCTGTTTTTCTTCGTCGAGCCGGCCGTCGGCATCCCGAACCGCAGCGGCATCTGTTGGTTCAAGAGCCGTTTCCCTCGGCTGTCGGCTTGCCCTGCTCAGGGCGCATCTGTGAGTGATTCTCATCAGCCAGGGACCGAACGCGTGGGGCCTTCGCAGGCCGGGCAGATTCTCGTACGCCTTGATGAAAGCCTCCTGCGCGGTATCCTGCACCGACTCGTGGTCGCGCAGCACGTTCATTGCCACGGCCCGGACCGAGCGTTCATAGCGTTTGACAAGTACCGCAAAGGCCTGCCTTTGCCCGTTCAGTACGGCCCTTACAACGTCAGCATCCGTTTGCACCTGAATCTCCATAACAGAAGCGCTTCTGCATTATAAGAGCGGAACAAGGAGGAAAATGCGACGAGAAAATTTCCCCCTGGTACTCTGTCACATCTGGCTCGCAGGCTTTGTCATGCTGAGCAGGAGGCGAAGCATCTGGCCGCCAAACAAAGAGCGGGCTTTCCATGGGCTTGAGATTCTTCACTTCGCTGCGCTCCGTTCAGAATGACACCCGCCATTTCAAGCGTTACGGAGCGCTGGACATAGGGTGAATTTGGCGGGGCGTGGGCGGGTACGGGGTCGCGGGCCCAAAGCACGTTGGAAGGATTTTACATAGATTTTACTTTGTGAAGAGACAACAAAGTGGGAGAATCAGGTAAGGTCAATCACAAGTTTGTATGCAAACGGAGGCGCGGGAAAATCGACATGAGAAACGTGGTCATTATGTTGACGATATCAGCGGCGCTTCCGCTTTGGACGGAGCCGCGCGCCTGTGCGAAAGAAGCCCGGCCGGCCACGGCCTACAAAGATGTTCTAATAAAAGGAGTTCCACATGTGCGGCAAAGGCCGGATTTCTGCGGCGAGGCCTGCGCCGAGATGTACCTGCGCAAACTTGGGCATGAACTGGACCAGGACGATGTTTTCAACGCGTCGGGCCTTGACCCTGCGGAAGGTCGCGGGTGCCGCACGGCGGAGCTGGCGGCAGCGTTGAAGGCAATTGGTTTCGATGCCGGGCCGGTGTGGTACAGAATTTCAGCTGCACAGGCGGATGAACAGATAGAGGCGCAGTTCAGGATGCTGCACGGCGACCTGGTCAGGGGCATACCTTCGATTGTCTGCATGCATTACGACGATAAGCCGAAAGCGAACGAGCATTTTCGGCTGGTGCTTGGGTATGATTCGAAGAAGGATGAGATAATTTACCATGAGCCGGCCGAGGCGGCGGGGGCGTGCCGACGGATGAAGCGGGCGAAGTTCTTTGAGCTTTGGCCCTTGAAATATGAGAAGAAGCAATGGACGCTGATTCGGATTCGTCTGAAGGCAGGCAAAATCAGAGAAGCCGAGCCGAGCAAAGGTTTCACTGATGCGGATTATGCCCAGCGTATAATGGCCCTAAGGAAGAAGGTTCCGAACAGCGGCTTTACGGTGGTGCTTCAAAAGCCGTTTGTGGTTATTGGCGATGAGGCGCCGGCGGTGGTCAGACGCCGGTCGGTAAGGACGATCAAGTGGGCGGCGGACAAGCTGAAACAGGATTACTTCGAGAAGGACCCGCCGGATATTATTGACATCTGGCTTTTCAGGGATGAAAAGAGTTACAAGAAATATGCCCTCGAGATTTTTGGCGATAGCCCGGAGACGCCGTTCGGTTATTACTCGCATCAACATAATGCGCTGATAATGAACATCGGCACGGGCGGGGGGACACTGGTGCACGAGATAGTGCATCCGTTTATGAGCTCGAACTTTCCCGAATGCCCCGCGTGGTTCAACGAAGGTCTGGCTTCACTGTATGAGCAGTCACAGGAAAAGGACGGTCATATCTGGGGACTGACCAACTGGCGGCTTGCCGGGCTGCAGGACGACATCCGCACCGGGCGAATCGGCTCGTTTGAGGCGCTCACATATACGACCGAAGGCGAGTTCTACCGCTGCGATAAGGGCAACAATTACGCCCAGGCAAGGTACCTGTGCTATTATTTGCAGCAAAGGGGGCTGCTGGCCAAATTCTACCATGAGTTCTACGCCAACCACAGGAAGGACCCGACCGGTTATGCGACGTTGAAGAAGGTGTTGGGCGGGGAGGATATGGCGGCATTTCAAAAACGCTGGGAGCAATTTGTGCTGAAGCTTACATTTCCGTAATCGCGTGCTCGCCGACCTGCCACGATGGCGACTCAGATTTGGGGTGACAGGCGCCTGCACACATCTGAATACTCCGGTACGGTGCCAACTGTGATTTTCTGGCCCATAATCTGGGGTTTTACCGCAGGTCTTGATTGACGAACGCAGCCGAATCTACGATCGGCTCCCACCCCATGCGGATTGTTGAATGGCGCCTCATCTGCCAAATGCGCCACAGAACTTCACCGCCATTTTTTGGCTTTTTTCCTTGCTCGCTGGGGCGGTTTGGCTTATAATATCGGGCGATGGAGTCCGATACGGCCGGGTGGGACAACTCGGCTCGCCTGCCTGCGACGAGCTCAGTCGAGGCGACCTCGCCGAAGTCGGCAAAACAGGAGAAAGGGATAAGGAGGACAACGGGAAATGAAAGGGGCGGTGCTGTTTCTCGGCTGGCTTGTCTTGGCCCTGCCCTGCGCGGGCGAGATTATCATCGTCGATGACGGCGGATACGGCGATTTCGACAATATCCAGGCGGCCATCAATGATTCCAACGACGGCGATGTCATCTACGTCCTGCCCGGCACCTACACCGGCTCCGGAAACCGGGACATCGACTACGGCGGCAGGGCCATCACCGTAACCGGCGTTGACCCCCAAGACCCGTATATCGTCGCCGCCACCGTGGTCGACTGCAACAGTGCCGGCCGGGCCTTCTCATTCTATAGCGAAGGACCAAACTCGGTGCTGGCTGGTCTTACGATCACAAATGGCTACGCAACGCTTGGTGGTGGAATCTACTGCAGTTGTGGCAGCCCGACGATTATCGACTGCGTCATCAGCAACAGTACCGCCACGTTCAATGGCGGCGGGATGTACTGTGAAGGGATCCCCTCGGCTGAAGTAGAATGGCCCTCTCCGATAGTGATGAACTGTCGGTTCATTAATAACTCCGCCGTGCGGGGCGGCGGCCTCTACATAATGCACTGGTTCCAGTTCAGAAATACTTTCGTAGACTGTGAAGTCACCGGCAACAACGCGCTGGATGGAGGCGGTATTTACATCCGTTACGGCACGGTCAGCGGGGGTACTGTCAGCGACAACACAGCCGATAAGGGTGGTGGGGTCTATTGCGAATCCGCAAACCTGAAAAACTGTACAATTAACGGCAGCACCGCCAACGAAGGCGGCGGGATATACTGTGTGGATGGAGAGGTGAACGACTGCACAATCAGCGGCAATGCGGCCGGCAACGGTGGGGGAGCATACCTCACTGACGGGGTAATCAGAAACTGCAGGATTACAGGTAATACCGCGTCAGACTACGAAGGCATCGGAGGCGGGGTTTGGGCACTAGGGGTGGGCCACGGCTCAAGGGTCTTGAATTGTGAGGTCGCCGGCAACTCCAGTTCTTGGGGCGGCGGCGGTTTAGCCGGCTGCCACGAGGTAGCCAACTGCACCATAACAGGCAACACGGCGAGTGGGCCATGTGGGGCGGGCGACGGTGGTGGGGTTTTCTTTTGTGAAAAAGTGATAAACTGCATAATCAGCGGCAACGTGGCCGCCGACATGGGCGGCGGCATCTATTCCTACCTGCCGGTCAGCCACATCCATAATTGCACCTTCAGCGGCAATGTCGCCGATTCCGGTGGCGCCATTGCCAGTTCGGACAATATACCGGCTGGTCTTGTTCTCAGCGACAATATCCTTTGGGGAAATCAGAGCAACTTGCCTGATACAAACGAGATTGACCTCGGTCGTGGGCACTTGATATCTGCCAATTACAATTGCATCAAGGATGGCTCGTGGGTTGAGGGTTTTGGCAACATCGTTGACAATCCGCTGTTTGTGCGTGAGCCTAACGACGGCGGCGACGGATGGGGGGATGATCCGGCGACGCCGGATGTTAACGAGGGCGCAAATGACGACTTCGGCAACTTACATCTTGAGGCGGATTCACCCTGCGTCAATACGGGCGACCCCTGTCTGTATGTTGGCGTGGATTATGGTGACATCGACGGGCAGCCGAGAATAATGGGCTTGCGTGCGGATATGGGTGCCGATGAGTTTGTAATACCCATGATTACCGTCAGCAAACCTCAAGGAGGCGAGACCTGGGCAAGCGGCAGCATCCATGACCTGACCTGGGCAAATTGCATGTACGAGGCCAATGTTGATATCGTGCTCAGCGTCGACGACGGCAATAACTGGCAGAGCATTGAAGGCAATGTGCCCAATACGGAAAGCCATGCATGGGAACTGCCGGGCGAGCTGGATTCCAACCAGTGTGTGATTGCGGTAGTGCCGAGCGTGCCGGACCCGAATGTTATCTGCATCGAGAGCGGCCTGTTTACGATTCATCCGGATAATCCGGGCCCGCCGGTGACATCCAAATGGAAATCATTAGGCGGAGATTTTGACCGCAGGGGCCTGAGTGAAAATTATGGGCCGGAGCTGGGGTGTGTCAAGTGGACGTTCGAGACAGGTGGACCCATACCGGGGAGCATTACAATAGGCGCTTACGACAGGGTGCACATTCCGTGTGAGGACGGCAAGGTATATACCCTGGATGCGAACGGCGTGCTTCTGTGGACCTGCGATACGAATTCGGCGGTGCTCAGCGCTTCAAGCGTCGGGCCGGATGGCACCATTTACGTTGGGACCGAATCGGGCAGGCTTTACGCCATCGATACCGACGGGAATGTAAGATGGACACACGACGCCGACGGGTTCATATACTCCTCGCCGGCGGTGTCGCCGGACGGCAACAGTATTTATGTCTGCTCGAGTGACGGCGTGGTCTGTGCACTGGGCCGGGACGGCAGCGTTCTGTGGACATTCCGGACGAATGACACGACCGGGATCGGAAGCTCGATTCTCGCTTCCCCGGCTGTCGGTCCCGATGGTACAGTTTATGTAACCGCCATGCGCGACCCGAATCTTTACGCACTCAATGCGAACGACGGCAGCGTCAAATGGACGTGCAATTTCGAATATCTGATCGAGTGGCACGTTCCGGATGCCGGAACGTACTTTGGCTGGCCTCTTGCCTCGCCCGTCGTGGGGCCGGATGGAGCAATATATCAAGCGCTGCTTTACGACCCGAATCTGTACGCTATTGACCCTAACACTGGGAGCAAAATGTGGACGGTTCAAACGCCCCGATACAGGCCTTACGGTGATTCAGACGGCTGGTCCGAGCCTGCCGTGGGGCCCGACGGCACGATTTATTTCGGCTCCAGCGATGCAAACCTGTGGGCGGTCGAACCAAACGGCGAAATCAAGTGGGTGACCCGGCTGGGGTTGACAACCGGCCTTACCCTCACGGTGGGCAGCGACGGGCTTATCTACGCGGCCGATAACGACAGCTGGCTTTGTGTGGTCGATGCCAACGGCAACGAGTTGGCAAGGTTCTACAGCCAAGGCTGGCTAAATTGCCCCGTCATATCCGCGGACAACACGATAATAATTGCCGATGTGAATAACAAGGTCTGGGCAATCGCAGGCGGGGATTGCAGCGAGGGACCTTTCGCGCTGCACCGGCCGGAGGACCTCGACGGGAATCTCTCGGTGAACTTCAGGGATTTCGCCCTGTTGGCGGCCGACTGGCCCAATTCTAAGAATCCATATTTCCCACTGCCTTACCCATGGCCGCCCTACGATTGGGACGGCACATATTTTGCCGGCGACATAGACAGAAATCTCGATGTTGACTTCGCAGACCTGCGGATACTTGCCGCCCACTGGCTCGAATGGGAGGTCGTTGGAGAGCCGGACTGCTGGGATGCTTCCGAATGTGCGGGCCAAAGCCTCGGTGACGGAACGTGCGACGGGGTAGTGGACTTCGAGGATTTGGGCCGGCTCAGGACAGCATTCTTGACCTGCAAGGGTGAGGCTGACTATGACTGCTGCGCCGATTACAACCACGACTACTGCTGTGATTTTCTTGATATGGGCATTCTCAAGGCGAATTTCCTCACATCCGGCTACGCCCCGGCGACGGGAAATCAGGACTGTCCGCCTTAGAACCGGCGAGGAAATCGCAGAGTCACAGGCATATTTGAGAGGTTGAATATGAGACGTCATTCGAAAAGAAAAGCCCTTACAATGAGTGAGTTGCTGGCGGTAATTGCCGCGGTGACGCTTGTGGTTTTTGTTTTGATGCCCGGCCTGTACCGGTCGCGGCAGACGGCGATTCGCCTGCTCTGCCAGACTAATCTGGAGGGCATAGGCCGGGTGATGACCACCTTTGCCAACGACAACGCTGGCCGCTACCCCAGGGCAGGCGGAGAGGCAAGCACATGGAGCGCGACGGGAACGATACGATCATGGTACGGTGGCATACACGGGACCGAGGACGAGGCCTTCGGCATAATCAGGGACGCAGGTGGCGAAATCACAACGCCGGGCGAGGCAACGATAACCTCCAGCTTCTATCTTCTGGTAAAACATAATCTGGCAACCCCGAAACAGTTCGTCTGCAAGGGCGATGTCGGCGCCGTCGAATGGAAAATTCACGAGGATAGGATTGCAACACTTATCGGCCTGGATATGAGCCGAGCCTTCGACTTCGGCGCCGGCGGCCGGTTGGGCGGCAGGACCGGACCGCTGCTTCCCTACCCAGGTGAGGTGGTCAGCTACAGCTACCATACGCCCTACTCGATGGTGGGTAGTGTTGAGACTTTCGTGATTACGGACCTGAGCAACCCGGCGAGTCCGGTGTGCGCGGACAGGAATCCGTACCTGGATAAGAAGGCGGGTATTCCCCCCACAGACGATGACGATAAGCGGAACTTCAATTCGGTGTCGCATCAGGGCAAGGGGCAGAACGTACTTTATAAAGACGGTCACGTCAGGTTCGAGGACCGACCGATCATAGGGCTGGGCGACGATAACATTTACACGTACAGAATCGAGGAAACGGACGATCCGACCTTGGGTACAGGGCCCTTTTCTGAGGGAGATCCGATGGCTTATCCGTGGGACGAGACCGATGCGCTTCTGCTCGGCGAGCGCAACGGCAGAACCAGATAGCATACGAACCTGCCATACCCCGTTTGAGAACCTGTCATTGCGAGGCCTGCGCAGCAGGCCGTGGCAATCTAACCGAGATACGAAATACCAGTTACGAGATACCAAACTTCGGCAGGCTCGCCAACTCGCTTGCCTGCCGCTTGTCCGCCGTAGGCGGATTTGGCGGGTTTACCCGCCGTCCGTTTGGCGGGCTTGCCGACACGGAATATCTCGGTAGGGTGGACCTTCAGGTCCACGCCAAGGGCTGCACACCATTACGCACAACCCCTCGTCATTTCGACCGAAGGGCCGCGCAGCAGCCCGCAGCGGAGAAATCCATTTTCTTCGTCATTCCTGCGAAAGCAGGAATCCGGTCCTGTAGCCCGTAATACTTTGCTCCTTCTCTGCCGAGCTTCTCGGCAGGGCAAAAATTTTTTCGAAAATTCCAATTTTTTGGTTGACATTGCAAGGTATGTATTACATAATAAGTAATGGAAGATAAAACGCAATACGCAATAAGAGTACAAGGAGAAGTTTATGAAATTCGAAAGCCAGCTATTAAAAGGCATCGCCCCGGCGGTGGTTCTGGAGATTCTCTCCCGCGGGAAAATGTACGGCTACGAGCTGAGTGAGGCCATCGAACAGCGAAGCAGCAACATCCTGACCCTCGGCAAAGGGACGCTGTATCCGCTGCTCTACAACCTCGAAGCCAAGAAGCTCATAAAAGGCAAGTGGGAAGCCGCCGACTCCGGCCGCGAAAGACGCTATTATTCCATCACCGGCAAAGGCAAAGACCAGCTCGCAAGGCAAAAAGCCCAGCTCAAGGAGCTCACCGCCGGCCTCAACCTTATCTTCGGCGGAGCACTTACGCCCGCGTAAAAAAAGCAGGTTCTCAATTCACCAATGGCCGCATTATTTACATGAGGTAATTTGATGAAAATCAAAATACCTGTTCTCAGGATTATGATGGCCGCCGCCATAGGCCTTGCGGCAGGAGCAGCACTCGAATTCGCTGCCTTCGGACTCTCTTTTCCCATCTTGATCATTGGCGGCCTTCTTGTCGGCACAGCTATCGGCTTTGTAATCGAGCTTATCATATATTGGCGCTCGGCACGGCGCAGACTCGCCCAAACCAGACGCCTCAATCTTGAGCGATTGCCCGTTAATGTTGCTGACTTCATAAAGCTGGTTATCAAAAAGATGCGCTACCGCAGAAAGGTCCGCGCCGACGTAATGGCCGAGCTCGCCGCCCATTTCGAAGATGCGCTAAAGGACTGCAAAACCGACGAAGAAAGAGACCAAAGAGCAAGAGACCTTATAGCCGACTTCGGCGATGTGAAATTGTTGGGCGTCTTGCTGCGAAGGGCAAAAAAACGCTGCCGACCACTCTGGCGAACCGTCGTCGCCAGAACGTTCCAGATGATTGGTGCACTAATCCTGTGTTTCGTCCTCTATTGCGTTTATATTTCACTCGGCAAACCCACCATCAGCATAAATTATACCGAGGAGGCGACTCGCCTTGCCCGGCCTGTTGTCGACGAGAACCTCAACGCTGCCCCGCTTTATCAAAAAGCTATTGATGCTTACAGGAAAGAGGCCCGGATTCAGATAGAACGGGAATTTGCCTGGTCGCAAATCTCTCGCACAAGCAAGTACAGACCCAAGGACCCATCTCAAAAGACAGTCCAAACGGTAGACTTGCTTGAGGGGATAAGCGACAAAAACTGGATTGGTAACCTCAATGAAGAAGAGCTTTCCCTGCTGAAGCAGTGGATCGCGAGCAATACCGAAGCAGTCGAATACTTCAGACAGGCTGCCGAGAAGCCCTATTGCTGGTGGCACCGCCGGGCCAAGGACAACATCGTCATCGCCGCCCTTATGCCGGAGCTCAACAGCATCAGAAAGCTGAGCCAGCTAACCTTTTGGCACGCACAGCTAAAAGCGTACGAAGGCGATACCGAAGCCGCAGTCAAGGATATCCTGGCGTGTTATCGAACCGGGACACATTTCAAAGGTCCGCGTTCGCTCATCGAACAGATAGTTGGTATCGCCGTTCAGGCAATTGCCGTTAAGAATGCCTTTGTCATATTGCACAATGAGCAAATGGACGACGTGTTACTGAAGCGTTTTCAGGATGAGCTCGAAATCCTCTCGGACAAGGATTTTCATACCATTGACTATACAGTCGAAAGCTTCATGGGACTGGACTTCATCCAGAGGTGTTACACCGACGACGGTGACGGCTCCGGACATTTGATTCCCGGCAGGATCAGAGAATATTGGAAGGTGGTGGAGCAGAACGATACGGAGGATGACCCGGCCGAATACGCCGGCTCTTTGGCCAAGTCGCTGGCCGCGTCACTTGTCGGCGCCAATAGAGAGCAAATGACCAGAGAATTCGAGAAATATTACTCCGGCGCTCAGCGGTTAGCGCACAAAACTCCCTGGCAGCTCAAGAAGGAAAACGTTGACGCCGAGCTTGGTACCCGCAAATGGTTGGACTCCATATATATAGGGTACTGGCCCCTTCGAGTCCTTGCTCCCGCCATCGCAAAAGTTTGTGAGTTATCCTACCGAGCCAAAACGCAAATCGAAGCCCTTGTCGCCACTATTGCTGCAATACGATACAAACGGGCTCACGGCGATTATCCGGAAAATCTCGACCGATTATTGGAAGCCGACCTGCTGAAGAAATTACCTATGGACCCTTATAGCGACAAGCCTCTGGTCTATAGACGCACGGACAACGGTTTTATCCTGTATAGCCTCGGCCCGGATTTCGACGACGACGGCGGCGGCGTTGCTGAAATTGCGGCCGCCAAACCCGACTGGTTTCAATGGCCGGAAAAGGGCGACCAAGTCTTCTGGCCCCTCGGGACCGGGCATCCGCGCGCCGAACAGCCGGAAAAGGAAAGGGGAAAAGCGCGGTGATGCTTGTTAAGCAGGTAGATGCCATCAGCATAGTCAGAGCCGGGCAAGCAGCGGTTGACAAAATAAACGGCCCGGTCCAAGAAGCTTGCAGCCGGCCTGAACCTCATCTTCGGCGGCCCACTTACGCCTGCCTGAGAATGAATGGGTTCTTGGGGACCGTTCCGGTCTAATGTAAGGTGCACTCTATGAGGTTACTTACAGTCATTGCGGGAGTATTGGTTGGGGCCGTTTTGGGCCTGATGCTCGAACTGGCGGTTTCGCCGGCATTTCAGCGGACGTACTGCCTGCCTCTGCTTCTGATGATGGTCGCGGGCGCCTTGCTCGGTGCACTTATCGGAAAAATAATGGACTCTCGCTCCAAAGCCAGGCAGCCGAGCCTCGAGCATCTGCCCGCCGCAATTGCAGAGTTTGTCGGGCTGGTTGTCAAAAAGATGCGATACCGCAGAAAGGTCCGCGCCGACGTGGCCGCGGAGCTGGCCGCGCATTTCGACGATGCGTTGAAAGACTGTAAAACCGACGAAGAAAGAGACCGGAGAGCAAGAGAGCTCATCGCCGAGTTCGGCGATGTAAAATTGCTCGGCGTCTTACTTCGCCGGGCCAAGAAGCGCTGCCGGCCGCTCTGGCGAACCATCGCCGCAAGAACGTTCCAGGCGATGGGCCTGCTCATTGTCTTATTGATCATTTACATCATCTGGTTCCTCACCGGCAAGCCCAGGATTACCGTCGATTATGTCGCGCAGCTTAACCGAATGGTGCGTCCCGCCGCCGATGAATCTCTGAACGCGGCGCCCCTGTATAATCGGGCCGCCGAGTTGTACGGCAAGTGCTCCGATGATTTCCTTCGATTCTTTGCGGCGAATCACGAGCAAATACGCGATCAAGATTTTCCTCGCAGACAGGAGATGCTTGCCAAGCGAATCGACAAGCTATTCTCTGATGAGGCGTCCGCCGATCCCAACAAAGAAAAACAGGAAATTGAGGCGGAAGTAAAAACCAGGCTTCGTGAGGTGATCTCGAAACGACACCATCACAGCACCGCGGGAGAAAGAAAATTTGTCGCAAGATGGTTGGAAGAGAAAAAGCAGGCCCTCGACCTCGTCATCGCTGGCACAAAGAAACCGTATCACTGCCAGCGCTATGATAAGGCCGCCGGCGTCACAGCCCTGATGTGGGGCAACATTCAGATGCCGCACCTTTCCGATTTTCGCTATTTGGCCGTCGCCTTGTGCTACAGGGCCTCCCTGCGTGCCGAAAGCGGTCTGTATCAAGAGGCATTTGCTGATGTGAAGTCCTGCTATCGCCTCGGTCAGCAGGTCAAACACCGTGGGACTCTAATTGAGCAGCTCGTCGGCATCGCCGTTGAATCGCTGGTCGCCCGAACCCTGCTGGACATCCTTGCTGAGTATCAAATAGACTCGACAATCTTAGCGGCCCTGCAGCATGACCTTGAGAAGATGATGGCCGAGGAGGATTTCGCGGTCAGTTTCGAAACCGAAAAGATATTCGCCTACGATGCAATCCAGAGGTTATTCACCGAGGACCGTCTCGGCCAAGGGCATCTGTCCGTGGACGGATTAAAGATGATCAGCTCCATGGCGCACAGGAACGCCCTCGAATATATCTTGGAGGAAGGACACTGGACCGCACCGCTGCACATCCTCTTTACGCATCCCAACAAGCGGCAGACCAGAGAAATGGTTGACCGCCTGTACACCCTGGCCGATGAAATGAGTCACATGAGCCCCGCTGAGCTTCGCGTAGAAAAAATTGACTTTCAGAAGGAACTCGAAAAAGCGGCGAACGGCAATCTGCTGCTGGAGTTCGCCATGCCAGCTCTGGCAAGGATAACCGAAATAGCCCACTACAATAGAATCCATAGCCAGGCGCTCATCCCGATAATTGCCCTGCTGCGATATAATCAGGACAGGGGAATTTACCCCACAGATTTGCACGAGCTTATAAGCGCCGGTTATCTCACCCAACTGCCCATGGACCCCTATAGCGATAAGCCTCTCGTTTACAAGCGCACCGCCGATGGTTTTGTACTGTATAGTTTCGGCCCCGATTTCGACGATGACGGCGGCGAGGTTTCTCGAGACGCGACCGGGAGAATCGAACCGTGGCCTGCGGATGGCGACGTGGTCTTGTGGCCTGTTGACAAATAAAAACCGAGCAGGCTTGCCTGCCTGCTCGGTTCGAAATTACCTCAAAATAAACGTCCTTAAGGACGGGGCTCAGGAAAATGAAGTCGAAATCCGCCGGGCCTTCCGCACACGCCGGCGATTCCTCTCAGAGGGCTTCTCGTAGTACGCATTGCGCTTCATGTCACGAATCAAACCCTCTTTCTCGCACAGCTTTTTGAAGCGGCGCATCATTTGTTGCACGGATTCACCCGCACGCGATTTCACTTTCAACATAAATCAAAGGCCCCTTTCTTACCTGCTCCTAATTCACCCGTATTCTTAATGAACGCACAATCATACTTCGTCAAATACCAAAGGATTGATGAGTCTAACAGATGTTTCAGGCCGTAGCAAGCACAAAAGCTCCTTACCCCTGCTTTTGCCCCAAAATCCGCCTCAGTCCTAATAAAATGGCCCCGCCACCCCCGATAACGCTTGAATTCGGTGACTGTCCGAAACTGCGGGGCCAGCGATTTCGGGCACAATCCATTGTGGTTGAAGAGAAAAAAAACACAGCAGATTGAGCATTTAGTTCCCCCGCAATGTTTGGGAGAGTTGTTGAATCCGGGCGGTATTGCCAGGCCGGCCAAAATATGTTAGAATATATGAGCAATATTGGAGGTTATTGTTATTTGGAGAAATTTCGGCAGACTCTGAGAGTCAGAAAAGAGCGGGCCATACTGGTCGGCGCCATCCTGGGCCACGCCCGCGCCTCCGACGACCTGGCCGAGCTTACTGCCCTGGCCGAAAGCGCCGGCGCCATTGTCGTCGACAAATTCCAGCAGAAAATCCGCACCATCAATCCCGTAACCTACATCGGCAAAGGCAAAGCCGCTCTGCTCACCCAGCGCGTCCACCGCTTCAAGGCCGATGTCGTCATATTCGACAACGACCTCTCGCCCCGACAGATACACGAGCTTGAAGACATTATCGCTGTCAAGGTACTCGACCGCAGCGAGCTTATACTCGACATTTTCGCCACCAGAGCAAAGACCCTCCAGGCGAAGCTCCAGGTCGAGCTGGCCCAGTTGGAATATACCTACCCGAGATTGACCCGAATGTGGTCGCACCTGGACGCCGTCGCCGGCGCAGGCGGAGCGACCGCAGCAGGCACCGTCGGCGGCATCGGCACCCGCGGGCCCGGAGAGCAGCAGCTCGAAATTGACCGGCGACTGGTCAGCAAGCGGATTACCGACCTCAAGCACGAGTTGACAAGAATCGACAACCGCAGAATCCGAGAAATAGACGCCCGAAAGGGTCTGTTCAAAATCTGCATCGTCGGCTATACCAACGCAGGAAAGAGCACGCTCCTGAATGCGCTCACCGATGCCGGCGCCCTCGTCGAGGACAGGCTCTTTGCCACGCTGGATACGCGAACGAGAAAATGGACACTCACCCGCGGCGCCGAGACCCTGCTCAGTGACACCGTCGGATTCATAAAGAACCTGCCGCATCAGTTGGTCGCCTCCTTCAAGGCCACGTTGGAAGAGGCCATCAATGCCGACCTGCTGTTGCACGTCGTCGATGCCTCCAATGCCGATGCCCTCGGCCAGATTGACTCCGTCAACGCCGTCCTCGAAGAAATCGGCTGCGGCGAAAATCCCATTCTTATTCTGCTCAACAAGGTCGATGCCATAAGAAAAATAAGCGAGCTTGAGGTCATCCAGACTTTGTATCCCGAAGCGCTCTGCATCTCCGCCAGGACGGGCCTCGGCCTGGAGCAGTTGAAGCAAGCAGTCCTGGCAAAGTACAAAGGCGGCGAGCTGCTGCTGCGAGTAAACACGCCCCAATCCAACGGTAAGGTCCTCAGCTTCCTCCGCGCCTGCGGCACCGTGCTGAACGAGGAATATTGCGACGGCTCGATCCTGATTGAGGCTACATTAGGCCAGAACCAACTGCCCCACCTTAGAAGACTCCGCCCGGAGGCCATCGAAATCCTCCCGAGCTGAGAGATTCTCCTACTGGGCAGTCTTAATCGCAGATACCGCAGATAGCCGCCCAACCTGCGCCTATGCCAGTTGTTAATTGTGAGACGCTGGGGCATTTGTTTGCCTTTGAAATTGGGTTCGTTTGGGTTCGTTTTGGCTTTGGGGGCCCCTGACGGGCCAAAAATTGGGTTCGTTTTGGGTTCGTTTGGGTTCGTTTGGGTTCGTTTTGGGGTGCTGCCGAAGGGGCTTGATTTCCGTAAGTCTTTGCCAAATAAAGGGTTTTGAATCCGCCGGAGGCGGACAAGATTGGGTTCGTTTGTACAAAAAGGGGCCGATTTGTAGAGGATATTCGACAGAAATCGAACGGATGAGGCAGTCGGCAGTTGCCAGTTGCCGGTTCCCAATGGCCGGTGATTGTTTTGGGTTGGCGGGATGGGCGGTTTGGGCGATTCTCGATTCTTGATGCCCGATGCTCGATTCTTGCGTATATCGGGTTGGGTTAGCTGATTTCACGCTTATTCCCGCCTCCGGCGGGCAAGTCCGCTATAACTGCCGGGTCCTGGCCCGCCTGCGGCGGGCAAACTGGGGGGTATTATACACGATTTTGGGCTGGAAGTAAAGGAAAAAGTCGGCAAGAGACAGGAGGCAAGATACTAGACGCAAGGGAGGGGGTATCCTCCGGTGGCTCGAATGGCAACAATTTGCTTTTTTTTCCTTGCTTTTCGGCATTGCTGTTGTATAATCCAGCCTTGAGGATTGGGATGCGGCCAGCCGTAGAGAACCACACCCCAAGTCCGGGAGGTTTTCGATAAGTTTATCTGTGCATCGTGCCGCCTTTGTGGAGGTCGTCGGAAATGAAAAGGTTACTTACGTTGCTATCAGTCGTGGCCCTTGGGGGATGCGCAACACCATATCGAGCGATTGAAGATACAGGCGGCATGGGAGGCTACTATCATGAAAGATTAGCAGAAGATACCTTTAGAGTTGCCTTTCTGGGAAACGGGTTCACTCATTACAAAAGAGCACATGACTTCGCATTTCTGAGAACTGCTGAAATCTGCAAGCAGTTAGGCTACACAGATTTCGTGGTAGAGGGGCAAGAAGATAGGGCAGGCACAAGCATTATTGACATGGGGTCAACAAGTTACACGAGAGGCTCGGTATATGACTATGGTAGTTCGGCTTCCTATCTATGGAACCACTACCACCTACAACAACAGTATGCCAGTGTTAAAGCCTGGTATTGAATTAGTTGCTCGCTATTATAGCAGCGTGGGTCTTTGGCCTTTGAGTGCTGTCGTAGCGGCGCAAGCAGTGAGGAATTGAGGACAGCGGCACGTCTTCAAATAATGTCTGAAAGTTTGTTTAGGGGCATTAGGCTATGGGCAAGACAGGCAAAAAGGGCAAAAAGGAGGCGCGCGCAAAAGTGGATGATGTGAGGGGAGATGATGTTGACCGTAGCTATTACGTATATATACACAAAGACAGGCAAAGTGGAGTTCCCTTTTATGTTGGAAGAGGAAAGGGGAAACGGGCGTACAAAACAGATGGCCGCTCCAGTGCGTGGGGCGAAAAGGTTGACTCTTTAAGTGAAGGTTACTCGGTTGAAATTGTCAAGGAGCACCTGACAGAGGATGAGTCCTGTGATGTTGAAATGGATTTAATCGAGAAATATGGAAGACTTTGCGATGGAAACGGGACGCTTGTTAATATGACCGATGGAGGAGAGGATATTCTGGGAGTAACCTTCCGTGTTTCTTTTCCGGCTTCCTTGGCCGAAAGAATTGAAGAGGACTACAAAAGCAGGAAATACAAAGAATTGAACCCCAGTCAGGAGAAAGATTTCATAGAAAAACTAATAAGGGATATGGAACATTTTCAGGAGGTATTTCTTGCTTTGCAGAAAAAAGCTGGTCGCGATGAGTGTGATGCGTTAGTCGATTTAGATTGCATAATCGGGGGTGCTATAGAAAGTACCATCCACTTGGCCAAAAAGCGCCTGCGGAAGAAAATATCATATAAGGATTTTGCTTATGGAATAGAGGAGGCATTTGAAGATACAGAGATTGACTTACAAGATTTCGAACCAGCAGAGAGAACAGAGCAAATTGTATCATTGGGAAACAAGGTCGTAGAGTATCTAAGAGAGAGAGTAGTTGATTTGAAACCTTTTCCGTAATGGCTTCTGGTCCAGCAAACCAGTGCAAATCGAAAACACTTGTCCGGAACAAACGAGAGGCAATCGTTAGAATGGTGCGGTAATGCGAAAGGGAAAATATGCCACACATTAGCGACTTCTTGGCTAAACTAATCGAATGGTTTAGCAAACCTGGACGAGCTGCTTTTGCTGCTTTCATTCTATCAGCTTTCTCCCTTGCGCTTTCTATTTATGCTTGGAAAAGTAGCCAAAGGACAGCAAAGAAACAAGTTGCGTTGAAAGCTAAATTTCTGGAGATCGAGCAAGTGAGAGAAGCCGACAGGCAAACCCGAAAACGAAAAGCTAACCTTGTTGCAGAACTTGTTGCAAAACCCGGAAAAACGATGCGTGATTGGCTTGAAATCACAAACACCGGAGAGGGTGAGGCCCGTGAAATATCAGTATTTCTTGATAACAAACCGATAAGGAAGCACGATGCTGGCTGTGTAATCCGGGAAGAAATTGACATCTTAGGCCCCAAACCGTCCAGGTTCGGCTATCTGTTGTTTTTGTGTGACCAACTTCGACCGCCTTTTAAGCTAAAAATAACGTGGTCTGACGATTCGGGCGAACCCGGTTCTTATGAGTCAACTTTGACCTGATAAGCAACTAAGCGTCTATCAAAACCAGCTTATGGTTATTGTCCCGAATCCAGTCGTTGCGGTCCAGGCTGTACTCGTAGCTGTCAAGGTCTTTGAGGTCATTCTCCGGCAGCGGCCCACGTCATTTCGACAGTGTATATCTCGCCGGTGGTAGCGTGACGTTAAAAGTCCCTGCTTGTCAGCGTATTCTCAATCGTCTTTTGGTTTTTTGGCCTTATCGTCTTTGAAGGTAAGCATCAGACCGCCCAGTACCAGGCCAATCCAGAACACGTAGAGGGAGACCTGCGCGAGATTCCCTTTGCTCATAAAAGTGTCCCAGAAACAGAATATAGTGGTAGCGAAAAGAGCTCCCATCCCGCACCACGTAAGAATAAGCTTCCTCTTGTTCATAGTCCAGGTCTCCACTGGCAGAATCCCGTTCCACGTTACCGCACCATTTTACACATAGCCGCTCGCAAATCAAGAGGCTTTGTCATTTCCGCCTTCTGAGCATTAGAGCACCCAGGCCGAGCAGCGCGATTGTTGTAGGTTCGGGGACAGAGGCGACACGAAACCCTAAAACATAGGACTCGAGGTACGGGTCGAGGTCATAGAACCGGTTAGACGATGTCAGGACCCAGTCGTCCGCTGCGTACGAGCCACCACGGACACCACGAAGCGAATCGGGCAAATAATTTCCATAATCGTGGGGACTTTCCATCAATTCGCAGACATTACCCATCATATCGAATGTGCCATTGAGTTCCCTCGTGGTTTAGTGTTCTGGTGGGCGCGATTGGAGGAATGATTGGGTTGCGGGACGCGCGCGGGGGCTTGCGGGGCAAATGAAATGGCGCGGACCACATGGCCCGGCAAAGAGGATAGGCCAGACGGACCCGCCGAATCCGCCTGCGGCGGACAAGTAAATCGGCGGGCTAACTATTTTTCGCGTGGGCGAGGCAGGTAAACCCACCAAATCCGCCTCCGGCGGACAAGCAGCGAGGCGGGTAAACGGCGGATTCTTATTGGGGCAGCGGCGGAAAGCAAGGAAGAATTGTCAGAGTCATTGTTTTTTGCAGCCAAAATCCGTAGAATGGCGATCATGGTAGAAGGCTAAGTCAAGCAGATCGCGGCCAATGCGGTGCGGCAGGCTGTCGGGAGCTACGAGAGAATGGCAAAGAGATACTTCAAGTTCAGTGAAACACATCGCACGTTCGGGCGCGTGAAGCTGAAACGGTGCACCAAATGCAAGAAATGGAAAGAGGAAAGTGAGTTTCATAAAGACCGTGCCCGCAGGGACGGATTGAGGCTTTACTGCAAAGACTGCCATGCAGCCTATCTACGAGAGCGTTACAGAAAAGAAGGCAAGGCCGTTAGGAAGTGTTTGAGATTTGAGGAGCGTCATCGGATAGTGCGCGGCGTCAAAGAGAAGCAATGCTGTCGCTGCCAACAGTGGAAGTATGAGAGTGATTTCAGCAGGAACCGCCGGTTAAGAGATGGGTTATCGTGTCGGTGCAAGGAATGTGATAACGAGCAGGCCCGCAAGCGCCTCGAACACAGGAAAAAGGATGCAAGGAGGAACGTGCGATATGAAGATCGTCATCGGGTCGTTAATGGGGTCAAGGAAAAGCTGTGCACCAAGTGCGGCGAGTGGAAAAAGGAGAGCGAGTATTACAGACAGAGGTCAAGCAGAGACGGCTTGTCGGTTCAGTGCAAGAGGTGTTCGTACAAAGCCACGAAGAAGTCTGACAAGTCAGGACTGGCTGTGAGGGACGGCGGAGAAGCAAATATAGGCCGGTAGCTTTTGGCGGTGAAGGAGTTGCCAGGGGGCGAGGTATGAGGTAAATGGCCCCGCCCACAGGTGGCGGGGCTGCTATGAGGTCATCCGTCAACGGTTATAATCAATTTTTTTGTGGGCTTCTGGCTTTTATGTCATAGGCATCGGTTTCCGAGAAGTTCGGCTGGTTGGCGGCCCATCCTGCTATTCGT
>DATKZT010000042.1:0-13827 GCA_035527845.1 Sedimentisphaerales bacterium | reverse complement strand
AGCCCGAAAATCCCGATTGCTGTATGGGGGTAAGGGGCTGTTGTGCGCCGAATGTGTCAAAACAAGCCTGCTGAACCAACTTTCAGCCAAAATTACCCGTCGCCGCTGATTTTGATTCCCCTGTGAAATATGCGGGCTAAGCACTACGGTACATATCCAGCAGATGCTCTTCGGCCTGCCTGGTCCACAGCCCATCGCTCAGACATTCCCCAACCGCTGGTGCCTGCGCGGCCAGCTCCTCCAGCCGCACAAGTCCAAGCCCTTTGCAGGACGGATACACGATGATCTTGCCGCCTATTAACCGATTCTCGACCGCACGTATTCCTTCAACCACCCCTTCCAGCCCGCTGACCGCCCCCACGCACACGTTGGTATCCAGCCTGCCCGACTCAACTCTGGCTAACACACGCTTCATATCATCGAGCACCGAGCCGCTGGTCCCGATGAAATACAAACCCTTCGCTATGTAAGCATCAATGTCGAGCGGTGCCGTGACGCTCACTGGTATGCCCGCAAATATGTTGATGATACCGTCCTCTGCCGCCCTGCTCACGGCCTCGGATACCAGCGCGGGTATCGGGACCATCACCACGGTGTAATCAATGGATTCTGCAAACCCATCCCTGCCGGCGTTGTACGCCTCGAACTCAACGCCGTTACTGCGCGCCATTGGTGCGGCAAGCCTTTTCAAAATCGTCAGCCTTGCTTCATCCACGTCGTTCGCCAGCACGCCGATGCCGCCGATGCCCTGACAAATGCTTCTTATCACGTGCATCACGCCCATTGGACCGCCCGCCCCAACTATCAGGACCTTGTCACCGGAACGGATTTCGCCCGTCTGGGGTATTCGTTCCATCGAGTCCGCGGGCTTCGAGCCGGTTGTGCCGACTATGCGAAGCCCCTCGTAGTGGACCCGCCCTACCGGCGTCACGATTTCACGCCCCAGTTTGCCGCCCGAAAGAACGATATTGAAGAGCCCCCTCGCCGCAACCTTTCCAAATAATCTTTCAACCTTGTCTGCATCACAGCCGAAATAAACCACGTCGTCATAGCCCGTATCCTCAAGCTCCGAGATATCCGCAGCCTTGTTCACCTTCAGTCCTTCGGGCGGTGCGTGCTCCGAAAGCCACGTTATTCGCGCAGGCTTTCCATATCGCTCGAATAGCCTCACAAGAACGTCACCGTCCACTTCGGCATCTGCAGCCAGCAACATCATGCCGTCCGCCTGCAGAGCACGCCGCTCCCGGCAGGCGTAGGCATCCTCCACGCACGCAAAGGGCTCCACCAAAGCCACCGCCGAGGCCGAAAGCTCATCAGAAACCGGTATCAGCAGCGACTCTCCCTCCGGCGAAGTTATCACCCGCTCATCCATAACCACATATTCCTGAAGCGCCCCTTCGAAGTTGTAGCCGAACGCCGCGTTCGAGCCCGCGGTCGGCAGCCACCGATAATCCGTCTGCACCAGATACCGCCCGCCCGGCACAAAACCCTGCACCTCGGGACCGACAGCTTCTATTCGCACAACCGCCTCGTGACCCGGTACGGTTGGCGCAACGCCGGGGACATAGCTCGATACCTCGCCCAGCACCGCCCGGTCAATGCCCGAAACAATCTCACCCTTGCGGACATGGCGCGAAAACTGCTTCAGCAGCTTCAGATCGGAAAAGCACAGCCCCACCGCCTCGACCCGACACAGTATCTGCCGAGGGCCAGGCTCAACCACTTCCTTGCAGCGGTTCAGGACGAGCTTGTCCGGGCCCGTCAGCTGCAACGCGACCTGTGTTTTCGGCATATCGGCCATAATTTTTTTCAGCGCCCCTGCTGACGCCCCACTCTACGGGTGTACGGGCGACAAGCACCCTCAATGGCAATATCACTGCCAGGCGATGCCGCTCTTGAGAGAAGTTTGTAACCAAATCGACCGCATGTTGCAAATTGAAAATAAGAAGTGCTGCGCGGGATGGCGGGCGCTGCGCAAATTAGGCGCAAAAAAAAGAGGGAGACACGGGCGATTCATTCATAACAGATTGTAGGCCTGTCTCCCTGTTGCGATGTGCCATTGCGCACGTTGCCGCGGATAGTGCTAAGACGAAACCGTCTGAGGCTGCACTCGCAACAATTAGATTATACGATAAAGCGCCCCCCGTGTCAATAGGCGCCAGCGGGCTTTCTTGAGATTTTTCGCTAAGTTGACACGTGAAAGCTGAACTGGAGCACTTTCGGCGATGCCAGCTTGCGATAATCGGCCATACTCATTCGTATCGCCTTTTCGTGCGAGCCCGCCTGAAAAACGATGTGGTCGTCGTCCTCCAGCGCCTTATCCATAACCGTCGGCAAATCATACAGGCTGCCGAAAGGCGGCTCGGCACCCAGCTCGCAGTCGGCGAAGATCTCGCCTATCTCCGCCTCGGTCGCCAGTTCGGCGGACTTTGCCCCGAGCTGTTTTTTCAGCGCAGCAAGGTCAACCTTGTGCGGCGCAGCCAGCACGCACATTACGTACTTGTCGTCGGCCCTGACAATGACCGGCTTGGCAACGTACCTGCCCGGCTCGTGCTCCGCCGCCGCCATCCGCTGCGCAGTGAACGCCGGCTTGTGCTCGCTCACCTCGTACTTTACGCCCGACTTGTCCAGAAATTCCATTACTCGCATCTTCATATCTCCCCAAAAAATACCTCATGAATCGTACCCCTTGTCTCTGCCCGCTCATTATCCGCCGCGGTACTGGCCCGTGTCAACCTTTTTCCCCACCGCCGCCACAATCTCTCCCCCACTTCTTCCTTGCACATTCTTTGTTCGATGCTTGTCCGCCGAAGGCGGATTTGGCGGACATGTGGCCGGGGTCCCCCCCGCCCTTTACCCCGTTAGAAATAAGCCGCCCCCTCGGGCCGTAAGGGTACGGCGACCTCCCTTAGGGAGGATCTCTAACCGGGGCCCCCTTTTCCCCTTGCCTTTTCCCCTTGCCTTTCCCCTCCCCTTCTGCTATTTTACCCCGTGAGATAGGATGGGAAAGTATCATTATGTATATGTTTTGCGATCGCAGAACGACCGGAACTTCTACGTGGGATACACCAACTTGAAACTACTTGGGCAATATGAGCGACAACATTCCAGACTGGATAACTAACTTGGCACTCGATATCTACAAGGTGATCCAAGAATACAAGGCCATGCCCCATTTCCATGAAATGGTCAATAAGTGGGCGGAGAATCGAGAAGCTGAAATTGACAAACTCAAAACTTGGAACGAACAAAGAAGATTACACTTCGAGCAAACGGTTGCGCGCCATCCTCGCTTACAAGACCAAAAGGCAGGTCCGCCACAACAAGGCTGGCAATTCGAGAATTACATTCAACACACAGAAGAGAAGACACAACCAGGCAGCCAACCCAGTCATAACATTATCCACGGATGGGTACCGCTCGAATTGTCAAATTCAATAAAGCCCGAAATAATGCAACTTTTCCCACTGCGTCGAGAACACAAGTTTACACTTATTGAAAAATACACGGTTTTGGCCGCAGTTTATGACTATGGGCGCAAAGGAACCGAAGAACTTCCCCCATGGCAGTGGCCGGATTTAAATTTGGACCAATCTGAGCAAGCACTCTCGGACGCAAAAAAATGCTTATTTTTCGAGGGCCTATGTGACAACGCCTCAAAATTAAATCCAAATGATGAAGGATGGTTGAGAGCCCTGCTCGATGACATAGAAAAAGACGTGAGTAACCAAGAAAACCCAGCAGAAACAGACCAAGGAGCCGACAACACAATCTGCAAAGGTGAAGAAGCGTGGCTAAAGTTTCAAGAGAAGCTCTCTCAATTTGGAAGCCTCGAAATTCCTCTTTATCCGTTCAAGGCTGGCAAAATTAAGTACTGGAATTTGACTGGAACACCAGATATTTGCAAGTATGGCGCATACCGTTTTTCAAAAAAAGATTCAGCTATTATCGACAATACCGTTGGTTCCACCCTTAATGTGTCGACATTACGTGCTTATCTATCAGCGGAATGTAATGTTCAGAATCCTGACAACTACTCTTGGAAAGATATTCTCGCCGCACTGGAACACAAATTGAAAACTAAAACAATGTCAGAAATGGAGCAGGCCAGTAAGCACACGAAAAGCGAACAGGAAGGAATGATTGTTCCCAAAACACCTGAATTTGTTCAAAACCTCTTATGGTACAGAAAATATGGCTTAAAATATTGGAAGCTTATATTAATAGGAGTGATCATTCTTGGCATCCCCGCCTTATGTCGCCAATTCGGAATTCACAATAAGATTTTTGACCTATTCAAAAATAAACCGTCGATTTCTGTGGATTATAGGAGAACACAATTATACGCACGAACAAAAAAAAGAGTGGACGATTTTTATGAAAGTATCAGAAATGAAAAGTTAGACCCTTGGCTCTTTATCAATGCAGGAGTAGAAGTCCGAGTCACAAAACATAACGGTGATGTTATAAATCCCAGTGGAGTATTATTTACTGGTTCACCAAGACTGGTTTTCTGGAGTGATGATTTTATCCCCCCATTTATTGAAGATGCTATAATAAAAGTTTTCGACCAGACTATCGATGAATGTCGAAAAAATGGCCTTGATCCTGAAATATACATTTATGAAGCCAACAGAATTTTAGGCGATTTTATCTATAAAATTTATAACCGCATGGCCGATATGGATCAAAAACTAATGAAGCAAGCGCATTCAGAAAATTTCGGCCACAGAGATGTAAGTAGGGAAATTGAAAAAATGTCCAAACGCCTTGACGAACAATATAACGCGGCTCTTTTATTAGCATCTGGAAACGAAAATGCAAAATGAATTCTCTTATCTGTCATTCCACCATTTTCGAAAAAGTCCTTTGTAGCCGGGTAGCATGTACAACTTGTTTATACGGGCCGTATCTGAATTGCTAACACAAAGTGGTTGTTATTATTATGGCATTCAGTCCAAAAGAAAGAAGTTAAGCGACATGGAAAAAAGTGAAATATTTCTGAGGGAAGTTCATTCTGCTCTAATCATCCGACGCATCCTTGATCAACCAGGTGCAGGCCATAAAGCAATGTGGCACGCTCTGATAGACATGGATGATGCTCAGTATGCCTCTGAACGCATTCCTGAAGACATGACTGCTCATAAAGCTGCTTGCGAATTTATAGAGTTTGTTTTTAAGGACAACAAGGACCCTGATTACAA
The DNA here is from genome assembly GCA_035527845.1 of Sedimentisphaerales bacterium. Lineage (GTDB taxonomy): Bacteria > Planctomycetota > Phycisphaerae > Sedimentisphaerales > Anaerobacaceae > JAUWKC01. The sequence goes on along the minus strand of DATKZT010000042.1, from coordinate 8,623 downwards.
TCCACCATCATGGTTCATCAGACCTTGAGAACATAGGCGCGTGTGCAACTTATTTGCACACGCGGAATCATTCAACCAAACAGATACCCTTGGCCACCGGCCACCACGCCAAAGCTGATGACGAAGATTACCAATATTTGTCTCGCTAAAGCTCGTATGCTCGCTACACTCTTGAATAAGAATACACGCAGGGACGGCCTCCACAATTTCGGTCCTTACTGAAAGGTGTTCACACTTTCTCGTTTTTGGTGTGCCTTGCACACCTTGCCTCTAAAAGGTGAAGCCGTGCTGGAATTCATCCTATTATATTCTCTGATATTAGGCACACTGATAGTTGCTATGCTCCTGATAATGCTCGCCTGTGGCTGGAGGCCGGATATAGACCAGGAAAAAAAGGCGTGGAAAGGCGCAGCACCGGTAATATGGAGACTCATCATTCCCATCTTCTGTCTTTTGGGTGCGTTCGCTCTATGCAAGATCGCCGGAATGGACGATAAATATGCCATCTCAGTTGGATTTGTTTTATTCTCGCTTCTCGAAGGGGCAGCGCGGTTCTGGTCTCACAAGAAACGCAGCAGAGCCATAAAGAAACTCGATAACGAATTAACCTGTAACCGGAAAGATAAACCGAAAGAATAAACGACGCCCCCCAGCGCTGCTCCAAAAACCCAAGTGTTAGAGTAGTCCATAAGTATATATGCATACACTTATACAGTCTGTACTCCGTTCTTGTCCCGCTAAGAATACCTCCCCTGCATTTCTAACCGCGCCCGAACCATTGCAGCAGGCTTGGCCAATCGGGCGAATGCCCCGCGGACGAAGCCGGGAACCCGCGACAAAGCTCGCTTTACGAGCGGCTTCCGGTCAGTCCGCAGGTCCGCCGCAAGGCGGAACCCCAAGCTGACTGAAAACCTCCGTGCTCTCGGCGTGCTCTGTGGTCCTGCTACTTCGTGTGCATTCGTGGCCCATTCCTTGCCCTTTTCCGTTGACTTTTCTTCCAAAATCGAGTATAATACCCCCCAGAATGTTACAACTTGATACTGAATACTAAATACCAAACGCGGACCCCTCAAAATGGCTACCCAAGCCCAAAATTTATCCCCTGAGATGACTCTTTACCCCATGAGATGCGTTAGCTATCTCCTCGGGGTCTATCTCATAGGCACCTATCTCACCGGGACCGCCCATCGTGCCACCATCCACGTTTACCCGCCGTTCTTGTGGCGGGAGCCACTGGCAACCGGCAACTGGCAACTGTCAACTGCTTTGTCTGTTCGATTTCTGTCGAAGATCCTCTACAAATTTACCCTTTTATGCAAAACGAACCCAATTTTCAAAACAGCCGAAATCGCCGCAACCCTCTTTGCCGCAAAGGCTTACGGCAAAACAACGCCCTTCGGCCCCACCAAAAGCAAACCCAAACGAACCCAAACGAACCCAAAACGAACCCAATTTCTGGCCCGTCAGGGGCCCCCAAAGCCAAAACGAACCCAAACGAACCCAAAGCAAACCCAATTTTTCGCCCGTCAGAGCCCCCCAAAGCCAAAGCAAACCCAAACAAACCCAATTTGTCGCAGCGCACTTGCCCGCCTTTTACCCGCCGTATGTCTGGCGGGCCGCCGCCGGGCCGGTTCAGGCGTTTTTTGTTCGGCGGGCGATGGAGCAGAAGACCCAGACGAGAAACAGCGGAATGAGGATCGGGAGCAGGAATGGGACGGCGACGACGGCCAGTATGAGGCCAACGAGGACGAAGACGCCGAGGATGATGAGTCCGACCCCGGCGAAGACGAAGGCCAGCAGTATTGCGACGCACAACAGGACGACGGCGGCTAACAGCGTGCCCCATACGCCGAGGACGGTCGAGAGCGGGCCGGTGACCTCCTGGCCGTTTATTGTTACCGAGACGGTCCCTGCCGGGGTCATTAGTGACAGTACGAGAAGAAGGACCATCAACGCCGCGAGGATTAGAGCGAGCTTTCTTATCACAATGTGCCTCCTATCAGGAAAGGCTGTTCGGTTGAAAGAGAACACGCAGGCTGCGCTAAGGGCCGTGTTTCAGCAGTTGCCGGAGGCGGTCGAACTCGCCGGACTTCATGTGGTAGCTGTGGTCCTTGTCGGGGAAGCTGCCCTGCTGGATTTCTTTGGCGTATCGGCTGAAGGCGTCAACCGTGGCGTCGGCGAGGTTGGCGTAGCTTTTTGCGAACTTGGGTCCGGGGCCCTGTGTCAGGCCGAGGATGTCGTGGACGATGAGGATTTGGCCGTCGCAGTGCGGTCCGGAGCCGCAGCCGATGACGGGAACCTCGGAGCCTTTAGTGATTATTTCGGCAACCTCGGCGGCAGCCCCCTCGATGAGCAGGGAGACGGCCCCTGCCCGTACCATCTGGTCGGCGACATCTATCAGCTCGAGGGCCATTTCTGCGGTGGTAGCCTCGGCCTTCAGGCGGCCCAGCCTGCCGATGGTCTGGGGGCGGATGCCGATGTGTGCCATAACCGCCATACCAGCATCGCTGACGGCCTTTATGACGTCCAGATGGGGCTCGCCGGCCTCTATTTTCACCATTTGAGCGCCGGCCTCGGTGACGAAGCGCCCGGCGTTCCTGACGGCGTCGTTTATGCCGAGGTGGTAAGATAGGAAAGGCATGTCGGCAACGAGGCAGGAATTTGGGGCGCCTCGGCGGACTGCGGCGGTGATGGCGACCATGAAATCCATCGTGGCGTGGAGTGTGGAGTCGAAGCCGAGGATGACCTGTGCGGCGGAGTCGCCGACGAGTATGATCTGGACGTCGGCCTGAGCGGCGAGTCTGGCGGTGGTGTAGTCGTAGCAGCTTATGGCAACGAGCTTGCGGCTGTCCCGCTTGGCCGCCAGCAAATCCGCGGCAGTGACTTTGTTGTTCATAAATGCCTTAATAAATGGGAAGACATAACAGGTTTTTAGTTAAGATATGAGAACACAACGGGTTTGGCAAGCGTAATTTAGCTTGAGTTTTTCCGCTAAATGCGGTGGTTTGGAAGAAGAAATGAGAAAAAACATTTTTTTTTGAATTTGGTGCTTGATTCTCGGGGAAAAATATGTTGTGTCTTGCAAAATTTCTAAAGAATTTTCGGTGAATTATTCGATTACATTATAGTAACCGGAGTTTGAAAAAGTATAGCTGGACTTTTTGAGGGTCATTATTCCATTAGCTTTTCATCACCCTCCTCCGAAGCCAGATTCTGTCGTTAATAGAATCTGGCTTTTTTATCCTTGACATTTAGCAAGACGGGTAATTAACGCATTCTGCTGGATGTTAAATTGGGCAATCCTTGCGCGGAATGAGGTCGGCTGGGTCAAGCAAGTTGCGGCTGTTATCGCAAGTGCGTCCAATTGGGCGGCCGCACTTCGAAAACATATCAACAGACTCAGGTTGGGGAGCGGGCCGGCCGGTGGCTTTGGGTATTCAGCCTTTATTGGTAGCGAGAATCTGGTCGATTCGGGCTTTGTAGGCAGCGCTACTTCGGTTGGTCAGCTTTGAGCCATTAATGAGGATGGTGGGCGTGCCGCGAACGTTGCATTTTTTTGCCTCGGCCAAGTCGGCGCTGAGCAGCTCGTTGATTTTGTTCTGGTCGGCGACGACTTCGTCGAACCTGGCCAGGTCCATGTTCAGCGATTTGGCGTACTCACGGAGGTGGGCGACATCGAGGTTTTTGGGCTGTGCGATTATCATATCGTGCATCTTCCAGAAGAGATCGGCACCGCCTTGAAGTCGAGCGAGCTCGGCGGCGGCGTGGGCTGGTGGGGCCTTGGTGTGGAACCTGAGCGGAAAGTGTTTGAAGACGACCCTGACAGTGTTGGGATACTGCTGCATTATCTGTTTTAGGGTGGACCACTCGCGGATGCAATAGGGACACTGGAAATCTGCGAACTCGACAATAGTCACCGGGGCATCGTTCCGGCCGAGCACGGGTGATGAGCCGATGTTGACATCATAGACTGTGTTGTCAGTCGGTCTGGCGGGTTTGGCGTCGGGGGCAGGTTTGGCGGCGCCTGCGGCTGCGGTGAGTTTGTCCACGTCGCGGCGAAGTGCCTGAAGCTCTTTGCGCATTGCCGAGAGGTCGTTTTGAATAAAACGGACCTGCTCCTGTGTAGTGTCACGTTTGATCTGGAAGGTGAATTGGACGGCAGCGCGCGGGCGGTTGGGGTCATTTGTCTCGATACTCACGAGCTGCCTGGCATCTCCAGTGGGAATCTCGGCGGTATCGAATTTGATCTTGAGCAGGCCGGTTTTGCCCGAAGGAACAAATCTGTCGCCGGAGAACCCTGCAAAGGAAGGCGAGGGTGCAGTTACCTTTCGAATTTGGAGGGGCTTACCGCCGACATTGCGAAAGCGCACCTCGCCAATGACCTGGGGCTGGTCGGCGGGTATGGCTCCGAGGTCGATCTGGGCCTGACTGATTTCAATGGCGGGGGCGGAAAGGGACCTTATCTTGACACTGGGCGCCGACGGCGACTGCTGGTCTTTCAAAGAACAGCCACTAACGGCAAGAGCGATTAATAAAACCGCAGTAGTTGCAGACGACTTGACTTGGGGCACTGCCGCCCTCACCGATTGATTCATTCTTTTCATTGAATTGCTCCATCAACGACAAAAAACACCCTTGGATATAAACTGCCTATATGTTAGCAGACAGGCGGCAAAAAAGCCAAGAGTAAAAGCTCTTACGTCCACTTTTTGGACAGCGGCGGGCTTCGGAGGGCACACTGTATGTCGGGTGGCGTACGTCCTTGCCGGGGGTCGAAAGCGTTTGTGTCATTCTGTGATGATTTCGGCGCAGCAGGTATCGAACGTGGCAAAATCGGTGAAATTGACGGCGCCGTCGCGGTCGAGGTCGAGCCCGCCGCACCAATCCGGATTAGCACAGTCTGGCTGGAGCCAATAGTAAGCCAGGACGGCCAAGTGCTTGAAGGTGTTATCGACAATCTTGATTGTGTCGGCGCCGCGGAAGTAGCTTCCGTCGGTGAAGAGACCGGTTACCCTGACGACCCCCTCGGCCGAGCCGGCGTGACAGAAAACAGAGTGGTCAAAAGCAATTTCAAGCCCAACCAAACCATCTTCATTGATAAAGGCATTGACGTACTGTGACTGAACACTGATTCCGAGAAAGCTGAGGACGGCGGGAGTGTTGGTATCCACGTCATCGACGGCAAAGCCTTCGGGAAGGACCATGTGTGCCTTCACCCATTTACCTTTGCTGGCGGGATTGAAGGAGCGGGGCGTGAATTTCAGGGGGACTTCAGTTACGGGGACGAACTCATCGGCGCCGACGTCGATGCGTGCGGCGAATACACGGGGCTCGTCGTCAATATCGGTCTGGTTCGGGTCATCAGGATAATTGGGGTCGCCGGCGTCTATACAAGGCGAGCCGGGCCGAAGATGATAGTCGCCTTGTACCCAGTAGTCGTCGTTGGCATCATCGGGCGTGCCATTGGCGTCCCAGTAACCGATGTCGGCAAGACAGGGGTCCGCGAGGATGTTGCCGTGCCCGCCTGCCTGCCAGTCCTGTATGCAGGAGTAAGTTGGATTGTTGATTGTGCGCAACTGGGGCCAGGAGGATGCGACGTTGCCCCAGAGTATAGAGTTGATAATTGTCTCGTTTGTTCGCAGGCAGTATACGCCTCCGGCGACGTCGGCGCGGTTGCCACAGACGGTGGAATTGACAAGGGCGGGGTCTCCCTGCACGAGGGACAGTCCAGCTCCCCTGACGGCCTGGTTTCCGGTTATGACGCAGTTGGTAATGACGGGGCTGTTTACCTCACATGAGATGCCGCCGCCGTAGATAGCCGTGTTAGCGGTTAGGGTGCAGGCTGAAATGGTCGGGCTGGAGCGTCTGGATGAGATGGCGCCGCCGTAATTTGCGCGACAGGCAAGTATGTTGCAGCTGGCGATGAGTGGATTACTCTCCAGGCAGGTGATGGCGCCTCCGTGTGTATTGTTAGTGACATAGCCGTTGATAATGGTGAAGCCGGCAACGACGGAATTGGCATCTTCGCCGTTATGGAAGTAGAAGGCGTAGTGGGGGTCGGACTGTTCGCCTTGGCAATCAATGATGCAGTTTTGGGGTCCGTTTTCGCTTTGGACGGTGACGGCCCTTCCCAAGAAATCTATATCTGTGTTTCCTGGTCCGGTATATATGCCGTCGGCGACCCAGACGATGCTGCCGTTCCAGGCCCTGTAAATTGCCTCCTGGATAGTAAGATACTGGGCGGGGACATAGATGTCCCCCGGGCCCGTAGTGGTGAAGTCATAGCACCGTCCGTGGTTGTCATCAATGGTTTCGTTCTCGGCAACGTCAGAGACCTTTATCCACAAGAAGTAGTCTGTGTATGGGGCGAGTCCCTTGAGGTTTATCTGATGTGCCGCGGCAAAGCAGAGGCTGCTGCGTTCCATAACGTAGGGCCCGCCGCAGGCCAGGCCCACGAAGACATAAGCTCTTGTGGGCTCGTTCGTTTCGAAGGTAACCGTCGGCTCGGGACCGGGGGCATCGATTTCGACATTGTAAACTGCAGGAGGCTTACAGTCGGCATAAGCGGTATCGGTGACGGTCGCGGGGTGGCCGGTGCCGTCGTTTTCGTCCTCGTAGGTGGCGGTGATGATTTGTAGATGTGACAGTTGGAGGCGTCCGTCTTCGAGGTTTGGCTCGCCGAACTCGGTGTCGATAGTGCCTATGAAGGCGCCTCCTCCGGAACTATGTTCCTGCAGGAGCATAGTTTCGAAATCCCCGCCGCTGGCGCTAATTGTGATTGGATGTGTCCCCGTGCCCGCCAAATTGAGGTCGCTCATAAGCACGCGTATGGTATCCGAGCAGGAGTAAACCTCGTCATTTAGACTGATGAAGCCGGCGTAGAATTCAGCGACGGCGAGCATGGCTTTGTATGCGTTGAGCCGGCCGGATTTGCACACTTCGGGGTCGATGCGGTCAGTGGTCTCCATAATTATGTCGACAGCGGTTTGCATGTCGAGGTCGGGGTAATGTGAGAGCATCAACGCAAAGGCGCCGGCCACGTGTGGACAGGCCATCGAGGTTCCGGACATAATGGTGGTGTAGTCGTCATAAACAGTGCCGGCATCAGTACCCTGGGCCCTGAGGGACAATACGTCGACTCCCGGGGCGGCGATATCGACGTACTGGCCGTAGCTGGAAAAGGAGGCCTTTTCGTCGCGTGAGTCAGTAGCAGCGACGGCCACAACGGTTTCAAAGAGGGCGGGGTACTGCACCAGCTCGAGGGGGAGGTTTCCGGAGGCGGCGACGGAGATGACGCCCTGACTGTAGGCATACTCGAAGGCCTCTTTGAGGGCTTTGGGATAGCCGGGGAAGGTGCCCCAACTGTTCGACAGGACGTCCGCGCCGTTCTCGACGGCATAATACACGGCGCCTACTGCGTCGGCGGCGTCGCCGCTGGCGTGTGAGTCGAGGAACTTCAGCGCCATAATTCGTGCTTTCCAGCAGATTCCGGCAATGTCGAGCTGGTTGTTTCCTCTTGCGGCAATGATTCCGGCGCAATGTGTTCCGTGGCCGTGGTCGTCGATGGGGTCATTGTCGTCGTTTATGAAGTCATATCCGTAAAGGCCGTTGGCATCCGTCCACATATTGGCCGCGAGGTCGCGGTGGGTGTAGTCGACGCCAGTGTCGATGACGGCGACTATTATCTCGGTGCTGCCGGTGTTGATGTCCCAGGCAAGTTCGGCGTCGATATCTGCGTCGGGGGTACCCGGGGGGTGATTATACCTGCCGCTTTCGGGATACATCTGGCCGGTGTTCTGGAGCGGCCATTGAACCGGAAATAGAGGGTCATTTGGTGCAGCGCTTACTGAAACAATGTAATTCAGCTCGGCATATTCGACATCCGGGAGGTTCTGATAGGCCTCGACAGCGTCCTGAAGCAATTGGCCTGGGGCCAGGTCGAGCTGAATCTTGTACAAACCGCCGAGTTCGGGGACCGGTACGCCCCTGGGGGCGCGCTTCAGCCTTGTGAGGATGCGCCTTTCTTTGGGGGTCAATCGCGCGTGTGGTTTAGCTTGAATCTCCTGAAGTCGTGTGCGATTCTCTTGAAAGTTTTTGCAAAGCGGCTCAATCTTTTTGATATTGTATGCGGCGTTGAGGCTCTTTAGGCTCTGTGGCAAGGGTAACCGAGCAAGAGGGCTCTTTGTCGCAGGCCGGGCTTCGAGGGCGGCAGAAACCTGCTCGCGGAACTTGACGATTATCTCGTTCGGGACGTATTTTGCGGCAGGCGGTTCGGCGGAGGCAGACGGCGAGGCGGCCGCGATGAGCGGGAGGATAAGATACGGAAGGACGGCCCTTTTTGCTGCACCAACCCTCCTCAGAATTAGTACACGTAAACTTTCGGTCATAAAACTAATACGATTATATCATTTGGGAGGGTCAAGAACCAGATAAATATGGGGCCTGGCGGGCAAAAGGGGGACAGAAGGATGTCGGGTTCAGGGTGTGCGACTAATTTTTCTGGCGCATTTTCTGCGGGTGTGTTACTCTTTGTTTTATAAGGAATTATGAAACAAGGAGAACGTTATGAATGACAAGATTAGTGTAGATGAACTGAAAGATGCGTTAGGTGTTGACATTGAGA
>DATKZT010000041.1:0-64198 GCA_035527845.1 Sedimentisphaerales bacterium | reverse complement strand
AGCCCGAAAATCCCGATTGCTGTATGGGGGTAAGGGGCTGTTGTGCGCCGAATGTGTCAAAACAAGCCTGCTGAACCAACTTTCAGCCAAAATTACCCGTCGCCGCTGATTTTGATTCCCCTGTGAAATATGCGGGCTAAGGGCCATATTTATCCGTAGGTTTTCCTTGCGTCGTACACCTTCTCCGCCACGAGCTCCAGCTCGCCCCGACTGCCTTTCTTCAGCGCCCGGTAAAAGCACGACCGGTACCCCACGTGACACTGCCCCTCATCCACCTTCACCTTCAAGAGCAGGCAGTCCTGGTCGCAATCGACCAGTATCTGCTCCACCCTTTGCACGTGCCCGCTTTCTTCGCCCTTTTTCCACAGCCTGCCCCGCGACCGGCTGAAATACGTCCCGTACCCGCTGTGAATCGTCGCCTCCAGCGCCTCACGGTTCATGTATGCTGCCATCAGAATCTCCCCCGTCCGGGCATCCTGGGCTATCGCCGGTATCAGACCGTTCTCATCGAACTTCGGACTGAATTCCAAACCCTCTTCGATTTCCTTTGTCCCCACGTCTGTCTCTCCTAATTCACCTTCTCGTGCCTGCCCCGTTTCTCGCTTGTTTCTCCGAAACCGAACACAACATCTTGCCCGGAAACGTTTTAACCGTTATCATCTTCAAAAACAAGTTATTTGAGGCAAATTACTTGATGCCCGAATCGAAAAACAGCAAAAGCAAAAAAGTGTTCCTCTTTCTGCGAATCGCCTTCGTCCTCGCGGGCATCGCCTTCGGAGTCCATTGGCTCAATACCCAGCAGGCCTGGGCCAGACTTGTCCAAATCTTCTCCTGCATAAGTATCGTCGTCTTCGCCGTCGCCCTCGCCATCTTCACAATAGGCCATGTCACCGTCACCCTGCGATGGTGGCTGTTACTCCGCGCCCAGGCCATCTTCATTCCGTTGTCGGCCGCCGTCAAATTGTATTTCCTCGGCTGGTTCTACAACAACTTCATGCCCGGCTCCGTCGGAGGCGACTTGATCAGGGCATGGTATGTCACCAGACACACCGACAAAAAACTCGAAGCAGTGCTCAGCGTCTTTGTTGACAGAGCCATAGGCCTGCTCACCACACTCATCATCGCCGCATTCTTCTACACCCTCTTCCTCCGCCCCGAAGGCCGCCAAATCTCTTTCCAGAGGCCCGCCATTTCCTTCAGCTCCCTTGCTCAATACTGGCGATTCCTTCTTGTGGCCCTGCTCGTCATCGCCGCTCTGCTTGTCACACTCTACATGGTTAAGCCGGGCCGTGCGCTGCTGCAGAAAATCTCGTCGTCCGTCCGCCTGCGAATCCTGAACATCACTAAAAAAACAAAAACCTCTGCCATCCTCTACTGCAAAAAGCCCCTCACTATCCTTCAGGCCTTTGTCCTCACCGTCTTCGTCCAAATCTCCACCATCACAGGATTCTGGCTCCTCGGACGAAATCTCGGAATCGAAGCAAGCATAAAGTATTACTATGTCTTTTTCACCCTCGTCTGGGTCATCGGAACTGTCCCGGTCAGCATCGGAGGCGCCGTCGTCATGGAAGGCACGCTTGCCTGGCTCTTTGTGCACTTCGCTGGCGTCGACGCGGAGTCCGCCCTCGCTCTGGCGCTCTGCCAGCGATTCGTCTGGATGATCACCTCGCTGCCCGGCGCCGTCATCCATCTTGTCGGCGCACACCTGCCCGCAGACCTCTCCCTCGACCTGCCTGATGGTTAATCAGCCAATTAATTGGCGGCTTCGCCTCCTTTAACTCCTTGCCGAAAAAGAGGTTACACATCCAGCCGTGCCTGAGATTCTCCGCCCGGCACATTCTAAAAAAAAATCGAAAATTCCAAAATTCCCGCTTGACAAGAATAGGGACGCCCTTGACAATGATGCGCAGATTAACGACAGGAAGACTCGATGCCGTGCTGCGCCCCATAGTGTTGTCTTTTTGGGCGCCGGCGGAAGTTCTTCTTGAAGTCGGAAGGTTTGAGCGCGGCTTTCAGCCGGGCCGATGCTTTCAAAAAGCTAAGGCAACCGGGACCAGGCCCACTGATAAGACGCGGAAGTACGTGTCTGGATAGAGGATGAATTTGATGATATAGAGCGTGTGCGCTTACTGCGAAGCAAACGTATGAGTTGAGGCTCTTGGGCCAGAAAGGAGGTGAGCATTATGACGATTCAATTGTTGGACGATTGGTAGCAATAAATCTGGAACTCTTCTTGTTCTGTTCTTGTGAACTAAGGTGAATTAAGGGGATTTTATTATGAAGATGCAGAAATGGAAATTGATCTGTTGCGGGCTGCTGGTGATGGCTATGGCCGTAGGTTTTACTGCCGTCTCTGCCGCAAGGGGCCAAATTAGACTATTGTCCGATGGTGAGCTGGCCTCGCTAACCGGCGGAGTGACATGGTGCAACTGCGGCGCAATCGGCTCAAAGTGTAAGTGCCAGACTAAGGACTGTTCAGACATCGAGTGTTCCCAGTGTAGCAGTGAGAGGGCGCCCGGAGGTACTGCTTATTACTGTAAGGGAAATGATGGTGACGATGATGACGTTACGGCGTGCTATAAGACCAGTAACAGTTCGGACTCCTGCACCGAAGGGACCCCTGCGGCGACAAATTGCCAAGGAGACGTGTGGACCAGTTCCGGCTGCACCCCAGTGGCCAGTCCGGACTATGCAACAGATGTCTGGTTCAAGAACGACGGTTGCAGTCTTTAACCGGTTTTCCCATGAGGCAAGCGATGACTTCCACAGGGTGTCAAACATCTTCTGCTGGGGATGACCCAGAGCCCTGCTGGCTCGCTCGACGCAGGAAAAGAAGAATGCTCTGGTATTCCGAAAAGGAATACCAGAGCATCAAATATTGCGACTGGGTCGACTGAGGGGCGGCTTTGTGCGACAGTCGTGCATTATTGTAAAGTGGGGAGCATGCGTTTAATTTTGAGGATAGAATCATGCAAAACAGCGAAATAGTACTTGTGACGCTGGTTTTAGCTACTACTCTATTATGTTCCACCGTAATAGGGGAGGGAATCGATAGGCTTGATGGGGATGTGCCAGTCGAGTCGATTTTGGAGACCATCCGTCAATCTTCGGCACCTGCGCGGACTATGCAAGTCAAATGGACTTACGAGACAGTAGACCCGACGGTGTTCTATTTCATAAAGCCCGGGTTCAAGATGCCCGACGAAACACCGCAAGAGCTGCGCGAGTACGTGGTGACGGTCAGCGGGATTCGCTCGCGTATCGATAGTCTGGAAAAGACCTTCAAGACAAGCGAAAGTGAGGAGCCTTATGACGTGCGGCGTTCGACGGCGGTCTTCAATGGTACACAGCAGCGGCGGCTGGAGAACAAAATCAAAGGTGAAGGGAGGACACTGCTTGGGTGGCAGTACCTGCGGGACAAGAATTCCAACTTGCTGAGCAAGATGCTGTTCGGGTGGCCCTTCGACTTGAATAATCGGGAGCTACTGGCAAAATACTCCTTTAACCTTCTGGAGAGCCCGGCACCCGGCATCTATGTGCTGGAGGGGCGAAAAGGCAAGGGCACAAGCTACCATTTCACCATCGACGGAAACAAGGGGTTCAACATTGTCAAGATAGAATGCTTCCTCGGAACGGGGGCCAAGGATTATGAGACAAACTTCAAGCTGAAGCAGTACAACGATGAGATATGGTATATTGCGGAGCGCGAACAGATGCGGTATCCCCAGGCCGGACGAGAAGCGCAACCCCATATTGAGTATAAGATGCGTGTAACCCAAGCCCAGTTCAATATTGACGTGCCGGAGGAGACGTTCGAACTCGAGTTCCCGCACGGAACCAAGGTATGGGATGGAATTACCCAGGACTGGCTGGTTATTGGTGGACCCGAACAACCCCTGTTCGAGGGCCGACCGCTGGAGGAACCAACTCCAAACAAAGCCGACAATCAAGCCGACTTCACCCAATCCACCCCTGAATCGCCACCAGCCGGCAACTCCCCAATGCAGGTGCGTGATGAAAACAGACAGCCCACACCACTTGCCCAGACTCCAGAAGAGCACACTAATCTCATCTGGTTTTTGGTTCTGCTGGCAGTTGTTGTGATCTCGGGCCTGATAGTCCACAGGGTAAGGACCGAAAAAGCTAACAAGCAGAGGGGCCAGCCATGCAAGGGAGAATGAGAATAGGTGCTTTCCTGGTCTTCGCAATGGTTGTGTGCACCTCAGTTCTTGGCGCCAAGAGCTCCGAGGATAGCGCCGGCGTAAATTACGGGAGGAAAGAGAAGAATGTATGCGGGCAGTACTGCCTGGTGTCAATACTTCAGTATCTCGGCAGAAACATCCATTATGGCGAGCTGTTACCGGTAGCCCCGGCGGAGCGAGGGACCAATCTGGCGCAATTGAAAACCTTCGCCGAGGCATACGGCGTTAAGACATTAGGCGCAAGAGTCACCACAGATATGGTTTTCGCGATGAGGCGACCGGCTATCCTCCACATCAATGGAAACCACTTCATAGCCCTGCTGCCCAACAAAGACGATCCCAATTTCACCGTAATCGACCCGCCCCAGACATTCGCTATCACAAATGCGAAGGACTTGACGACCAAATGGAAATGGAAGGGAAACTGCCTGTTGATAGACGAGCAGGAAATGGTGCTGCCCGATCCCGACGCAAAACCCGGCGTGCCCAAGATATTTATCGACGACCTCCTTTTCGACGCGGGAGTAATTTTCGACGACACAACAGTTATATCGGCGACCTTCAAGATAACCAATAAGGGTCTCGGCGACCTTGTAATAACAGAAGTCAAGACGGATTGCAGTTGTACGGCGGCAGCAATCGAAAACCAGACAATCAAGCCGGGTGCGTCCGTCCCCCTGACGATCAGGTTCGATGTTAAAGGTCGTTTCGGCGAACTGCCGGCACGCAAGACGCTTGTGAAAACGAACGACCCATCCGCGCCCGAAACCATATTAACCATTAGAGCGGAGCGCAGACGAGAGTTCACGGTGAATCCTGCGAGCCCTTTTATGGGCGTACTTCCAATGGGCACAGAAAAAGTATTGCTTATAAGAATTACGCCCGGCGCCGAAGACAAGCAGCTTTCCATCCACGAAGCGGCTGCATCGTCGGAATTTCTGGAGGTCAGCCAGATAGATAATGATTTTGGCTCTGGAAATCCACGCGAATATCTGGTCAGAGTTCGGCTGCTCGACACCACTCCTGCCGGCTCAGTGAATGAGGTGGTTCGCATCCCATGTATCGGCGCTTCGCGTAAAACACTTGAAATCCCAATCCGTGCTGAGGTCAGAGGACCGATACAGACCTCGCTGTCACAAGTACAGTTTGGCTTGATTAGGGCTGATGAAAAGAACAGAACAAGGAAGATTCACTTGCGCTCGGATAAGGCCTTTGAGCTTGCCAATGTCACCGCAGACCAACCCTGGCTCGAGGCTGCCTGTGAAAAGGTAAACGACAGTCAACATTTCCTGGTTGTCACCATTGTTCCGGGCGTGGCCCCAAAAGGCAGGCTTGAGGGCCTCGTTACGGTAGATACCACCATGAAAGAGATGAGCACCGTCCGCATCCCCGTCTTTGCCTTCCGACTCTGACCATCATTTTTGCCTGAAACGCCTCCGGCAGAATCCGGCGCGGCAGACTTTGCAGTGCGAATCTTGTGCGCAGCGCGATGCGGACTGATTGCATCGCTTATCGGCCTGGAAACGCTGGGGAGTTTGCCGGCGGGCCTCCGGCAAAAATTTCTTCGAAAAACCTAAACTCAACACCGCTCCTGCCTGGAACCCTATATTAGTGACGAGCTATAGTGGAACGCCGCGCTCTGCTTGGCAGAATGTCGGCCGGACGATATGATTCCAGAGCAGTTGGAGCCGTCAACAATGTATTCGGATAGAGCCATGAGTATATCTGCGAAATTCTTATTTGGGCCTTTTGCCTTTCTGTGCCTGATTTGTTTTTGCGCATCGGCGTCCGCCAAACCGCCGCAATACAATCCGGTAAAAGTAGAAGGCCGGGTGCTGGATGCTCTTGGAAACCCGGTCCCGGACGTGAGGATTTACCGCACGGGCTCTCTTGTTTGGGATAGCGCCCGCAATCGCTGCTCGGTCTCGCCGCGAGCGCGGATTGTGGGCCAGACTGATGAGAATGGACTGTTCTTTCTCCAGTTACCACAGCTTCGGCACAGTATACCATTCTTCGTTTCAGACGAGTCCCTGACTGCGCTCGGATACTTCAGAGTGTCCCACGCAGACCGGCAGAAGGTTCGCGTCGTTACAGTCGCTCCGCCCGCTCATATCAAAGTGGTGTTTGGGAGTGAACAGATTGCTATAAAAAATCTCAGAGTTGACCTGCTCTTGAGACACCCTGAAGCTGAAAACTCGCTCTACCCGTTCATAACCGTTGACTGCAACATCGCGGGGCCTGTCCATACGGTCCCTCTGGATTTGCCTTGCCCTGCTGACTGTAATCTCATCCTCCAGACGGCGCCGGGCTACCCTATTGAGCCCTTCGAAGTTGCCGTGCCGCCGTTAGCCGCCGGCCAAACGCTCGACCTGGGGACAGTTGTGCTCAAGCCGGTCTGGGGCCACCACCTCCTTGGCAAGCCGGCCCCCGAGCTGAAGGTTGCCGACTGGATAAAGGGCCGTCCAAAAAGCCTCGAAAAGCTCAGGGGGAAAGTGGTTTTGCTCGATTTCTGGGGCTTATGGTGCCGACCCTGTCGCGAGATGTTTGGCGAGCTTGCCCTGCTTCACAACAAATACTCTCGTGACGGTTTGGTGATTATCGCAATCCACGATTCCTCCGCTGATAAGAAGGCCTTCGCCAGCAGCAGCCGCAAAGACCTTGATTTGTCGGAAATTCCATTCAGGATAGCCATCGATTCGCCCCCGGCCGACCCGTGCGCCCCCGGACCCGGAAAAGGCAGGACAATCGAGCTTTACGGCGTGTCAAGATTCCCTTCGCTTGTGATTATAGATCAAGATGGGAACGTCAAAGCCGTTGGAAGACAAGACCTGGAAGATAATATCAGGTTGCTGCTCGGCTACAAGCCGATTCCGCCATCCGCCAAACAGCCCGCCTTTGTTGAGCAGTTGTACTACGCCGAGAGACCCTACTTCATACGATCGCTGTGGTGCCTCGGAATCATCCTGTTGCTCCTGATCATTGCCGTGATTATCGTAAAGTCCTGGTCAAAACGACCCCCGCCATTGTCCCTGTGAAGGCAGCATGACCGGCCGGCACATGTAATCCAGCGGATCCTTGATGCTATTTCTGCCCACCCGCCACGACTTTTTTGTTGACTACACCCCGCCGATACGCTAACCTATATCAGCAGGGTATGTGCAGGACACCTTCGATGGCAGCGAGTACTGGAGCCGATAGCAGCAATGGGGTGTTTTTAAGGAGATGCCGGTGGCAGGACGCTTCAAAACCTACTTCCTACGCGGATTAGCAGTTCTATTGCCCACAGTGGTTGCCATCGGCATATTGGTCTGGGCATTTTCCTTCGTAAACGACAATATAAGTGGGCACATAAAAGGCTGGCTGGAGACGTTGATAATTTGGGCCGGGGGTTCAAAAGAAGAACTCGCAAAGGACTGGATACAGAATGCTCTGACAGCGGCAGGCTTTCTCCTGGCCCTCGTCGCCGTTTTGATTGTCGGAGCACTCCTGGCCACCGTCGTCGGAAAGACCCTCTGGCGAATGGTCGAGAAGTTCATAATGAACACACCACTGCTCAGGAGCATATATCCTTCTGTGAAGCAGGTTACCGACTTCCTGCTCACAGAGGAAGACCAAAAAAGGCTGTTCAAGAGGGTCGTGGCCATCGAGTATCCGCGGGATGGAATCTGGTCCATAGGATTTGTTACGGGCTCCGGACTGACAAAAGTCGCCGATAACCTGAACCAGGAGCTGTTTACGGTGCTCGTGCCCACCTCGCCGACGCCTTTCACCGGATTTGTGGTTATGGTGCCCAAAAAGAACACCATCGACCTCGGCATAACCGTCGAGGAGGCCTTCAGATTCATCGTTACAGGCGGAGTCGTTACGCCCGCGCCGCCAAGGCCTGTCCCATTGCCGCACGGGCAGATCAATAATACAAAACAAGAGCCAGTTTCCTGAAACTTTGTTAAGGAGAACGACGGTGCTGTTCACAATTACCGGCAAACATCTCGAAATTACCGAAGCCATAAAGGACCACGCCGAAAAAAAAACCTCGAAATTGCCGCGCTACTACAATAGTATTAATAGCGTCGAAGTGCTTATCGACGGCAATAAAGGTGCTAACATCACCGTGGAGATAATTGCCAGAGGCGAACACAACAAGGTCTTCGTTGTCAAGGAAAGAGGCGATGACGCATACGCTTGTATTGATCTTGCCGCCCACAAGCTCGAAAGACAGCTAAGAAGAAGAAAGGGTATCGAACGCGACAACAAGCATGCAAATGGAACCTGAGAGCGCCTCGCCTTCGCGTGAGAGCAATTAGGGTCGCGACCGGAATTTCCATCTGCGCCTGGAAAAAGCCGGCCGAAAAGGATTGGTGGGATTCGTATGAAATTTGCGGATTTCGTCTGTTTTGATGCAATTGTCCAGGAGTTCAATGCACGCGACCGCGATGCCGCCATCGCCGAGCTTGTTTCCGCGCTTGAAAAGGCGGGCAGACTCGCAAAGGCAGATTGCCGCGAAATTACAAAGGCCGTAATCAAAAGAGAGAATGAGGCCAGCACCGGTTTGGGCAAAGGTATAGCCGTGCCGCACGCCAAGCACCACGCCGTAAAAGACGTCGTTGCCGCCCTCGGAAAAAGCACCGCAGGTATCGATTTTTCCGCCCTCGACAAGCAGCCCGTCTATTCGGTTATACTTCTGGTCAGCCCTCCCAACAACCCCGACCGGCATCTGCAGGCCATGGAGACCGTCTTCAAGCATCTCCAGCAGGACCGCTTTCGCAAGTTCCTAAGACAGGCACAGACCGCAGAACAGATCAAGGACCTCATACAGGAGGCCGATGAAAACCCCTGCTTGCTGTAGCCGACTGATATGACAGGCGCCCGGTTAAACAGAATGTCAGGAGAAAACCGATTGGAGAAAGTCGTTTGCGAGGCCGAGGTTGAGATACAAAATGCCGATGGCCTTCACATGCGCCCCGCCATGCAGTTCGTCGATGTCGCCAATCGGTTTGATTGCGATATTACCGTCAGTAACAGCGAGAACACGGTCGACGGCAAGAGCATTATGCAGATGTCAATGTTGGCCGCCACCTGCGGGACCAGGCTGCGGATTAGAGCCGAGGGAAGCAATGCCGCAGAGGCGGTGGAGTCTCTGCGCGAGCTGGTGGAACAAAAGATGTTCGATGAGCCGCCGCCGCCGGGACGAAAGAATACTTAGGAAGTGGTGGATAGAACAGGATGGAGATCAAAAAGGGTGTTGCCGTTTCGCCGGGCATAGCCATAGCCAAGGCGTTGATAATTGACTCTGAAGATTATCGTATTCCCCGGCGCACGATAGAGGCCTCTCAACGGATGATAGAAGTCCAGCGGGCGCGCAACGCCTTTCGGAATGCGATTGCCGAGCTGACGGAGATGGACGCGGTGCGTGGGGAGATTGAAGAGCGAAAGATACGAGATATTTTCGCCGTTCATCTGCGGTTTCTTCACGATCGGAAGCTGCGGAAGAAGATTACCGACTTGATTCATTCTGAATCAGTGACGGCCGAGTATGCCGTCTCGACCACTCTGCAGGAGATAGCCTCACATTTTGCGAAGGTCAAGGACGCGTACATCAGTGAGCGGGCCGCGGATATCTACGATATTGAGCGGCGTTTGCTGCGACAGCTCCTGGGCAGGAAACGAGAGGATGTGGAGCATCTCACGGATGAGGCGGTCGTGGTCGCGCGGGAGCTTAGTCCGACCCAGACGGCGGGTTTCAACAAGGACTTTGTCAAAGGTATGGCGACCGATGCCGGCGGCAGGACCAGTCATACCGCCATAGTGGCGCGGTCGCTGGGGATACCGGCGGTCGTGGCGCTCGAGGACCTGACAGAGAGTATCCACGGGGGCGATACGGTTATCATTGACGGCAACCGCGGGATAGTGATAGTAAATCCGAACGAGGAGACCCTGCGGCAATACGAGGAGTACTCGGTTGAGTTTACCCAGCTGGAGCACAAGCTGGACCGGATTAGGGAGAAGCCGGCCATCACACGCGACGGCGTGAAGGTTACACTGCTCGGCAATATAGAGTTTCCGGAGGAGGCCGAGCTGGCTTTGAACAAAGGCGGAGAGGGCATCGGCTTGTATCGGACCGAGTTTCTCTACCTTAACCGAGAGACCGAGCCGACCGAACAGGAGCATTATGAGGCATACGCCCAGACGGTCAGCGTCTTTGAGCACAGGCCTGTCATAATCCGCACAGTTGACCTTGGCGCCGACAAGTACACGCAAAGCCGCCGTTTTGCACCGGAGCCGAACCCCTTTCTCGGGCTCAGATCCATTCGCTATTGCCTCCAGAACCTTATGATGTTCAAGACGCAGCTTCACGCAATACTGCGGGCCTCCGTGCTGGGCCGCGTCAAGATAATGTTTCCGCTGATAACCAATCTGCAGGAGCTGATGCAGGCCAAGATGATAATGCGCGACGTCATGGAGGACCTTGATGATGAGGCGGTTAAGTACAATCGTGACATCGAGGTGGGCATAATGGTCGAGACCCCCTCGGCAGCGCTGACGGCCTTCACGCTTGCACGGGACGTGGACTTTTTCAGCATCGGCACGAACGACCTCACCCAGTACACGCTCGCCGTCGACCGGGGAAATGAGCTGGTTTCCACGCTGTACTCCTCGGCGGACCCCGCGGTGCTCAGGCTCATCCGGACCGTCATACAGGATGCACACAAGGCGCAGCGCGAGGTCGCCGTGTGCGGCGAGATGGCCTCGGAGCCGGAGTACATCATGCTGCTTTTGGGGATGGGGGTCCGAACGCTTTCCTTGGCGCCCCCGATGATACCCGAGATAAAGCAGGTTATTCGGTCCGTGACCATTGAGGACTGCAACCAGGCGGCACGCAAAACCCTCAGTATGAACTCGGAAAGGCAGATCTCCAATTTCCTTCGCGACGCAGCCCGACAGATACTCCCGGAAGCCTTTTGACGGCCGCCCTCGCCCTAAGCAGAGGCAGAACAAGGAATGATTGAGGATGCGGAAATCGTACACTATAGGCGGTAGTATCCTCTCATAGTGCCGTTTCTAAGAAGTTCCTGCCACTTTTTTGGTCATTGCGAGGCCTGCATAGCAGGCCGTGGCAATCTCCAATCCAATAATACTCAAACTGCTTGAGACACGGAAAAGTCGCACTTTCTTATTGGAAACGGCAATAGATGCTTTCTTGACGCGCCCCGAGTTTGGCGCCAAACCGAGGGTTATTTTTGTCAGAATCCGGCGCAAATCACGCCCAATCCGTGGTTCTGAACCTTGGTTCTGCCCGGGCAGGGAGCAGCAGGAGGTCGGATTTGCCCGGCAGGATGGGCGGCCTCCGTCCAAAACCGGCTTGGAACACTCAGTTTCCCTCCCTGAACGCCTTAGCGCCGCTCCCGGCAATAGCGCGAATCCAGGCATTATGCGCAGAATCGGCAAAAAAAACCTGAACATCCGATAAATCCGACACAATTTGATTGACACAAAGGCCCGAATATCGTATAAATAGTAGTGAAGTAAGGTGCACCCCGAAATCGACAGGGAAGGTGTGTACTTGGTTCTTTATTGAAGGGAGGTGATGAACAGCGACTCGAATGCAGATTGAGTTGGTTCTGTGGTGATACCACAGAACACGCAGTTTCCGCACGGAGGTCGAAGACCTTGTGTTTTTGAGGAATATCGAGCATCAGAGCAAATTGTGAGGAGGTTCAAGCTAAGTCTTTGCTTAGGGCTGACGAAGCCCGATTCCTCAAGAGTTCTTCTCATCCCGAGATTTGGGTGAGAGTTCGGCCTCTTTATACACCCAGGCCGGCTTTTTCTACACCTAACGGCTTGCTACACCCAACGGTTTTGCTACACCCAACGGTTTTTCTGCAGGTAGAGTGTCTGGGGGACAGACACGCAGAAAAGCGGAATTGTGTTTGTTTTGTATTGTCAATATTTGTTCGAAACAGGCGCGGGATGGTTAGGGTGAAGGCAAAAAGCGCCCGTTGAGAACAATACATGTTTCGGCCTATGGCCACAAAATATGGGATTTTTGTATTGTTTCGAAGGAGGAAAAGACATGTGTAAAAGACTGGTTTTATTAACTTCTTTTGTCCTGGCGCTGATGATGGTCGCTTCCGCGTCCGCCGATCTGACAGTTGCAGAGAATACCACTCATACGCTGGATGACGACCTTACCGATTCCGGTTTGGTTAGCGTCGCAGGACACCTGATAGTTGATTCCGGTAATATCCTGTTTCAGTCCCGGTCCGACCTGGATGGGCCTAATAACGTTGGAACAGGAGGAACCAGGCCTGAGATCACCGTCAATGGCGGTAATTTCCATATCGATGCGAGATTTGATATGGGCCAGGGCGACGACGCTTATCTTACCATGAACGGCGGCTTGTTCAGGGTTGGCAACGAGACCAGCGCGGGTGACAGCGGAGATTTGAAGTTCCCCGACGACCCCGGCGGGACCCACCGGATATGGCTCAACGGCGGAATTCTCAGGGTGCACCGTCTCCAGCTGGATAGCGGGCGCGATCCACAAATCATTGTGGGCGGCGGTGTATTGCAGATTGAAAATCTTGGTGAAGGCGACCCCGCCGGCTGGCTGACAGAAATAAATGAGGACATTAACGAACCTGTTCTGGTTCCTGCCGAAGGCTTCATAGCGGTCGTCATTACTTATGACGTGCCTGTTGCCGGCGGGGCCCAGGTAAGCGCTATCGCGGCAGGGCCATATGCTGAAGATCCGGACCCGGGCAGGGGCGCGACAGGTGTATGTCCCGCTGGTTTGGTTCTTAGCTGGACGCCCACAGAGATGATAGCAGACCCGAACCATGATGTGTACCTCGACCCCGACTCCGACGATGTCGCTCAGGCAACTCGTGACAGTCATGGGGACGTCCTGTATTATTCCGAGAACCAGGACAGCAACGACTATACCGTCCCGGCGGCCCTTCAGCTCAACACAACCTACTATTGGCGGGTTGACGAGGTCGATAACGCCGAGGAGGAAGTATGGGAAAGCCCCTTCGTCTGGAGCTTTACCACCGAGGATGGAAATGCTTTTGACCCGGACCCGCCTGATGGCCGCAAGGGTGTGAACCCGGCAGGCGTGGTCCTTAGCTGGACCCCTTCATGCATTGCAACTGCGCAGCAGGTCGTCTACTTCAGCACCGATTTCAACGATGTCAACACAATGCAACCCGGTGCGATTGAAGACACTGTAAGCGCCACCGATAACAACTGTCCGGTAGGCACCCTTGACACGTACAAGAGTTACTATTGGCGCATCAAAACGGACACCGGCGGCGACGGCGAAGTATGGATGTTCAGGACAGGTTACGGCGGGCTTGTCGCAAAAATGACTTTCGAGGGCAGCCTCGGCGCCGACCTTCCAGCCACGGAACTCGACACCAGCGGCAACAACCTGCACTTCACAACATTTTCTGCGCTGCATGACCCCTCTGCTGATGGCTCAGTCAAGTATGCCGACGGGCGTTTCAGCGGGACCTCGGCGGATTTCGAACCCAACGCAGGCTTGTACAGGCTCGATACGGGCACGGGTGATCCTCTGCGCCTGGACGGCTATCAGTACACAGTCGAGATGTGGATCAAGCCCGAAACGCTCACCGATGCCTACGGCGATATTACGTTGATTGGCAAACCCGGTGAGTCGTCGTGGCGGCTTCGGATCGTTGACCCCGGCGGCAACAACGAGCTGCAACAGACCCACAACGGCAACAACGAGACCGAGGGCCAGGTCCAGGTCGGTGAATGGCAGCATATTGCCGCGGTTTATGACCAGTTGGCTCCGGATGAGGAGCAGATGAGGCTCTACTACAATGGAGATTTGATTAACACCAATGATGAAGGCCCGAATCCTTCCGGCAATAGCGACCCTGTTGGTATCGGTATGGAAAGGCGGGCCGACGGCAACACGGCCGGCTATTTCGACGGTCTGATCGACGAGGTGAAGATTTGGGATATTATTGTCCTGCCATCGCCTGGATGTTCCACCAACCCCAACCCGCCTCACATGGCGGACCGCGTGGACCCATGTGACACAAATGATACGGTCCTTACCTGGACCCCGGGGCCGTTTGCGGACCACCACGATGTGTACTTCGGCACCGACGCCAACGTTGTGTATCAGGGCACGGTTGATGGCAACATGTATCCCGAAGCAGGCAATCTTGTGCTCCAACAGGGCAAAACCTACTATTGGCGGATCGATGATGTCGACGACGACCCCAGCGCCACGTATGAAGGCTTCCTCTGGAGTTTTTCAACCGAGGCTGTCATTGTTGACCCGAATATGATCGTCTGGTACAAGTTCGATGAGACCAGCGGCGACGAGGTCACGGATTCTTCCGGCTATTACAATCATGGCAGCATTGACGATGACCAGGACGACACATGGGATCCTTGTGACGGCAGGTTCCCAGGCTGTATCAGTTTCCATGAAGAAGAGCGTGTCGATATAGACGACAACGTGTTTAACTACCTTGGTGAGTCAATAAGCATCTCCGTCTGGTGGAAGGATGCCTGGAGAGATGGCGACGAAAACGATCACTTGGGCTTCGGCACTGATGATTTGCAAATGTTAGTGCGTGCGCCCGATAGCGCTGGTGGTAACCCCGGAGTAATCTGGCAAGCCGGAAACGATACCAATGACTTGGTTGAGTGGAAAACCAACGCTGATACCTGGAAGAACGACTGGCATCACCTTGTCTTTACCAAGAATGGCCCCGAAGGCACAATGAAGATATACTTCGACACCGTTGTCGTAGCTGAAACCAGTGAGGCTAACGGCACCACTCTCGGTCAGGCTGCCGCCGCTAATGAGGAAGGATTCAGGATCGGCGCCAACTATACGGATGGCGATTCCTTCCTCGGCAAGGCGGACGACTTCAGAGTCTATGACTACGAAATACCGCAGAGCAAGGTAGACGAGTTGTTCAGGGGCGGTGACGTCGAGTACGCCTGGGCGCCCGAACCCATCGACGGTGGGACCGACGTGCCGCGGGACGCAAATCTCACCTGGAAGCCCGGCGATTATACCGACACGCACAATGTCTACTTCGGCACGAGCTGGGATGACGTCAACAGTGCGACCACCGTCGATAAGGTAGCGACAAAGAATCTCGGCGACGAGGAATACGACCCCGGCCTAATGGAGCTGGGCCAGACTTACTACTGGCGCATTGATGAGGTGAACGAGCCTGCCACGTACAAGGGCAAGGTCTGGAGCTTCACGGTTGCCCAGTATGTCACTCTCGACGATTTCGAGCAGTATGACCTGGACCAGAAGGGAATACAGTACACCTGGTATGACCAGTATTCTCAGGAATACGGCCAACAGACGGGTGCGTGGCTGGAGCTTGCACAGGCGCCCCGAAAGCCGGTGTATCGCGGCGAGCAGGCGATGTCATACACCTACGACACGGATGACCCGTGGGCTGATTACTACTATGCCGAGGCCTGGCTGCCTCTGGAAGAGATCGGCGGTTTTCAGGACTGGACCTCCGTCGATGTTCGGCTGCTGACGGTGTTCTTCTACGGCCTGGCAGGAAACGACGCCACCCAGACCGAGCAGATGTACATCGGTGTGGATGATACCTGGGACACATACGCTGAGATACGCTACGGGGACAACGAAGGCGAAGCTTGGAGCGACATTCAGGTCGAAGAGTGGCAGCGATGGGACATCCCATTCATTTACTTCAGCGACGGCAACTTTGCCGCCGTTCCAGATGATGTGGACTTCTCGAGCATTGCCAACGTCTACATCGGGTTCGGCAACAAGCTTGACCCGGTGGCCGCCGGCAAAGGCATCGTGTTCTTCGATGACCTTCTCCTGAGCATGCCTATCTGCAAGCCTGAGTTTGGGCCGGTCGGCGACCTTGACGATGACTGCATCATCGGTATGGGCGATGTCGGCGCCATGGGCGAGCAGTGGCTCAGAGGCGACGTCAATGTGACCCCCGTTACGCAGCCCTCCGACGCGAATCGTGTTGCTCGGTGGCAGCTTGACGGCAACGCGAATGATTCGTGGCCGAACGCTTATCACGGGACTGCCGAAGGCGCCTACGAGTGGGTCGCCGGGAAAGACGGCCAGGCCATTGACCTCTCCGGCGGATGGGTCGTCGTCGACGACAATGGCGTCACGCCAAAGCTCAGGCCAAAGCATTACGTCAGCGTCATGGCCTGGATATACATTGATGGAGACGTCGGCGAAGACATGAAAGTCGTTATCAAAGGCGAGAACGACCGAGAGACCTTCGGTCTCGAAGTCGATAACGAAGACGGCGCCGCCTTCATCATGCGTGATGCTAACGACCTTGGCAACGTGTTGTCTGTCCAAAGCGGTGGTGGTACGATTGCGGGTAAAGAGTGGATTCACATCGCCGGCACATACGACAACAACGACCAGGTCGTTTACGTCAACGGCGTGGAGGAAGCCTCGGAGACCCGCGGCGCCATCGAGCTGTTTAGCGACGCCAACGACGGGCTCGGCATCGGCGGCAGATATGGCGACGGCGCCAGCTTCGACGGTAAGATTGACGACGTTCGTGTTTACGATCGCGCGGTAAGCCGCGCCGAGATAGCGTGGCTGGCATCGGGCGGCGACGGCATAGTGGAGCTTGCCTCCGAGGCCAACCTCTACAGCGGCGAAGACGACGAGGTTATCAACTTCAGGGACTTCGCAAAGCTTCTCGAGTCCTGGGGAGTTGAGCAGCTCTGGCCGCCGGAGCCGTAACCGCTTGATTCTATCGACTGTTGAATTTACTTGAAAATTCGGGGCCTGTACTTCGGTATGGGCCCCGTTTATTTTTGCCCGGGATGCCGCCGCCTCGTCGCCGCCTGCCGCATTTGTACCTCCTCGCTGTGGCCGCACCCCATTGCCGGAAGTCGCCCCACTCACCGGCAACGGCATCTCCATGGGGCTGTTTGGATGTAAGTCCTTTATAAAAAAGGACTTGTGTGCCAGGATGCGAACGACCCGGCGCCGCGGGGTAAGGCTCGGCTGGCAGTCGCACAACGTAGCGATTATAGGGCCTTTATTGCCCTTGCCGCCTCCGTCCGAGAATAGGCAAAAAAAATAAAAAAATTTGCTGGTTGGGGCAACTATACTATTGACATTTACGGACCAAAGTGCTAATTTGAGAATGATGAGCGTAGCACAACGTAGTGTTGTATGCTACAATGGTTGCCGGCTTCGGTGAGGTCTCGCCGGGAGGATGGGTATCCCCACCTGCTATAAGTAACGGCGAGCCGACAAAGGGCGGCGTTAGTTTTGAGGAGAGGAGAGCGATGAGAGCGAGGAGCGGCATACAGACATATCGAAGGTTTGTGATTGGGTCCGGCTGGGGGCGGTTCTCTCGAAGTCCGTTCGTCAGCTACACCGGCGCGCTGTGCAGCACGTTGATGATTGCAGTGACGCCTCGGCGCCCGGCTCTGGCCCTTGTCAAGAAGTGCATATCGTTGAATGACCCATGGAATGGAGGAGATGCCTATGGAACAACCTAACGAGTTATGAAAGGGACTGTTGTGGCCCGACGGATTGGGCGCGAAGTTTGAGTTTCTTAATCATTGGCAAAAACAACACGAGAAGACAGAAAAATCGGATCTTTGGAATTGGAGTAGTTTTGTCGGGGCGGTTTTTTGCCGCAGGGGACAAGGTGAAGGTGAAGGTATCGGAATTGTGCAATTCCGGCCCTGTGTCGAATAACGGCTCTTGACAAGCAGGAAGCTGTTAATGAGATGTTGTCAAAGGCGGGCAGATAGCAGTGGTGAAGGCCTTTTTTGCCCCCCCCGAAACAACGAACGTTTTGGCATGTAGCCAAAGTAATTCACAGAAAGTATCTTGAGTTTTTGAAGGAGGAGTATTATGTGTAAAAAACTGATGTTCTTAATTTCTCTTGTGTTGCTCCTGGGCTCCGTTGCTTTAGCTACGGATTATCAGTGGACGAACGAGTATCCCTGGAGCTACCTCTACATCAGCCCGTGGAACTGGAATCCGGTATCGCTGTATGGCGGACCCGGCGCAGGCGGCACGTGTCAGGACACGGCGATTGTCCAAAATGTGCCGGACCCGATCATTCTGGACACCAAGATTCAGGTCAACAACTTTAGGGTGCGCACCGACCAGTTCGATCACGACGTCTACTTCATCAAGGACTGCAACGTGTATATCTGCGACACCCTGGAAATCCGGGACGACCCCTACCAGGCGACCCTTACTATGGCCGACGACGCCATAGTGAGCACGAACCGTTTGCAGAATCACGGCGACAACGGCGACGCGATTATCAACATGACCGAGAACGCCCGGCTTATATGCAGGCGAGAGTATCGGTTCGGCGATGACGGCGGCGTGTACCACGAGCTGAACATGACCGACGACACCTACGTGTACGTAAGCAACGACGGCGACAAAATGCGCCAGAACGAGGGCGAGTACCATATCGACCTCAGCGGCAACGCAATTCTTGAGGCAGGACAGGTCAGGTCACGAGGCAGGTCGGACGACGTCACTGACACCTGGACCATCAGCGAGAATGCCCAGCTTATCTTTTTCGCCGGGAATTTCCGTTTGGCCGGCGGCTCGAGCAACTGCATCGTAACCGTCACCGACAATGCCATCGTTGACGTCGACGGCGACTTCTACTTCGGCGAAGACAATGACTGGTCAGGCCAGGCCGTTCTCAACATGGACGGTCAGTTGATTACTATGGGCGGCGGTTTCGGATTCATCGACGACGGCGATTCAAGCGGTTTTACGACCGTCAACCTCACCTGCGGTCTTATCAACACCGAAGACGAGTTGTGGTCGGAGACCGACAACTGGCTCGTCAACATCTGCGGCTGCGGCGTCTGGGTAGTTGACGGCGACATCGTGGACGACGTGCGTGAACAGGAGCTTCAAGGCCACTGGGTCAGCTGCCCGCAGGAAGACTGCTTCGGCAGAATCACCCCCAGAGGAAACCTCATGGTGGACTACAACACCCCCGAGTATCCTGGCAAGACCAAGATTTGGGTCCAGCTTATCGAGGGTGAGGTATGGGCTCCGATGCCCGTAAACGGCGCAACAGGTGTTCCGCCTATTGCAGAGCTTTGCTGGTGCCCGGGTGAGATCGAGTGTCCAAATCCGCAGTATCATATCTTCCTCAGCGAAGACAGAGAGGAAGTCGAGGCTGCCAGCCTGCACGCCTGGAAGGGCGTTCAGACAGGCAATTGCTACACGACCGAGCCGCTCTGTCTCGGCAAGACCTACTACTGGAGAATTGATACGGTCGGCGATTGCTGCATGTATCCCGGTCCCGTTTGGCAGTTCACAGTCGTGGACAGAGAGTGTGCCGAGGATATGGAAGCTTATGATGCGGGCAACCCGATTTGGGATACCTGGCTTGACGGCTGCGGCGATGAGCACGGCGTCGGAGGTAACGGCACAGGCTCATGTGTCTACACCGACACCGCCATCGCTCACGGCGGCGACAAGAGTATGCTTTACTACTATGACTGCAGCGGTGAGGACGTGATCGGCGACAGACGCGACTGCAACTATGCAATCGCAACCAGAGCCTATGATGGCCTCGACCTCTCCAGCAGTTGTGCCCAAGCCCTCGAACTGTGGTTCTATGGAGACCCCGGCAATGACGCAACCGCCCTCGAAGCCATGTTCATGCAATTGGTGGACGACAGCAACAATTCGGCTGTGGCCACCTACGGCAGCACGGCGCCTGAGTCCCTCGCGGATATGCAGGTTGCCGAATGGCAGCAGTGGGATATCGCGATTGCCGACTTCGCCGCCATTGACACAACGAATGTCGTCAAAATGTCTCTCGGCTTTGGTGACGTCACCAATTGCAACAGAGAAAAAGGCGGTTACGGTGTTATGCACCTCGACGATATCTGCATCTTTGCGTGCAGATGCGTAACAAAGTACGCCGTCGACGTCGTTGACCTCAACGATGACTGTGTGACCGACTGGAAGGATATTAAGCTGGTCGCGGATACATGGCTTGATGATAGGCGCTGCAACCAGTAATAAGCCCTGTCACAGGGACGTGAGCTTTGCATCCTTTGAGTTATGCAACTGATGTTTTGGACGTTTAGTCAAATTGATACTTAAATACAGTTTGGTTTTTGAAGGAGGAGTATTATGTGTAAAAAACTGATGTTTTTAATTTCTCTTGTAGCTTTCCTGGGACTGGCCTCGTCCGCCCTGGCCGATGATTTGATCGTTCCGTGGCCTGACACTTACACCGTCAGCGGGACGGAAGAGTATGACAAGGTTGAAGTCGCAGGCACTCTCATCGTTCCGCTCGGCGCAACCTTGATCGCCAACGATGAATCGAGGTGCGACGGCGACGGAAGCGATGGGCCAGGCGGCGCTGAGCACGCCACGGTTTTGTGTGACGGCGGTGACTTCTTCTGTAATGCCAGATTCAATATCGGCACGGACCACGATGGCCACCTCATCGTAGATGGCGGCGGCAGCTTCACCCAGCAATGCTGCGGAAGTGACTGGGAAGATGGTTTGAAGTTCCCGGACAATTCGGGCGGCGAGCACCGCATTTACGTGCTTGACGGGACGCTTAGCGCCTACAGGATCGAGCAGAAGCATGACCGTGACGCCGTTTTTTATATCGGCTGTAAGGGCCTGCTTCATGTCGAAAACACCGACGAGGGCGACAGCGACCCCGACGACTGGTTCACCAATGGAGATCTCTTGTGCGACCCTGGCTGCGGCGGCTCGATAATGATCTTCGACCTCGGCGGCAACGTCAAGGAAGTCATCTGCTTCGAGATTACCTGCAAGGCCTGGATGCCTAACCCGAGTGATGGCGCCAAGAACGAGGCCGCGGTCACCTGCGACATGATCCTGTCCTGGAACGAGGGCAACTGCACCACCACCAGCAAGAGCAGGAATTTCATCTACTTCGGCCCCTGCGACATCGTGACCAGTCAGCCCAGCGCGCCGACGGCGGGTTACAATACTCCGCCGCCTGCGGGTGCCTACCTTGGTTATACGTATCAAGGCATCGACACCAAGAACGTCGGCATGCTGCCTTTGTGGACCACCTACTGCTGGCGAATCGACCAGGGTTGTGCGGATGCCAGCACCTGCCCAGGCGACGTCTGGACCTTTACCACCGGATGTAACCTACTCGGCGGCGACGCCAACCTCGACTGCATGGTCAACTTCTTAGACTATGCTGCTGTCGCGAGCACATGGATGGACGAGCAGTTCTTCCCCGAAGGATGTACGCCCTAACCATAGCAGCCTGACGGCTGAAGCATAGCCTCTGGATTTGCATCTGTCCGGGGCCTGTACCGAAAGTTCGGTATAGGCCCCGGTTGTTTTTTGTCGACCCCACCGGCAAAAAACCGGAAAAAAACTTGTAATTTGCCGTCCCCAAATGATAATGCTGTGATGTTAGGCACAGTTATTACCGAATATCTCAACAGCCGACAGGGCGGACCGTGGGGCAGCGCACAGGTGAGCAATTTGAACGAAAGTATGGTTGTGGTAATGAGGTTTCGTATTGGAGGGCACTTGTGTTTTCTTTCGCACGCCGAGACGCTCAAGGTTTTTGAGCGGGCCCTTGTTCGCGCCGGCATAAGGCTCCGTTACAGCGAAGGATATAATCCGCGTCCGAGACTTTCGCTGCCGCTGCCCAGGAGCGTCGGCGTCGAGGCCGACGATGATTTGCTCTGTTTTGCCGTCGAAGGTTCGGAGGCCGTTGAGCAGGAGGATTTTAAGGGCCGGCTCTGCCCCAAGCTGCCCGCAGGATTCGAGCTGCGTTCCGTGGAGGTGCGGCGCGGCAGAGCGCCATTTCAGCCGGCGGAAGCAACCTACGTCCTTGAACTTCGCCGCGAATTTCTCACCGACGAGCTAAAGGCAGGGGCCGAGCGATTGCCGCATCAGCAGTGCCTTTACGTGCAGCGACCCATCAAGGGCGGCCCGCACACTCGAACCGTTGATGTGGCCCCCTTTCTCGAGTCGGTTGAGATTAGCGGCAATCACCTTCTTGTTCGGTGCAGGATAACCGACCGCGGCTCGATACGAATCGGAGAGGTTCTGGAGCTGCTCGGGCTGGATGCGAGTCATCTGGCCTCGCCCATTCGGCGCACCGCCGTCCAGTGGCAGGAGAAATATGGGTAACGGACGAATGTGACGGACGGACCGGCGGTAACTTTCACCGCGGGTCCTTATTCTAATATTCAATGGAGATAGCATAAATGGCAAGGGAAATGCTCATAAACGTCGCTGAGAGCGAGGAGTGCAGGGTCGCTGTCGTTGAGAACGGCAGCCTCGAGGAATTGTACGTCGAGAGGGCCTCACTCAGCAGCAGGGTCGGAAATATCTACAAAGGCAGGGTCGTAAACATCGAGTCCGGTATCCAGGCCGCCTTTGTCGATTTCGGCATCGGAAGAAACGGCTTTCTTCACATAAGCGACCTTCACCCGAGATACTTCCAAAAGGGCAGCACCGGCGACGAGGAGAGTATCGGGCGCCGCAAAGCGCTCAAGGAGCGCCCAGCGATCCAGGATTCTCTCAGGAAAGGCCAGGAGCTCGTCGTTCAGGTTACAAAGGACGGCATGAAGACCAAGGGGCCGACGCTCAGCACATACGTCGCCCTGCCCGGAAAGTATCTTGTTATGCTCCCGTGGATGCGCAAGCAGGGCGTCTCACACAAAATCGAGGATACCGCCGAACGAAAGAGACTCCGTCAGATCCTTGACGAGAGCAATCTGCCCAAGAGCCAGGGTTTTATCATCAGAACAGCGGGAGAGGGCTCCTCCAAGAAGGACATTCAAAACGATTTGCGCTATCTCGGGCGCCTGTGGGCCGCTATCAGAAAGCGGATTGACAGCGAGAAAACGCCCGCCGAGCTATATCAGGAATCAAATCTGGTTATACGCACTATGCGGGATGTGTTCAACAGCGAAATCAGTGAGATTATTTGCGATTCCGACAGTGTGGTGCGAAAAATCAAGGATTTCCTTTCCATATCCTCGCCTCGCATGAAGCGCAAGGTGACTTACTACAATGAGAAGGTCCCGTTGTTTCACAAGTATCAAATCGAGCAGGAGGTTGCCAAGATTCATTCGCGGACGGTTCAGCTCGAATGTGGCGGCTCCATTGTCATCGAGCAGACCGAGGCGCTCGTCTCGATAGACGTCAACAGCGGACGTTTCCGCCGGCACCAAAGCGCCGAGCAGACGGCGCACAAAATCAATATGGATGCGGCCGCCGAAATTGCAAGGCAGCTTCGCCTGCGGGACCTCGGTGGCCTGATTATATGCGACTTTATCGACATGCGCAATCAGAAGCACCGCAAGGATGTCGAACGCGCCTTTCGTAATGCGGTCAAGACCGACCGCGCGAGGTCGCGCATATTGAGGATAAGCCAGTTCGGCGTCGTCGAGATGACGCGACAGAGGATGAGACCCTCCCTCCAGTCGAGCACATATCTGGCGTGCCCACACTGCGGCGGCAGCGGCTTTATCAAGAGCCATGAGTCCCTTGCCATTGAGATTATTCGTCTGATGAATCTGGCGGCGTCAAAAGATGAGATCAAACGCGTCGAGCTTTTTGCCTCGCCTGAAGTGGCTGACTACCTTCAGAACGAGAAGCGAGCCGCCATAACGCTGATAGAGCAGGCCAGTGAGAAGCGTGTCATAATACGCTCCACCGCCAACTACACGGGAGAAAAGCACGATTTGGTCTGCTACAATGAGCGGGGCGCGACCGTGAGCCTGTAAAAGCAGCCGGCGAGTTGATGCTGCCGCCGGCAAGGCAGCCCGGTGACTTCCGCGCAGCAGGACCGCCGGCGCCCGTCGGAGCAGCGCAATCGGAGCAGGTGACAAAGGCGATGAAACCGAATCTTGCCGACATTAGGCTACTCGTGCTCGACGTCGACGGCGTCCTGACCGACGGTTCCATCCTCATCGACGCCGACGGCCGTGAGAGCAAGTCCTTCAATTCCGTCGATGGGCACGGCATTCGTCTTTGGCGCCGGGCCGGACTAAAGGTCGCCTTCATCAGCGGCCGCGCCGCAGACGCCGTCAACCACCGCGCGAGGGACCTTGAAGTCGAATACGTCTTTCAGGATTGTCACGACAAGCTGCACGTGCTCCAGGAGCTGCTTGAGCAGCAGCGCCTCTCGCCGCACCAGGTCGCCGTTGTCGGGGACGATTTGCCCGATTTGCCGATGATGAGATCTGCTGGCTTTGCCGCCGCCGTTTCCAACGCCGTTGACGAGGTAAAGCAGCACGCCGATTACGTCGCCGCACGCTCCGGCGGCCACGGCGCCGTCCGCGAAGTCATCGAATACATCCTAAAAGATACCGGCAAATGGGACCAGCTTATGAAACGTTACCTGCCGTAGCGACCTGTTTCTACCTCTTACCTGACGCCCCGCACTCGCCCAAGGCAGCGCAATGCTTCACCATTATGCAGCGATTTGCACAGCTCTGTGCGCCGCCTGTCTTCGCCGTGCCGGTCAAAAAAAGCCTGCGATTTCGATTGGCTCGACTGCTTCTGTGGTGGTACAATCCCATTCTTGAGACAAAGTATCGAGTCAGATTGCTTGGCCAATATCGTGAGGTGTTATTATGATTAAGATTCTGCCAGGGCCCTTCGGTAAGATGCTCGCCGTGTTTCGTGGTCAGGTCTCGCCGGTCTTCATATTCCTTTCCGTATTGCTCGGATTCTGGTTCGGGCTCACGCCGGGCTGGTCGGGCCTTCACGCAGTGCTCGTTGTCGTTGTCCTGCTCCTGAACATTCACCTCGGACTGTTTTTGCTGGCAGCGGGCTTGGGAAAAGCGCTCTGTTTTGCAGCCGCGCCGATCCTTTATCACATGGGTGTGTGGGTCCATAATTACCTGCCCGCCTTATTGGGTCTGTTGGCATCGGCGCCGGTGATAGGGGTCACGGACTTCAACAAATACTCGGTGGCCGGCGCCCTGGTGATTGGCCCGGTTATCGGAGGCGCCGCCGGGCTCCTGCTGGCGTCGGCCGTTATCCGCTTCCGCAGGATGCTGCTGAAATTTGAAGAGGGTTCCGAGAAATTCAAAAAATGGTACTCCAATCCTTGGGTGCACGTGTTGGACCGCCTCCTTGTCGGCAAGCGAACAAAGGATGCCAAATCGCTGTTTACCGCGAAAACCAAAATAATCCGCAAAGCCGGAGTCATACTGGCTGCGGCGGCCTTGGCTGTTTCCGTATTTGCAGCGACGTTGCTCAAAGACAATGTGATAAAGGACTATGTTGCAGCCACGATGACTCAAGCCAACGGCGCCGAAGTCGATCTCGATGGATTCAGACTGTCCCCGCTGGCAGGAGCCGCCTCCGTGTCGGGAATACAAGTGACCGATTCCAAGGAGCCGCAGAAGAACCAGGTTTACATAGGAAATATCGGCGCCGATATTAGCCTCTACGATTTGCTCCTGGGCAGGCTGGTCATGGAACAGGTGGAAGTCTCGGATGTCAGATTCGACCAGGTCAGGGCCGTGCCGGGCAAAGTCGTGCGGACGGACGCTGAGCCCAAGGCCCCCCTTTTCGACCCGTGTGATTTCAAGCTTGAACAACTCGACATCGCCAAAATCGAGACTTATTTCAAAGACGCCAAAGCCGTCAGGCAATGGCTGCAAAAAGTGCGCAACTGGCTGCCGAAGCCCAGGGAAAAAGCCGACGCGACTCGCCTGAAAGAAATACCGCAGAAGTATCTCGAGTATCTTCAGGCCCGCGTTCCTGCGCCGATGTCGCCTCGAATACTGGGCAAAAGTGTGTTGTTTGACAAGGTAGAGATGGGTTCGGAGCTTTTCGGCGAGAGCGAAATTTCGCTCGAGAACATAAGCGATTCCCCCCGAGCCGCACGGTTGCCGGTCACGCTGAGGATAAAGTCCCATGATACCCCGGCTTTGCTGTCTGTCACCTTTGACTATAGCTCGCCGGAGAAGGGACCGCTTGTTTCAGGCACTTTCGATGGCTTCCACCTCGATAAGATACAACAAGCTCTTGGCCCGAATGCAGGCCTTGTGTTCGGCAAAGGCACGGCGTCAGGCCGATTTGACGGGCAGGTTACGAGCGAATCGGCCGACCTTACCGTGAAAATTGACATTCGGGACATGGACGCTCGAGCACAGGGACAAGGCATTCTCGGACTGGGGCCGGAAACGACCTCCCAGGCTCTTGAAGTTCTCCAAAACCTCACTACCACTATGCGCGTCGTGGGACCCGTCAGTGAACCTCGCGTGTCGTTTGATGTTAAGGGCCTCGGCGAGCAGTTCAAGAACGCCTTGGTCAAGGCCGGCAAGCAAAGGCTTGCTGAGGAAATAGACAAGCAGATAGGCGGCAAATTGGACGGGAAACTGAAGGATACGCTGCCGAAGGATGTTAAGGACGTGCTCAAGTCGCCCGAGGATTTGACAAAGCGGCTCAAGGGCCTGCTCGGCGGAAAGAGTGACAAGAAAGAAAACAATCCATGACCAATGACCAGGCCGCAGCAACCACATCAACAGCTTAAAGGGTCCACAAGGTGAGAAAATTCTGGATCGGGCTTGTTTCTCTCGGCGTGCTGTCTGTCATATACCTGCTCTATCAGAAAATAGGAGCCACCGGCAAAATCGATCTGTCGACCCCGCAGGGATTCACCTACGACCACGCCGACAGTAACCTTGCCCCCGCGGGCCCGCCCGTCGCCGGAATCGGCGACCCAGGCATCGACGCACAGGTCGCAAGATTCGTCCACACCGACAAGAACAACAGGATAGACCGAGTCTTCGGTTTCAGAGAGCTGCTCCACAGGCAGGGCGACCAGTGGGAGTTGGCCAAACCCTATGTCACCCTTTACCAGCGCAGCTTCCGCTGCGACATAACCGCCGACAACGGCCAGATACGCGTCGAGAAAACCGGCTCCGGCCTCAGTCCAACAGAGGGCAGGCTCGCAGGCAACGTCGTAATCCACATCAGCCCCCGACGAACCGGAGGCGCCAAAGAAAGTTTTCTCTATCTCGATGACCTCACTTTTGTAAGCGAGAGGTCGCAGTTCACAACCCCGGGGCCGCTGCGATTCGTCTCGCCCGACGCAGTAATGGTCGGCACCGGCCTCGAGGGCGCCTACAACAGCGAGGCCTCCAGGCTCGAATACTTGAGGATAACCGATTTGGAATCGCTGCGTCTCAAGGCCTCGAAGGCCGGGCTTTTCGGCGGCGCGACAAGCAAGCCTGCCAAGCTCGCTGAACCGGGCCCGGCGCCTGACAAACAGGCCCCTATGTCCGTAACAAGCGCCGGTTCCAAAAAGCCCGTGCCTTCCGCAAGGACCACCACGCAGAAGACCCCGCAGGAGCAGGGACAATATTACAGGTGTTTGTTCAGCCGAGATGTCGTTATCGATACGCCGGAGCAATTGGTTCTGGCGCAGGATGAAATCTCCATCAGCAATATCTTCTGGAAGGGCGGTTCCGTTGAGGATACCAATTCCGCCGCCGAGCCTGAAGGCGCCGCGCCCGCCGGCGCCACGCCCACTCCCGCCGGTGCGCCCGCATTGCCCGCTGTTGCAGGCAGCCCGGACAAGTCGATGGCGCCGCCTGCGCCGGAAGATTTCGATGTCGTCGTGACGTGCCGCAACGGCATATTGGCAGTCCCGATGGGTTCTTCCCGCTCGCTTCAAGATTTTCCCGCCTCCCCGGACCAGCCGCCCAAAACGGGCCGGCCGGCCGCCGGTGACTTCGCAGAAAGGGCCGGCCGTACACTGCTCATTGCCAAGAGAATCGACCACGACGCCTCCGCCGGCAGCACCGTCGCCGCGGGCCCCGTCGAGCTTGTTTTCGACGTCAACGACCCCACCGGCCGTCAGCCCGATGCGCCGCCCGTGCCGGTGAAAGTCACCGCGAAAAAAACCGCACGCTTCCTGCCCGATTCCAATCAGGTCATCTTTGAAGGTGGCGCTGTTTGCACAATGGTCAGCAGCGATCCGAACGGAACGCAGCAACATACGCTCGCCGCCCCCACAATCACCGTGGACCTCGCAGCACCCGGCACAGCATCCTCCGATGATCTGGCCGCTGATATGAGGCGCCTCATCGCCGACGGGGACAGCGTGAGCCTCTCCAGTATCCGCAAGGCTGATGAAAAGGTGCTCAGCGGCGTCGAGCTCAAATGCCGACAGTTCGAATATGATACGCCCAGCCGGATGTTCACGGCCACCGGACCGGGCGAAATCAAAGTCGATAACTCCAACGCCCCCGAGCCGAATAAGCCGGGCAAAAAGTTCAGCTTCCACCGGCGATGCTACGCCCTCGTCCGCAACTTCGCCGCGCTCCGGTACTACATGGATGCCAACCGCATAGTCGCCGACGCCGCTTCCGACGCACTCCTCGATATCGGCTACGTCCCCGTCATCGATGCAAACTATGGCCAGGCCGTAAAGGCCGGCGCCGGACATATCGAAGCATTCTTCGATGAGACCATGGCCGGCGGTCTCGAGCTTTCCACCCTCAGCGCCACAGGCACAATCACCTACGACGATGGCGAAAAACAGTTCCAGGGTAACAGGCTGTTCTACGACGCCGAAGAATCCCTCGTCACCGTCCTCGGCGCCCCCGGCCGGCCCTGCCAATTCAATGGCACTCCCGTTGATGCCATCCAGTGGGACCCAAACTCCAACCACCTCTCCTTCGAAATCCCCGCACCCGGCACACTGCCGCTGGAATGATACCCGGCCGCCGCTTGTAGCGGTTAACTCCCATTGTCTGATTCTACAAGGCCCGCGGCTAATCGTAACTGACCGGCTCCTGCAGCAACACAATCATGTGACCATTGCCGTCGTATTTGAACACCTTCGCCTGTCCATAGCGCATCGGCTGGCTGTCATCCATCCGGAAACTCCTGGCCTGCCTGAGCTTCACATGCAGGCTAAGCTGGCCCTGCTCATCCAGGTCCATAGACGCCTCCCACCTGGTGGTGGCATGGCTTCCCTCGCCGACTTGAATAGAATCGAAGGCTATCGTCTCCAGCACCTGGCCCTCAGCGAAGTGTATTACCGTACCGTGGCTGTAGTTGGTAAGCGCATAAAGCGCCTCCTTCAGCTCCTGCGATTCAAGCCCACCAAAAGGCGCGTGCCACCGCGAGTTGTAGGGAATCTCCAGGACCTCTCCGCTCTTAAGCTCCACCGCCATCACACGATTTGCAAACTCGGGCTCAAGTTCCGCAGGACGCTCATACTTTCGGGCCTTTCGGCACAGCGCCAGAATTCCCTTTATCGCCCTGACATCCAGCGCGCTGCGAATATATCTCCTCTCGGCCGTGCCCCCCGCCTGCTCAAGCCTGAATACTTCAACCTTCTTTACGTCATCCGCATTTAGATTCCTCAGCCGGCTTGACCCGTCAGATTTCTCGCCACTCTTCACCTCACCCTGCGGCCCGGGAGCTTCTCTCTGTGCGTTGGCCTCATGCACCTTGGTTCCTACGAGCAACGAGCTGAAAATCGCAACCGCCAGCCGACCCGTCATTATCCACCGGATTTTGCCCTTCATAATTATGACCTCCTTAAATTAACGCCTCTATTGAACGACCTATTCCAGCATACAAGCAAGGGCAGGTCCGCTTCGACCTGCCCCTACAAAACTAACCTTTCCGACAGCGTTCGTCAAGTCAATGCGCGACTATATGATCCAAACGAGCCTCACTGCCCATTAGTCAGTGAACTCAAAGGTGAAGTCGTCCAAGTTGGGCGCCACCCCATATTCGTCGCTGTTGCCCCCGTCAAGTTCCTGTTCGCCGTCTTTGGCTGCAAGGTGCGAGGCGTCCACCGTGATCTTCACTTGGTAGTCGTCGCCTTCGCACCACTTGAACTTGAGCTTATAATCGAGGGTCACGGAATTTTCCACCGCCCAGCGGAAGCGCCCTATGTTGAGCGACCCACTGGTAACGTTGGCCGAGAGTATATCGTTGGGGTCAACGGTGTTGTCACAATGCGTGTCGAACTCGACGAACCCGGTGCCGCCGCTTCCTCCCGTACCATCGTCCGGATCCCAGGCGACTACTGACGGGCAAAGCGTCGTATCGTTGTAACCCCTCATGCCAAAGCCGTCCCTCCAGTCATCCTCACCATAGGTGAACGCATTCCCTGCCTTGCGTTCTGTTCCTGGATCTTCAATGGGTTCGGTGCCGTTCATGAGGTCGAACAGGAGTGCCAGATTGAATGCGGCGTCCGAAGCATTGACGTTCTCGGTGTAGCCAAAACCGGTCCGCCCGTGGCACTTCGCCAGAAGTGAACTGGCGCCGTCACTGCTGTGACAACACTCGATGTGCACAATGGCATGATTATCCGAAAGGGTAGTTTGGAAGTTACTCCCGAGCCAAGTTCCGGTAACGTATCCAACGTAGCAGCCCCAGTCGGAAAAGTGGTCAATCACACCCATGCCTGAGTCGGCTGTGCCGTCCCCATCCGGATCAGTCCAGGACGCCCAGTACGGGGTCGTACTATCCAAAATCTCATCTTGGTGAATGTTCGTGCAAACATCGATCAGAGTGCTATTGCCGTGCCCGTGTATGTGTAGAATCCCAACACCATCCGGAAGAGAATCCCACTCGGACCGCGTACAGTCCTCGAAATCCGAGTCCGCACCAGGGCCGTCATCTTGGCATCTCGTGATGACCGTGTAGCCTTGGTCTTTCGCCCCGCTAATGCCGTCTTCAATTGTATTTCCCGGACTCGTGCTCAACATCCACGCAAAAGGTTCCCATGTAACCAGTTCGTCATATTTCGGGCTATAGGCCACGTCGGCCTGGACGGGTACGCTCACAACAAACAGCCAAACGCCAATTAACCGTGTAAGTATCAGTATTCTGTTCCGCATTTTGAGTCTCCCAATCTATGAGCTTCCTCTGTTCTCGTTCCTTTGTGGGTCGAAACGCCCCGACAGCTTTACCGAAAATAACCGGTTTTTATGGCATAGCTGACATCCTTTCTTTACTGAGCAGCCTGTCTGCTGCGGCGGCGTTTGCCCAAATGTCCAAGCAGCAGTCCCAATCCTCCCGCCCCGATGCCACACACGCCGAGAACCAGCCAGCCAGTGGGGCCGGTTTGTGAACCGACAGGCCTGACGGCCGGGGGCAATAGGTTGGGCTCTTTCTCGGCTGGCGCTGTCAAATCAGGTACCGAAGACTTTCCCTCGAGCGCTATTTCTGCTGGGGTCTGCATCGCCAATTCCGCCGGCATTGATTCCATATTAGCCAGCCACTTGTTTGCGTCCTCGATGACCGGCCGAGCACGGTAACCATCTTTGAATTTGAGGAACCTCTCGGCAAGCTGAGGCGAGCCCTGAAAGTCGGTCACAATCCAACGCTCCAGTTCACCCTTCGGCCCTGAACGGATTAATCTTGCCTCTTCCAACGCCTTCAGCTTATCCGTATCGCTCGCGTCTGAGAGTAGTACCTCAAGGCCTTTGACCGCCCGTCGTCCCCTGACCACCCGCGTAAAGCCTCCCTTCTTGAACACCAATTGGTCTCTGCCGAGACGCCTCTCGTGGAAAGCAGCTTCTTCCTGCACTCGCTTCAGAAGTTCTTCTTTGCGCGGCGGATTCAAAGCGAAACCCCCTCCGCTCAGAGAC
The DNA here is from genome assembly GCA_035527845.1 of Sedimentisphaerales bacterium. Taxonomy (GTDB): domain Bacteria; phylum Planctomycetota; class Phycisphaerae; order Sedimentisphaerales; family Anaerobacaceae; genus JAUWKC01. The sequence goes on along the minus strand of DATKZT010000041.1, from coordinate 32,363 downwards.
AGGCTGACGAGTCTGTTCCGGCCGTCCTTATGAACCAGGCGAACAATGTCCTCCATATCAGACCATGAGACATCCTCAATTTCGCTACTTTTTCTGTAAGTTTCCAGCATCATGTTCTTGGCCGTTTCGTGGTCGAAGTGACTGTACAAATACCGCCATTTTTTTGACCAGTAAACGTCCCGAAGGTCCGTCCCCGCAGGATACGAATCGAAGGGAGACGAACTTGGCGGTGGGTCACCGGGGTCCTGCTCCACCTTATACTCGTAAATCGGGTATTCCGGCCCAGAGACTATCAGCACGTCGTTGATGTAAATGTCAAGCCCCCGACGCTCCACAACGTACGGGGCTTCGATGTACTTGCCTTCGTGAAAGAAGAAACTCTTATCTATCGGCTCACTCCGGCTTATGCCAAAGTCCCTGATCGCCGCCAAGTTGTCCGCTGCCGCTGTGCCCGCCCACAGCAAAGCCAGTAGTATTAGCAAGACAAACCCCGAACACCAGTTCCATTCTTTCCCATTTGCTGCGTTCATAAATTCACCCTTGGACAATTCATTTATTGAACACATCTTTTCGCCCTCAACTAACCTCGAACTTCGTATTAGCGCTTGTTCAGAACCCTTCAGCCAGCCGCAAAATCGCTGTCATAAATCAGGAAGCCCCCTTTGCCCGGCACTCTAAATACTTATTTTCCAAAGACTTAGGCCCAAATCTGTCGGATTGTGGCACTTGCCGCAGCACGTTATTTGCGGACCTTTACTCTACCCATTCATACTAAAGGCGAAGCTGACGTTACGATTGTTGATAAGCTTTTTGAGAAAATTGCAGAAACTCCCCGGCCCGTCTCACAGACACGAACTGTAACTTGCTTTCAGGCCTGAACTTACAAGCGAAAAATTTTTTCGCATCGTTCGGAGCAACGCAGCGGTTTTCTGACGTCGGTGGACGACCATGTACTCTGCAACTCCTGTCTTAGCAAAGGGTTATGAGCACTGCCGGCCGTTGAACTACCTTGAGCAGTGTCAGCCTTTGGCGTATTGGAATCAACCAATGCCGCTTGTTTTTGTCTGCGTTGTCTTTTGCACCGTGCCCAAATGAGATGGATTGGAAGTCGACGGCAGGGCCTTTGCGCCCAAACAGAAAAGCTCAGGCGCAGAGCTTTTCGAGGTCAGGTAGGTCCAATTCGTCGAGGTGGTTGACGACCTTTTCGGCCATTGATAGCTGCTCGGCGTCATACGAATTTGTTATGGCGACGGTGTGCATGCCGGCGGCCTTGGCCGCATCGAGGCCCCAGTGCGAGTCCTCTATGACCACGCACTGGCCCGTCGAAATGGGACTGTCGTGCCGCGTCTGGTTTAGTTTCTCCAACGTCAGAACAAAGCCGTCCGGATGAGGCTTGCCCTTTTTTACCTGCTCGGCGGAGACTATCACCTCGAAAAACTTCCGCAGCCCCTCCTTATCCAGAATCAGCTCAATCTCCGCCAACAGCGCACCGGAGCATATCGCAATCGGCACATGGTTCTCGCTCAGCATCCGCAGAAACGGCCGCACGCCGCCGATGATAGTGCCGCCGGTCTCGACTAATCTGTGGAAAATTTCCTCTTTCTGCTTAGCCAGGCGCTCAATGTCCTGCGGCCCCACCTTTAGCAGTCCCTTCTCGGCCAGCACCGCAAGCAAATCCAAATCGGTCAGGCCCAGGTAATCCCTATAATAGTCCTCTTTGGATATTTCTATGGCGAACCGGCCGAGCATCCGATTGAACGCGCGGAGGTGCAGAACCTCCGAATCCGTTATTACGCCGTCGAAATCGAATATCACCGCACGCAGCATCGCCGCACCTTTAATCGACCGGCACAGGTCCCACCAAGGCCCCGTAATTGGCGAACGTCGACTTATCGCCGGCGCAAATGCCCTCGGCCAGCGCCGCTATCTTGGGGGCGTTCCTGGTGATATACCTGTGCGCCATCATGGCCTTGCGCTGCTTCATCGGTATCATTTGGCCGTCGCCGTTACCCGCCACAGCGACCGGCACGTCCATATCAACGCTCGTGCTGGCCTGCCCGCAAAGCAGATAACCGTTGATCAAATCAATCGCAATATCCACCAGCGCCCGCCCGCACAGGTCCATATATTCGGCGCCCTGCTCCTTCACAAAGGCGATGGCCCCCTTTAGCTGCTCCATGCCCCGCGCGAGTTTTTCAAGCAGGTCGCTCACATGCGGGTCGTACTTTTGCTGTGCCAGCTCCTCGATGAATCTTTCAGCCGTGCCGCTGCACACCCCGCGCACCGCCGCCACGACCTGCAGCTGGCTTGTCCCCTCGTATATCGTTGTAATCCGCGCGTCGCGTGCGTGCCGCTCCACCGGATAATCCCGCATGTACCCGCTGCCGCCAAGCACCTGTATCGAATCGTATGCCGCGCGGTTGCACATCTCGCTGCAGTAATACTTGCTCATCGGCGTCAGCATCGACGCATATCTCCTGTATTTGCGAGAATCGTTCTTTAGCCGCTTGACCTCTTCCTTGTCCGCCGGCGGATTGAACTCTAACCGCTTCGCATAACCGATTTCCATATCCACCACCCGCGAGGTCTCGTACAAAAGCGCCCGACCCGCCTCGATGCTGATTTTCATATCAATCAGCATGTCACGCACCGCTGGCAGCTTTTCAATGGCAACGCCGAACTGCCGCCGGCTGGCCGCGTAATCCCGCGCCACGCGAAATGCCGCCTCCGCTATTCCCATCGACTGCGCCGCAATCCCAATCCGCGCCCCATTCATCAGGCTCATCACGTACGTAATCAGACCTCGCTGACGCTCACCGATGAGCTTGGCAGGGGCGTCATTGAAAAAAAGCTCGCACGTCGGCGAACCGTGAATCCCAAGCTTCTCTTCGAGCCTGCGAACCTTCACCCACGGCCCGCGCTCCACCAGAAACAGGCTCAGCCCGCGCCCGTCGGCAATCTCCGGCTCGGTCCGCGCCAAAACCAGCAGTATCTCGCCGCAGCCGTTCGTGATAAAACGCTTCACGCCGCGCACGAACCAGTTGCCCTGTGCGTCCTGATATACCGTCGCCGGCTGCTCCGTTTCGGTATCGTGACCGCTGACCTTTATCGCCTGCAAATCCGAGCCCGCATCAGGCTCGGTCAGCACCATCGCACCGGTCACCATGCCCGCCGAAAAATCATAAAGGTACTGCTGCCTGATTTCTTCCGATGCAAACGCGTTTATGGTTTCGGCTATTCCCTGCAGCCCGAATATGTTCATCAGCGCGGCGTCCGCACGAGATACAATCTCTATCGCCATCGAGTAAACCAGATTCGGAAAATTAAGCCCGCCGAACCGGTGCGGCAGCGTGAAACCCATCACCTCGGCCTGCGCCAGCTTCCGGAGGTTTTCCTGCGTCCCCTTGGCGTATGTTACCGAGCCGTCCTCGTTGAGCGTGTTTCCTTCGCGGTCCACATCCTCGGCCCGCGGCGCGATGAACTCTGCGCTCAACCGGCCCAGCGATTCGAGCACCATCTCGTAATTCTGCACCGCCTCATCGGCATCGTTCGGCGCGTAATCGAATTCCGCGGCGAACCTGAAATCCTCCTCGCAGACCCGCGCCAGCTCGCGGACGTCAATATGCCGGAAAAGAAATTGAATGTCCTCGTTGTCTGTGAAAAAATTTGCCATAGCTTATGCCGTCTCTACCGCCTCTTCTAATTTTTCTTCCTTTATGCCCTTTTCCTTCAGCGCCTTTATCATCTTGGGCACCACGTCGTTCAGGTCGCCGACTATCCTGTAATGGGCGACCTGAAATATCGGCGCATTGGGGTCGCTGTTGATCGCGATAATCTTCTGGCTCTGCGACATCCCCGCCTGATGCTGAATCGCACCGCTGATACCCACTGCGATGTACAGGCTCGGCCGCACCGTTGTCCCCGTCTGCCCCACCTGATGGTCGCGGTCGATAAATCCCAAATCGACTGCCGCCCGGCTCGCCGCCGGCGCCGCGCCCAGACAATTAGCCAAGTCCCACACCAACCGGAAATTCTCCTTGCTGCCCACTCCGGCGCCGCCCGCCACAATCACCCGCGCCGCCTTCAGGTTCACCTTCTTAGGCCGCTGGTGCTCCTCCAATATCTCCAACGGAGCCTGCGATTCGGACAACTCCGCCTTCTCAACGACGATTTCACCCTTGCGAGTGACATCCGCTTCGGCCGGGGGCATAACGCCCTCCCGAACCGTCGCCATCTGTGGCCAGCGGTCGTAATTGATGATTGTCGCTATGATGTTGCCGCCAAATGCAGGCCGTATCTGAAACAGCAGGTTCCTGTGAAGCTCACCGTTCTTGCCCGCCGCCTGATGGTCCCCGATCTGCAGGTCCGTGCAGTCCGCCGTCAGACCCGCCTTCGCAGCACTTGCTATCCGAGGCGCCAAATCACGCCCTGTCACCGTCGCCCCGTACAACACTATCTGCGGCTCATATTTATGAATCAAATCGTATATCACCTTCGCATAACTGTTCGTCTGGAAGTCCCGCAGCAGCGGATGCTCCACCACATACACCTTGTCCGCACCGAAGTGTATCAGCTTCGACGCCAGCCCTTTTACCTTGTCACCCAGCAGTGCCGCCGCCAGCTTCACGCCCAAAGTATCCGCCAGCCGACGCCCCTTGCTCATAAGCTCGACGGGCGTTTCTTCCAGCCGACCGCCATGCTGCTCGGCAAATACCCAAACCTCGCCTTCTCTGTTTACATCTATCATAACTCATCCACTCATTCACCCATCTACTCATTAACGCATCTACTCATCTACGCTTCTTATGCGATTATCTTGTCCTCGATCAGCTCATGTATCATCGCCGAGATACCAGCCTCGCCCGGCTCGATATCCTTGCTCTCCTTGGCCGCCAGTACAACGCTCTGTATCCGGTGCACCTTCGTCGGCGACCCGCTCCGCCCGCACCACGTCAGGTCCGCGCCCAAGAAACTTAAATCCCACTGCTTTATGAGCAGCCCTTTCTTGTCCAGTTCTGCGCATCGCCGCTCGACAAGCTTCTTTATGGTTGCCTCGTCCGCGTCTGCGTTCTCGGCCTTGAGTCTCTGCGCAATCTCAACCGGCGTCCGCGCACTCTTGTACTTCATCATCTTCTTCGCCGCCGCCACCCTCGGCTCATTCGCATCACTCGTGACCGTCAGTAGGACCGGCAGCTTCGTTCTGACCATCTGCCACCCGTTGCCGATGTTCCGCCGCACTGTAATTGTCCTGCCCTCTAATCCCGCCAGCTCCTCCACGTAGGTAATCTGCGGCACGCCAAGCTTCTCCGCCAACTGCGGCCCAACCTGCGCCGTGTCACCGTCTATCGCCTGCCGGCCGCAAAGCACAATATCATAATCGAGCTTCCGCACCGCACAACTGAGGATATAGCTCGTCGCCAGCGTGTCGCTCGCCGCACAGCGAATGTCCGTTACCAGCACCGCCTCATCGGCCCCCCGGTAAAGCGCCTCCCGAAGTATGGCCCCGGCCGCCGGCAGACCCATCGTTATCACCGTTATCCGGCCCCCATGCCGCTCCCTTATATCCAGCGCCAGCTCCAGTGCGTTGAGGTCCTCCGGGTTGAATATCGCCGGCAGGGCCGACCGATTCACCGTCCCGTCATCGTTCATCGCCCGGCCCGTTATCCGCTTCGTATCCGGAACCTGTTTTGCCAAAACAACACAATTATAAGCCACTTTTTGGCCTCCATTGGGTGGTTCTCTACCATTCCTATTTACGTCAGAAAGCTCTTAGTGTACCGGCATTTGCATCCAAGTCAACCCAAAAGGTCAGTTCCCCGCGTCGCGGGTGCGTTTCTCATGTTTGTAGGTGGGTTCTTTGCCCGTATTGCTCTGTTGAGAAGCTGCTGGGGTATGCACGGTCATTTCGACCGAAGGGCCGCTTTGCGGCCCACAGCGGAGAAATCTGTTTGAGTAGATTCCTCGACTACGTCCGCCTTTGGGGGACTGCGCTCGGAATGACGCGGGCAGGTCCCTACGGCTGCTTTCAGAAAGGACAATTTCGCGGTTTTCAACAGAGCGTGCGTCTAACATTGCCCCCGTTGTTATTCCCGCGAAACTTGTGCCAGCGATAGAGACTTGTCCGGGCTTTTCTCAACCCTCCGTTTAACAGACAGAATCAGTTTCTCGTACGGGTCTTTCCTCACTTGAAAAAAGTGCAGGATTTGCAGAAAAAAGACGTTGCTTGCTTGCGATTGAAGGAAGAATTTGATATTATAGTTAAACGGAGAAATTTTGGGTTTATAGCCAAGTGTTTCATGGAGAAAATATCGGCTGGAAAACTTGGATGAACGTCCTGGTTCTAAAGGCAAATGGGAGGAGGTTCTTCGCTGAATCGGTTTGTGATGTTTGAATCTAATCCTGTCGGATTTTGAGGGAAGAACTCTTATGGATGGCGAGAAACAGGGAATCGGCAAGACCTTATACGCATTACGAGGATGTTATACATCATTGGTGGCCTTTATCTTGCCTGTCGCGGTCTTAATTTGGTCAGATTCAAGTAGTCAACCTCTGATTGCGGGCCAAGTACAAACGGGGCACAGGACCTCCCAGAAGCTTGATGCAAATCAGGGGTGTCCGGTTCTATTTGCCGATTCAAGTTTTTCGTATGAGGAGGAATCGGCCACTAACATGGTGGGGGTGATGCGGAGTCGAATAGCTGAACTTCGACCTAATCTATTGTCTGAGGATTCCTGGCGGCAAGCAGATGTTCTGCGATTCAATCTGTTTGATGACGTGGTTTTGGACGGCGTTGTTACCAGGCGTATAACGCGTTCGCCCTCAAGCTACAGCTGGTTTGGGGAAGTAATGAGCGAAGAGCTGGGCACGTTCGGTTTAGCGGTTGAAGAAGACGTTTTGATCGCCAACCTCAGCGTTCCGGGAAAAGGCGCGTATCAGATTCGATATCTACCAGACGGTTTATATGAGATAAGTGAAATTGATGAGTCGGCGTATCCCGGATGCGGTGGAGGGATCGAAGTTAACTATCCGGAGAATACTGAAACAGAAGGTATTGTAAAACAGGAAGGTTATGATGCTATCGTTTCGGCTGATGATGATGGAAGTGAATTCGATGTCATGGTAGTATATACTGCCAAGGCTCGGGACCACATCGGAGGAACCGCCGCCACAACAGCAGCGATTTATTTGATGGTTGATCAGACTAATGTTGCCTACCAACACAGTGAGGTCTTTCCGCGGCTGCGTTTGGTCTATCACGGTGAAGTCAATTATAATGAATCAGGCGATTCTTATGCGGACTTGTCTCGCCTGAGGGGAACCAGCGACGGGTATATGGATGGAGTGCACGGTTTGCGCAACAGTTATGGAGCGGACCTGGTTTGTCTGATATCGGCACGTGGTATTATAGAGCCGTGCGGCTTAGGGTACGTGATGCAGAGTTTGTCGTCGGGCTTCGCTTCAGCGGCATTTACCTGGGTTGGTGATGATTGTATCGGCCATACTTTTGCCCATGAATTAGGACACAATATGGGATGTCATCATGCGGTCGGAGACAGCGGACTTACGCGGGGAGAGGGCTTATATGACTATTCTCACGGGTGGCGATGGTATGGCGACAGTGGAACTCAGTTTAGGTCAATCATGGCTTATTCGCCCGGTTCAATGGTGCCATATTTCTCGAATCCCGATATTCTCTACGACGGCCAGCCCACGGGCAGGGTGGACCTGGAGGATAACGCGCGGTCGATAAATAACGCTGCTTTTACGGTGGCCAACTGGCGGCAATCTACAGTGGCGCATACGGCGCCAACGGCCGAAGACGCCATTGTATTTGTGCAGCCGGGGGTTGCAGCAACCGTTGAGCTTGAAGCCCACGACGATAGCCATCCGAACCCGCCCGCGATGCTCAGCTATGTAATTACATCTCTCCCGACAAAAGGAACTCTCAATGATCCATGCGTCGGAAGAATTGAAACCGTTCCTTATGCGCTTGCCAATAATGCTGATAAGGTTATATACACTTCAGTGCCTGACCTCGTTTGCCCGGACACGATGACATTCATAGCGGACGACGGAGGGGTCCCGCCTGAGGCAGGACAATCGAATGTTGCGACGATACAGTTGAAGCTTGGCGGAGATATCTATTCAGCAGATATGAACACAAATCCGGGTTGGCACACGCCCAAGAAGTGGGCGTGGGGTGTACCTGTCGAGCCTGACTGTTGTCCGGCTTATTCCTATCCCACGTCAGGTTACACAGGGAATAACGTTATCGCATACAACCTTACCGGAAACTACGCAAACAGTATGCGTTCAACGTCATATACGACGACTCCGGTGATTGACTGTCAGGGATATGAGAATGTTGTTTTGACGTTCTACCGATGGCTGTGGGTATATGCTTCAGACGAGGACCACGCTAATATTGAGGTTTCCGTCGATGGGAGTAACTGGATTGAGATTTGGCATAACGGCGAATCAGATATAACCGACACTACGTGGAAATATATGGAGTACGATATTTCGGCTATTGCCGACAATCAGCCGGCGCTTCAAATCCGATGGGGGATCGGGCCGACGAATGATTACCTGTATTACCCCGGCTGGTATCTCGATGATGTTCGAGTATCAGGAGCGGTAATTCCGCAGGGTCCTCCAGGCGACTTTGGGCCTGACTGCCGGGTGGACCTGTATGATTTTGCGACTTTAGCTTCGGCCTGGTTGTCCAGCCCTGGTAATGAAAACTGGAATCCTCTCTGTGACATCAGCGTCCCGCCGGATGATGTAATCAACGCACGTGACCTTAAGGTATTCACCGACAATTGGCTCGCAGGTATTGAATAGCTTTATTGTGCACAGACTTGAACATTTTTAGAGGATTGGTTTGCCTGCCCAGCCCATGGGCTGGGGCGGTTAGCCGTCGTAGTTGTAGCTTTCGGTTATCGCCCCGGCGGATGTTGCCAGATGCCGCACCGAGCCGTGCCCGTCGCACAGGAAATAGTTCGGGCTCGCCGTTCCTTCGGCCTGGGCAATCGGATCATGGCCATAGACATAGACCGTATTGGCGTCGCCCGCAACCGGCTTGTGGCACCGATAAGTCTCGGCGGCGGCCCTGCCTGCCCTGGTGTGGCCCTTACAGCCACGCCGTAAGGGGCCTTTCCCCGCCCAAATTCCTGTCCATACGGGGGGCGGCAAACCCGTCAAATCATGGTCCTTGTTTGCCCAATGGGCCGGTTGTGCCTGACAGAAAAAATAAAATTCTTATTTTTTTTTGTCGCCACCCCCTTGCAACCGCCTGCAATTTGCGGTAAGATATATTGTACCAGGTCCGGGCGAATTCCGCTTTTTCCTCTCCCTCCCTCCGCCTCGTCCGGACCTGCTTTTTTCCATCAGCAGCCGCAAATCCGTGAATGAGAACCCTTGCGCACGTGCCTGAGACCCTTGTCCTCGGCGCCCGCAGAAAACGCCTTGACATTTGCCGCAGCATCTGTCAGAATATTTGTGTGCCGCCAGGGGGCGGCTTCGAAAGAAACGGCACAAGCTGACCGAACTCTAACTGATAGGTGAAGAACGAAATGGAGCTGAATCGTCGCCAGGTCTGCCAGTTGCTCGCCGCCGGACCGGCCGCCGTCACTCTGCTCAACAATCCACTATTTGCCGAGGAGAAAAAAACCATGCGCAAGGTACTGTTGCCAATCGGGGACGGCTCGGAAGTCCTCGACACCATGTACGCCTATTATCGCATCCAGGAAGACGACTTCCAGGTCGTCGTCGCCGGCCCCGAAACCCGGCACTACCATCTCGTCATCCACGAGATTCCCCCGAACTCGGACGTGCCCTGGGACATCACGCGAGAGCTGCCGGGCTACCACTTAAAGGCCGAGATCGCCTTCCGAGACGTCGACCCCAGCGAGTATGTGGGCCTCTATTTATCAGGCGGACGCGGGCCGGAATATCTCCGCTACAACAAAGACCTCTTGCGAATCACACGCCATTTCTTCGAGACCAACAAGCCCGTCGCCACCCTCTGCCACGGCGTAGAAATCCTCAGCGCCGCCGACACCATCAAAGGCCGAAAGGCAACCACCATTCCAAAGTGCGCCCTGGACGTCGAACAGGGCGGCGCAACCTACACCGGCGAACGATGCGTCGTCGACGGCAACCTCGTCTCCGCACAGGGTAAGAAAGACCTCGCACTACTGCTCAGGGCCTTCATGAAAATGCTCAACGCCTCCGCGAAAAAATAGCCCGCTCTTCTCGTCAGCCGACGCCGGCATACCTCGGAGACCTCAAAGCGAATAAGCACAGTGCCCCCGCGCAATTAGGCCGACGGCATCAGGGATTCTCGTATGTCCCGTACAAGGCCCGTCATCAAAGCAGTCGGGTATTGTTCTGCCCACCATCAGCGGAAGAACACCGTGCATGTTTTTCCAGAGTTCAAGGCGGAGATAGCGCAATACTGAGCGAAGCGCGAGTATATTACGGCGTCGTGTTGAATCTCGCCCCGCAAAAAGAGACAAACGGAAGCACGTTGCATTTGATTGTGTTAGCCGTCGACTACTGCGCCACCAAAGCGGTGAACGGAATCTCAAGCTTGGGTAAATCCGAGTCGTTCGTGTTTGCAACAATCTTACCCTCTATAATGCCCCGCTGTAAGGCGGCGCTATTAGTCAACGTGATTTGCCAACTTGTTTTGGCGTAGTCAGTGGGAAACACGGCACCCACAATCCCGTCCAGGGTTGTGCTCGCACTTCTAATCTCGAATGGCGTCGCTGTCCTGCTTCTCACTATGATGTTTTTGTTCAAAGGGCGCTGTTTGGACAACAAACCCAAGAAGACTTCTGGCGGTTCAACGCTAATGTGGGGAACAATGTTTCCAGAAATATGGAGCGTGGCACTGGGGTAGTGAGGATTGTACGTGTGAAAGACGACATCTTCTTCAAGCGCCCCAAGGGCATTGTTCGCTTCGACCCGGACCTCTAAGTGCAACACACGCGTGTTTGGGTCTATGCCTTGAATCCGATTGACAGATATCATCGGGGACGTGGGTTCAATGCTTTTGAGGTACAGGGGGTCGTATCCAATTCTCCTGAGACTGACGGACTCGCAAGTAATAGAACCTTTGACCGTATCGCCGAGATAGAGACAAGCCGGCTCCAACAGAAGTTCACCTGTCTTGGAAACTTGGCCAGCTATCTTTAGAAAGAACCAGCTCTTATGCGTATTGGTTGCGCGAGTAGACGCAATGCCGACGATCCGTTTGGTAATGTGCCCTATGAGGCCGCTCGTATCGATGAGGACTTCTATCTTACCACGTTCACCGGGAGCGATATTCTCGGTGAAGTGCTTGACCTTTAGACATGGACAATCAGGTTTGAGTTGGACAATAGCCAAGGGCTCGGAAGCAATATTCGTGAACGAAAACTCATGCTTCTTCGTGGTCCCTGGGCGAACATCACCAAAATACCAGAGGGGGTCATCAAATTGTAATCCTCCATGGATTGTGGGCGGCCCCGGCTGGTCTGGCAATTGGTCGTCCGCTCTTGGCTGGCCGATCGGGTAGGTATGAACTGGGAGGGGATGCTTTGATATACATAGGACGTTGAAGTGGTCGCGGGAAGCCAGTTCGGCACGAGTCATTTTGCGGATAGCACGAGGCGGATCAATGACCGTCACGCCCCTGTTTTTGCCAAGACCCAAAAGGACAAGGAAGTGATTTGGGGGCCAATGAGCAATCATAGGGAAGGCACACTCTTCGATCCGTTGGCTGTTGATACGCACGCCAGCGGCATGTAAGCCCATCTTTTCAGCTGCCTCGGCTATTTCTGCGAAAGAGACTTGGCCGCGGCTGTTGGACCTGAGGAGTTCTCTGATCTCACCAAGGGGTACTTCGGTTCCGAGCAAACCGCCGACGGTTCGCAGGCAAACGGCTCCGCAGCAGGATTGCCAGCTTTCGAGCTGCGCCGTTTTCGCCTTCGCAGATAAGACGAGAACAACTGCCGTGGTCACGATAGCATAAGCCGGGGGCGCTTTATGAACTCGCTGTTTACTCGGGGACAAGTGTTTTTGCGAGGGAGGTCTGGTCATTGGGAATTTCGTCTCCGTATCGAAACACACCTCCAGCGTACTATCAGTGCTGTGGCCAGGATGAGAAACAGACACAAAGCGATCGCGGTGACGCGCCAGACTAACGCAAGGGTTTTGGTGTGGTGGGTGTTGTTTGCGGTCGCGGGTGGAAGCGCTCCGGTGTCAGAGAACAACGGTTGGTTGGGAACATCGTCCAGTTGGAGATCAACACGTGGATTCTGTTGATTTTCTGCGGAGCCTGTGTCAGAACCGTGTTTGATTTCCGAGAAGGCGTCCTCCAGCGCCTTCGTTACGAGTTTCTTGACGCGTTCATCACTTATCGGGCCTTCTCCGATAACGTACTCTAAACCACTCACAGCGTCTCGAAAGAGCGTTCCCGGAGGCAAACTGTCAGGTGAGGTGCTGAAAATCTTGTCATTGATCTCAGGATTGAGCTGAAGTGTCCTGATAGTAAATGTGTGTTTCTGAATTTCCCAGGGTTCGCCATCTTCGGCGACGAAGTTTCTTTGAAGCACAGACTTGATGGCCCACCTTCCGTTTTCCAACTGGATGAATTCCGTGGTCTCCATCCGTTTCCTCAGTGTTCCGTTGGTCCGTCGGAGCTCAGCGACCACCGGCAGGCAACAGCGAGCAGGGCACAACCAGTATGTCAGATTATATAGAACTTTGTTTATCTCGATAGGCGCACTTACTTTGAAGGCCGGCAAGTCACCAACCTGCTCGGCCTGAGCTTCTATGGTCAGGTGCGGGCTTGAAAGCACGTCGTCCGGCATAGCCCCGAAATCATAGCCAAGAAACTTTGCAGGATTGCTGTTCCCCGCGGCCAATATACCTGTGTCAGTGGGGTTGCGAGCGGCTCGACCTCTCTGCGTCTCGGTGTCGACAGATCCTGCAGTGGTGTAGTAATCCAGTATACATTGTCCATCAAAAACCTTATAAGCAGGTGAGTTATCAGTACCTACGGATAGGGCGACATCAGCAATACCGTCCGGCGGGCTCGCTGTCCCCAAGTAGAGAAATGCCCACCTTTCCTTGCCATGTTTGCGAATATATTCCTCTGCGGTATATGTTTCGGGTTGGTGGTCTCTGTCGGGGTGAGCTTCTATCCATTTGGGATCCGTCTCATTCTTGTACTCGATTATCATTCTGACATCATCCATGGCCGTCTTGGCGGCTGTATAGCCTTTGAACAGCAATGTGCGCATTTCCTCCGCGCTGGCAGCAGGCTCGGCGCCGCGGCAGAAGGAGACAAGGCTGGTAGCCAACAGACAGATGATAAAAGCCGGTTTCATAGTAATTGCTCTCCAATATTACACGGTTCTGTTGCCGCGATGCCCCCGAGTGAAGGAGCGTATGTGAACAAACCTGCAAAAAGAAAATTACAGCCTCAAGGGGCCCCGTTTTTGGGGCCCCTTGAGCAATGTGCATGAGAAAGTCAAGAGCCTCATACTAACAAGGGTCGCCATGGGCGGTAGCGATAGTTCTGCTACCAGTTTCCTCGCTACTGTGGGTTCCAAGGCAGTCCTCGTTGTTGTTCCAGTAGAGCCACTTGGCGCTGCTATCTCCACAATTTATGTTGTCAGTCATGTCGCAGTTCTGGCCGAAGCTCGCACCGCCGCACACTTTACGGTATGGTCCCGAGTTGAATTGCTTGGAATTACTCGAGCCTGTCTTAATGCACTGTTTACAATTGTCTTCATCGGCAGTACCAGTTTCTTTGCAGCAGCTAGTACTACAACGCTACAAAGATTATATCTGTTATTGTAACTCGTTTATTTGCAAAGGCTTGTGTTTGCAAAAGGGGCCAACCAAAACCTGTGATAAGATGATGTTCCCAACTCCGGCGTTCTTACTTGCTCCCGTATTGGCCACAATGGCGTCCTGAGTGCTGCGGGCTGGCAACAAGAGCAGAAATGGGAGAACCCGTTTTCCATGTTAAAACGGCCGAAAAATGACCTTCATAGCGTTGTAGTACTAGACGAGCCACCGATAAAACGGGTCATTTCTGCGGTGCTTAGGCATTCGGCATCTGTCGTCGCCAGCTCGTGCTGAGTAATAACTACTGCGCCGAAGATGAGAGCGATTACTGCCACCGAGCCGACAAACTGGGTAGTTTTCATGGCTAATTTCTCCTTAATAGAAGTTAATCATAGAACCCAAGCAAAGCTTCACTTTGCTACCAGTCATCGAACAATTCGGGCCTCATAGGCATCACCTCCTTTCAGGCGCTTCCGCCTGTTATTTTGTAGATAAAAAAATTGCGGATGCGGAGCACAGATGGTCTCTATGGGAGTTTTGGCCCTGGATACGTGACTTGCACCAAGTTGGTATTGGGCAATAACCACATATTGCTCACCGCATTCCAAATTGTCAATAAGCTCCTATAGCTTCCTGATACAATTGTGGCCGAGATTGCAGCGATTGCAAGCGTTTTTTTTCACATTTTCCATGGTTTTGGTTTTTTTGGGGGGGGGAGGGTAAGTTGTTTATTGACAGGCGGTTACGGACGAAAAAAACTTTTTCGATGGCAGCGGTTAAGGGCGGACAGAAACAGTCAGCCTCGCAACTGCGTAACTTGCGCTAAGTCTGCTTCAGAAGAAGAAAAACCATGACCAGAACCGCGATGGCGGCCACCACCCCTAAAAGCAGCACCGCCGCCTGGTATCGAGCCACACGCTCGTCTTCCTCGACTTTGTCCTCTTGCTCCGATTCGATGGCCTCGCCTTCTTCGAGCTTCTCAAGCTCCGACAAATCAAATCGCTTGTGCGCCCGCAGCGGAGGCTGCCCGTCCCGAAGCGCCTCCAAATCCACCAGAACCTCTTCCATGTTGTGGTAACGGTCCTCTTTTCGCTTTGCCATCATCACTTCGATGACTTCCGAGACGCCCGCCGACAGCGACGTATTTATATGGTCCGGCGGAATCAGCTGCTCCTTCAGATGCTTCTTCATCACTTCCGTGGGGTCATCCGCCATGAAGGGCACCCGCCCCGTGACCATGTGGTAGAATGTCGCGCCGAGGCCGTAGATGTCGGCGCGCCCGTCGATGTCGATTCTGCCGCGAATCTGTTCCGGCGCGATGTAATACGGTGTGCCGTATGCCTTTCCCGCCTCCGTCTGGGCCGTTTCGATGTCGGCCGTGGCACGTGCCAGACCCATGTCGGCGAGCTTGACCACCCCGGCGGGGTCAATCATGATGTTCTTGGGCTTGACGTCGCGGTGAATCAGCCCTCGGTCGTGTGCGTGAGCCAGCGCGCGTGCCACCTGAATGATGATGTCCAGTGCTTCGCTTTCTTTGAAGATCTTGCCGGCGGACAGGTCGTCGTACAGCGTCTTTCCCTCGACGTATTCCATGACAAAATAGTGGTATCCGCCCGCCTCGCCGACGTCGTAGGCCTGCACGATGTTGTTGTGATTGAGCTTGGCGGCCGCCTGACCCTCTCGGTAGAAGCGCTCGACATATTCAGGGTTCTCACTGAATCGCTTGGGCAGAATTTTTATCGCCACCATTCGGTTGAGGCTCAGCTGCCTGGCCTTGTAGACGATGGCCATTGCGCCGGCGCCGAGCTTGCCCTGGATTTTATACCCCGGAATCTGATGTGCGATGTCCTTTGCATCTCGGATGGTGGATTTCAGTCTTTCGGCCTGAGAGTTGGTGATGTATCCGAACTCGACCATCAGGTCTCGCAGCATCGTGGGGGTGACTTTTCGGCGATCCTCCAATTCCTGCAGGCTGTGGCGGAGCTCTTCGTCGGTGCACAATCCCTGCTCGACGGCAATCTTGCCAAACATGGTATCGTAGCTGGTTTCGTTTGTCATCGAGTCTTACCGCCACAGTTCCTGTTCGCGCCGGCCAAGTTCCGTTTATGGCTGTTGCGGCGCCAAAATTTTGCCTCCAACGGCCGAAATTGGCTTTGGCGTATCCGGCCGCTCGCTCTTCAGCTCGGCGTCAGTCAAAGACGCCATGATACCTGAATTATCGGTCCCCGGATGCAAGTTGTCAAAAAAAAATACCCTTCTGAATATGATTTTGCTCCTGCTCAAGCGGACTCGATTGACTCGCGCCCAGGCCGGAGGATTTCCGCCCATACGCATTGTTTCCGCTGAAAGAGACGTCCAAACCGATTTCCCGAGGTATGCGGACCCAGTCGCTGCGGTATTTCTGAAAGGTTGGCGGCAGGCTCTTGGAATCTACAGCAGGCGCGTCAGCGTACCAGTTGGTTCTCCCATCATCTAAAATTAGCTGTACGGCACTTCCGGCGAGTGAGGCCGGTATTTCGACGATTGATTCTATACTGCCGCCTTCGCCGACTTTATAGCAGAAATCGAATTGCGTCGGCCCCTTGGCATCGCCCTCATTGTCAGACCTGTAATCCCATCTGATGCAAATATCTTCCCAGCCCGTTGTATTGATCTGCATGGTCCATTCAGACCTGGTGCCGGTGTCGTCCCAGTTGACGGCCTGTCCGGCGCTGTGATATGCTCCTTCCGAGTCCGTGTATGCCGCACCATTTCCTCCGTCCGGGTCTTTGCCGCTTTCACTGACAGTCAAAGCAGGCGTCCCCGTGACGTGTTCTGCTGTCACGGTCTCTGTGTACCGCCCATCAGGGCCAAAATCCCAAATGGCCATCTGGCCGCCTGGCGCTGAGCGGCAGAGGTAAAGAATCAGGCTCATAATCATCAGCACAAGTGCCTTCCTTATTAACATAATCCGTCCCCTTGCGCCCTGTTTAATCACGCTCCTGCCCCAAAAATTGTTCTAAACCCCTCAAAACAAACACCTTTTCAGCCTCGATGTCAACAGCTTCCTTCCCTGTCCCATGGGCGCCTCACATAAGAAATCCTGTGTCATGGCTCGTGGGCCATAAGACGGGGCAGAAATGTAAGTTATCGGACCTGTAGGATTAAGAAAAATCTCGCCCTTCTTACGCTTTTTCCGGCAAATTCGTTCCGGCGTGCTTAGCCTCTGCCCAAAAGTGGGTTATACTTTAATCAGAGGAGTATTTGCGACGGCCGCGTTTCGAGAGCCAACGCCCCGTAGTTTTAGGTTCCTCTACAAAGGGAGATGGGTTTGATGGTTGCTCGGAATCAGTAAAATCCACGCCCAACAGGTGTCCGTATCTCCCCGAACACGAGAGCCGCAGTGTTGTTATCGTCGTACCGACAGAGGAGGATCAGCGGACTGGTTGAGGTCAGATGCTCTTAGGGGGCCGTATCTTTATGAACACCCAGTGGAAGGTTCTGGTCGTTGAGGATGAGGAGCACATTCGAGTCGTGCTGGAGTACAATCTTCGGCTCGACGGATTTGACGTCTATTTGGCGGAGGACGGGGTCAAGGGGCTTCGCCTGGCGCGCCAGATAAAGCCGCACCTCATTCTACTGGATTGGATGATGCCGGAGATGAATGGCCTGGCCGTTCTGTCGGAGCTTAAGAACGACCAGCAGATGATGAACACCCACGTGTTTATGCTGACCGCTAAGGGGGTCTCCAGTGACAAGGAGCTGGCGCTGTCGGTCGGAGCAGATGACTACATTGTCAAGCCCTTTGATTTCAGCCAGTTGAGCCGCATGATCAGGGAGAGATTGGGGCAGGACGGGGCCTGCGGAAGCCCCCGAAAAGCCGCCCAGGTGCGGTTCTGAAATCAGTGAAGCTTCACTCCGGCGGCAATTGGCGGCCGCCTTCAGCCTTGAACTGTTGCCGCGTAAGACCTTGCGACTCGGAACACTTGTAAATGAATAACGAAAATATACGAATACTGCTCGTCGAGGACGACACTTCATATTGCCACAAGGTCGCGATGGCGCTGCGCCAGTGGTCCCGGGCGTCACAGCTGACAGTTCACCTCGCGGGCAACCTTGTCGAGGCGATTTCGAAGATCCGTCAGAACCGCTACGATATGATACTTCTGGACCTGGGTCTCCCGGAAAGCTGCGGCCTCGATACATTTGATAATGTCCGGCGAGCCGACCCGGATGTGCCCGTGGTTATTCTCACGTGCCTCGACGATGAGCAGACGGCTATAGAGTCGATCTCACGAGGAGCCAGTGACTACATCGTCAAGGGGGCGACCTCCCTGACGGAGATTCTCGGCAGGAGCATACTCTACACGCTGGAGCGCAAGCGGGCCCAGGAGGCGCTGCGGCAGAGCGAAAGCAATTTCCGCAATCTCGTGGACAAGAATCCCGATGCCATTCTGGTCACGGATAAGGAGGCAGTCGTATTGTTCGCCAATCCTGCCGCGGAGGTTCTCTTCGGTCGCAAAGCCGAGGAGCTGCGCGGAAAACCTTTGGAGCTGCCGGCTGCCCGCGGAGAAACCGGCGAGATTGAAGTCGTCCGCGAAAACGGCCCAAAGGCCGTCGTGGAGATGCGCACAATAGAGACCAACTGGCAGGGCGATCAGGCGTATCTCGTCTCACTGAGGAATATTACCAGGCACAAGTCCGCTCAAAACCTCCTGAAAAAATACCGCGAGAATCTCCGCGCCCTCATCAGAGAGCGGACCGCAGAAACAGATGCCGAAAAGGAGCTCCTGTCCGTTACTTTTTCCAGTATTGCTGAGGGAATTGTCGTGGTGGACCCCGACAAGCGAATTCTCCTGTTCAATGAGGTGGCCGAAGAGCTCGCCGGCTGGGAGTTCGAGCTCGTTCAGGATAAGCCGATCGATGAGCTTTTTCACGTGGTCAACGGACGCACCAGGGAAGTGGTCCAAAGTCCTGTTGAAAAGGTTCTTGGCTCAGGCACAATAGAGTGCGGCTCAAATTTCGATGTTCTGGTCGCGCCGGACGGAAGGGAGCGCCCCATATCGACTATTGCGGCCCCGGTCCGGCTGGATGACACCATCATCGGGGTCGTTCTGGTCTTTCGTGACGTGTCACGCGAGCGCGAGGTCGAGCGAATGAAAGAAGATTTTATCTCTTCTGTTTCACATGAATTACGCACCCCACTGACCTCGATTATCGCGTACACCGAGACCATCCTCCATGATTCGGGCATGCCGGGGCGGACACGCCGGCAGTTCCTGGGCGTCATTGAGGAGGAGGGCAGACGCCTGGCCGACCTGATCGAAGGGCTTCTGGAGGTGTCGCGCCTGGAGTCCGGCGCGGTCAAAATCTTGCGCGAGCCTGTGGATGTGTCGGTGGTCGTTCGTCGCGTGATGCGGTCGTTGCAGCCCCTGGCACAGGTCAAAGGTGTCGCCCTGAACTCCGATATCGATGAGACGCTGCCTGAGTTGTCGGGCGATGAGGGCAAGATACTCTCGGTTGTCACCAATCTGGTCAATAACGCCCTGAAGTTTACCCCGCACCAGGGGAAAGTCTCCGTTTCGGTCTGCTGCGAAAATCAGGAAATAGTGATACGGGTCGCTGACACCGGTATGGGAATACCGAAAGAGGCGCTCGACAGGATATTTGACCCATTCTACCGTGTCCCCACCTCGACCGAGTGGATTCAGGGCACCGGCCTCGGCCTGGCAATCGTGGCCAGAATTGTCGCACTCCACAACGGAAGAATCACTGTGGAAAGCGAAGTGAACAAGGGAACAACCTTCAGCGTGCATTTGCCGCTGGCGCCCGAATGTGTCCCGGCCCCTGCGCTGGCAAGCCGAGACTGAAAGTCAAAAAAGCGGCGGTTGCCGCCTCATCGTCGTCTTATCGGTCGAGGGGGCTCATTGTCCAGCTTGTAGAAGCCCCGAACGTTGATTGTGAGTTTTTCCCCATCCTTCGTATGCACAAGGAGGCTGTCCTTGAAGAACACCGTATCCTTGATGGGCGGTGGAGTTATTTCCAGTTCAAGGGTGATACGGTGTTCGCCTTTTTCCTGTTTGACTATCCTGAAAGTCCCTTCTGAAGAGGAGGCCGATTCTATTTCGAAGTCCTCCTCGTAGTTGCTGATTATCGAAACCTCCCTTTTCACCGGCCGATTCGGCTCGGCGTAGCGAACCGTGACAGCCGCGGGCGAGACTTCGAACTTGGGCATGACGCGGTAGGGGATTTCGACACTGTCGCATTTGGGGTGGGTGAGGCTGATTTTGAGATAGCCGCGCTGGTCGCTCTTGAGCTTGGTCATGTTGACCTTTGGTTGCAGCACGAATTCGGTGGCCCGCCGCGAGGGATCAAAGTCCGCGGTTATCAAGTTTCCGCCGGCGCTTACACTTTCGATGGCGAAGGGCTCACCATCGATGCTCCTAAGGGTAATGTCGGGGCAGCCGGCGTTTTCACGCTTCAGCAGCAGGGCCAGTTCCTTCGGCTCAGGATTGACATAAAGTACCACGCTCGCCTTTATCGTCAGGCTCACTTTCGGTCTGGTCCTGTCGTTGGTCGGCACGTGGATATTTTTTGAGACGCCGCCGACCTGCCTGCTTGCGCTATATGTTGTGGTTATGGTTCCGGATTCGCCGGGCGCATAGTGTTCTTTCTTGAGGCTCGCAACGGTGCAGCCGCAGGTCGTTTGAATCTTGCCGAAGCTGAGCATCGCGTCGCCGGTGTTCTTGAATTTGAATTCGCAGGTATTCTTCGACCCGGGCGGCACCTGACCGAAATCATGTATCTCGCTCTCGAACGTTATCCTCGCCCCAATCTCGTTCGGCTCAGTTGTTGTGCCAACGCCGGGCGCAGCGCTGCCTCGTGCCAGGACGGCGGCAGCACCGGGTGGAAGCTCGAAGATAACGCCACTTGTGGTCTTGCCTGATTCGACGGTGACATTCAACCGCGGGGCCTCGCCCTGCACCGGCTCCGTCCTTAACAGATATTCCCCGCTTTGCAGACCTCCGATACTAAATGAGCCGTCTTCTTTAGAGACACACACGAACCTTTCGAAGAATGTGGGCGTAAAATGCGGCACGACCGCCAGAGGCAAATGCGGGACGCGGATGTCCGTTTCTCTCTCAACGATCTTGCCTTCGATTCGACCCTCGGCAGGCAGCGCGACCTTGACATCCGTTTGGCCGGCTCTGAAGAGAGATCCGGTACCGCCCTTGAAGCCAGGCGGTGCTCCGAACTGGTAGGTATAAGTTGTAGCCCATCCGGGGGCGGTGAGCAGCAGGTCGCAACTGACCCCGCTCGGGATATTGTCGAACTCAAAGCGACCATTATTGTCGGCTCTTACGCTGAGGCATTGTAAAGGGGCAATGCCTGGTAACCACTCTGTCTGCTCTTGTGTCGGAGTCGCTTTCTTAAAGAGAACCGCTTGGACCTGGGCTCCGGCCACAGGGTTGCCGTCGTTATCGACAACGACGCCCGCAAGCCTCGCGGGTCTGCCCAGTTCGACCGTAACGTGTTCGTCCTCGGTAAGAGGCCAGTTTGCCCAATTGAGCCCCAAGCCTTCTTTTTCCGCTACTACTACGGAGTCGAGAACAACGGTTGGCTTTTCGGGTTTGGGTTCTGTCTGAAAGGCGAATCTTCCGCTTGAGTCGGTCACGAGTCGGCCTATCTCAATGAGTTGAATGTTGCCTGCTATGCCATCGGATGCTATTTTGCATAGAGTGACTTCGGCTCCCGCCAAAGGCTGGCCGTACTGGTCAACGACCTTGCCGGAGCATTTAATTAGCGGTGGAGCCTTAGAATTGTCGTTTCTTGCTGGTCGGGACTGCGCGAAGGCGGCAGCGACGGCGAGGGAGGCTGTGATAATGGTAACTGTCAAAGCCCACAGCATGCCGGTGCGCGGGTTGGGACACTTGGTTTGGAGGATTCGCCGGATTCGCGCGACGAGTCCGTTTTTGCTGCTGACCACCGCGGGGGCGAAGGCCATCAGTTTTTGCGGGAGCAAATCGAGCAGCGATTCGGCGTACCCGTCGGCCTCTCGACCCGACGCGAGCACCCAGTCGTCGCAGGCCTGCTCGCTAAGTGCGACCAGTCTGCTCTTTGCCAGCCATAGAAGCGGGTTCCAGGGGAAGATGCACACGGCCAATTCGGCGAGGAATCCCCAGATGTGGTCGCGCCTTTTGTAATGGGCCAGCTCGTGACAGACCACGCTGACCCAATCGACCTTGCCGCCCGCTTGAGCGATCGCACGAGGGACGAGCAATGTGGGCCTCTTCGTCCAGCACCATATTAGCACCGTGCACACCTTGTCGGCGCATAATATCCGCACGGGCAAATTGAACCTTAGCTTTGCCTTTGCCAAAGATACCGCCTGCTGAATCTCGGTTCGGTTGGCAGGCTCGGCACGGCCCAGCAGCCGGATTCCAAGCAGGAATGTCACCAGCAATCGCACGGTCAATATGAGACTTGCCCCAATCCAGCCTGATATCAAAATGGCACCCCAGGGAATCTCGATGGCTTTGGGCGCGGACAGCACGGCCGGTCCCGCTGATTCTTTGAACGTGGAAAGCAGGGTGTGGGAGCTTTCCACGGCCGCAGCTTCTTCCGGCTGGTCGTAATCAAATCCAGTTATATATTCCACCGGCGTGTCGCTGGGGGGCCGGGCGACAAGGAGTCCCCAGCCGAAGTCTCGTACTACCGTGCTCATCATGGGAACGGCAATGGCCGCGATGATTCCCAGCAGCAGAAGTTGATGGGCGCGAGCGGGCCGACGGCGCAGCAGGTAACTGCCGGCCAGGCCGAGGCCGATGCAAACCGTGCTCTGCCAAATGCAGTTCAGCAGGAAGGTGTTCTGTGCTAATTCGGGGGCGGTCATTTCTTTTTCTCCTTTCGCCTGTTATCAATCATTTTTTTGAGTTCGGCTAATTCGGCGTCACTGAGTCTGCCGTCACGAATCAGGTGCTGGAACATAACCACGGCGCTGCCGTCGAACATTCGCTCCATAAAACTCCGGACCGAGGAGGCCCCGGCCTGCTGGCGGGTTCGCGTCGGCAGATATACATACGTTTTGCCGTCGGCGCGGTGCGACAGCCACCCGGCCTTTTCGAGCTTCTGCATCGCCGTCAGGATGGTGGTGTAGGCGGGCTTGCTTTTTCGGTCGAGACGGTCGCGGACCTGGTGGACGGTGGCCTCGCCCATCTCCCACACCAGCTCCATTACCGACCGCTGGAGATTGCCCAAATCATCGAGTAATTTGTGAGCCATTCTTTCATCTCCGGAATCAATGCTCATCAACCCTTACTTCGGTCAAACGTACTACACCCCATAGTATTTGTCAACAGAAAAATGGGAATTTCTGAAAATTTTTTCATGCCCCGTTCACGCGTTGGCGGCCGAGGACACCGTGGTGCTCTGTCGCTGTGTGTACTCTGTGGCGCCCCCCCAAAATTTTGAAAAAGATTGTGGTTGCCGGTTGCAAAATGTCCACCGGAACCCTCTATGTGTATGAGAAGCGCGTTTCTTTGCTCATTAAGGATGTATATGAAATCGGATTCGGAGCTGGTAAAGGCGTTCCTGGCTGGCGACCGGCAGGCTTATGGGCGTTTGTTTGAACGTCACGAGCGGTCTGTATTGGCGGTAACCATGTCAGTTCTTGGCAACCGGGACGCGGCGCAGGACGCAGCCCAGGATGCGTTTGTCAAGGGCTACAGGAAGCTGGATGGGTTGCGAAGGGGGGCAGCCTTTGGTTCCTGGATTCGAAGAATTGCTCGTCGCGAGGCGATACAAATGGGCCGCCGGAGCCGGCACAGGCAAAACGTGGAGCGTCTTGCAACCCAGGCGAGCGGGGCATCGAACGACGGCAGCATTGACGAGGCGAATCGTCGGCTCCTCGATGCCGTGATGCGTCTGCCTAAACATGAACGGGCGGTGGTAATGCTTCATTATTTCGACGACCACCCCGCAAAAAGGATTAGCGAAATAACAGGCCAGCGAGTGGGTACTGTAACTGTGCGACTGTCGCGTGCCCGCGCACGCTTACAGAAATGGTTAAAGGAGAGTTCGACATGAAAGAACATGATGAACAAATCGAAAATAACCTTAAAGTGCTCGGTGAGTTACTGCGAGCGCAGCCTTCGGTTACGAAAAAGGGGATGCGAACCATTGAACAGGCGGGGCAGATCAAGTCTGCCGCCTCCGCTGTTTTCCTGCCGCCGTTGGTTAAATCAGGTATTGGCATTGCAGCCTGTCTGCTGATAGGTCTGTGTCTGTGGTTCTCAATAGCGGGGCCTGTCGCCATCACACTTGCTGATGTTCAAAAATCGATAGAGTCGAAAACGTGGGTGCTTATTCGCTATGAGCGTGGAGCCCAAGAATGGGCCAATCTGCCTGAGCGACGGAGCTTTTATAGCCGGCAGGATGAGGACGGCCGCAATTTCTACGCCGGGATGCGCGACCACGTCAACGGCATCTGGCGATACTACCACAGCAACCATGGCGAGCAGATTCACGAGCGGACATTCTCCACCCGTCCATATCCTCAGACGCCGTGGGAGTATGCGGTAGGTGACTGGGATGACTTCGGTTTTGGGCAGTTTGCTCACAGAACGGTCGAGAAATCCACCGATACCATCGATGGTCGGCAAGTTGTCCGATTTGATAGTTATAACGTAGGGCCCCTCGGTATCCGCTCGCTGGCTCAGCAGGTTTGGGCGGACCCGGATACGCGCCTGCCCATGCGGATTCGAAAGTATTCAGGGCCGCAAGAAAATAATTTCGATACCGGTGATTTCTCATTCCCTCAGACGGGACCTTCGAGCATCTACGATCTTGGCGCACCGGAAGGTCTGCCAGTTGTAGAGAATTGGGGCGTTATAGAGCCGGCAGCCAAGGCAGTCATAGATGCCGCGAAGGAAGCACTAAGACAGCTGCCGCGCAAAATGCGCATCATTGAGAAGAGCAAATACGAACTGTCTATCAGCTATTGTTATGACGGCAAGTTTCGCCGTGAATCCTATGGCAAGACAGACGCTAATCACAATAGTCCACTTCCCATAGAAGCTCCTGAAAGCAATCACCGCATACGCGAGTGGGCGTTAAATAACCTGACTCTTGTTGATCTGTGTATCTTTGACGGCGAGTATGAGTATTCATACAATTCGGGCGAAGGTTTATGGGATTCATCAGAAGGGCGCGGGGCCAGTCTGAGCATTCGAGACCGCGGTCCTGATTGGATTGATGCGCTTGTACCGATTCGCAAGCAGTGGCCGTATATCACCAACGTGGGGCCTATGTGGGTGCTGGAGGATGAGCTAGGGACGCCGCCGGGATGTGTTTTGCTTAGGTACGAAGAAATGGGCAAGCGGCGGGATTGGTACGTTGATCCCGAGCGGGATTATATTTGTGTGAAGCGGTTCGAGTTTGACAAAGACAAGGACACTGACGAGTGGGTAGAGGATGAGTATTGGCGGGCCGAATGGACAGATTTGACTCGGCTCCCCTTAGGGCAGTGGTATGCGAAAAGCAAAGCAGGAGATAGAGTGACAACCGAGACGGAGATTGAGCTGCTTACCGACTCGGACATGGAGCTTCTTACCGGCAGGGAGCATTCGGCAGGTTTCTTTGATGGCGAGAGACTTCTTAAAAACGCGATGGACGATGGCGCAAAGGTTACATTTTGGGCACGTTGACATGTTAGCGGTTTAAGTCTTTGCGAAATTGCCGAGCATATTCGACACCGGCCTGACAGTTGTGACTTTGACGTAAGTATGTATGTCTTTTTCCTACAAACCGTCCGGCTGTAAGGCAGAGCCGGGAGCCCGGCGCACGCGAGGCCAAGCCGCAGGCTAAGCTATTCTGGGCTTCTTGCAGGTAACGTTTTGAGGGTCTTTTCCACGGCCCAGCTCATGGCATTTCCTTTGAGATTTCTGGCGACTATTTTGCCGTCCGGGCCGATAAGGATTACCGAGGGCCACCTTTGCACGCCGTAGGCTCTGGTCAACTGCTGCTGAACCTCGTCGTCCATAAGTGCGTGGTTCCATTTCAGGCCGTAGTTGGTGACATACTCTTGCAGGTCTTTTAATTTTCTTGCCTTTCTAACCAGGCTCATCATTACGAATCGCTCATCCGCACCAAAGGCCTCGCAGGTCGATTTGAAGTAGGGGAACTGGACCTCGGTCGGCTGGTGGTGCGCCTGCCAGAAGCAAAGCAGGACAACCTTGCCGCGATAATCAGTCAAGGCCCATTTCCTGCCGTCAATGGTTTGGATTTCGAACGCCGGCGCCTGCTCGCCGACCTTAAGCTCCGGCCAGGGTGGGAGAGGTCCTTCTGTTTCCCAAGCACCAGCGAGCCTCCTCTGCTCCGCCTTAAGCACCTCAACTTCGAATCTCAACTCAACCTTCTGACCGGCAGCCACGGTGACCTGCCTTGTGGCCTCTCTCAGTAGGCGGACAGATGATCTCTTATGACTTACCACTCTGATGTCACAAATACCTGCCGGCACGTCATGTATAGCGAACTTGCCGTTGGCAAAGGCGGCCCGAATGCGCCACCTCTGGGACCAGGGCTCATTAACCTCGTCCGGCCATACCGAGGGATGCCTGCTACCGCTTACATCCAGAGTAAAAGATGGTATCGGCTTACCATCGGCATCCACCAGAGTTCCTTCAATTGTGCCGCCGCCGGCAACTTGTGCCGGCCAGGGGGCGAATTGGAAATTGATTTCCTGCCTGCCTTCGAAGATTTCATTGCGCCTCAGATGCCGCCACCGACAGCCATGGATAGCCTTCAGGGGCTCGTAAACGATGGCGCTGACGAAGTAGGGACGGTTCAAAGGTGCCACCCCATAGTAACCCTGCTGATTTGTTCGTGCATCGGGCGCCGAGACGACTTCCCACTCTTCGTGGTCATGTTCAAGGCCCCGCACGTTGACCTGAGCATAGGGCAGTGGGCTGCCGTCGGATTCTGTTACCCTGCCGAAGGGGCCCAATTGCTCGGTGAGAATATTTTCGGCGTTGAGGTGCCCCAGCCCGTGCAGGAAGGGCAGAAAATTCCACGAACACACCTTCTTGGTCAGCCAGCCTGATACTTCAATTTCGACTTTTGCGGGCTTGCCATCGGCCCGAATGTTGACGGGCTGGGGCCAGTCCACCGCCAAACCAACAGAATCGATTTTTTGAGGATTACCGGCCTCGACGGAAAATAGATAGTACTGCCCCGGCGGAATCCCTGTTATCTCGAACGACTCGTTGACGTACACAAGGTACCAGAACAGCGCTTTGCCCGGCCACTTCTCAACGGGCACAAAGAACAGGGCCGCCATGTGCTCAGATGTATCACCCTTGTCTGTAATAATCCCGTGGAGTACTCCCGGCCCCGGCTCGTTGCGTATTCTCGGAATCCTCGGGCTCTCCTCGCCAAGGTGACCTTCCACCGTCAGCTTGATAGCCGGCATCAGGCCGTCAATAATCATGCTGTCCTCCATCAGTTCGGCGCCGGTGATTTGCTGGTCTGCCTGCTCGGGCTGTTTGGTAGCTACGGGAGTCGCCGCCGGCGCCGGTCCCTTGGCGCGCGCCATTGGCAAGAAGACGGCGGCGATAAGGACGACAGCCGCTAATCCGATTATGCCGACCTTTGCCGTCTTCGGGATGGGGCGGGTCATAATATGTTTTACCCGCTGGGCAAGGGCCTTCCTCGATTCGACGACGCCTATCAATTGCAGGCCGGCAGACGGGTGTGGCAGCGCAAGCTCCGCGATATCAACTAAGGTGCTGCTGTAGTCTGCCGGCTCGTTACCCAGACAAACCAAAACCATCTCATCGACGGCCTGCTCACGGACCCGCCGGACAATGGCGTTGGCTAACCAAACGAGCGGATTGTAGAAATAGACGACCTGCAGCGCGCTCTGGGCGAGGTTCATCCACAAGTCGCCTCTCTTGATATGGGCAAGCTCATGAATCAGGATTGTCCGTAGGCGGTCGGGCGAAAGGCTGCCAAGCGCCGAAGCCGATAGCAGAATCTTCGGTCTGAGCACTCCGTATGCAGCGGGACTTATATCCTGTTCAGTAATCCTCAGCTCGACCTTCCTGCGAATGTGCAGCCGGTCGCAACACTCACTCAGCAGTTCCGTCAGACGGCCCTGCGCCGCCTCGCCGCGGACAACATAGTCCCTGATAACCAGAACGCGCCTTATTACGAATCCTGCCAAGATGAGGACGCCGACGAGCCATCCGAGAAAGAGACCGGCCTGCCACGTTAAAGGTGGCAAAGGAGTACTTTCAACAACGACCGGAGCAGCGGTATCAGTGAAGGTCTCCGGCAAGTCGGGAATTGTACCGTGAGATTCTACAAAGGCCGCGGGCGGAAGCCCACTTATAGCATCGCCAGGCGCAGGGCTGACATTGGCCAAAGGGGGGCCATACATATTAACAACAGTCGAGTCGGAGGAAAGGTAATCGCCGAACCAGCAGCCGATGCCCGTTGGAAGATACAACGTCGGCGGCAAAATCAGCTTGATAAAGACCAGCATCCAAAGCCAGTAGCGAACGACGGCGCGCACGCGTTTGCGCAAAAACAAATCCGCAACGAGCAGCAGCACTATCAGGATGCTTGACTGAATCAGCATTGTAAGGGCGTAGCGACAGAAATCCGAGCCGATACTGTTGAGGGTGTTAATGCAGGAACAAATCATCTTTGTAATCCTCCTAATGTGGGTGTATATTAGGTGATTTATGTGTCCTGACCTTTCTTTTTGCGTTCAGCCTGCTGTATGAATTTTCTGATTTGCTTTAGCTGAGCGGGCGAGAAGTCCTCATTCTCAATTAAGAACTGCACCATCGGAGTTAGCGCCCCGTCGAAGGCCCGCTTGAGCGTTTTCTTCAGCTCGGTCTTTCGCGCCTGGGCCTGGCTTATGGCCGAACTGAAAAGCTGGAGGTTTCGAATCCGCTCGACCCTGAGGAATCCTTTTTCCACCATGCGATCCATCGCCCCCTTGACGGTGCCGTAGGCCCAGTTCCTGCTGTCCTGCAGAATCTCCTGAACCGTCCCGGCCGCACAAGGCTGGTTCTCCCAGACTATCTTCATCACGGCCCACTCGGCCTCGGTCAGTTCCGGGCGTCCCTTTCTACGCCCGCCGCGATTATCTTTATTCGACTTTGCCATAGCTGCTGCTCCTTAATCGGTTTTAGGCAAATCTATTTGGTTATACACGAATAGTCAAGCGTAAAACCGAAAATATTTCAAAAATTTTCCCCGAACCCGCTTTTTCGCTCAAAAACGCAGAAAATCAGCTCATTGGGACTGCGGCTGTTATTCGCTCTCTTTTTCCTTCGCGTGTGCCGCCACAATTTGACTCTGGACGTTCGGCGGCACGGCTTCGTAGTGACTCAGTGACATCGCATAGCTGCCGCGACCCCCCGTCACGCTCTTTAGCTGGCTGTTGTACTGCGCTACTTCCGCCAGCGGAACCTGCGCCTTGATGACCACGAAATTTCCGGGCAGCATATCCTGTCCGACAATGCGTCCGCGTTTGCCGGCCAGGTCGCCCGTGATGTCGCCCATATTCTCGGCAGGCACCGTGATTTCCATATTGACTATCGGCTCCAGCAGCACCGGCTTTGCCTGGACCAGTGCGTCGGTAAAAGCGCCCTTGCCGGCGGCGCGGAAAGCCACTTCCTTCGAATCCACCGGATGGTGCTTGCCATCATAAACCGATACTTTCACATCCTGCAGCGGGAATCCCGCCACTATGCCTTTTTGCATAACGTCCATTATGCCCTTGTGCACTGCGGGCTCGAACTGGCCGGGGATCGAAGCGCCGAAGATGTCCCAGCTGAAATCGAGTGAGGGATCGGAATTTCTTTCGCCCGGCTCAACACGCAGATACACTTCGCCGAACTGACCTGCCCCGCCGGTCTGCTTCTTGTGGCGGTAGTGTCCCTCGGCCTTGGCGGTAATCGTTTCCCGGTAGGGAATCTTCGGCTGCTTGGTGTTGACCGAGAGCTTGAAGCGCTTGTCCATCTTTTCGAGCATGACCCGCAGGTGCAGGTCCCCAAGTCCGCTCACCACCAGCTCGTTGGTCTGCTGGTCACGCGCGACCTTCAGGCACGGGTCCTCCTCCGTCAGCTTCTCCAGGGCGCCGCCTATTTTCTGCTCATCGCCTCTCGTCGCCGGCTCCAGCGCCAGCGAATACATCGGCTGAGGGACGGGCGGCATAAGAAACTTTCCGGAGATTCTTCCATCGTGGACGAGGTCTCCGTTTCTCAGCTCGTCGACCTTGGCGAGCGTTACGATGTCCCCGGCAACACCGGCGTCGATTTCGCTGTTGTCGCCGCCCTGCGACTTCAGCGGGTGGCCGGGACGTATCGTTCTTCTTTCGTCGCCTCGCATCAGCCCCGTGTCCGACTTGAGAGTGCCGCTGAAGAGCCGGATAGTGCCCTGCTTCATGTTCGAGCGTGGGTCGAAACCGACACGAAAGACCAGTCCCGCCAGGGGGCCGCCGGCGTCGGCTTTCAACGAAACCAGGTTATCGTCGTCCATTAGCTGCGGCGGATTCGCCTGCTGCGGCGAAGGCGTGTATTTTGCAATCAGGTCCAGCAGCTCGATTACCCCAATCTCCCTGCGGGCGTTCGTGAAAACAATCGGAATGACGGTTCCGGCGTTCAGCGCCTTGACAAACACACCGGCGATGCTTTCCGAGGAGATTTCTTCGCCGCCGAGGTAGCTTTCCATTAGCTGGTCGTCCGCTTCGATGACGCTTTCAATCAGCTCCGTGTGGGCGCCGGCCACATCCATCACCGGCGACTCGCCGCTCCGGTTCTCGATGCAGTCGATGACCGATGACTTATCAGCGGCGGGCAAATTCGCGCAGCGGCACTGCGAGCCGAAGCTCTCCTGAATGTCCTTGAGCAGCCGGGGCAGGTCCGTATTCTCCGAGTCAATCCTGTTGATGACGATGATTCGCGCGCGATGCGCGTTCGAGGCCAGCTCGAAAAGCCTTCTCGTGTTGATTTCGATGCCCGCCGCCGCGTTGATTACCACAATCGCCGTTTCCGCCGCGGGAATCGCCATGATCGCCGGGCCCACGAAATCCGGCGAGCCGGGCGTGTCGATGATGTTGATCAGCTTGCCGCCGTGGTTGGTGTGGACCACCGCCGACTGGATCGAGTGCTGATGCTCCTTTTCCTCGTCGTAGTAGTCGCAGATGCTCGTCTTCTCGTCAACCGAGCCCAGCCGGTTGGTCGCCCCCGTCTTGTGCAGCATCGACTCCACAAGGCTGGTTTTCCCGCTCCCGGCGTGCCCCAAAAGCACGATATTGCGAATATCGCTCGTGTTAGCCACTTCTGGACCTCCAGTTCTTTCTCGTTCTTGACTCTTCTATTCTGTGCCCCAAAACCCACTATAGTACAGTTTTTGCCCCAACCCGCAAGCCCTTTTTGACATTTTACGATTTACGATTGGCGACGCGGCCTTCCCCGCCCAAGCCGGTTTTAGCCGTCGCCGACACGGCAACGCCCTTGTCATTCCGCACTGGATGCGGAATTTATACTTCCAAATTGGGCCTTCCTTGTTCAATATTGGACATTCACTCCCCCCCGTTTTTTCCTTTTTCCATCTGCCTTTCCCCTTTATTTACTTGCCTTCCCCCCCTCTTCTGCTATCCTTCCCCCAAAGCCGTGGGGAATCAAAGCCCGTAATTCCTTATTCCTTTGACAGCAGACGGTGGTTCTTTACAATGTTCGATGGTCTCTGTAAGCTTTTCTTCAACAATGGTGTAAGATGCATAGCCGGCAGGTTATTGAGAAGTTAGGTTATTCTGATAGTCCGGCCTTTTTACAGGGTGAGCGGCTCAAGGAACATCACGGCTATTCTTTTTTCTTTGCTCAGGCTGAAAAAGAAGAGCATTGTAATTTAAAAGGTGTTTACACACTTCTTTATTCACCGCATAAACTCTCCACTAGTTCACTTACGCCGGTAGTTTATGTCTGTGAGGCTGACAATGAAGCTAAGGCTGAACAAATCCATAAAAGAGTCTGGAACCAGAACATCGTTCCCTTTCTGATTGTTGTTACCCCAAAGAATATCCGTTTATACTCTGGATTCGAGTATAAACGCAATCAAAGTGACAAAGAACGAGTTCTGGAAGTAGCTATAAACGCCAAGGAAGTTTTGGATAAACTTTCTGCATTGAAATCTGAATCCATTGACTCCGGTGACATCTGGAAGAGGAGGCCGATCTCGGTAGAGGGCCGAGTTGACCGCCATCTGCTGGCCAACCTTGAAATACTATCTGAAGTGCTTACTGGCAATAAGTATAATCTCCCAATAGAACATGCTCATACCCTGATAGGGAAATATATTTATCTCAAGTATTTGAGAGATAGGGGTTGTACCGCCTTGGATTTTTTGGACACAGGTTTGTAGATAATCATGCGGCAATCTCCACGGCAATGCAAGCATCTTTTCGTGCCTGGGCGGGAGTTCGATAGCCCAGGCGTTCCATGATCCACTGATTGTTGTAAAGCTGC
>DATKZT010000040.1:0-47087 GCA_035527845.1 Sedimentisphaerales bacterium | reverse complement strand
ACGCGTCTTGATCTTTTCCATCTGTAAAACCGTTCCTCTTGTGCCCGCGTGTCGCGCAGGCGTTATCTGCTGGAACCGCCACGCGATTCCATGGATACTAACGTAGTTCCGTCGTGATGCTTTTGCAACAGGCACCCAGCGCGGCCGATTCGGCGGGTCGGACAGAGAGGACAACGCAATGGAGATTCGCAGATGACCGCGCCCCATTCCGAGCCGGCCCGCGACTTTATCCGAAGTATCGTCGCGGAGGATTTGAGGACTAACAAGTGGGACGGACGGGTCGTGACCCGTTTTCCTCCCGAGCCCAACGGCTATCTGCACATCGGGCACGCCAAGAGCATCTGTCTGAACTTCGGCATTGCTGCGGAGTTCGGCGGGCTGTGCAATCTGCGCCTCGATGACACCAACCCGGAAAAGGAGGAGGCCGAATACGTCAAGTCGATCATCGAGGACGTCCGCTGGCTGGGATGGGACTGGGAGGAGCGATTGTATTTTGGCTCGGACTACTTCGAGCGGATGTATGAATACGCCGTGCAGCTTATAAAGGCGGGCAAGGCGTACGTGTGCGATCTGAGGGCCGACGAGGTGGCCGAGCATCGCGGCACACTGACGGCGCCGGGAAAGGATAGTCCATATCGCAACCGCAGCGTCGATGAGAACCTTGACTTGTTCGAGCGGATGCGCAAAGGCGAATTCCCTGACGGCTCGCGGACGCTGCGGGCGAAAATCGATATGGCGCATCCGAACCTGAATATGCGCGACCCGGTTATGTATCGAATCGTGCACGCGAGCCATCATCGCACCGATGACAAGTGGTGCATATATCCGATGTACGACTGGGCTCACGGGCTGGAGGATTCGATCGAGGGGATAACACATTCGATCTGCACGCTCGAATTTGAAAATCATCGGCCGCTGTATGACTGGTTCCTCGACGAGCTGGACATTTATCATCCGCAGCAGATTGAGTTTGCGCGGCTCAATCTTTCGTATACAGTGATGAGCAAGCGCAAGCTGCTTCGGCTGGTGCAGGAGGGTCTGGTGAGCGGATGGGACGACCCGCGGATGCCGACGATTTCAGGAATGCGCCGCCGCGGATATTCCCCCGAATCGATCCGGAACTTCTGTAAGGTCATCGGCGTCAACAAGTTCAACAGCACGGTCGATATCGCGCTTCTGGAGCACTGTGTGCGTGAGGATTTGAACAGGACGTCGCCGCGGGTGATGGCCGTTCTGCGGCCGCTCAAGGTCATCATCGATAACTACCCCGAGGGCAAGGTCGAGCAGATGGAGGCGGTCAATAATCCTGAAGATGCGAGCGCGGGGACGCGGCAGGTCCCATTTTCGCGTGAGCTTTACATCGAGCGGGAGGATTTCATGGAGGCGCCGCCGAAGAAATTTTATAGGCTGGCTCCGGGCCGGGAGGTCCGCCTGAGATACGCCTACTTTGTCACCTGCACCGACGTGGTTAAAGACGGCAACGGGAATATTATCGAGCTTCACTGCAGTTACGACCCGGCGACTCGCGGCGGCGATGCTCCCGACGGGCGCAAGGTCAAGTCCACGCTGCACTGGGTATCGGCCGGTCATGCCCTGTCGGCTGAAGTTCGGCTGTACGACCATCTGTTTACGAAGGAGAATCCCGACAACGCATCCGAAGGCGAGGATTTCAGATCTAATCTGAATCCCGATTCGCTGGAGGTTCTGAGCGATTGCAGAGTCGAGCCGTCGCTGGCCGGCGCCAAGTCCCCTGCGCGCTACCAGTTCGAGCGATTAGGCTATTTCTGCGTCGATCCCGATACGGCCGGCGACAGACTTGTATTCAACCGCACCGCATCTCTGCGCGACACCTGGGCCAAGATTCAAAAGGCACAGCAGAAATAGCACTGAGACATCACTTGAAGAAGATCATTTTTATGGAGATCAGGAGCAGTGCCACGCCGAAAATCTTCGTAAGAAGCGCTTCGGAAATCCCCGTGGCGAGTTTTGCGCCCAGCAGGCCGCCGAAGAAGAAACCCACGCATATAAGTGCGGCGATTCTGAAATCCACGAAGCCGCTTTTGTAGTAGGTCCATGCAGCGAGCAGGCCGATGGGCGGGACCATCAACGCCAGTGTTGTGCCCTGTGCGTGATGCTGGGACATTCCGGCCAGGAGCACGAGTACCGGAACGATTACTATGCCTCCGCCGATGCCGATAAGACCGCTGAGGATTCCGACCGCCAGACCCAGCAGCAAAAAGAGCAGTGTATTTGCCATGTTCGAACCATCCTTTCTCTCATGCCTGCCTTCAGCCGAAGAGTTCCCTGAATTTCTCTTCTATATCGGCGCTTTCGCAGAGGGTCTGTCCGATTAGCACGGCCCTTACGCCTATATCTTTCAGCTTTTCGACGTGGGCGCGTGTTTTGATGCCGCTCTCGGCGACCAGCTCTCTTTTGCTTTCGAGAAGCCCGGCTAATCGGCTGGTGGTGTTCAAATCCACCTGCATTGTGGTAAGGTTTCGGTTGTTGATTCCGAGGACGCTGTAGCCTTTTTGTGGAAAGCCGATGAGGCTGCGGACGGCCAGCAGCGTGTCCGCCTCGTGGACCTCCAGAAGTACGGTCAGGTTCAGCTCACCGGCGGCAATCATCAAATCCATAAGGTCGCCCGCCTTTAGGGCCTCGGCAATGAGCAGTATCGCATCTGCCCCGGCGGCGCGGGATTCGTACACCTGCCAGGCGTCGATGATGAAGTCTTTTCGCAGGATCGGCAGGTCCACCGCCTCTTTGATCTGCTTTATGTATTCGAGGCGGCCCTGAAAATACTTCTCGTCGGTAAGAACGCTTATCGCATCGGCGCCGCATCTTTCATAAATCTGCGCGATGGCCACGGGGTCGAAATCTTCGCGAATAAGCCCGGCCGAGGGCGAGGCCTTTTTGACCTCGGCGATGACGTTCAGGCCGCGGGCGTTGGGCCTGGTGACGGCGGTGTAGAAGTTGCGGCATCTTGGCAGGTCGCGGACTTCATCCTTCAACTGCTCGAGGCTTGTCTGTGACCGACGACTTTCCACCTCCCGCCTCTTGTGGGCAATGATTTCGTCCAGTATGTTCGCCAAAATAATCAGCCTGCAACTTTCACGTAGCCCATGCGGACCTCGCTGAGCATGTTCTTCAGTACCGTTTCTTCGGCCTCGGTAAGGTTGCCTTTGGTTTTCTCTTCGAGCGTTTCAAGCATGTCGATATTGTATTTTGCCAGCTCAAGGTCCGGCTCTCTTTTCTCCTGGCCCTCGACGTGCAACAGGCCCAAAGAGAACAAAGCCTGGGTGACAAGCATGCTGACAAGCCCCGCGAAATCGCCCTTCGGCATGGCCCCGCGCGCCCGCTGCCGCCGCTCTTGCTTCTTTTTCTCGACCCGCTCCTGGGTGGCCAACAGCTCCTTCTCCTTTTGGGCCTGCTGCTTCCAGTCCTCGTCAATTATAATCTCTTTCTCTTCCTTCGTTTCTTTTTCCTCTTCAGCCATAACCAACTCCTCAAGCCTGCCGGGCCCTCAAGAATCCGGCCCGGTCACCGTCTGCGATACTTCTTCAAATCTCTATCGATATCTCGCTTCTGTGTACGTTCGTCGATTTTCCTTCGCTTGTCATATTTTCTTTTTCCGCAGGCCAGCGCCAATTCTATCTTTGCCAGGCCCCGCTTGTTGAAGTAGATTTTCAGCGGCACAAGGGTAAAACCCCGCTGCTCCAGCTTTATCCTAATCTTGCGTATTTCGGCCTTGTGCAGCAAGAGCTTTCTTTTTCGGTCGGGGTCGTGGTTGGCGCGGCCGGCCTGCTCATACGGCGCAATCTTGCTGCCCACGAGCCAGCACTGGTGGTTATCGACCCGTGCGTAGGAGCCGTCGAGGTCGGCCTGGCCGGCGCGCAGGGACTTCACTTCAGTCCCCAAAAGGGCGAGTCCGGCCTCGAACCGCTCGACAAGCTCGTAGTCGCGGTAGGCCTTTTTGTTGACCGCCCTCGGGGCCTGCTCCTTCTTATCCGTTTTCTTGCCTTCTTTTGCCGCCATCGGCGCAATAATATCCAAGGGGGCGCCTTTTTGCAATAGCAGAGGCGCCGGCGATGGGCAGCGGTCAGACGCGACCGGGCGGTCTTACGTTTTTGCCGGTAACGCCGGTCACCGTATCGCCGATATCCTGCCGGCATTTTTCGGCCAGGGCGGTAAGCCGGCGCACTATTTCAGGATGCTGCTGCGATAAATCGTTCTGTTCGCCTATATCGCGGGCGAGGTTGTACAGGCCGGGGGAGATTTGCTCGTTGCCCCTTTTGCGCCCCAGCACCAGTTTCCAGTCGCCGGCGCGCACGGCGCCGAGCTGACCCTCGAAGTAATAGAAGAGTTCCTCATAGGGGGTTTTGGCCTTCGGTTTCGTCATCAGCGGCCAAATGTCCTTGCCGTCAATAATTCTGTCAGCGGGTGGTTTTGCGCCGGCCAGCTTTACGAGAGTGGGCAGGAAGTCCATGGTCGTCGCAATTTCGGAGCAGACCATCCCGGCCGGGATTTTACCGGGCCAGCGCATGACGCAGGGTTCGCGCATGCCGCCCTCGTATGTTGCGAACTTTCCGTCCCGCAGCGGTTTGGCCGAGCCGCCGTGGTCGCCCTTGGAAAGCCACGGCCCGTTGTCGGAAGTGAAAATGACGAGGGTTTTTTCATCGATGCCAAGCTGTTTGACGGTCCTCAAGATTTCCCCGACCGACCAGTCAAGTTCTTCTATCACATCGCCGTAGAGTCCACGGCTGGTTTTGCCCTTAAAGGCATCCGAGACGAACAGCGGCACGTGAGGCATGGTATGGGGCAGGTACACGAAGAACGGGCGGTCCTTGTGGGTGGTGATGAACTCGACGGCCTTTTCCGTGTATCGGCGGGTCAGCTGGCTCTGGTCGGGTTTGGTCTCGATTGTCTGTTCATTCTCGACGAGCACAACAGGTTTCATATCGTTCGAGTAGGGAATCCCGAAGTAGTAGTCGAATCCCTGGCGGGCGGGGAGAAACTTCGGCAGGTGACCGAGGTGCCATTTGCCGATGCAGCATGTGGCGTAGCCGCGGGTCTTCAGAATATCGGCGATGGTGATTTCATCGGGATTGAGGCCGATGTTGTCCTTCGGAAACAAGACTCGCGGTATGCTAACCCGCTGCGGGTAACAGCCGGTCAATAGCGCAGCACGCGAGGGCGAGCAGACTGGGGCGGCCGCGTAGAAGCTTGTGAACTTGGCGCCCTCGGCGGCCATGCGGTCGATATGGGGCGTCGCGAAGCCTTCTGCGCCGAAGCAGCCGACATCTGCGTAGCCCTGATCGTCCGTGAAGATGACAATGAAATTAGGCTTTTCTATCGAGGCAGTCTTGTTACTCCGCTCGGCGTCGCTCCAACAGCCGGGCAGCGCCAACGCACCCGCGCCAAGCCCAACCACCTTTAGAAAATCTCGTCTGTTATGTCCGGATGTCATAAGGAACCTCCCGAATGATGTTACTCAAAAACCATACCGTAAACTTTGCTTTTCTCATCGTTTGATTTGAGCGACTGTAGTGACAAGTGCAGCAGAGTCGGTCATCGCTCTATTCCAATTCCTTTCGGATAAGACTAACTAAATCCTGAAACTGAGGCTTTGCAAGCCCAGCGGATTCCCATTTCACTACTCCGTTCTTATCGATCACGAAGGTGCGAGGGATGAATTCGGTGGCAAACAAGCCGTATATCCTATTGTCCGGGTCGGCCGCCATGGGAAAGGTGAAACCTTTCGCATTCCTGAACTCAGTGACCTCGCCGACTTGTTGATCCCTGGCGATAGCTATCATGAAGAAATCATCCGTTCCGAACTTCTCGAAGACCTCGGACTGCAGATAAGGCATTTCTCTGACGCACGGGCCACACCAGGTGGCGAAGAAGTTGATAAATACCACTTTTCCCCGCAGCTCACGGAGTGAAACGGTCTGCCCGTTGAGGGTAGTGCAGGTAAAATCCGGGGCCTTGTCACCAACTGACATCAGCGTAGAGGCAGCATACCTCTCCTGCCGGGGGTCCGGAGGCAATTTGCCAAATATCCTCTGCATATCATCAGGGACATCTATGTTGAACTGTCGATAATACCTCTGCACAAACCAAAGTGTGGGCAGACGCCCCTCATCGCTTTTCGACAGCGCCTCAGCAGAGACGACGCACTGCTGGATGTTGGCCTCCAAATTCTTGAGCAGTTCTTCTTCGCGCTCGTCGCGAATCATATACGCACTGTTGGTGTTACTAAGAATTCCGCTGTAATATTGCCTTTTGAACATCCTGGAATAGCCCCATGCAACCCAGCCGCCGAGGAGAACGGCCCCCGACACGAAACCTGCCAGCAAGAGCCCAACAGCCTTCAGTCTTTGTTTTCGGCCGGGCATACTATGTTTCCTTTCGCAGCACCATTCTTACTCGGATTTCGCATTTTGCGCCTGGTCAGGCCGCGGCGGCGGATCGGGTACCGATAGCTATTCTGTCCCCGGTTATACCCATCATCAGCTCAAACATCAAGACGCCTCTTGCCTCTTATCGCAGGAACGGCGCCCCCTGCCCTTAAGGTCCCTGTCCCCGAGGTCCTTCCGCCCCTTTTCAATCAGTTTCATAAGTTTAGCCACGATATCGGGGTGCTGCGAAGCGACGTTCTTGGTCTCGCCGATATCGTCTTTGAGGTTGTAAAGGGTGATCTCCTTGACCTCTTCCTGGAGTCGGCCGTACCAGCCCAGCTCCTTCGGCCTTGCGGGTCTGGGCAGGACGAGTTTCCAGTGGCCGCTGCGCACGGCGTAAAGGATTGTGTGCTTGTAGAAGTAGTAGGCCTCGTGCGGGCTGGTGTCTGTCCGGCCGGTAAGAAGGGACATGAGGTCTCTGCCATCGATGATTCTATCCTGCGGCTCGGTCGTGCCGGCCAGGCGCGCCAGTGTGGGCATGAGGTCCATCGTAGTAGCGATTTCGTCGGTGACTCTTCCTGCGGGCAGTCGTCCGCGCCAGCGCATGACGCAGGGTACGCGCGGGCCGCCCTCCCAGGTGGTCATCTTGTAGCCGCGCAGGGGGTCGGCCGTGCCGGATTGCAGGCGGGAGCCGCGGTTGTCGGGCGTGCGCTCGCCGCCGTCAATCCACGGACCATTATCCGAGGTAAAGACGACGAGAGTGTTTTCATCTATACCCAACTCCTTGAGTGTCTGCAGGATTCTTCCCGTGTTCCAGTCGATCTCCTCGACGCAGTCGCCGTAGAGGCCGTAAGGGGATTTACCTTCGAAGTCCCTGCCGGGATATAAAGGGGTGTGGGGCATGTTGTGGGCAAGGTAGAGCAGGAAGGGTTTGTCCGTGTTGTGTTCGATGAACCTGATCGCCTCATCGGTGTAGCGGGTGGTAAGTCCCTGCTGTTCGACGGGGACTTCGATGAAGGAATCATCCCGCATGAGGACCGAGGGGTGCATATCGTTGCTGTAGGGAATGCCGAAATAGCTGTCGAATCCCTGCCGGAGCGGCATGAGCTCGGGGTGAAGCATCCTGAAACTGACCACCCCTTCGTCGCTGCGGTCTTTTCCGATCGCTTGGTTGCCGCTTCCCGAAAGGTGCCACTTGCCGATAGCCATGGTTGCGTAACCGACTCTTCGGAGCACCTCGGCAATCGTGATCTCGCTGCCGTCGAGGACCGTCTGGTAATCACCGCATTCTGACATGAAGTACTCTTCGGGGCCGGGCAGTTGTGCGACGCGCTGTGGGTAGCAGCCTGTCATGATTGCCGCCCGGCTCGGAGCACACAGCGGCGCCCCAGTGTAAAAACTTGTCAGCCTTACCCCCTCAGCCGCCATACGGTCGATGTGGGGCGTCTTTATGAGCTTCGAGCCGAAACAGCCCAGGTCGTTGTAGCCCTGGTCGTCTGTGAAAATGATAATGAAGTTGGGCTTCTTTGCAGGACCCTTGCCTGCGGTCCGCGCAGAACCACCACAGCCCGGCATTGCCAAACCAGCGGCTGCCATACCCAATGCCCTCAAGAATTGCCGACGGTCGTAGATTTGCCTGCCCATATCAGTCTTCTGCTCCCCAAATTTGTTGTGCTTAAGGCCTTTCGAGTTGTGCCGTTTCGCTTTCTTTGTAGCCGATGCGGATGGCCTTGGCCTCGAGAAGGACGCCGTGCGCGATGGTTATCGGCCGGGTGTAAATCAGCCATCGGGGCTGCTCTGCAACGCGATATCCGATGGAGGCGCCCTCGGTGGCACAACGGATTGCGACCCTCATGTTCCCGTCGGCATTGGGGCTGGTATCGAAAGTCGGCGTTGCGGTTACAGGCTGTTTTCGCCCCGGCCACATTCGCTCAATCAGCTCATCCTCGTCAAGGCCGCCGAGGTCATGCGCTTCTTTAATCCACTTCTCCAGAGCTATCCGCATTCTCCTTAGTACTTTCTGGTGGTCAGGAGAATCGGCCATGTTGTTCACTTCGTACGGGTCGGCGGTGAGGTCGTAGAGTTCCTCTGGAGGCTTGGGATGCTCGAAGAAAATCTTCTGCGGCCCGGTCAATTTGCCCTCGGCGTTGAGGCGGCGCCATTCCTGCATAATCGGCATCTTTTCCATATAGTCGATCCGCTGGGCGTAGGGCGCCTCTGGATTGAAGTTGCGGATGTATCGGTAGCGCTTGTCGCGAGCGGTGCGGATGTAGTCGTTGCTGCTGGCGTCCATGCGGTTGCGCCCGCCGAAGACATACTCTCTCGGCTTGCTTTTCTTTTGGCCGAGCAAGGCCCTGCCCTGCATATACTCGGGCACGTCAATGCCGGCAAGGCTCAGCAGTGTCGGCGCCAAGTCGATCAGATTGACCAGATCATCGCATACGCTGCCGGCTTCAATCCGGCCGGGCCAGCGGATGATCAGTGGAACGTGCAGGCCCGAATCGTAGGGCCATCTCTTGCATCGCGGCAGGCCTCGCCCGTGGTCGCTCCAGAAAAACACTACCGTATCCCGCGCCAGGCCGTCCTGCTCCAACTGCTCCAGAAGATCGCCCGCCTGCTTATCCATCTCGGTAATGTTGTCATAGTAACGGGCGATGTTCTCGCGCACGATTGGCGTATCCGGGTAGTACGGCGGCACGGGCGCCTTTGTGGGGTCGTGCATCAGGACCTCGCTGTCGCGGGGCCAGCACCGCGACTCGTGCGTCGTTGTAAGATTGAACACACTGAAGAACGGCATATCCGCCGGGCGGTTTCGCCAGTGGGCTCCCTTGGCGGATTCGTCCCACGCGGTAAAAGGCGGCGTGAACTGATAATCCGTCTTCGAATTGTTAGTGCAGTAGTAACCAGCGGCGCGGAGGTACTCGGTAAAGCATTTTATCCCGGCCGGGGGCACCGCCTCATAGCTTTTGTTCTTTGTCCGCATGTGCATACTGCCCAATGTGCCAGGGTGCACGCCGGTTATTATTGAGGAGCGGGTCGGTGCGCAGACAGGGAAGGAAACGAACGCTCTGGTATATCTGCATCCTTCGACGGCGAGTCGGTCGAGGTTGGGGCTGGCCGCGTAGCCGTCGCCGTAGCAGGCGAGGTCCGGACTTATGTCCTCACAGCTAATCCAAAGGAAATTAAGCTGGCGCGCCGGCCTTTCTGAGGCGGCGCGGACGCTTTTGGCGAGGCCACCGAGAGCAAACCCGGCGGCGCTGATGCCGGCGGCGTGCAGGAGCCTGCGCCTGTTGATTTTGCCATTATCCAAAACAACTGCCTCGCAGCGGGATCTACCTGACGAACCGTATCTTCAACGGATAAACATAATGTTCGCCGTTGTTTGCTTTAATAGCCGCGATAATGAGGAAAACAACATCAAAAACTACCACGGCAGGCAATAAAAAAAATCCTATACAAGCGAAACAAAGCAGGCCCGCAACAACCTCATATATTAATATGGAAATCTGGAAGTTCAGCGCCTCTTTGCCCTGCTCATCCACGAAGGGGTGCTCCTCTTTTTTCACCTGCCACAAAATCAATGGGGCAATCACCGCACCAATAACAGGTACGACAGGCAGGAGCCCGGCGAGTCCCGACAGATGGCAGAACATCGCCCACATTCTGGCATCCCTCCTTATTTCGGCCTCTCCTTCTGCCGTCTTTTCTTCCGGCTCGCCGGACTGCGGGGCCGCCTCACCAGAACCGCCGACGCTACCTGTACCTACCAAGTTTTCCCTGCTTTCTTCCATACATAACCTCCCTACTACAAATATAAACCCACACCATCTCTGCACAATACAACAAACATCGCCATAAACCGTTCTTTGGTCATCAATCTTATCTCCTCAAACAACTGCTTAGGCAGCAGTATAGGCTCTCCTCAAAAGAAACGCAACCACAGAATGAAGCTTGATGCGTAAATCTATAATTGTAGTGTTAATATAAAGGGGGAGGAGGTGATGCGGCTATGATATATACTTAGATTAGAATAGAAGTATTAGTAGTCTTATGTAGTGTTTGTTTGTTAGGTTTTTGGGGTAGTGCAAGGCGTAATCGCTTGCGTGGTCGTGCCTTGTGCCGTGTAATGTTCGGCGGGTGTGTGTGGATAAGGTGTTGGCGTTATTATTGGTAAGCGCGGCTCGGGAGGTAGTGGAGGGTTGGCTTAAATGGCCTTGACACAAAGCGGCGAGCTGTTTAACATCTGTGCCAACGTGTTCTCCACAGTGTTGGAGGCATATTAGTGCCGGCCGGTTCCTTGGCCGGTGGGTGGTTTGCAGAAGGTTGTGGCACGCAGCGCGCAACGGCGGTGCTTGTGCCGGAGGTTAGCATGCAACCGGGACGATTGGTGGATGCATCGCTTGGCAAGCGTAGCGCGAGCGCGGCGTTTGAGCGGCTGCGCAGCGCGGGTCGCATTGCTGTTGGTATTGACGTAGGTTCCACGAGCAGTGATGTAGTCGTGGTGGACGACCACGGCGGCATCCTGTACTGCGACTACAGGCGCACAAGGGGCAGGCCTATCGAGACAGTGTGCGCTCAGCTTGCGGTTGTCCTTGAGCAGGTAAGCCGTGACAGGATATCTCTGGCGGCCGCCACCGGCACAGTGGGGCGTCTTATCGCCAACGTTCTAGGAATACCGT
Source organism: Sedimentisphaerales bacterium (assembly GCA_035527845.1). Taxonomy (GTDB): domain Bacteria; phylum Planctomycetota; class Phycisphaerae; order Sedimentisphaerales; family Anaerobacaceae; genus JAUWKC01. Next base: position 36,007 of record DATKZT010000040.1, on the reverse strand, counting down.
TTGTGAATGAGGTGGCCGCTCAAGGCGCAGCAATCCACCGGCTTTACCCACACTTAAGGCAGGCTACCATCATCGAGATGGGCGGCCAGGACAGCAAGCTCATATTCCTGGGCGCAGAGGATGGCCAAGTGAGGGTTAAGGACTTCGCTCTAAATACGGTCTGCGCCGCGGGGACCGGGTCTTTTCTGGACCAGCAGGCACAGCGGCTCGGTATAAACATAGAGCGGGAGTTTGCGGAACTGGCACTGCAGAGCGGCAGCATACCACGCATGGCGGGCCGGTGCTCCGTGTTCGCCAAGAGTGATATGATTCACCTCCAGCAACAGGCAACCCCCGTCTGTGACATTCTGGCGGGGTTGTGCCTCGCGCTGGCCCGCAACCTCAAGAGCAACCTCGGCACCGGTCGCGAGTTTGTAAAGCCGGTTGTTTTCACAGGCGGTGTTGCCGCCAACACTGGCGTGGTTCGTGCCCTGGGCCAGGTGTTTGAACTTTTACCGGAGGAACTGCTCGTGCCCGAGCAACACTTTTTCACGGGTGCTATCGGAGCGGTCCTTTTAGCCAGGAGCAGGCGCGACGGCAGGGCAGCCGGCAGCCGACTTGACATCACGAAACTCGACAAGTACCTTTCCCAGCGCGGGGCTGGCCTCAAAGCCGCGCCGCGCCGCGATAGACTGAGCATACCAACTCTCCCGCCGCCGAAGAGTCCCGTTCATGAGGACCTGCTTGCAGCGGCGGTTGAACCGTTGGATGTGTATATTGGCGTCGACGTCGGCTCGCTAAGCACCAACGTTGCTGTAATAGACGGGCGGAAGCGCATACTGGCCAAGGCGTACCTGATGACGGCAGGCAGGCCGCTCGAGGCCGTCCGCAAGGGCTTGGATGAGGTCGGCCGCAAGGTTGTTGGTAAGGTGAGAATCCGGGGGGCGGCCAGCACCGGTTCGGGGCGGTACCTTACGGGCGATTTTATCGGCGCCGATGTCGTGATAAATGAGATTACCGCCCAGGCGGCCGGCGCGACCATCGTTAACCCGTCAGTGGACACGATTTTTGAGATCGGCGGTCAGGACAGCAAGTACATATCACTGGCAAACGGCGTAGTGGTGGATTTCGAGATGAACCACGCTTGTGCCGCGGGAACAGGTTCATTCCTGGAAGAGCAAGCACAGCGGCTGGACATCAACATCGACAAGGAATTCGCGGCCTGTGCCTTCAAAAGCGAGGCCCCGATTAAGCTTGGAGAGCGCTGCACCGTCTTCATGGAGTCGGACCTGCTCAGCTACCAACAACAGGGCGCAAAGACCGAGGATCTGGTAGCAGGCCTGAGCTACTCAATAGTCGCTAACTATCTGAATCGGGTGGTCGGCAGGCGGAAGATCGGCAGCAACATCTGCTTTCAAGGCGGCACGGCGTTCAACCACGCGGTGTGGGCGGCATTCGAGGAGGTGACGGGAAAGCCGATAATGGTGCCCGACCATCACGAGGTGACTGGCGCCCTGGGTGCTGCGGCCATAGCAGCCGAGTATATGAACAACCGCGCCCAACAGCAGGGCGGAATCGTCGAGAGCAAGTTCAGAGGCTTTGAGAACCTGGTGTCTCTGGAGTACTCGGTGGAGTCTTTCACTTGTGAGCACTGCCCGAACCATTGCGAAATCAAGAGGGTGCAATTGCCTGATGCCGACCCGCTCTTCTACGGTTCACGCTGCGACAGGTACGACCTCAAGAAGAGCTCGACGGTACGTCCCGACTTGGGGGCGTTCGAATATCGCGATCGATGGCTGATTGAGTGCGCGGGGCTGCATGACAAAGAGGACCAGCACTCAGGTGCAAAAGGGACGGTCGGTATCCCGATGGCATTACTATATTGGCACCTCCTGCCGCTGTTTGCTCGTTTCTTCAAGGCGCTGGGATACGAGGTGGTACTGTCAGGGCGGACCGACAAGCGCACAATCCGCAGAGGGGTCGAGTGCGTCAGCGCCCAGCCGTGTTTCCCGGTCAAGGTTGCCTACGGGCACATCGCCGAACTGATCGACAAGGGGGTGGATTACATCTTTCTTCCGAGCATTGTCTCGATGACGGCGGCTTTCCCTCGAAACGAGCGCAGTCAACTATGCCCTTATGTGCAGTCTATTGGGTATCAGGCGAAAACGGCCTTTGGCGCCAAGCCGGGCGGCGCCAAGCCGGGCGGCGCCGAGATAGTGACGGCTCCCCTTCGCCTCGGCGAGGGGCCCAGGCTCGTTCGCAGGGGCTTCCTCGAACTCGGACAAAAGCTGGGCGCCTCTGGGCGGAAGATAAGCAAGGCACTGAAAGAAGGGTTTGCCGCGCAAGCGGAATTTGAGCGAGGGCTGAAGCAGAAGGGCAAAGAAATTCTGGACAATCTGGGGCCCGCAGAGAAGCTCTTCGTGCTCGTTTCCCGGCCGTACAACGGGTGCGATGAGGGTATGAACCTTCGGCTGCCGCGCAAGCTGGCGGAGCTGGAAGTGAAAGTAATGCCGATGGACATGCTCGACCTGGGTCAGGCCCGATTGGGTGACGAGTTCCTGCACAGTCAGGTTTATTGGTCCTACGGGCAGAAGATATTGCGTGCGGGGGAAATAATCAAGAGAGACCGGCGCCTTTTCGCGATATATCTGTCGAACTTCAGTTGCGGGCCGGACTCGTTCATCATGACGTTTTTCAAGGACATCATGGGCGAGAAGCCCTGTTTGCAGCTTGAGATAGACGAGCATTCGGCGGATGCGGGCGTGATTACGCGCCTGGAGGCGTTTCTCGAGAGTCTGAAGAATTTCCGTCCGTCTGTTCGTCCCGAGAGGCCGGCCGGAGAGGTTCCCGCCGACCTTGGCAAAGGGCGCACGCTATATATTCCCTATATGGGGGATTGTGCCTACGGTGTCGCGGCGGCGCTCAGGGCGCGGGGGCAGGCGGCACAGGTCATGCCCATAGCTGATGAAGCGGCGCTCTTGCAGGGCCGCGCGTACACCACGGGCAAGGAATGTCTGCCCTGCGCGATAACCGCCGGGGATATGCTCAGTGTGATAAGAGCCACGACCGTCGACCGCGGAAAGGTGGCCTTCTTTATGCCTGGGGCGGGGGGCCCGTGCAGGTTTGGAATGTATAATTGTCTGCACCGACTGGTACTACGGTATGCGGGCGCTGCGGACATACCGGTCATAGCCCCCAACCAGGACAGCGGCTTTTATGGCCAGATGGCCCGGGTCTTTGGGGCGTCGTCCGTGGGCGGTTTTCTGAAGGACGTATGGATTGCGATTGTGGGCCTGGATCTGCTGCATAAGGTCATCCTTCGTATTCGCCCGTTTGCGGCGGACGGGACTTATGCCCGGCAGGTGTACGAAAAGGTGCGGGGACAATGGCTTCAGGCGGTTGAGAGCCGCCTGCCTCTGGCGCAAATGCGCGAGCTGATGCGAGAGATAGCAGATTGTCTTGCAGCGGTGAAGCTGGACGGCGGACTGCAAAAGCCGAGAATCGGAATTGTCGGGGAGATTTATGTACGCAGCCACCCCTTCGCAAATATGAATTTGCTTGGACGGCTTGAGGAGTTGGGGGCGGCGTGTGATTTGGCGTCGCTGGCGGAGTGGATTTACTATACCAATCTGACTCGCAGCCGGATGAGCAGGCGCCGCGGCCAGTGGTGGAATTACCTGACGAATGCGCTGCAGAACCACTTCCAGCGCAAGATTGAGCACATGCTGGCCGAGCCGCTGGAGAAGAAATTCGGGCCGCTTGCGGAAGAACCTATAGAGCATGTGCTCGAGCTGTCGCGCCCGTATCTGCATGATTCGTTCGAGGGCGAGGCGATACTGAGTATCGGCAAAGCCGTCGAGTACCACCACCGCGGCTTCGGCGGCGTCGTTAATGTCATGCCCTTTACCTGTATGCCCTCGACCATCGTGAGCACCCAAACGCAGCGCATTAGCGGCGATTGTGGCGGAATGCCCATCCTGAATCTGAGCTTCGACGGCCAGGAGGACCCGACGCTGACTACGCGCTTGGAGGCCTTCGTCGAGCAGGTCGCCGCCAGACAGACAGGCGTCGCGGGCGTAGCGGAGGTGCTCAGCACCCGCGCGTGAGCGGCCGTGTGAGGGACGTTGCGCCCTGGAGGAAGAGCGTCCTTGCCTTTTTTGCACGGCGGTTGACCGCTTTTAGCGGCAAATATGAGAATTCCCTTGCATTTGCTCCGGCGAAGCTGAGAATGACTGGCACGGTTTCCGTAATGATTTAGTGTGCTAAAGATGAGGAACAGGCCGCGTTTGGGGAAAATTGAGATGGATGTTGAAAAGATTTTCGAACGGGCGAAGAAGGAGCAGATAAAGTTCATCACCCTGCAGTTCACCGACCTACTGGGCGTCATAAAGGAGATAATCATACCGATTGAGCAGCTGGACAGCGCGCTGCGCGACGGCGTGTGGTTCGACGGCTCTTCTATCGAGGGCTTTGCCCGCATACAGGAGAGCGACCTGTTCCTGAAACCCGATACCTCGACATACGCCGTGGTTCCGTGGCTGACCGAGGAAGGCAAAACCGCGCGGCTCATCTGCGATATCCACCGTGCCGACGGCAGGCCCTTCGAAGGCGACCCGAGATTTGTTCTCAAGCAGGCGGTGGCCGAGGCGGCGAGCGAGGGCTTTGAATTCAACGTCGGGCCCGAGCCTGAATTCTATCTGTTCCGCGCCGATGGGGAGAACAGGACCTCGCCGATCGATTACGGCAGCTATTTCGACCTCTCGTCGCACGAGGGCTACAAGGTGATAAAGAAAATTGTGGGGGCCCTCGAGAGTTTTGGCATAAACGTCGAGGCGTCGCACCACGAGGTGGGCCTGGGCCAATATGAGATAGACTTCCGGTATGGTCCTTGCATTGATATCGCCGACAAGGTTCTCACGTTGAAGTACTGCGCAAAGAAGATTGCCCAGATGCACAACCTGCGTGCGACGTTTATGCCCAAGCCGATTATGGACGCGCCGGGCTCCGGCATGCACGTGCACGAAAGTCTGTTCGACATCAAGGCCAAGGCAAACGCCTTTTACGACAAGGACCACAAGTACAATCTGTCGAAGCTTGCGCGCAATTTCATCGCCGGCCAAATCGGTCATATCAATGCGATGTGTGCCGTGCTCTGTCCCACGGTGAATTCTTACAAGCGTCTGGTTTCGGGGTTCGAAGCGCCGGTTTATGTCACCTGGGCGGCGATGAATCGCTCGGCCCTTCTTCGAGTGCCCAAGTGGTTCAAGGCGAAGGCCGAAGCGGCGCGAATCGAGCTGCGATGTCCTGACCCTGCGTGCAATCCCTATCTGGCCTTCGCGGTCATGCTCAAGGCAGGCCTGGACGGCGTCAAAAACAATCTCGAGCCGCCTGAGCCTGTCGAGGAGAATATTTACCAGCTCGACGGCGAGAGCCTTGTGCAGAGAAATATTGACGTGCTGCCGACGTCGCTGCTGGAGGCCCTCGAGCAGCTCAAGAAGGATAATCTCCTGCAGGAAGCTCTCGGACGGCATCTGTTTGAGCGATACGTGGATGTCAAAACAAAGGAGTGGGACCAGTTCAAGAAACAGGTGACACGGTGGGAGATTGACACCTACTTGGACACATTTTAGCGAACTGGGCGGTATGCCGGGGATTACAGATGTGCAGGTGTTTTTCCGCCGTTGAAGCTGCCGTCGGCTCGTTGGCCGATGCGAAATGAATGACGTTTGTCTCGAGGTCCGGAGGAATGATGGTGACCAATCGCGCGAGTGGGGAAAGCGGCAGTTGCAATCGGAGAGAGTTTCTGGCGTTAAGCGCAGCAGGCGGCATGAGCGCGGCTCTGGCCGGTTGTGGTTTGAGGTCCGGTACGCCTGCGCCCGGCTCGACGTCGAAACGGACAAAGGAGAGTGCAAACGTCTCAGCTGGCGCCGCGGCTGCCACCAGGGCGGTGCTCATAAGAAGAAAGGCGACAGTTTCACTGGTCAGTTTTCCGACGCTGCCGCGTGAGGAGCCGGACCGCTTGAACAAGACGCTGGCGAATATGGGCCTGCATATTGGCGAGGCGGCGACCTTGGGCAGCGACCTGGTTGCTTTTCCCGAAATCGCCAACACGCACGGCGCAGCCGAGCCGTGGCAGTTTGAAACGCTCGACGGGCCGACTATCACCGCGCTATCGAAAGAGGCCCGCAGGCACGCCATCTACGTGGTTTGCCCGATGGGGACGTTTGATAACGGCAAAAAGCGAAACAGCTCCGTCCTGCTCGGCCGGGACGGTGGCATCGTGGGTGTCTATCATAAGAATTTCCCCACGCATGGGGAGCTTGATAGGGGTATTATCCCGGGCACCGAGACGCCGGTTTTCGAGACCGACTTTGGCCGGGTCGGCCTCACTATCTGCTTCGACCTGAATTACTGGGAGGTGGGCTCCGGCCTTTGCGCGAATAAGGCCGAGCTTGTCCTGTGGTCGTCGATGTGGCAGGGGTCGCGGATGCTCAGCAAGTGGGCGATGGAGTTCGGCTTCTATATGGGGGCCATCTGGCGCGGCGGCTGCACGTTCGTGGATGTTGCCGGGCGAGAGATTTTGAGCATCAATCGGAACATCAGCGATAGAGGCGGCAGCGCGCCGCTCGTTACCGCGACGCTGGATATGGACCGTCGGCTCCTGCATCATGACGGTAACGTCGGCCGCTTAAAACCCCTCTATGAAAAATACGGCACGACCGCCGCTTATGCCGAATGGCTGCCTCACGAATGTCTGCTCATCTTCGGCTCGCAGATGAAGGATATTTCCAGCGATGAGCTGATAGAGGAGTTCGGCCTGGAAACCATGCGGGATTACCTCGCGCGGGTGCGGCGCGACCGCCAACTGGCATTGAAAGGGCTTTACAAACCCAAAAAGAATAAGTGACAGATATGCGCCGATGGGCGCAGCTTTTTGAAACGTAGTTGGGAGGTGCAGCAATGAGATGGTTTGGCGGTGGAACTGATTGTGCGCGATTAGCGAAGTTGATTGTGCTTTCTTTGGTGGTCCTTGCGGCGTGTATGAGCGGCCTCGCCCAGGCTGCGGATTCGGCCTCCGTGAAGGCCTTGTTTGCGAATCCCCCGCGTCAGTACAGCACCGCGCCATTATGGGTTTGGAACGATATGCTGACAGAGGAGCAGATTGTCTCGACGCTGCGGGACTTGGCCGGGCAGAACGTAAGGCAGGTTTTTGTTCATCCGCGGCCGGGCCTGATGACGCCGTATCTTTCGCAGGACTGGTTCCGGCTCTGGAAGGTCGCCCTCAAAGAGGCCGAGCGCCTCGACATGAATGTATGGATATACGATGAAAATTCGTACCCATCCGGTTTTGCAGGCGGCCTGGTGCCGGAGGCCATGCCCGAGTCGCGCAGCAAGGGTCTTCAGATAGAAGAAGCGAACCGTACACCCGAGTGGAACGACGACATAATCGGCGTCTACCGCCTGACCGATAACCGTTACCAGAATGTCACGCAGGCTGTGCGAGCCGGTCAAAGCCTGCCGCAAGACGACTATCTCGTTGCCTCAATCAAACTGGCGCCAACCTCACCCTGGTATGGCGGCAAGTTTTACACCAATCTGATCAAGCCGGGAGTCACCGAGAAGTTTCTTGAGATTACAATGGATGCCTACAAGCGCGAAGTAGGCGAGCAGTTCGGCAAACGCATTCCGGGCGTCTTCACGGATGAGCCGCGCCTGAGCCGTGCCAGCACTATTGCATGGACCGATGATCTTGACGAGGCTTTCGAGAAACGATGGGGATATAGACTGACGGACCATCTGCCGAGTCTTTTTCGCCCGGTCGGCGACTGGAAACGCGTGCGGCACAATTACCGAGCGGTTCTGCTCGAGCTGCTTATCGAGCGGTGGGCCAGACCCTATTACGAGTATTGCGAGCGGCACAATCTCGAATTCACAGGCCACTACTGGGAACACAGCTGGCCCAAAACCAAAGACGTGCCGGATAATATGGCAGTGTACGCATGGCAGCAGCGACCGGGAATTGACACACTGTTTAACCAATACTCAGAAGGAACCCACGCACAGTTCGGCAACATCCGTGCAGTAATAGAACTGGCGAGCGTTGCCAATCAGCTCGGCAAAAGACGGACCCTGTGCGAAGCCTTTGGCGGCTCCGGTTGGGATCTGCGATTCGAGGATATGAAACGGATTGGCGACTGGCTCTACGTCCTCGGCGTCAACACAATCAACGAGCATCTTTCCGACATTACCATCCGCGGCGCACGAAAGGCCGACTATCCGCAGTCGTTTTCCTATCACGAGCCCTGGTGGCAGGCGTATCATGTCATGGCTCGCTACTTTACCAGGCTCTCAGCGGCCCTTTCAGCCGGCGAGCAAATCAACAATATCCTGCTAATTGAACCGACGCCCACCGCCTGGATGTACCAGGGCGATTCGGAACATAGTGACCACCTGGAAAGACTTGGAACCGAATTTCAAAAGCTCGTCACCGAGTTAGCGAAGGCACAGGTCGAGTACGACATCGGTTGCGAGGACATCATCGCCAACCACGGTTCGGTGGAAGGCGCGCTGTTTAAGGTCGGCAATCGCAGATACGAGATCATTATCCTTCCTCCGTTCACCGAGAACCTTAACGGAGGGACTGCCAAGCTTATCGAGGCCTACGCGAAGGCTGGCGGGAAGATACTCTGTTGCGGAGAGCCACCGGCATTGGTCGATGGGTCACCATCCAATGTGGGCAAGTCGGCATCGCGCAACCGAAGTTGGAAACAGGTCGAGCCGAACGATGTAGCGGTAATGCTGTTGCGCCGATCAACGGATGGATTTGGTATCCAGCGCAATCGAGGCCTCGGCGGCCTTCTCTTCCATCATCGCCGGCGGCTGGACGACGGCGAGATTCTCTTTCTCGTTAATACGAGTATCGATTCTCCGATTACCGGTCGGCTACAATCACCGATGCGCAGTATCCAGCGGTGGGACCTTGAGACAGGGAATATTTCATCATATGCGTTTACTGCGCAGCGCGACGGCGTCCGTGCCGATTTCGAGCTTGCCCCTTGTGGAAGCCTGCTGCTGTTTCTTTCCAACAAGCGCGGTGAGGCGGCCCCACCCGAACCTGCTCAGACCGCAAAGGTGGAGCCCGCCGGGCCGCTGCGGATTCGCCGAACCGAGCAAAACGTTCTTACTCTGGACTACGTTGATGTCACCGCGGGTGGCGAGACAAAGAAGAATATATATTTCTACGAGGCGTCGAAGCTCGTTTTCCAGAAGCATGGCATGGAAGGCAACCCCTGGGACAGCGCTGTCCAGTTCCGTGACGAGCTGATCAGTACGAAGTTCCCGGCGGACAGCGGCTTTGAGGCGACGTACCGCTTCACTATCGAAGGTCCTGTCCCGAGGCCTTTGTACATTGTCATCGAAAGACCGGACCTTTATCAAATCACTTGCAACGGCAAGAAAGTTGTTGCCAGGGAAGGTTCGTGGTGGCTTGATAGATCGTTTGGTAAAATCGATATCAGCTCCGCTGCTAAAACAGGCGAAAACGCTGTCACAATAAAAGCGGCGCCATTCACTGTCTTTCACGAACTTTCTGCAGCGTATCTGTTGGGTGATTTCTCGGTGAGAGCGACTGATGCAGGTTTTGTAGTTGGCCCAGACGCTCCGCTTGAGGTTGGTCCGTGGAGCGAGCAGGGTCATCCACTCTATGCCGCAGGCGTTTCATACACACAGGATTTTGAGATTGGCAAGCCAAAGGGAAAATACTCTGTTCGCCTGCCCTCCTGGTACGGCAGCGTCGCGAGAGTAACGGTAAACAATAAAGAAGCCGGCTACATCCATCATCAACCGTGGGAGCTGGAAGTGACGGACTTGATCCGCTCCGGCGCAAATAGAATTGATGTCACTGTAATCGGAACGCTGAAGAATACACTCGGCCCGCATCACGGCAACCCAAAACCCGGCCGCTCAGGCCCCGCCTCGTTCCGTAAGGGACCCGATACCGGCCCGCCCCCCGGCGCCCAATATCAATCCATCGGCTACGGACTATTCAAACCTTTCGAGCTGCATAACAATAGGCACCAGATGTAAACTGCGAGGATGTTTTTTAAGGTCTTTTGGGTGAATAATGGTTGACGCGAATGACGGTGAAAATAGAAGTTTTGGCCGGACGCCTCCGCTCAGGGCTGAAAGGTCTGCCGGCACAGGTCTGGCTGTGGCAAGCCTTGTGCTTGGAATCCTGGCAGTTCTGCTCTCGGCCGCCTGTGTCGGAGCTATTTGCGGGCTGGTGGGACTTATTCTGGCCGTTACGCACCTTAGAAGGAGCCGGGTGTTGCGTCCGATGGCCTGGTGGGGTCTGGGACTGTCAATTTTGGGGTTGCTGCTGGCCATAGCTTTCACGGTATATGCGGGCCGTGCGTTCCGGCAAATCAGAGAGAACATGGGACAGTCGGCGTCACGCACCTATCAGCAGTGGATCGGGAAGGAAGCTCCGGATATTGCTCTCAAAGACGTGGACGGAAAGTCGCTTGCCTTGTCGGAACTGAGGGGGCGCAGGGTGGTTCTGGATTTCTGGGCGACCTGGTGCCCTCCGTGCAAAGGGGAGATACCACACTTTGTCAAATTGAGCAATACGTATGATGCCGATGATCTTGTCATCATCGGGATATCCTCAGAAGATGAGGCGACCATTCGCTCGTTCAGGGACAGTCGGGGAATAAAATATCCGCTTGCGGCGGGGAGGAATCTGCCGTCGCCTTATGGGGACATTAAGTCGATTCCCACCACTTTTTTCATTGACCGAAAGGGAATCATTCGAGACGTGCTCGTGGGTTATCATGATTTCGCCCGGCTCAACGCCCACGTGATTGCGCTCGACCACCCGCGCGATCCGAACGACTGAGAGCTTGCACTTGGCGGCGTATTGCAGGCTGCTGCAAGGTGCAAATCCAAGTGCCTGCGAGTTAGATGGGCTACAGATTGACCGGTATTCCGCGGTCGCGGAGGTATCGTTCATGGTCTTATGGTATCATTTCCCAGGTTCTGATCAGGTATCCTGCGCCGGAGGTTCAGGTATCAGGGGATCGAGGAGGTTGATAAGCTGCGGGATGTGAATCTCTGCCACCGACCAGATGCGTTCGTGTTTGACCTCACCATATTCGTGGGCAAGTACATTGCGCTGGGCGATAATCTTCATCCATGGAATCTCGGGATGCCGGGCCTGAAAGTCAGCGGAGACATTCCTGGCGGCTTCACCGATGATTTCAATATGGCGTTCGACGGCGCCTCGCAGAAGACGGTCGGTATCATAGTCGTCAAAGGTCTTTCCGACGAGAAACTGCCGGATGGCCATTGAAGCATCGAGCATGTCCCACAGGTATGAGATGTCACTGCTTTCAGGGCGCATAGACCACCTTATGCTCTCGAAGTATCTCCTTTCTCCGGAAGGGATTGCGAAGAGCATCCTTTTCCACCAGGTCCACATCTCGACCGAGGAGGTCCCGCAGTTCCTTGCGCATATCGAGCAGGTCCCACATGCTCCAGGGAGCATCGACCTCAAAGGTGACAAGCACGTCTATATCGCTGTCCGGCCCGAAATCATCCCGCAGCACAGAGCCAAACACTGCAAATTCGGTAATCTTCCATCGCCGGCAGAAACCAGCAATCTTATCTTCCGGCAAATCGATACTGTGAAGCCTCACACTTATTCTCCTGGCCACATTTACGTTAATATGCGAGTCTATACCATAACCCCATACCCCGGTCAAGTCTACAGTGAGAAGGGTCTCATAGATTCACCGGGATGCCGCGGTCGCGGAGGTATTCCTTCATCTGGTTGATGGTGTAATTTCCGAAGTGCGTGATTGAAGCCATAAGCACCGCGTCTGCGCCGCCGTCGGCGATTGCGTCGTAGAGGTGTTCGAGCTTTCCCGCTCCGCCGGAGGCGATTACCGGGATATTGACGGCGTCACTTACGGCACGGTTCAGCTCGTTGTCGTAGCCGGCTTTTGTGCCGTCGGCGTCCATACTGGTCAGCAGTATTTCGCCGGCGCCGAGCTTTTCGCCTCTGACGGCCCATTCGACCACGTCCATGTCCGTCGGTTCGGTGCCGGCCTTTATGCACACCTGCCATTTGCCCTTTTCCTTCGTCGAGCGGCGCGCGTCAATCGCCAGCACCACGCACTGGTTTCCGAAGCGCTGCGCCGCTTCGGTGATGATGCCCGGATTATCGACGGCGGCGGTGTTTACCGAAACCTTGTCGGCGCCGCTTCGCAGGATTGTGTCAATCTGTTCGGCGCTCTGGATACCGCCGCCCACCGTGAAGGGAATGAAAACTCTCTCGGCGACTTTTTCCACCAGCTCCACAATCGTCTCGCGCGAGCGAATCGTTGCGGTTATATCAAGAAACACCAGTTCATCGGCGCCTTCGTCACTGTATCGCGCGCCAAGTTCCACCGGATCGCCGGCGTCGCGAAGATTCACGAACTGGACGCCCTTTACCACACGGTTGTCTTTTACGTCGAGGCAGGGGATTATTCTCTTGGTAAGCATGGTCAGCGGTCCCTTTCGCAGAGCTCGGCGAAGTTTCGCAGCACCTTCAGGCCTGTTTTGCCGCTTTTTTCCGGATGGAACTGCACGCCGTGGATATTGTTCTTTTGCACCGCCGCGGCCAGGTCGAAGCCGTAGTCTGTGTAGGCGATTTTCGTTTCTGGGTCTGCCACCTCCGAGTGAAAAGAGTGGGCAAAATAAAAATGCTTTTCATTTCCGAGCTCGGCGAACAAATCCATATCTTCCGGCAGCGTGACCAGATTCCAGCCCATGTGAGGGATTGTCCTGCCCGGTGGAATCGGGACGACCCTGCCGTGAACGAGGCCGAGGCCTTTGTGGTCGCCGTACTCGAAGCTCTTGTCGAAGAGCATCTGGTAGCCGACACAGATACCAAGCAGTGGCTTGCCGCCGAGAGCGGCTCGCTTCACTATCTCGGCTGTCGCGCCCAACGCGTTCACTGCGAAGCCGAACGCCGCGACCCCGGGTAGGACCAGGCCCCGGGCGCCTTCGATTCGCACCGCGTCGCTGGTCAGCGCCACGTCACAGCCGATGTGCCTAAAGGCGTTGCAGACGCTCCTGACGTTTCCGACGTTGTAATCGATAACGACTATCATAAATCAGATTAGACTCAGGATGCGTTATCCGGTCAAATAAAAACACCTTATAGCGTTATTAAGGTGGTCGGATGTGTTGCTCTGTGTTTCGTGATGCCGGCGCCCGAGAAAAATCCTAACGGATCCAATTCCGGACAAGCCGGAGTATTCAACGACCATTTCAGCCGCAAGGGGTGGAAAGATATATGGTTCGAGCACCCTTCGCTAAGTTTGACAAACGAGGTTTACACAAGTATTGATCCAGTGCTCAGTCCATCGGTTAATCAGTTGCCCGCAGCTCAATGGTTGCACTGACAGCCTTATGAACTCAGGGAACTATGAGGGTGATTTGCATAGTTGGCCTATAAGAACCAGAGAATTGTTAACTCCTGCACCGTTAAGTGCCGCGATTCCGTGAATATGTCAGGATTCAATCGAATATATTTGACTGGGTCATTCGTGCCGCAGTGCTTCGATAGGATCAAGTCTGGCTGCTTTGAGTGCTGGAAAGTAGCCAAAAATCACGCCTACCGTAGCTGAGAACAGGAAAGCAAGGATCACAATTCCCGGATTAAACACGAAAGGAACTTGCAGAACGTTTTTGAGTCCTGCACATGCCAATAAACCCAGGATGATCCCAAACAGCCCACCTGATGAAGATAGCACCACCGCCTCCACCAGAAACTGCATTAACACTTCACGTTCGAGAGCGCCGATGGCAAGTCGAATGCCAATCTCTCTTGTCCTCTCAGTAACCGATACGAGCATTATGTTCATGATGCCGATTCCCCCGACAAGAAGACTCACAGCGGCCACCGCACTGAGCAATGCTGTGAGTACCTGTGTAGTACCGGTAAGCATCCTGGTAATTTCTTTCATGTCCATGACATGGAAGTTATCCTCCTCATTTGAGGAAATGTGCCGTCGCTCGCGCATCAGGCGCTCGATTTCCCCCTGTACCTTCTCTGTGGATGCCCCGTCACTAACGGAAACCTGGATCAGGCGGATGTCCTTATTGCCTGAGATGCGCCGCTGGAAGGCCCGTATAGGAATCAGCACAATGTCATCCTGATCTGTACCCATCGTGCTCTGGCCTTTAGCTTCCAATAAACCAATCACCTGGAATGAAAGTTTTCCAAGACGTATTCTCTTTCCGAGAGGCTCCTGTCCTTTGAATAATTTCTCGCGGACAGTGTTTCCTATGATACATACCGCTGCTCCGGCTCTCGCCTCGCCATCGTTGAATTCACGGCCTGTTTCTACAGACCAGTTTCGCACCTTTAAGTACTGGTTGTTGGTACCATTGATTGTGGTTGACCAGTTTTCATTTCCAAATATGGCCGTGGCGGGCTGACTGGCAGAGGGAGCTACCGCAGCGATTGAACTGATGTCCCTTGCAATGGCTTCGGCATCGGCCAGTTTGAACGGCGGGGCTGTACTGTCCCGACCCGGGCCAAGCCTTCTCCCCGGACTGACCATCAGCAGATTACTTCCCAGGCTTGCAATCTGTTCGGTTACTTGCACAGTAGCGCCGCTGCCTAATGTCACCATTATTATTACCGATGCCACCCCGATTACAATACCGAGAACGGTTAGCAATGAGCGCAGGACGTGACGCTTGATTTCACGCAGTGCCAGTATAAACGTGTCCCATAGCATTAATTAGCGCCTCCATTTTGTTTATCTGACTCTATCAGCCCGTCCAGGAAATGAATGATGCGTTTTGCATAGGCCGCCATATCCGGCTCATGGGTAACCATTACGATTGTAATACCCCGGTTCCTGTTCAATTCAACCAGCAGCTCCATGATTTCGTGACTTCGAGCCATATCCAGATTGCCCGTGGGCTCGTCCGTCATCAGTACTGCAGGTTCGGTAACGATGGCGCGGGCGATGGCAACGCGCTGCTGCTGACCGCCGGATAGCTCGCCTGGCGTATGCGTTTCCCATCCTTTAAGCCCCACGGCATCGAGGGCCTGGCCGGCGCGTTTCTGCCGTTCTTTGGCAGGGATACCCCTATAGATCAGTGGCAGCTCGACATTTTCCAAAGCCGAGGTGCGACTCAAGAGGTTATATCCCTGAAATACAAAACCAAGGTAGTGGCGGCGAAGCTGCGCCCGCTGGTTTCGGTTCAGTCCGTTAACGGTGACGCCCTTGAAAACATAGGTACCCGCGCTTGGCGTATCCAGACAGCCGAGTATGTTCAGGCACGTAGATTTTCCCGAACCGCTCGGCCCCATTATTGCGACAAACTCACCTTCCTCAATTTGCAGATCAATGCCTTGGAGAGCATGCATGGCCGCCTGGCCGGAACCGTATATCTTTCTGACTCCCTGCAATTTGATAAGCGTATGCTCAACCGTCTGCTCTGACCGGACCATATCCACTTCCTTTACTGATTACGTCAACTACCAGCAACATTCCAGGCTCAATCTCACCATCCAATATTTCCGTCATAACTCCGTCCGTGGCGCCGGTAGTCACCGGAACGGCAACCGGCCGCCCATCTTTTCCATCTTTTAGTACCCAGACCTGCTGCCTATTACTGCTGCTGATGGCGTTCTCTGTCTGTTTGGACTTATGTCGGGGCGGGTGAGGAAGCAATGCTCCAACCAAACCGCCGTTATTTTTCCTGTCATCTTCCGTCGACAGTTTAAATCGCAGCGCCGAGTTGGATACGAGGACGGCATTTTCAATCTTGGTCACTATTATGTCGGCAGTTGCTGTCATTCCGGGCCGCAGGGATAAATCCGCGTTATCCACTTTGAGCAAGGTTTCATAAGTTACGACGCCCTCTACGGTCTGGGCTCCATAGCGAGTCTGCGTTATCTGGGCTTTGAAGGTTCGATTCGGGTAAGCATCCACGCTAAATTCGGCGTCCTGACCCTCCTTAACCTTACCCACATCCGCCTCATCCACATTCACGTGCAACTCCATCTGGGTCAGATCCTCAGCTAACGTAAACAGCACAGGCGCTTGGAAGGCTGCCGCTACTGTCTGACCAGGCTCTACGCTGCGCGTCAGGACGATACCGTTAACGGGCGACCGAATAACAGTCTTCGATAAATCTGTCTTATAGGCTTCCAGAGCAGCCTGGGCCTGAGAGACTGCCGCCGTCGCGCTGGCCACGTCGGCCTTGGCTCTCTCGAATGCTGCTTCTGCCGCGTCGAACTCAGCCTGTGACGGCACCTTCTTATTGCTTAGTTCCCGTACTCTCTCAAACTGTGCCAGTTTACTGCGGGTTTCGCTTAGGGTCGCTTGTGTCTGTAATACCTTAGCCTTTGCCGACTCCAGTGCCGCCTTGGATTGCGTCACCTGAGCGTCAAGTTTTGATGTGTCGAGTCTTGCCAGAACTTGACCGACCTCGACCTTGTTATTGTAGTCCACTTCGACGGTCTCGATTATGCCGGACAACTCGCTGCCTACATCAACCTCGTTGGTCGGCTGCAGGGTGCCTGTGGCGGTTACAATGACGGTGATGTCTCCTCGCCGAACTTCCTCTGTCTTGAATTGCACCGAGTTGGACGTCCCCGTTTTCGTCCAGATCACAATAGCTGTTACTATCATTACCGCCGGTATGCCTATAAGGAACCAGCGTTTCAGGCGACTTCGGTGGCTCGAGGACTGGTCGGTTCCCAATGCTTTGGCAATATCCGAATCCGGGCTTTTTCCAGTATTCATTTTGTTCCCCTTTTTATTGTTTATTATTTCTCTTCGGAGGTAAAAGATGTCCATCCTCCTCCGAGAGCTTTGTATAATCGAATAAGGTTTGAGGTCACATTTCCTTTACTTTGGGCCAGTTGGTCCTGGAATGATAACAGCGACCGCTGCGCATCCAGGACATTGCTGAAATCGGTCAGGCCGGCCTGGTATTCATGTTGTGCCAATTCAACGGCTGTTTGAGCCGCCTCTGTTGCCTGCCTTAGATTGTCCATTCTGCTTTGTTCGTTTACATAAGAGGTGAGAGCGTTTTCCACGTCTTCCAGTGCACCAAGCATAGTGGATTCGTATTGGATTAGGGCTTGTTCCTGAAGTGCTGACTGCACCTTTATGTTTTGGCGAATAGCGCCGGCATCAAAGACTGCCCAACCAATTCGGGGACCGCCGCTTAAGGCCCAGCTGTCGGACGAAGATAAGTTGCTCGCCAGCTTGTTAAATGAAAGTGCCTCCACACCAATGGAACCGCTCAAGTTGAACTTAGGGTAAAGGTCGGCGGTAGTCACACCGACCCTTGCTGTCTGTGCAGCCAGTTCTCGTTCAGCCCGCCGCACATCAGGCCGGCGGCGTATCACTTCGGCCGGTACACCGACAGCGGTCTTTGTGGAAGCGACCGGTATAGGCTCGCTTTCTTCCAGTTCTTCATGAACCGTACCCGGTTGCTCTCCAAGAAGCACGGCAATACGGTTCATTGCCTCCTCCAGCCCGGTATGCAGAGCTGGTATCTGGGAACGAGTACTTTCAAGATTATAGCGGGCCTGTTGTACAGCAAGCTCGTCACTCAAACCTGCCTGATATCGCCATAAAGTCAACTGGTAAGTCTCGTTCTGTGCATCGAGATTACTTTCCACTGCCGTCAGTCGTGCCTGAAATGTGCGTACCTCTACATAATTCAAGGCCACTTCAGCAAGAAGCGAAACAAGAACATCATGTAAGTCTTCCTGGTTAGCCTGTATATCCGCCTCCGCTGCTTCCACAGAACGACGAACACCGCCAAAGATATCTATCTCCCAGCCGGAATCGAAGTCTGTCGAGTAAAGCTGGTCAAAATGCCCTGAGTAGAGTTCGCTGGTTTCGCCGGGTCCCGCTGCTTTCCTGCTGCGAGTCCATGTATCCGCCCCCGAAAAGTTGAGAGTAGGAAACATACCAGCCTTGGCAATGCCTCTGCGGGCGCGTGCCTCAAGAATCCTTGCCTGCGCCTTTTTCAGGTCAAGATTGCCTGCCACAGCTCTTTCGATCAGGCCGGATAGTGCGGAGTCGTTCAAAGTGGTCCACCACGACGTCAGTATGTGTGGGTCCATGTCTTCCAAGACCAACCCCTGCTTGAGTTGGGTGTGCCAGGTTGCAGGGACCGATATATCGGGTGGAACATAATTGGGCCCCACAGGGGCACAGCCGGCCGGAGCCAGTATCACAAGAACCGTGGTAACCAACAAAACAATTCTATTAGCGACTGTTTCGTGTGGAGCGTTCATGGACCACTCTTGCCTTGAGCCATTTCCGTTTCGTTATTCGTTTGTCGGAGTCCTTTTTACAATCATTCCCGAATATTTTTGGATGACCAATCCCAGGATCTTTGTTGATTAAATAGCTGGGGCCTACACAAATAACTCAGCCCTGATAATCATTCTCCTTCAGGTACTCCGGGCCTTCCCGGACCATGTTTTCCCGGGCCCGGACCCGGGCCTCGTCGTCCATGTCGAGCGTTGAAATCCTGCTGCCATCGCTCAAACTGTTCCGGCGACAAAACCTGTTTCATTTCAGTCCTGATTTGCCGTTTGCCGGTCTCCATTTTTTCCTCAAATTCCTGCCGCAGGGTCTCTAAGGATTGTCCTGCTTTTTCGAAAATCTGCTCGACTTGCTTAATTTGACTGTCAGACAGGTCATAATCAGACCCTATTTCCGCAGCTATCTCTGAGGCCGTAATCCTATAGTGAGGTCTGGGAGGACGAAGAATCCCCTTGTTCTTCAGATATACAACGGTTCCGGTAGAACCGGCAATAACACCGGAAAGAAATATTACAGTTGCAACAAGTATTTGAATGATTATTCCTGTGCGATGGTGTTTGCTCAGTCCATCTACCATAATGAAACCTCCTGCAGGGGAGCAAAGAACTGCGTTAAGGGACTCACGATATGCATCCATGCATTTATCCCGATATAAAAGATTATTGAGGCAGCTGTAGCGAAAATACCCGCAAGGAAATCGAACACAGCAAAGCTGGTTGCATCCACTTCGCCGAATCTTAGTCGGGCCATGACCTGGTCCGAAACGGCGAATGCAGGTATTCTTTGCATTTGAGCCCTTTTTGCCAGTTTTTCAATTCCTTCTAACGTATCCATCCTAATCTCTCCAAAAGATTTTCTTTTTCAGCAATTTCTTTCATTTTTTTCCTTGCCCGCCATGCTCTTGATTTTACTGCAGGACGGGTCCACCCTGTTCTTCTGGCCACTTCTTCTGTACTGCAGTTTTCGAAGTACATGAGCGTAAGAACAACCCGGTCTGCTCTTGGCAGTCGATCAAGCAGGGCATGCAGGATTGCAGCAGCCGTATCCGGGTCAATCGAATCTTCATTGCTTTTTTCAACAAAGTCGAAATCCTGCAAAGGCAAAAACTTTTTTCTCTTATCCTGTTCTTTCCAAAATCTGTATCCAACTCTTGTTCCAATTTTTTTAAGCCACTGAAGTAAAGGCCCCCTGCCTTGGTAACTTTTCAAGCTAAAATAGGCTTCGACAAAGACATCCTGTACAAGTTTTTCACAATTTGCCCTGTTCGGGGAGAACCGCCACATAAGCCGTGCGACTTGTCCTTCGTATCTCTGAACAAGTCTCTTATAGGCATCCGCGTCGCCGTCAAGGCAAGCCTCGATATCATTCCAATCAGCATTTTCCACTAAATTATTCTACAAATGCTCGCGTTAGAGGTCAATTTGTCAAGCCCTACAGCCAAACAGGCGGTGGTGCGTGGAATTGCCGCGCCCACACGCTGCCTCCTGCGGCGGTATCAGATGGATATTGCACCATTTCATTGTGTTAGTGTGGCAAAATGAATCCAGGTAGCAAAAAATCTTCTTATTTTTGGAAAATTTCAGAATTTACTGCTTCCTTCGGCCGCGGAGCACGGTTTCTGTAGATTCCGGTTTGGTCTGAGGCGGGGTCCGGGTTCTCCACATTCAAAAAGACTAAAATGAAGTCGCGCCGAATCGAGTTGTTAAACTGGGGAGTTTCGCTTATAATGCGGCTGCAAGCGGGACGGGTTGAAGAATCTGGACCGGTGTTTTGCTTGTGTCGCGGCGTGTTGTGGGCTGTTGGCAGAAGTCTTCTGCTGGCGATTTTGTGATTGAAGGGGGAAGCGAATGTGTGGGATTGTAGCTTATCTGGGAAGAAAGATGGCCCAGCCGATTCTCGTTGAAGGCCTCAAGCGCCTCGAATATCGCGGCTATGACTCGGCTGGCGTGGCACTGCTGGGAAGCGGCGCGATAAAGATAAAGAAAACCAGCGGCCGAATAACTGCCCTCGAGGCCATCCTCGATGAGCCTGACGGCCGCGAGACCCTCGGACTCGGACATACACGATGGGCCACACACGGCGAGCCCAACAGCATAAACGCGCACCCGCATCTGGATTACACCGGCAAGATCGCCCTGGTGCACAACGGCATCATCGAAAACTACGCGACGCTGAAAACCTGGCTGAAGAATGAAGGGGTGGGCTTTGCCAGCGAAACCGATACGGAGGTGATAGCAAACCTGATGGGTTATTTTTATGCGAAACCCGACGGTATCCCCGCCGGCCGGAACAAGTTCGAGTGGGCGGTACAGCGGGCGCTGCACGAGGTCCACGGCACTTTCGGACTGGCTATCGCCTGTTCGGATTTTCCCGGAATGCTTATCGGCGCAAAAAAGGGCAGCCCACTGATTCTGGGTGTCGGGGATGATGAGTATATTCTCGCCTCTGACGCCGCGGCGATAGTGGAGCATACCACGCAGGCCGTATACCTTGCCGATAACGAGATGGTCACCATAGGCCCCGATGGTTTCTATACCAAGACCATTGACAATGTCACCGTCACCAAGGACCTGCAGCAGATCGAGTTCTCGCTCGAACAGATTGAGTTGGGCGGCTTCGAGCACTATATGCTCAAGGAAATCTTCGAGCAGCCAAAGGCCCTGAGCACCTGCATGGGCGGCAGGCTCGACCCGCATAACAAGAAAATCAGGCTGGGGGGCATAGATTCCTGTTTTCGCGAGCTGGCGCGCGCCAGGCGATTTATCTTCACCGCGTGCGGGACGGCCTTCCACGCCGGGTTGGTTGGTGAGTTTCTTTTCGAGCAGTTGGCACGCATGCCCGCCGAGACCGAATACGCCAGCGAGTTCCGTTACCGCAATCCAATCATCGAAGACGGGACCGTTGTTCTGGCGATAAGCCAGTCGGGCGAGACGCTGGACACTATGGCTGCGGTGGAGGAGGCCAAGGAGCGCGGCGCCACCGTGCTGGGCATCGTCAATGTCGTCGGCTCGTCGATTGCCCGCGCCACGGATGCGGGCATATATCTGCACGTCGGCCCGGAAATCGGTGTCGCCAGCACAAAGGCCTTTACCGCCCAGGTGGCGGTCCTGAGCATGCTGGCGATAGAGCTGGGCCGCAGAAGGCATATCAGCCGCGATGAGGCAAGCAGGTGCATCGATGAACTTTCACAGATTCCCGACAAGATAAGCCGCGTGCTCGAGCAGTCCGGGCATATAAAGGAAATCGCCGCCGCCAATATCAACCGGAACAACTGGCTCTTCCTGGGGCGGGGATTCAACTACCCCGTCGCCCTCGAAGGCGCCTTGAAGCTCAAGGAAATAAGTTACATTCACGCCGAAGGCCTGCCCGCCGCAGAGATGAAACACGGCCCCATAGCACTGATTGTGGACGGCATGCCCGCTGTCTTTATCGCAACAGCCGGGCCCCAGTACGAAAAGATTATGGGCAACATCGCAGAGGTCAAGGCCCGCGGCGGAAAGATCATCGTTGTCGCCACCGAGGGTGATGACAACATCAAAGAGCACGCAGACCACCTGATTACCGTACCCGACGTGCCTGAAATTCTGCAGCCGATGGTGACCGTTGTTCCGCTGCAGCTTCTTGCCTATCACGCCGCCGTGCTCCGCGGCCACGACGTGGACAAGCCCCGAAACCTTGCCAAGAGCGTCACCGTCGAGTAGCTATTGGCGCGGCCGCGAGAATCTTTCTGCATGTGCAGTGGTTACCTAAGTGACACAAGGCCAGACGGCCCGCTGTGAAGGCGATGGGAAACGCCATCGGCGCCAATTCGCCGTATCCTATTGTTATGTGCGGAAAGAAATTTTCGAAGCTGGATTTATCCCGGTAGCTCTCAATCCATCGCAAAGTGGACTGCTCAATTTCATCAGGATTGTATAGCATTTCCCTGGTGACATCACCGCCAAGATACGGCCCCAATGTACCCATGACCTCTTCGTGAAGCGATTGCAGTTGCTCGATATTTTTGACTTCGAGAACCGATACCGTTCGGCACATGGAATTGGTTGACGTCCGGATTGCAGTGGCCTCCAACCGCGGCAGAGCGTTTTCGCCGGCGATGTCTTTCAAAATGTCCGCCGCGGCGGGCAGGTCCGTTTGCGCAAGAGAACCCATAGCAAGGGAAATGTGGGGCAGGCAGTTCTCCTTGTCGAGGACTATTTCGGCGCCAAATTGGCGGACCAGGTTCCTGTTTGCCTCAATTACCTTGGCCGTCATGGCCTCGTCAGGCAGGAGCACAATATCGATCGCCTTCTTCCCCATCCTATTTGTAACCTCTCGCACTGTATGGCTTTACGTCGAAAACAGGGCCTGCAACCGGCATATTCTATACAACAGGTCGGATTTTGACAAAAACTTTGTTCTCTGCGGTGACCAACCGGCCCGGCTCGTTCGTATTACATATAAAGGAACTTCCGGATAAGCGGCGGGCCCATGGGGGGCAGGCCATTTACGCGGTGTTCCTTGGGTTTGCCGTTTGATGGGGGTGCGAGCCATGGATAATGTTGAGAATTTAGCCAAGATATTGACGCGGATAAATGAGGGAGAAAGTCCGGCCAAACTCAGAGAGGGAGCGGAGGATTTCTTAGCAACTGTGGAGCCTGGGGATATAGTCCGCGCCCAGCAGAGGATGCTCAGGTCCGGGGTGGATATAAAAGAAATATCCAGGATGTGCCGCTCGCATATCGGGCTCATCGGCCATCCCGCGGAGAAGCTGAGGTTCAGCCTGCCACAGGGCCATGTCCTTCAGCGGCTGTTGGCGGAGCATCAAATGGTGCAGTGCCTGTTGGTGGACCTGAGCAAGCTCAATACGGCCATCAGCAGGCTGCCTTACATCAGCGCCACCGCCCCGGAATACACCAGGCTTCTTCACATTGTCAGCCATCTTGCCGCCGGTGAGCAGCACACCCAGATGGAGGAGACGGTACTCTTTCCCGAGCTTGAGAAGCTGGGGATGTCCGTGCTGCCGACCATCCTGACCGCCGAGCATTTTGACCTGCAGTACTACACGCAGCAGTTGCAGGAGCTCATATACAAGTGCTGCGCAATGGATTTTACCGAATTCAAGCGCGGCCTTGACCGGGTCGTGCTCTACTTTGTGCCGCTCAAGCAGGAGCACATCTTCAAGGAAGACAATATGCTGTATCCCATCGCATTCGGGGTCGTCAACGGGGACGCGGCCTGGAACCGGTTGTATTCGGCGTGTGAGCAGATCGGCTACTGCTGCTTCTGACCGCGGGGCCCCCGGCAGCAAGTTTCCCCCCGTTTTTTTAACCGGAATACCTGCGCGCGCCTGCGGCATTTAGCGAGCTTCTTCGACAACCTGCTCGTACTGCTGAAGGACTCCCTCGTTCCTCTGCCCGCTGAAACTATTGACCATAAGAATCACGAGGCAATTACAGGCAAAGCCCGGCACTATTTCATAGAGATACCTATCCAGTCCTGCCTGCTTCCACAGGACCAGCGTCACCGTACCGGACACCATCCCTGCCAGGGCCGCCTGCCAGCCGGTCCTGCGCGAAAACAGCGCGAAAAGCACGACAGGGCCGAATGCCGCACCCAATCCCCCCCATGCGTAAGCGACTATGCCCAGGATGGTGTCGTCCCAGGTGAGCGCCAGAACAAGCGCTACTGCCGATATTATGACTACTGAGATTCTGCCTATCAGGACGATTTCTCTTACCGATGCGTCTTTCTTTATGGCTTTCTGGTAGAAGTCCTCCGTCAGCGCCGACGAGCTGACCAGAAGCTGCGAGTCTATGCTGGACATAATTGCCGACAGGATGGCAGCCAGCATTATTCCGGCCAGCCAGGGGTGCATCACCCTGCTTATCATGTAGATGAATATTTTTTCCTCTTTGCCGCCTGTCAGATTGTCGAACATCCCTATTCCGATGAGGCCGATTACCACCGCCCCGCCCAGCGACAGGGCCACCCACACGATGGCTATGGTCATTGATTCGCGGAGTTTGCGCACCGACTTGACGCTCATGAATCGTGCCAGGATATGCGGCTGACCGAAATATCCGAGCCCCCATGCCGCGGCCGAGATTATCGCCAGCAGCGGGAACCGTTCCCCTCGGGGAATGAGGGTCGATGATATCTCTTTCAATGCCATCGCTGCTCTTATTTCTCCGATGCCGCCCACCTTGAAGTAAGCGATTGCCGGCACGACGACTACCGCCAGCACCATCAGCATTCCCTGGAAAAGGTCCGTCCAGCAGACCCGCCAGAAATCCCCCCAGAAAGGTGTAGGCGATGATTATGGCGCCCCCGATGACCACCGCCGTCTTGTACGGGACGTCGAACGTCGATTCGAAGAGTTTCCCTGTTGCCACGAGGCCGGAGGAGGCGTATATGGTAAAGAATATCAGGATGATGATTGCCGAGATTATCCACAGCAGCCCCGTGGGGTCGCCGAACCGCTGCTCGAAGAAGCAGGGCAGTGTTATGGTATCGGTTTTCTGTGTATAGATCCTCAGACGGGCCGCTACCAGCTTCCAGTTCAGAACAGTCCCGATGAACAAACCGATAGCTATCCACGTTTTTCCGATTCCGCCCAAATAAATCGCGCCGGGCAGGCCCATCAGCAGCCACCCGCTCATGTCGCTCGCCTGCGCCGAAAGCGCCGTGACCCACGCCCCCATGCCCCTTCCGCCCAGCAGATAGTCCTCTATGCTTGCGGACCTGCGGTAGAAGTAGAAGCCGATGCCCAGCAGGAAAAT
This sequence comes from Sedimentisphaerales bacterium, assembly GCA_035527845.1. GTDB lineage: Bacteria > Planctomycetota > Phycisphaerae > Sedimentisphaerales > Anaerobacaceae > JAUWKC01. Next base: position 10,905 of record DATKZT010000040.1, on the reverse strand, counting down.
AAAATAGACCATGAACGTAATCAGCGTTGGAGTTGACAACACAAATCATCCCTCGGTATCGCGCATCCTGCAGGCTGATTGAGCCCGCCGATGAACGCTCGGTTGGAACTTAGTTTCTTCGGGTCCGGGTCTATCGGTTTAATCGAACTTCTTATCGGGCTTTTGCGCCCAGGCATTACTTTAAGGCACTGTCTTGCCGGATCGTTTTTGTGCCCTTGCCGGCGATTTCTTATATTTTAAGCAGTTACCAGAGGTTCGTAAAACTCTTTCCAATGGGGGCATTTGCTCCGGCAGGAGGTGTTTGATATGAGTATGGTACAAGAAAAACAGCAAATCCAACAGTTGAAGAGTGAGCTCAAGTTCGCCGAAAAGACCCACGAATCGAGAGTCCGCGACCGGGATTTCCGGCTGCTCAAGCTTACCCTGATTATGGTCATCCTTGCGGCGATTGCCGGTCTCATTTACGGGCGAATTCAAATATAGCATCCCATCTCGCTCGACGTGATGCTGCTATTACCGTGGGGGCGAATCCCCGGTTGATTCCTCCGATGGTTCGGCCGCCGCCTGCGCCGCGCTGTCAACAGGCTTGGCCTTTTTCGTCCGCCGCCAGTACGAGGCCAGTGCCGAGCCCGCTGCGGCTGACCACGGACCGAATACCGCGGACGCCATGGCCGCTTTGGCGCTGTTTAGAACGTTGAACGCCAGGCCCGTCGCCATGCCGCCGTTCTGCATTCCCACTTCGATGGCGACAGTCCTGCTGTCTCGCTTATCCAGCCCTGCCGCCCGCGCCCCCCAGTAGCCCAGGGCAAAACCCGCTGCGTTGTGGCACACCGAAGCGCCGAAAAGCGCAAAGCCCATCACCAGAAGGTCCTCGCGCGACAGCGCTATCGTAACTGCAATTATGATGCAGATGGAAAGCATCGCCAGAAAGGGCAGGATGCGCACCAATTTCCCGGCGAGTTTGTGGGCGTATCGATTTATCAGCAGTCCCGCCACCAGCGGCACGATAATCATCCACAGGATAGTCTTCATCATTGCCCACGTGTCGATCGGAACATACTGCCCGGCCAACAGCTTCATCGCAAAGGGTGTGATCAGGGGTGACAGAAGCGTCGAACACGCCGTCATCGTTACCGACAGTGCAACGTTGGCGCCGGCTATGTAGGTGATTACGTTCGACGAGACCCCTCCCGGGCACGAGCCGATTAGAATCAGCCCCGCGGCCACTTCGGGCTTCAGCCCAAACAGCGCGGCAAAGGTCAGACCCATCAAAGGCATCACCGTGTATTGAAGTGTGAAGCCGATGAAGACGCCCCTGGGCATCTTAATGACACGGGCAAAATCGTCGAATGTCAGCGTCATCCCCATCCCAAACAGTATTACCTGTACCAGAGGTCCGATGGTATCTCGCAACTGCAATGGGCCCCATGAAATGAACAGCCCGGGGAAAAACAGTGCGCAGATAACAAACGCCAGGACCCAAATTGTGAATGCGAGTGACTTGAAACGCCGTGAGGCGCCGGCGGCCAGTGCCAGCAATGCCGTGCCAAGGGTCGCAGCCGTTCCCGCCGCGGCGATTCGGCCGGTCGGCCCAAAGACCACGGCAGTGACAAGGGCTGCGACCCCGAGAAAAAGCAGAGCCTTCGCAGAGACGGAATCTCCCGCCCTGTGTTCAATAGTGTTTTCTTCTTTTCCTGCCATCCGCGCCAGAGCCAATCAGACCCTACAATGAGCAGCGACGACGCCGGCGCATCCTGCGCCGTCAGCCCTGCAGGTCCTTATAGTCGGCGCAGAACTGCTTTCTTTTGCAAGCCGCGCAATGGGTCCCGCGCCATATACCGTCAAACTGCTCCATAATTCGGCCGACGATGGCCTTGTCATCGGTGACGATTCCTGCCTCAAAGTTTCTCTTGTGCTCGCTCTTGGCGCCCATCCCCGCGCCGGTGAGGTTGGCGCTGCCCATATAGGCGAAGGAGCCGTCAATCACCACCGTTTTGAGATGAACCCTCGGACAAAGGATTCGCTCCATACCCTTTATCAGATTTGGATACCTGTCGAAATCCTCCCGGAACGGCCGCCCCGGCTCCTTCGCGTGCAGCAGGCGTATTTCAACTTTTCTTTCGATCAGGTCCGACAGAATTTCCAGGAAAGGCACCATCCTGCTGTTCTTGTCCACGTGAAGGTCCTTAAGGTCCGAAGTCGCCATCCAGAGAAATCTGCCTGCCTTCGGGATTCGCCCGCAAATCACCTTCTCGTATATCTGCCTGTCCGCAATGAACTCGATCATCAATTGTCCCCGGTTGCCCGCGTCAGGATGCGAGCATCCAGCCCGCCTCGTATGCCTTGGCGAGCGCCTTTTTTTCCAGCCTCTGGTTTTCTTCGCCGGCGGCGAGCCCGAAATAGAGCTTCCTTTCGACCTTGAAGCCCAGGCTCTTGGCCGCTGCCTTTAGGATGGTCAGGGCGTTCGGCATCAGAATCCTGCCTATGAAGGCCGGACACGCACTGGAAGTGATTATCACCGCCTTTTTGGTCGCGTTCTTTGTTCGAAGTCTCGGTGCACCCATGCCCCAGGGCCAGTAAGCGGAGCCCACCAGCCGCTCGATGAACCTCTTCATAATCGCCGTCACCGTAAAAAAGTTTATCGGAGAGCCCAGCACGATGCCATCGGCCGAGTCGATTTCCTTCAACAGCTCCTCAAGGTCATCTTCCTGCACGCATTTACCTCTTCCCACGTCCCTTTCCTGGGTACACGCCCTGCAGTTGGTGCAGAATTCGAGGTGCTTGTCGAGAAGGTATATCTTCTTCGTCCGGGCGCCGGCCTGCTCTGCCCCTTTGAGCACCGCCGAAACCGCGCTATCGATAATGTGCCCTTTGCGATAACTGCCTACGATGCCTACCACCTTTTTTGCCATTCGTTTTCTCCGAAGGCATAGCTGCCCGGCTCTTAGTCCTCTTTCAGAATTACGTCGTCGTACTCAATCTCAAATCGCAGCTTGTGCTTCGCTTCTTCCTGCGCCAGCGCCAGGAACATATCCGTAAGCTCCTCCGCCTCTGCCACCGCTGCAAGGTCGATATAGAGTCGGTATGAAGTCTTTTCTCTTTTCATCGCCAGAACCAGCGCATCGGCGTAGCTCATATCCGGCCGGGGCTCACCTTCCACAACATAATCGGCGATCTCGAGGCTCTGCACCTGCTCCTCCTTGAATTCGAATTCCCCGCCCTTGACCGCTTCGAGCTTCATCTTGTGCGCCGTCTCATCAATGGCAAAGGCCTCAAACACTTTGCGCATCGAAGGGTTCTCCATTTGGCCTGCCAACTGTGTATAGAATCTGTTCGCCTCGACCTCTCGTGCAATCGCAAAATCCAGAATCTCATCCACCGAGTTGAATCTTCTCATTTTCGGCTTCCTTAAGCCTTCAACCTTGTGAATCACGTATTGGTCGCGTTCTGTTGGAGCCCATTTTACTCGGCTGCGGAGGTGGGGAAAAGCCAAAAGCCAGAATCCGGCGACTGTTCCGTTGGGCATGAGTGTGCCCGCTTGTCCGGCGCTGAAGAAATTTGGCCTGTCAACGTATGAATTCCGATTGGCCGGCCGGGTTATTCGCAAAAAGAGCTTGACGCGGTTTCGAATAAGGGTATAAGCGGCAAAACGGCAATGGACTCGGCAGGGCTGTTGTTTACGGGACTTGAGGGCTCAACACAGGCGGGCGTCAAAAGCGGCCGGCCGGGCCGCTTGGGTTTGAGACGAAGGGGCTAAAGGATGAAGATAACCAAGGCCCATCTTGCAATACTGATAATCAACATCATTTATCTGGCCACTTTTGCTGTCCTGTATTCGGCCAGGAAGAACTATGAGTTCCTCCTCTACGTCGGGACGGTCGCCCTCTTTGTGACCCTGATAAGTCTTATGCACCTTAGATTTGATTTTCCCGTGGGTGTCTTGTCGGGCCTGACGGCCTGGGGTCTCCTGCACATGCTCGGAGGCTATGTCACTGTAAGCGGGCGGGTCCTGTATGCCTATCAGATGATTCCAGACGTCTTGAGGTTTGACCAGTTCGTGCATGCCTTTGGCTTCGGCTGTGCCACCCTGTTCTGTTACTATGTCTTGAAACCTAATTTGGCGGACAAAGTAAACTGGGCGGCAGTTTCCGTCTTGCTAATTCTGATTGGAATGGGGCTGGGCGCATTGAACGAGATAGTGGAATTTACGGCCGTCCTGAGTTTCCCCGAAACCGGCGTCGGAGGCTATGACAATACAATGTGGGACATGCTCTTTAACGCGGTCGGCGCGGTATTGGCCGTTGTCTATATCGCATTGAGACGCGCAAAAGCCGGCAGCTAAAAAGAATCCGGTCTGGTTCCTTTGTGATTCGTTGCCTTCGCCCGGCCGCGGGGTGCCGCCAAGATGCTGGCGCGGCAGTCGGCGTTGCTCGCTAATAATCACCCAGTTTCTTCTTGAACAACACTTACCTGTTGGTGCGCGTCCCTCTCTGCGGGGCCCTCGGCCTTGTTCTGCGTGCGCTCGGAACCTCTTTGATATTGAACCTGCCTCGCCGGGGCTTCCTTTTGGAACGCGCCTTTTCCGGGACCTCGCCTCCGAGCAGTTGCAGGGCCTTCTGACATGCCTCTTTGGTAATGCGGTTGGGATGCTTGAGCCCTTCGTTGAGAGCCTCCAAAGCCATTTTCTTCATCCTGCCGTGCATGTTCCTCAGGCCGTAGGCGGCTGCCTTCTTGTCGGTCCTCGGGAAATCGCCCGATAAGGCCTCCTTGAGGATGTCCAGCCCGTCTTCCTGCATCCACGACAGATTGTGGGCCGCTCGCCTCGCGCTCGAAATATCCCCTGCATGGAGCTTCTCCCTGAGCTGACTCAGAAGCTCAACAGCGGCCTCGTCCTTTTCCCGTCCTGAAGGTTTTCTTTTCTCCAACTTCATAAAGCCACCTCATGGGTGCAGTCCATTATAAGCAAATCTTTCCAGTTAAGCCAGGGGAAAATATCGAAGCGGGCGGATTTTTTGGATGGCCGGCAATCGTCGAATCCCCATTCTGCACGAGAGTCCCTCCTCATGCAATTCCAACCGCCTCACTCGCCTCCAGCCTCGGAGCGGCCCATAGTCCGAAATCTAACTCTACCCCGCTGCTTTCAAAGCTGTTTCTTATCTCCCCTAAAGCAATATCCGTCTCGTTCCTAATCAGGCTCAGATGGCCCAGCATCACCGCCCCGCAGGCGTGGCCGCTGTTGGTTTTTACGCTGCATAACAGCTTTCCCGTCTCCGGATTCGGCAGGTGAAACTCACTGTTGGGGTTGTAATACCGCCTTAACAGTTCAAGATCGTGGTTCGATTCGACAAACAGAAAATCTGCGTCGATGAAATGCTCCAGGCAGTCTTGCCACCTGTTGAAATCCGTGGCAATCACCACCTTTTTCTTTTTGTACTTTATAACGAAACCGTAGGTTGGATAGTACGGATTGTGCGGCAGCCTGAAAGCCTTGAACGTCAGGTCCCCCACCCTGAAGCTTCGGTCGGAAAATGTCCTTATTCTGAGCGAGCCGAATCCGTATCCGTTGAAGTGCTTCTGCCGCAGTTGCTCCAGGCAGTCCTCTGAAATTCTTATGGTTATGCCCTCGTCTTCGAGGACCCTGAGCGGATAATAGCTTATATGGTCGGTGTGCGCATGGGAGATGACCACCGCGTCGATGTCCGCCGGACTGCCCAGATGCTCCGTGAGAATTTGTCTGGTTTTTCGCATCGAACCAAGGCCGCAGTCAATCACGACTCTGGTCCGGTCGGTCCAGAGCGCAAGACAGTTGCCGTGACTGCTGCTGCGCAAACTCCTGAAGTGTAAAGGCATTGATTCTCCTAATCCTGGCCTTTCAAGTTCATTCTTGTGGTAATTGTACCACACGGTTAGTTTATTGCAAGATTGTTTCGCCATAAGTTTCTTGGGCGTGACATCGGTGGGCAGATTGGCTGATGATTTCCGGGTATGGCAAAGGCCGGCCGACGGGCGGGTAGTTTGGGGCAAAATGCGCTATATAGGGCAGTCAGGCATAATGGGGTGAATGGATAGAGCGATTCTTGAAAGCGGGAGATTATGGACAGGTCAACATATTTAATCAAAAGGACCAGGCTTGAAGCGGTATTCAATATGAGCGATTACATCGCCGCGATTGAAGAGGCCTTCGTTCTATATGGCAATGCGGGCGTCCAGATGCCCGCAAAAGTGTACCTTTCCTTTGATAAAGGGGACCTCAGGTGCATGCCCGCCTACATCCCCTCAATGGCTGTTGCGGGAGTCAAAAATGTCAATGTTCACCCCCTCAACAAGGACCTGCCCACTGTAATGGCGACGATTACGCTGGTCGATCCCGAAACGGGGTTTCCTTTGGCGGTAATGGATGGGACACATATTACGAAAATGAGGACCGGTGCCGCCGGAGGCGTTGCCGCAAAGTATCTTTCGAGGCAGGACTCGCAGACGGCGGCTTTCGTGGGGGCCGGCACGCAGGCCCGAACACAGTTGGAAGCGTTGTTGATTACGAGGCCCGCAAATATCTTCCATCGTTGTGTACGACAGCAGCCAAGCCTGCATGAAAGACTTCGGCGAGCACGTATATGCCGGACATGGCCTGAAGGTTGAGTATGCCGCTTCGGTTGAGGAAGCGGTCAGGAACGCCGACATAGTAGTCACCACCACGCCGGTCAGAAGCCCGATTGTCAAGGCAGATTTTATCCGTCCGGGCACCCACATAAACGCCATCGGCGCCGACGCCCGCGGCAAGCAGGAACTGGACCCGGCGATTCTCAAAAGAGCCAGGATAGTAATTGATAACTGGCGGCAGGCGTCCCACAGCGGCGAAATAAACGTTGCGCTGTCAAAGGGGATTATCAGCAAAGACGACATCTACGCAGATATAGGCCAGATAGTGACCGGAAAGAAACCGGCAAGAGATTCCGACGAGCAGATAACCATATTCGACTCGACGGGTCTGGCGATTCAGGATATTTCCGCCGCCGCCAGGATCTACAGAAAGCTTACATCAGACAGGCAACTTGAGCCCCAATTGGATAGGATTGATTTCTTCTGACCCTCCACCGGGACTGAGGAAAGCCGGCCGAAGATTGTACTGTTTGCTGTGCAGCCAGGGCAGCCACATCTTCTTGCCGCAACCCTTTCGTCTCCAAGATAATTATTAAAGAGTGTTTTTCGAGACGTCCGACTAACAGTATGAGGGCTTATGTAAGTGAAGGCCCCCTGCATGCAGGCGTTGATAGAGGAATTATCAATGTTGAATCCTTCCATAGTTTGTAGGGCGGTCACCTTCGGCGTCGTATCCTGTTGCATTTGGGGCTGTTCCACCGGCCCTGACAGGCTGATTGATTGCACATCACAGCAGGAGATCGCCGCAAAGTTGAAAGGCCTGAACGAGTCAGTCGGCTACGAGGGTATAGTCAAAATATTCGGAAAACCCTTCGCGGAATTCAATCCGCCGAGCAATCCGGAGGAGGAATACGTTTTGTATTACCGTTGTCGAGACGATGCTGCGCGGGGCTTCTGGATTATGCTCCATCACCCTGAAAAGACCTATTGGTATTCAAGTTATGAGGTGGGGGATGTCGAAGAGCCTCTTTCCGGCAATCGCCTTGTCGAGGCACTGTATTCCAAAGGTGCATGCCCATCGGCCACAGAGAAACTCGTATTGCGGGGTTCGGAGGGCGGCTTCGGTTCCGATGTAGTCGTTGCTGTCACCGATCCTGCGGTGATCAACCGTGCATGGCAGTGCATCCTGAATTCGCAAAACTATGGCGTATCTTCTGCCTGTGGTTATCGAAAAGTCGAGTTTCACCCAGCGATAGACTCCACCACACCTCTTGCAACACTGACCCTTTTCTGCGGAGTTGGTGATCCCGCTTATCTCGAACAGCAGCAGCCATTTGACTGGGATGCCACTTTTGTCTGGGATGCTGCCAAAGGCGGCAGGGATGGCCTCTATCAATGTCATGGCCTCAATGAGTTGGCCGAGCCATACCTGCGGCAAGAATACAATCGCAGACGAGAAGCGCGTTCGGGCACAGGCAGGTAAGAAACTGTCGGAACCTCATCGTGTTCGGCAGGGTCTTGTTAATACTATGAGCACGCTTAGGATTCTTAGCGCGGCAACTCGCCGGCCATTTGCGGCTTGGCGAAACTTTTGTGACCGGACAAATGGTGAATGTAACGAAGCTCGTTGCTCTCCCGATTAAGCGACAACCTTGCCTCTGACTGCGGCCGCAACCACTCCCCTGTCCTTCAGCTCACAACTGAATAAGTAAGAAATAATATCGCTTCTGCTGACAATCCCCGCCAGCCTTCCTTCGGATTCGATAGGCACCCGGCGAAAACGCTTCTCGACAAGCGTGCTGATAACATCCAGGAAGCCGTCGTTCACATCAAAGCTCACCACGTCGGTGGTCATGCAGTCCTGGACCTGTCCCTCCGTACTCTGAGTGGTCAGCAGGCGCTTCATCACGTCCCTCTCGGTTACTACCCCCACGAGCTTTCCATCCTCGTCCACCACCGGCAGACCGGTAATATTGCCGTCGGACATCATTCTTATCGCGTCATATATGTCGGCAGTCGGTTCGATTACCACGACGTCCCGTGTCATTATTTTGTCCAGGCTTATCATATTTGTACTCCTGCTATCAAATAGTACCCATTCCGATTTATCGTCTCAACCAACCGCCGGCTTTAATCATTTGACAGCGGCCAGTAAAGTATTGAATAACTTGCCTGAAAACGGCCAGGAATGGCAGGTGCGGCAGTCCCATCAGACTGGGCAGGATGAGCAGTCGGGCAGATAAGATAAATTCTTATTATTTTTGGTGGGAAATTTCTCCTGTAGTTCATTTGGCAAATTGGGTCCTATGGCTGTGGGATAGATATCTTAGATTAGGATTAGATAGGTATGGGTGGCGTGGGGGAGGTTTTTCTTGTAACACAATCCTTCTTTGTGCATCTATAATATGAGCAGGCGATATTTGAAAAGAGGCTAAGTGGTGTAGGCGAGTTATTAAGGTGGGTTTATGGGGAATGTTGGATAAGGAGACGCAGAGATGTTATCAAGGCCTATATGTGGGAAATGTTGGATAGGTGAATGCACTATACTTGCAGTACTGCTGACTGCCTTGCTGTTCGTGGTAAGTGGGTGTATATACCTCGGTACGACGTATGGAGATGGAGTGCTTGCGAGACCGGTGTTAGTATCTGTTGCGGACAAAGACACTGGACAGACAATCAGAGGTGCGAAAGTACGGCTAATCCCATTAGAACCAATAAAGAGTTTTGTTGAGGAACATAAAGACCCAAATCTATATGAACAAATGACGGATGCACGCGGTGTTGCTAAATTGTCAGCGTGGTTCGGTTTCGGAAGTAAGGAAACATTTTGGCGTAGGGAAGGTGGCTTCAGTCTCGCAGGTGTACGCTCAGTTGAAGTCTCAGCAGACGGTTATATAACTTTTGAACAGGGCTTCGTTTCCTTGGTAGGCGAGCACAGCCGTTCAATTAACGATAAGTCAGCGATAAAGGCCAAAGTGATGCTCAAGCGTTCCGAATAATAAGCAAAATCCCATATTTAAGGTGCAAGTCCATCCTACTCATCCCAACACGCTCATTTTTTGGTAATAGAATTCTTGGTATGGGGGTATAATAGGGAAAAGCAGTGGAATTGAAGGCGTTTCTAAGGAGGTGACCAAATGGACAAGTACGTAGAAGTTTATACCGCAAGCGATATTACTTTTGCCTATTTGATGAAAGCAATCCTTGAAAATGCAGGAATCCCTGTTCAAATCACAAACGAGAATCTGCAAGGGGCTTATTGTCTTGATGGCATGGTTCCAGGTGTGCTCGTTCCGGCAAGCCATGTGGAGCAAGCCAGGCAGATCATTAAAGAGATTCAACAATCTTCAGAAGATGGCCTGGATGACGATGAGCAAGAACAGTAGGGCAACACAATCCTTTCTTGTGCATCTATAATAATAGATCAATGTTAGGAGAATAGGTATGTGGACTATTATCGCAATTGGTCTTATCCTTTTATGTGCCATTTATACATACTGGATGGTTCACAAAGGCAACTACACCCTCAAGAGACTTCCTATAGGTAAGAGGTGACCATGTCCCATCCGTAGTTGGAGGTTGAAAAAAGCGATGGCTACTCCCGCCTGATTTTGTTTAAGATCAGGTCAGATAAAAACTTATATTTTCTCGAAAGGAGTAGCCATGCAGAAACAATCTTACAAAATCGCAGAGAGAACCGACAGCAGAAAAATCGCAGAATTTCTGAGCAACGACGGGCAGCTGTTGCTGCCACTTCTGGAGCTGGTCTGTAACACTGAGCAAGCTGTCGATGAGCTGATCGATGTGGCCGGCAAGGGAGCTGTCGAGGCCGTCCTTCTGCTCAGCGCCCAGCAGGTTGCCGGTCCAAAGCAGCCGGGCAAAGCTCACGGCCAGATTACCTGGCACGGCCGGCAGCATGGTGTTGTATCTTTAAGTGAGCGAAAGCTGCGAGTTGAAAAGCCGCGCTTACGGAAGAAGGGCAGAGGTTTCGGCAAGGAAGTAGCAGTTCCTGCCTACGAAGCTCTGGTGATGAACAGCCGGCTGGGTTCGCGTATCCTGCAGATACTGATGAAAGGTGTTTCCACGCGAAAATACAACGAGATTCTCCCACAGATGGCCGAGACGGTCGGGGTAAGCAAGTCCCAGATAAGCCGTGAGTTTATCGCCGGCAGTGAGAAACAGTTCAGGCGACTATGCGAGCGTCGGTTCGACGACATTGACATCCTGGCGATCTATGTCGATGGCATTGAGTACGGCGATTGTCATGTGATAGTGGCCCTGGGCGTGGATTCAGGCGGTTTTAAG